>NZ_KK211300.1:0-134368 GCF_000621525.1 Legionella fairfieldensis ATCC 49588 | reverse complement strand
CTTAAGGGTATTGTTTTCTTGACCCAATACCTGTTGCTGCGCCTTAAGGGTATTATTTTCTTCACTCATCGCGATTAATTGATCTTGCAACAATTGTGTTTGCGCCTTGATTCGAACCTCAACGTTACCTTCAATCGCTTCTCTCTGCTCTCTTAACGCACGTTGATGGTTCTCATTTAGCCACTGCAACTCTTGCTGGATTTGAAGTTCACGCTGTTGCGATTTTTCTTCCAGTTCTTTCATGCGTTCGAATAGTTCAGAAGAAGGGTTTACTAAAATACGGTAGTCTTTGTTTACTTGAATGGTTATAAAATAGTTATACATCATTTTATGCAACCGACTGCCATTCACAGGTCCCCAGTCGCTTTCGTTGAGACGTTTTTCCAGTCCTTTGAAAAATCCCGCAGGAATGCCATTCATAGCCTCTTGAACTAATTGTAAATAGCTATTGGCCTCTTGTTGCCTTTTCACAAAGAGTTGTTGATTATTGAAAATACCTATTAAAGCAACCATTATTTTTTCGAAAAGGTCTTTATTTTCTGAATTAAAACGACTATTTTTTTTATGCCACTCCTGAAGATATTGGTAAACTTCTTTTTCAATTTTACGTAAGAACTCACCTTTAACATCCTTGGTCTTTATTGTTTGCGCGCTCTTTTGTTTCTCTGCTTTATCTTTCCAGAACAATGATTTGTCATAATGTTCGAAACATCCAAATCGATCCTTGAAGATAGTCTTGTGCCAGATTCTAATAAATTCGACCATTGGTAGCACTTAGTAATTCGATCACTTCTTCATCGGTAGTTTGGTTAAAATTTTCATACCATAGCCCTACGGCATAAAAATCGACTGGTTTTAATAAACAGATCACTTCATCAGCCTGTTTTGTCAGTTCCTGATACGTTGTATAGGCTGCAACGGGGATCGCTATAATAATCGCAGCAGGTTTTTGTAAACGTAATGCCTTGAGCGCCACCAATATAGTTGCTCCTGTGGCAACGCCATCGTCTACAAGAATAATTGTTTTGTCTTTCAGAAGAAGGGGAGGGCGATTATTACGATATAAAAGTTCACGTCGGTTTAACTCCTTCTGTTCAGCCTGGGTAACCTGCTCAATTGTTTCTTTGGATAAATTAAGCGAGTCGACAATCTCCTTATTAAAAACAACGATATTGCCTGTGGCAATGGCACCCATAGCCAGTTCCTCATGTTTGGGCACACCTAGTTTTCTTACGATAAAGACATCAAGAGGGACAGTAAGCGATCGAGCGATTTCATAAGCAACGGGAACTCCACCACGAGGTAACGCTAAAACCAGTACATCCTGTTTTCCTTTATATTTTATAAGTTGTTTTGCCAATATCTTACCCGCTTGTCGGCGGTCAGGAAATTTTTTCATTTTTTATACTCCTATTGGAATATTTAGCTCATCATTGAACTCGATTCAGTGAATTTTTTCATAATATCGAGTTGAATAGATGTTTATTAATAAGGTTCTAATAATTTTAGTTCACTGATTATTTATTACACATTTTAACCCATTCTTATTCTCATTCCACAAGCTAATCAGGCTCTTGATGATCTTCGTCATGGTCGTTTTTCTGGTTCAGCTGTGATTACTCTGAGTTAGAACAATTTTCATACTGGACAAATGCGCTATTTTTTTACATCATCGTTTATTTTAATAAGCTAACAGTAAAATAAAGGGCAAGTATGAAAAAGGTAGTTTATGCATTTATCCTGACATTAATGGGAGCAGCAGTGCAATTACATGCTCAACCAGCAAACATAGTGACTATTGATGCGGCGAATCAGAAGGCGATTTTAAAGTATGTTAATCAAGATCGTATCCAGCATGGTTTAAAACCTTTGCAAATGAATAAACTGATGTCGGACGAAGCGGCAAAACATAGCCGTGATATGGCGAAACATCGTATTCCTTTTGGCCACCAATATTTTGGTAAGCGTATTCATCGCTTGTTTGGGCAGATTAAGCTATGTCAGAGTGGTGCTGAAAATGTGGCCTATGCTTATAAAGATGGCAAAGCGGTAGTGATGAATTGGTTAACAAGTCCCGGTCACCGACGGAATATTAGAGGAAATTATAATTTGACAGGGATAGGATTAGCTCGTGATGAAAAGGGAAAAATCTATTACACCCAAATTTTTCTGCGTACAACTAATCCTGTTTATCTGCAAAAATGAATAGTCAATGGGGTAGACGAGTCGTATCGGTGAAGAAAATAGCCCCACAAAGACAAATAAAGTAGATTATGCCAATACTCGCGCAATAAAGAGCAAACACCATATTGCTGTGTGACTTGTATAAAATATTAGCTATTTCTACGCCGATTGCCTGAACGCACATCGCAATCATACTAAGTAAGGCAGATGCGGTTCCTTTGCTCACCGATGTTGAAAATAAAATGAGCCGATTTAAAGGCGCGCTAGCGATTCCCAAACCAAAAAAATAAATAATCAAGCCTGGTATAAGGCTTATAAAATAATCATTGCTAATTAAAGGCAAACCATAGACAACAAGAAGACCGAGTACTAATAGCAAGGAACCAATAAGAAGAATCTTTTTAAGTGAACCATGCCGGGTTAATCGTTGTAAAAACCAGTTACCAAGAATGGTTGCTCCGAATATAGGTAATTGCCATAATCCGTACTGAATGTTGGAAAGTTTGGCATCGGTAACCAGCATTATCGGCGATAAACCTATCCAGGCTACACAGGGTAAACTCATTAACCCTACGGCGAGTGATCCCAATATGAATGACGGATTAACGAGTAATTTTTTATAGTTTGTTGCAACAATTTTGGGTGACAGGGAAATGGAGTGTATTTTTTCGCCGTTACGCTTTGTCTGTCCTATTGGTTCTGGCATGAATTGCCATAATCCCCATAGAGCGAATAATGCAAAAATATCAATTAAAATAAAAATCCATCGCCAGCTGAAATAATCTACAAAAGCGCCGCCCACAAGAGGGCCTGCCAGCGGAGCCAGAATAGCCACGTTAGCCATAATGGAAATTAAGCGTATGGCATCCATTTCAGCAAAAATTTCCTGTAAAGTGGCATAACCGATGACACCAATAAAGCATAACCCCATCCCTTGAAAAAAACGGGCGGCAAGAAACTGGCTCATTGAATTGGAGGATGCAATTAAAGCAGTAAACAGGAAAAAAATCAGTGCACCAGCAATCATAACAGGTCGACGTCCATATCGGTCCGATAGAGGCCCCAGAAATAACTGCAGGCTGGCGCCCCCCATAATATAAGTAGTCAGAGAAGTGGCAATTGCTGATTCCGGGGCATTAAATGAGGAAACGACCTTGAGCATTCCCGGCATGATCATATCGTTGGCGATATACGTAAGAAACTCATAGAGTACAAGAAAAGCTGCAAAAACCATGGCTTGTTTTCGAGTAATGTTAATTAAAGGTTGACCCATGGTTTTCTCTATAATACAAACACATTGTTACAAATTTATAATTATAAATGTCTTATTAATATTTCGCCAGCTTGTTCTAAAAATTATAACAATTATAACTTTGTGCTGAACAAACAGGGATATTCAGTGCACAGATATCCATTTAATCCTGTAATCACCAACGGATCTTCATGTCGGTAATTTGGTATTTTTTGAATTTTTTGTCCGGCACAAAGCGTTTATTCGTTAAGTCCATGATTAAGTTTCGCAATTCCAAATAAAATCGTATAATTGTTTCTTTTTTTATATAGTTTGATAAGCATGAAGCTGTTGCGTGGGCTGGAGAGGGTTTCTTATTTTTCGCAAGGTTGTGTTGCAACTATTGGCAATTTTGATGGTGTGCATCTTGGCCACCAGGCATTACTGGCAGCTCTTCGTGCACAAGCTGATGTGATGCAATTGCCCTTGGTTGTCTTGTTATTTGAACCGCAGCCTGCCGAATATTTTCGTGCTCAACAAGCTCCTGCCCGTTTATCAAGTTTAAGGGAAAAACTCGATATACTTAAATTGTGTAAGGTGGATTTTGTTTATTGCCTTAAATTTAATGAAACCCTGGCTTTAATGTCTGCTCAATCTTTTGCCAGCCATTATTTTTTTTCTTTGTTGCAAGTGAAATATTTATTAATGGGAGAGGACTTTCGTTTCGGCCAGGGACGTTTGGGTGATGTAGGTTTATTAAGAGAAATGGGAAAAACGTGTAATTGGGTGGTAGAGACTTTTGCGGATTTTTCTCCAGGAGATGAACGAATAAGTTCGACTAAAATAAGACAGGCTTTGTCGCAGGGAAATCTTGCTTACGCCACTGAATTATTAGGTCGGCCTTTTAGTTTTTGTGGTCGTGTGATCAAAGGCGATGGTCGCGGCGCGCAGTGGGGGATACCTACCGCAAATTTGAATTTACGACGCTCAGTACTTCCTTTGCGGGGTGTTTTTTGTGTGCGGGTTCAACGTGAAACAGGCGAATATTTAAATGGTGTGGCTAATTTAGGTAGTAGACCTACTGTTGATGGCACCAAAAATGTGCTTGAAATTCATTTAATAGATTTTAATACACCGTTATACGGTGAAATGTTAAAGGTGTTTTTCTTGCACAAATTGCGTGATGAGATTAAGTTTTGCTCAATAGATAACTTGATTGCGCAGATAAATGCTGATATTAATGCAGCCCAGCAATTTTTTATTCATTTGCAGACAGCAGTTCAGATCTGATTTTATAGAGTAGAAATCGATGACAGAATATAAAGAGACATTAAACTTACCAGATACTTCGTTTCCAATGAAAGCGAATCTTCCTCAGCGTGAACCTAAAATGTTAGCTGAGTGGGAAGTTAAGGGTATTTATGAAAAAATCAGGCAGACTCATTCGGGTGAGAAGCGATTTATTTTGCACGATGGCCCTCCTTACGCGAACGGACATTTACACTGTGGTCATGCGCTTAATAAGATTTTAAAGGATATTATAATTAAATCCAGGTCATTGAGTGGTTATGCTGCTCCTTTTGTTCCTGGCTGGGATTGTCATGGTTTACCTATTGAACTGAATGTTGAAAAAAAAGTAGGCAAAGCAGGGATGAAAGTCAGCGCTGCGGTTTTTCGGGAGAAATGTCGCGAGTATGCAGCAAGCCAGATTGCTATCCAACGAGAAGAGTTTAAACGACTAGGCGTGTTTGGTGATTGGGAGCATCCTTATATCACTATGGATTATGCTTATGAAGCGAATATTATTCGCGCTCTGGGTAAAGTGATTGAAAATGGACATTTGCAGCAAGGCTTTAAGCCAGTTCACTGGTGTATCGATTGTGGTTCTGCGTTGGCAGAAGCCGAAGTGGAATATGAAGATAAAACATCGCCCTCCATTGATGTTGCTTTTTTAGCGGTTGATCCCCAGACATTTGTAAAAAAAATAAATAATAATTTATCGGTAAAACCTGTTGTGGTTCCTATTTGGACGACAACTCCCTGGACTTTGCCGGCGAATGAAGCCGTTTGTCTGCATCCTGAGTTGAGTTATACACTCGTTGATACAGGCGAGCGTTATTTTCTTATTGTCAGTGAATTGGTTGCGACAGTAATGGCTCGTTATGGTTTTGAAAACTATACGTCCGTTGCAACATCCCCCGGAAAATTATTCGAAAGGCTTTCTCTACAGCATCCTTTTAATGAGCGAGTAGTCCCTGTAATTTCAGGTGAACATGTGACTACCGACTCAGGTACAGGCTGTGTTCATACTGCGCCGGCGCATGGCCCGGAAGATTATCAGGTAGGACAGGTCTATAATCTGCCTCTCATTAATCCTGTTATGGCTAATGGCTGTTATGCACAGGATGTACCTTTATTTGCCGGCCTTTCAGTTTTGAAAGCGAATGACCAGATTCTTGCTGTATTAGAGGAGCGAAAGACTCTTTTACATCACGAATCAATTCGCCATAGTTATCCTCACTGTTGGCGACATAAAACCGCCATGATTTTTCTGGCAACACCGCAATGGTTTATTGCTATGGATAAAAACGGTTTGCGTGAGTCTATTGCAGCAGAAATTGAAAAAGTAAACTGGGTTCCGGAGTGGGGGAAGGCACGCATTGCCAGTATGGTTGAAACAAGACCTGACTGGTGTATTTCACGCCAGAGAGCATGGGGGACACCTATGCCTCTGTTTGTACATAAAATAACACGAAAACTTCATCCGCGAACGCTTGAATTCATTGAACAGATTGCTATAGAGGTTGAAAAAAAAGGAATAGATGTCTGGTTTGATCTGGATAGTAATGAATTTTTGGGTGCTGATGCAACGGAGTATGACAAAATCAATGATACACTGGACGTATGGTTTGATTCTGGCGTATCTCATTATTGCGTTTTAAAGCAAAATGAGGCGCTTGGCTTACCTGCTGATGTGTATTTTGAAGGGTCCGATCAACATCGTGGATGGTTTAATTCTTCTTTAACGACTGCCGTAGCTATTTATGGTCATGCTCCCTATAAAACGGTATTAACTCACGGTTATACCGTAGATGCTGAGGGTAAAAAACTTTCCAAATCAAAAGGAAATTACATTGCGCTGGATAAGCTGATTAGTCAGCATGGCGCTGACATTTTGCGCCTTTGGGTCTCTTCGACTGATTATCGCCATGAAGTCAGTATTTCCGAGGAGGTTATCAAGCGGAATGCGGATGCCTATCGACGTATTCGTAATACGGCGCGGTTTTTACTGGCAAATTTGTTTGATTTTATTCCTGAAGAACACTGCCTTGAAGCAAGTCAGTTAATTACACTGGACTCCTGGGCTATTAAGCGTTGTCAGGATCTGCAAAATGAAATTATTGAGGCGTATAAAAATTATCAGTTTCATGTGATTTATCAAAAAATACACAATTTCTGTGCAGTTGATATGGGAAGTTTTTATCTCGATATCATTAAAGACAGACAGTACACCACCGCAAAAAATAGTATAGCCCGGCGTTCCTGTCAGACAGCAATGTTTCATATTGTGCAGGCATTAACGCGTTGGCTTGCCCCGATTCTTTCTTTCACTGCGGAAGAAATCTGGCAGGCTCTTCCTGGAAAACGGAAGGAATCAGTATTTCTGGAGCAATGGTATACTGAGTGGCCCGCTATTATCGATGTTGATATGCAATTCTGGCAGCAGATACAAACAATTCGTGATGAAGTGAATAAAGCACTTGAAAGCCAGCGTAAGGAGGGTGTGATTGGTTCTCCCCTGGCTGCAGAGGTGACATTATATGCTGATGGACAAACCCTGTCTTTATTAGGTAAATTAAGGAATGAATTACGTTTTGTATTAATAACCTCGGGCGCTGTTGTTAAACCAATGCACGAATGTCCAAAAGATACACCGCGCAGTGATGATTTAGGTCTTGCTATTTCAGTGAGTGCCAGTTCTCATGAAAAATGTGCGCGGTGTTGGCATCGACGAGAGGATGTGGGGCAGGACTTGCACCATCCTGATTTATGTCAGCGTTGTATTGGTAATATCAGTGGCCATGATGAAGTGAGACATTTTGTATGAAAAAATGGCCTTGGTTTCTCTTGAGTCTTGCAGTTTTGCTGGGTGATCAGCTGAGTAAATATTGGGCTGCTTCAAATTTGGTTCCTTATCAACCAGAACCACTTTTTTCCATGTTAAATTTTACTTTGGCTTATAATACGGGTGCAGCGTTTAGTTTTTTAAGTGGCACAGGTAACTGGCATCGTTGGTTTTTTGCTGGTTTTAGCGTGATCATGAGTCTTTTTTTAATTATATGGCTGTTTCGCTTGCCTCAGAATGCAAAGTTACAGTCTTTGGCGATCAGTTTAATTTTAGGCGGCGCGATAGGGAATCTGTATGATAGGGCAGCCTTTGGTCATGTGATTGATTTTATTGATATTTATTATGAAAATCATCATTGGCCTGTATTTAATTTAGCTGACAGCGCTATTTGTATAGGGGCTTTTTTATTGTTGTTTGACTTATGCAAAAACCCCGGCAGAAAGAGCATTTAAATGTTCACTTTCAGGATTAAGGATGCTTACCGCGGCTACAGCCGGCAGGTTAAGATAGTGTTCCGCTTCATCCCACTCAATTTCTGCTGGAAAAAGACGCAACATAGGTAAGCATTTGTTAAGAGAAGCACAGAAGTCTAAATTTGCAGGATAAGGTCTTGCCTGATGGTAACCCAGAGCCATAACTTGCATCGCTTCAGAAATTGTAGCGATACCCGGCAAATAATTAATGGAATAAATTGAAGCCGTTTGTGCGATAGAGGGCAAAAAACCGGGGCTTGAAACAAAATGTACACCAGCATTATAGCAATCTTCCAGCTGCTGGGTATTTATGATGTTACCAGCACCTACCCGTAAGGCGGGAAAATCCTGTAAAATTTTTTTCAATAGTCCCTGTTCATTGCAGTTAATTTCAATAACAGAAAAGCCAGCATGAGTAATTTGCCTGAGTCTGTCAAATAATAAAGCATCCACGTCAAGCGTTACAATAATTGATTGATTACCAAACAGTTTATCAGTCATCATAATTTATTCGCTAGCGATTCATAATAGTGTTCATGTTAGAAGAGTTATAGTTTCTTAGCAAGTGTTAAAATAACTACTATAAATTATTAGCATAAATGGGTAATTCTTGTGCAGTCAGCCTTCTCTCAAGCAAGGTGATGAGGTAAGTTGAGAATGGATTCCTGTTTTCAGGAATGACTCAGAACAATGTTGAGGTCATCCCTGCGAAAGGCGTCAATTATTTGTCGAATATTAAATTCTCTATTAAACTAAACTAAGCTAACTTAGTTTAGGTGTGCTATGCATCAAGTGAATATTCATGAAGCGAAATCCAATTTATCCAGGCTTATAGAAGAAGCGGTTCAAGGCGAACCATTTATTATTGCGAAAGCAGGAAAACCCCTGGTGAAAGTAACGGCTCTTGCAACACCCACTGGTACAAAGGTTCGTCGCCTGGGGTTTATGATAGGTCAACTTACCATCCCCAAGGATTTTGATAGAATGGGGAGTCAGGAAATAGGAGAGCTTTTTGGTAATAATTCATGAAAATTCTGTTAGATACCCATTTAATTTTATGGGGTCCTTTCTGCTTGTACAGGAGGAAAGACAATAGTGTTAAATGCTCCTTAATTACCTATTGGGTGAGCATTCAATGGCCTTAACTTAAGAGGGTGTCTACATTCCATGGCTTGTCCGGGTAATCCAGAGCGCACGTTAATCCTGCACCGATGTGGTAATAAAAATTGGTCTTAAGTTGACGCCTTGTAATGGGTTAGTAAGATCACAATCCCTACGCTGTGCATAAAGCACAGCACGTAGGGAAAACAGGATCGTTTAGTGTTCAAAAATGAGATGCGTTACCCGACCAGCTAATCGGGTCGGTTTTTCGGTTTCATCGAAAAGGGCGTTGGGGCTGTAGAAGGTTGATTCAGCGTTCTGGAAAGTGGATTGGGGATGGAAGTTACCGCAGGTTTATTGGCAGAGACAGCCAGGCGTTCTAAATTAGCTAATAAAGTATTCATAGTAGTTTGAGGTATGGGTGTATTCGGTTTAATCGAATTAGTGATGGCATCCTGCGCTGCTTTATTGGGCAATGAATTTTTAAGGCGGTCAATTGCTTGCTGGGTAGGATGAGTGCGCATTAATTCCAATATTACTTCATAACTTGGATAGAAGCGTTTGGTTTTTTCTGTTGTTGTTTGTGCTTTAACAACGGGTTTCGGGGTTGGTATATTGGTATTGCTTACTTGTTGCAGCGCAGATTCAGCACTTGCCTGAGCTGCTTGCAGCTGATTAAGTTGATTACTTAAATCTACAAGTTCTTTTTGCATTATTTCACTGCGCTTATACAAGTCTTCTTTTTTTTCATTGCAGGCATTCATTTCAAGACTTTGATTGTGAGCCAGCAGTTGTTTAATGCTTGAAATTTCTGGTTTTCTTTGCTCAAAATGTTGCTGTGCTTTGATTTTTTCTTCAGCGTCCATTGCGCTGAAGTCCTGTCCAGGACGTAATAAATAATAATGACCATTTTCTTTAACAATTTTTTGTTCTTTAGAAAGAATGAAGTCAGCATCTTTAAAAGAATTAACCTGTTGGCCATCCGCATTATAGGCCAGTTTATTTGCTTTAATGACTGCCAGCATATCATTAAGGCCCGCAATTTGCAGGTTATAACCGTTTATTTCAAGCATTAATTCCGCAGCTTCTTCATCTCGGTTATTCATAATTAGCGTATCTATTTCGTCTAACTGAGGATCAATCAGTCGTGTAAGTGTCATAATATTTTCTTCGATTTGATTAATTTTTTCACTGTCAGAAAATTGATTTTCAAGAAGCATATAATGCCCAGCTAATTTTTGCAGATGAGTCGAAAAAGCTTTATATCGCTTATCAATTTGTTCACTTTCTTTTTCAAGAGCATTTAATTCATTTTTAAGTGCTTCTGATTCTTTTATTTTTTCGGCTAAATCGGTTTGAATTAATTGCATTGACAAATCATAGGAAGTACAAATCGTTGAAAGGTTATTAATTTTAATTTGATAGAATTCAGAAGCAGGATTAATTTCCTGGGATGCAGCGAGTTTTCCTCGTTTTAGCATGTCATCAACTTGCTGGCGAGCAGCTTCGTTTAATTTTTTAACATGTTCTTTTTTTCTGTAAAGGGCGGCTAAAAGGAGAGAAGCAAGAAAGCGGTGTCTTCTTGTTTCTTTATCATAAGCTTGCTGGTTTTGCTCAAGTTTAAGCGCAGTGAGTTGTTCTAAAAGATCATGAATAAGCTTTTTAGTGGTGGCGCCTGATGGTGATTTTAAAAAGGCAATGACATCGCCCTCATTTTTTAAGCCATGCTGGCCGAGAATCTGTGTAGTAGTATGATAAGGCGTTACATTTTTTTCTTTGATACTAGAAGATGCTTTAGTGTTTTGAGGTAAGTTATTTGATTCTTCTGACTTCAACCATTTTTTGATTTCATCAGGGGTTACTATTATTTGGCGGTCGTTTTGTTTAAATATCAGACTATCACTATGCGCTTTGGTATCTATTAATTCTATTGGTGTGTTCTTCGCCATAATGACTTCCTTTGTAAAATAGTTAATCCACTGAGGATAGTATATCATACTTATTAAATTGACTATATCATAGTCAACATGTTTTGTCTTGAATCTTAATTCAAGATTTACCAACATTGATCGGCTGTGGCAAGGGGAGTTGTGTCTGAATTCGCAGTAATACCCCTAATACCCAAATTATCAAGTGTAAGCGTTTGGCAATCTTTATCTTCAAAAGCCTGTGTCTTGTCAGGAATAGCCTGCAAGGCAAAAGAGGAGTCCGTTTGGGAAACAATTCTTAAAACATAGCCATTTTGCAAAGAGTGGTTACTCATGATATTACTGGCATTATTTCCTAAAGTGGCTCCTTTATAAGTACGATGTTCAGTAAAATAATGTTCCAGACGGCATGCTAACTCAAGTAAAGCGGTTTGACCTTCAACACGCCTTGTGCGAATAATAGTGCGTTGATAATCAGGGTAAGCAATAGTAATCAGAATACCAAAAATGGCCAGAACAACGATGAGTTCAATAAGAGAAAATCCTTTGTTGGTCATGTAATTTCCTATTAAACAGCTGCGAATGGACTTTTATTGTTGCCCTGCATTCTGGAGGCTTCAGATCCAAATATCAAGTGAAATGAATAAGATAAAATATAAAAAAGTTCTTGCTGGTATCTGCTGGCAATCTGTCAGAGGGGCTGGTAAAATGTGCTAAAAATAAACAGGAAAAAGAGTTAATGACAAGTTATTGTGGTTATATTGCTTTGGTTGGGCGGCCTAATGTTGGAAAATCCACCCTACTTAATCGTATTTTACAGCAGAAGTTAAGCATTACTTCTCGCAAGCCTCAAACAACCCGACATAGCATTTTAGGTATACAGACGGATGGTGATTATCAATACGTGTATGTTGATACACCAGGGATCCATCTGGGTTCATCAAAAAAAGCCATGAATCGTTTAATGAACAAAACCGCTAATGCTGTCCTGCGTGATGTGGACGTCATTGCTTTTTTGGTGGATGGAACCCATTGGAATGATGAAGATGAACATGTGCTTCGTTTGATTGAACAGATTGATGTGCCCTGCATTCTGGTAGTCAACAAAGTAGACAAGATAATCGATAAAACTGAATTATTGCCCTGGTTGAACCAAATAAGCCAACGTCATAAATTTGCTGCTATTATTCCTTTGTCTGCCAAAACGGGAATTCAAGTCGATAATTTGCAGCAGCAGTTAAAGGCTTATTTACCTGAAGGACCTCATTTATTTGCAGATGATCAGTTTACTGACAGGTCTACTCGTTTTCTCTGTGCTGAGTTACTGCGTGAAAAGATTTTCCGTCTCTGCGGACAGGAATTACCTTATTCAACAACCGTAGATATTGAATCTTATAAAGATGAGGGGCAATTAGTTCGTATTCATGCTTTAATTTTGGTTGATAAAGAGAATCATAAACGTATTATTATTGGTAATAAAGGCCAAAAATTAAAAGAAATGGCAACCAGTGCACGTTTGGATATGGAACAACTATTGGGTAAAAAAGTCTTTTTACAATGTTGGTGTAAAGTGAAATCAGGCTGGTCTGATGATGAGCGTTTACTGAAACAATTGGGTTATGACAACTGAAACGTTTGAAGCCTGGCTTCTTCATAAGCGTCCATCAGGGGATACAAGTGCCCAAGCCACTTTTTTTACGCGTGAAAAAGGAATTTTGAATTGTTTGTATAAAGGAGGGCGTACTCCTAAAAAACAGGCTACGTTACAGCCTTTTATCCCATTATGGTTAGCCATTGATGCGCGAAAGGATTGGATTTATGTAAGGCATCTTGAAACGATTGCACACTTGTGTAGCCCCCGGGGTCATTCGCTCTGGGCTGGACTTTATATGAATGAATTACTGTTTTATGCATTGCGTCCAATGGACCCGCAACCAGCCCTTTTTGATGTTTATCTGGGCACTATGCAACAGTTTGTAACTAATCCCGATAAAATAGCAGTCGAAGTTTTATTAAGACGTTTTGAATGGGGTTTGTTATTAGCCTGTGGTTATTCGGTGTCATTTAATGAAGAAGCACGGACTTTTACTCCTATCGTTATTGAGTCTTTTTATCAATTTATTGCTGGTGAAGGTTTTATTGCTGCGGAAAGAGGGTTTACTGGTAAAGATATTCTCGCTTTGGCACAAGGTCAATTGGATAATCTCCATTTGTTAAAAATAGCAAAACTGATTATGCGTCAGTCGATCGATCACCTCTTGGGAGGTAAAGAATTAAAATCTCGCTCTTTTGCACAACGTGTTGCTGTAATGCAAAGAAAATAGTGTTTTTGAGAGCTGTCAATTTAACTTGACAGCTCGGACGGACGTTTCTCAATCTTTAATTGGATTTTTTACCTCGTGCATTGTAAAGGGATAGATCTATAACCCGATCCAATCGACTATTAGCATACGTTACTTTAGCTATAATATAACCCCGGTTATTAGAAATAGCGCCTTCAATCGGTGTACCAGCTACTTCCCAAATGCCTAGCGTGGCAACATCCAAGGCGCCATGTCCTGCAGCGCGAAGATAATTTAAGCCACTTTTTCTGGCAATAGCTCGATAAACTTCCACGACATGGCCATTTTTTTCTTCTCGATGCTCTATTACCTTCATTCCCTTAGAGAGAAAACATTCTTTCGAATTGCAGTTTTTAATATCACTCACTGAAACGCCATCATTTTGCGCTGCTTTATAAACAGCACAACCTGACAAATGTAAGGTTAAGGTGACAGCAGTGAAAAAAAACAAAATTTTTCTTGTTAATTCAAAATATTGCATTACTATTCTCGCTTATAATCTGTTAAAAATTTATCTTAGATTGTTAAATTAACGTATCTTCGGCTTATTTTAAGGCAAATATAAATCAATATACAATTACTATTTGTGATAAGGCTATTTCAATGTATTTTATTTGAAACTATAGTTTTTTTATTATTCAATATTGGTGATTAAAATAAATTCCAGGAACAGGCAGAATCCATTCAACCCCTTCTCTAAAATCTGGCATGTAAATCGCTTATTATAAAAATAATACAGAAACAAGAATATCTTGTACGCTTGTTAAAATTACGATTAAATTTAAAAAATTATAGAAGCCGGTGATATTTAGAGTCATAATTTACCGTCATTGTTTTTAAATGGTGAATAATAGTGATTAAAGAAATTTTACTGGGCGTTAATATTGATCACATTGCCACGGTTAGGCAGGCGAGAGGTACGCGCTATCCTGATCCGGTGCAAGCTGCTATGGATGCAGAAGAAGCAGGCGCTGACGGCATTACTTTACACATGCGCGAAGATTTACGTCATATTCAGGCACGTGATGTAAGGCTTATCAGGCAAGTATTGCAAACACGCATGAACCTTGAGTTGGCAGTAACTGAAGCCATGCTTGATTTTGCTGAAGAAATTAAACCGGAGCATACTTGTCTTGTCCCCGAAAAGCGTGAAGAGCTAACGACTGAAGGTGGTTTGGATGTTGTGGAGAATTATCAGGTTATTGCTACCGCAGTAAAACGTTTACAGGCAATGGGTAGTGAGGTGTCTCTATTCATTGATGCAGATAAAAGGCAGATTGATGCAGCAGTGGCAGTGGGCGCACCGGTCATTGAAATCCATACGGGTTGTTATGCTGATGCAACCAATGAGAATGAACAACGCAATGAGTTAGAGCGAATTAAAGACGCGGCCAGCTATGCGGCGGGGTTAGGTTTGATTGTTAATGCAGGCCATGGTTTACATTATCATAATGTTAAACCAATAGCTGCTATAAAAGAGTTACACGAACTAAACATTGGTCATGCCATTATCGCACGGGCTTTGTTCTGTGGTTTAAAGCAGGCGGTAAGGGATATGCGCCATCTTATGCTGGAAGCGCGAAACTATGGCAAATACTGAAGCAATTGTTATTCGTTTGACCGGTGACTCAGGTGATGGTGTGCAACTGGTGGGAGAGCAGTTAACCATTACGGCTGCTTTAACAGGACGTGATGTGCGTACGCTACCGGATTTTCCAGCAGAAATCAGAGCACCTGCTGGCACAGTAGCTGGTGTTTCCGGTTTTCAGTTAGCAATGGCAGAGCAAGCCATTTTTACTGCCGGCGAAGCATTGGATGTTTTAGTCGCTTTAAACCCCGCTGCATTAAAAAACTCACTGGAGCACTTGAACACAGGCGGAGTACTCATCATTAATGAGGACAGCTTTTCCGAGAAAGACTGGCAAAAAGCGAATCTTGACAGCAGTTTTCTGGATAATGTCGCTGAGCATTATCAAATCATTGCCTTGCCTTTAATTACATTAACATTACAGGCCGTAAATACGCCAGGTATTAGTCATGCACAAGCCAGGAAAGCTAAAAATTTTTATGTTCTCGGATTGGTACTTTGGTTGTTTGATTTACCAACAGATAACTGCGTGGCTTTTATCAATAAAAAATTCAAGGCAAATCCATCCATTGCCAAAGCCAATGAGCTGACCCTTTTGGCGGGTTATAATTATGGAATGACCCTGGAGCTTAGCCGTCGCCAATTTATGGTAGGACAGGTCAATCGAGACAGTGGAGATTACCGTCAGATTACAGGCGTTGAAGCGGTTGCTTTAGCTTTGGCAACACTTGCTGTTAGCACAAAAGTACCCCTGTTTGTTTCCGGTTATCCTATTACGCCTGCCTCGGCTATTTTACACGAATGCGCAAAGCTTGCAGATTATGGCATTCAATTACTACAGGCTGAAGATGAAATTGCAGCGCTTTGTTCGTGTATAGGTGCTGCTTATGGTGGATGTCTGGCGCTCAGTTGTACTTCAGGCCCTGGTCTTGATTTGAAAAGTGAAAGTCTGGGGTTAGCCGTCATGACGGAGCTACCCTTGGTGTTAATCGATGTTCAACGGGCAGGTGCGTCAACTGGTTTACCCACTAAAACAGGGCAGAGTGACCTGCTTCATGCGCTTTATGGGCGTCATGGCGAATCCCCTTTACCGGTTTTGGCTGCTAAATCGTCAGCCGATTGTTTTGATACGATTATTGAAGCCTTTACTTTAGCAATCAAATACATGACTCCGGTCATTGTTTTGCTCGATGCCTATCTTGCCAATGCGGCAGAACCATGGAAAATTCCTGCGTTGGAGTCAATCAACATTCCTGCTGTTCATTTTAACCGCTTTGCAAAACCTTATCAGCGAGATGAAATCTTATCGCGTAGCTGGAATATACCCGGAACACCCGGTTTTATCCATCAGCTTGGTGGTTTAGAAAAGCAGGGGGAAGCAGGACAAGTCAGTTATGATGCAGCCAATCACCAAAAAATGGTTAAACTCCGATCGGAAAAAATTGCCGGCATGATTCGTGATTATCCCGAATTACAAGTGGAGGGCGATCCAAACGCCAATATTTTGCTGGTGGGGTGGGGCAGTACCTATGGGAGTCTTAAAGCAGCGATACAGCAATGTCAGTCAGAAGGGTTATCCATTGCTTTACTTCATTTGCGCCATTTAAACCCTTTACCTGAAAAGTTAGGCACGCTGCTGACTGGTTTTGAAAAAGTTCTGGTTGCTGAATTGAATTCAGGTCAATTATGTCAGCTCCTGCGTGGCCAATATTTGGTGGATGCAAAGTCAATTAGTCAATGTAATGGTCAACCTTTTTCTGTAATCAATCTTGTTAAAGCCATTCAAATGGAAATTAATCATGAATAACAGCTATAAACGCGAGGATTTCACCAATTCTGCTGAAGTACGCTGGTGTCCCGGTTGTGGTGATTATGCTATTTTGGCCGCTTTGCAACGCCTATTGCCTGAATTGGGTTTGGCGCCTGAAAAACATGTTTTTGTTTCAGGAATTGGTTGTGCAGGCAGGTTGCCCTATTATATGAATACCTATGGTTTCCATACCATTCATGGCAGAGCGACCGCTGTGGCTACCGGATTAAAAGCCATGCGCGATGATTTGACAGTTTGGGTTATTACGGGAGATGGTGATGCCTTAAGTATAGGGGGTAATCATCTTATTCATTGCTTAAGACGCAACGTGAATGTCAATATTTTATTATTTAACAACCAGGTTTACGGTTTGACCAAGGGGCAATTTTCGCCGACTTCACAAAAAGGCCAAGTAACAAAAACCTCACCCGACGGAGTGAGTAATGAGCCTGTTAATCCTTTAACTCTAGCCCTTGCAGCAGGTGCCAGTTTCGTTGCTCGTGCTGTGGATAAAGATCCCACTCATTTAGCAACCATTCTACGCCAGGCTTATGAACATCGAGGTTGCTCATTTGTAGAAATCTATCAGGATTGTAATATTTTTAATCATGGTGCCTTTGATGCGTTTGCAGTGAAAACTAATCGTGCTGATAATACCGTTGTATTGAAAGAAGGGGAGCCTTTGTTATTTGGAGCGGCTCAGGAGTGGGCTTTAGCTTCTCATGATGGTGTATTACAACGTGTGATCAATCAAGGGGAAAGTACTTATCGACACACATCCAGTGATTATATGGCAGCTATGCGTTTAGCCCGTCTTAATTTTCCTGAGTTTCCGGTTCCTTTAGGTATCTATTATCAAAAAGAACGGGAAATTTTTACTCTTACAAAACCTTGCAAGAAAACAAAAGAGGATTTGTCTGTATTATTTCGAGCAAGAGCTAACTGGCAACAAGGTGAAAAAATTTAGAGTGTGTCCTCAATCGGTTTATCGGCCGCAAAGAAGAGCGTTAGCGAAGCAACCTGGAACGAAATTTCAATTTAAATCGATCGGCGCTCTAGATTGTTTCACTTTTTTCTAAAAGATAATATTTTGTATCATTTTCCAAAAAAACCAAAGCTCCGAAATTGAGAGCAAGTAACTAACAATCTGGCAACCTAAAAATGAAGTTTTTGTCTTGCGGTTTCTAATAGAGTACGTTGCGGCGTTTTGTAAGTGGCAAAGTCCTTTGTATTTAATGCTGTGATGCCTCTAATTGGGGTTAATAATTCTTTATTCACTTTAGCGGATTGAACCCAGACACAACGAGCATTTTGGTTGTATTTCCCTGTATTATAGTTGCCAGGATTCAAAAGAATAAATTCGTCTGTAAATTTTAATGTTGAAAGGGAACCCCTGTAGGCGACGAGGAAAACACCGGGAATAGCAACATTGTTCATAGATCTCTGGTGTATATATTTATTATGTAACTGTGCATATTCAATAGCTTGATATAAAGAGGTAAATAGCAGCATATCGTCTGATTTCTCGTAGGATGAGAAGGAAGCCCGTATATTAGATATACCCTTCTTAGGGGTAGGCACCTCAACTGGAGCACCTAAAGTATAGAAAAATGAAAGTTTAGGTTCATAGGCCGATTGAAAAAACGCAGATCTACAGGTTTTTCGCCAAGACTGAATAGCGCCATAATTTAAAAAAGAGGCTATATTTTTAATGATCGCGGCATCTGTTGGAAAATTACCTATTGTTGGCAAACTTAAATTAATGTTTGCAGCAAGTTTTTTAATTTTAGCGGTATTTTTTGGATCTTTTAATTCTTCTGGGTTCATCTTGTCAAAAGGATTAAAATAATCGAAAAAACATTCTTGAATTAAAAATTGAATTTGTCTATGTGCAGAAGGCTTTCCTCTTTGATTTTCCTCCATGTTGATACAAATTAATGTTAATTCTTCATAAGAAGAGAAATCAAATTCTTTTTCAAAATCAAGCTTAGGAAATTCAGATTTTTGAGTGTTTTTGTCGTAATAATAATTATGTATTTTTTTGATTATATCTGAAAACCCTGAAAGTTTTATAGATCTCATATAATCTTCTACATATTCCCACCGGGTATTCATAAAGATTTTCGTCACAATATTTTTGCAATCTGATTTTTTTAATTTCGATTGGAGCAAAGGAACAATTAAATCATTATGTATTTTTTGTTTAATGTCGGTGTATAACATGTAATTATTACTTCATTATTAATTAATGAGTAGCAAGTGTACATGATAGTTAGTATTTGATCAAATGCTTGTCGTTTTAGACTCCACTCGCTTTGCGAAGAATTGCTGTTAGCTCGAAATGTGATTATTGAAAGAGAAGAATTATGAACTTTGGCGGAGAGGCAGGGATTCGAACCCTGGGAAGGTTGCCCTTCAACGGTTTTCAAGACCGCCGCTTTCGACCGCTCAGCCACCTCTCCGACAGAGCAGAATACTATATCAATCGCTGAGTCATTGCAAATAGTTTTCATCTGTTTGAAATTCTTTTTTTTAAGGATTTTTCCTTATTCTTATAGTTCGCAAAATTTTAGCGGATGAGTATAATGAGCGCATCGAAATAGTTGTTGTAACAGGTATTTATATGAAACGAATGAAAGCGCTGCTGCTGATTAGCTTATTAATTTCTTTGTCAGCCTGCTCAAAATGGTGGTCGCGTAGTGAAGATGATAATCCTTATCAAGGGATGACTGCCAAACAATTGTTTACTGAATCCAAACAGGCGATAGCTAAAGAACAATATGAAAGTGCTACAAAGCGTTTGGAAGCGTTAGAGTCGATGTATCCATTTAGTGATTATGCAGAAAGTGCTCAAATGGATCTGATTTATGCTTATTATAAAAAAGGGGACTATGCTTCGACGGCAGCAACTGCGGAGCGTTTTATCCATCTTTATCCGCGAGCCAAGCATGTTGATTATGCTTACTATATGAAAGGGTTGGCTAATTTTCAACAAACCAGAGGGGCTTTGGCTTCCACGTTACCTATTGATGAGTCTTGGCGTGATCCGGGTACGCAATCACAGGCTTATTCTGATTTTGCAACGTTGATACAGAAATTTCCAGAAAGTCGTTATAAACCCAATGCCCTGCAACGCATGATTTATTTACGTAATATGTTTGCCCATCGCGAACTGAATACAGCAAAATATTATTATGAGCGTAAAATGTACGTGGCTGCGGCTGAGAGGGCTGGCTTTTTAGTAGAGAATTATCCCCAGGCCCCTAGTGCTAAAGAGGCTTTGGTTATTCTTTATCATGCCAATTCGGCCATGGGTTTGAAAAAAGCAGCCAATGATGCGCTAGCTGTTTATCAGGCCACCTATCATAGCCAGCTTCCTGGCATGCCTGCTACTGGCTAATTAGAATGAAGCAGCCGAGGGGATTAATTTATCTGTTTATATTAGGGTTTTTCTTCCTTTCTTCAGCGTGTGCGTTGTCAGTAAAAGAAGCTCAATTGGTGGAGAAAGGGCATCAACAGTATCGGGCCTGGGTATTAAGCCGAGATTATTTTTTCGGTATGACACGCAAGAAGGACTGCATTAAAGCGTTGGCCTGGCAGTTCGTCTATGTTGGACTTCTGCCTCCTTCCTATCCTCAAAAAGAACAGTTACTTGCCTTCTATAAAGATAATTTATCGTCAACGGAAATTTCCTATGCTAGTCAAATAGCGAAAAATTTGCGCCAACGCCATCATTTACAGCAGCCTTTTAGCGAAGCAGAGTTATCTATTGCCTATGCGTTGCAAGAAGAAACTCAAGAGAGCAATAAAAAAACAGGGGTTGTTGGTCGTGTTTTACCCTGGTTTGGGGTTGAAAAATCTAATATGTTATTGCGTTTAATAGAAAAAAGAAAAGATAACAACACGTCACATTATTCTGCAATTTTTTTAACAGTAACTAATAACGGCCAATTTTACGTAACCGGTTTAAATCCAGGACGTTATGAATTGTTTATTAATACCGCAAACATTCAAGCTACGAAACGATTTTCGATCCGGGAAGGTGAAATTCGAGGTTTATCATTAATTGATTTACGAAAAAAGATTTAGAGATACCTTACACATTCCTTTTAGTCCCCCGTCAATGGCGTCAATTTAAGAAGAATGCCTACGTTCCACGGCTTGTCCGTGGAATCCAGAACGTACGTCAATCCTGGGTCTTGCGGACAAGCTGTGGTACGTAGGCGGTAGATGAATTGTCAACACGTTAAACTTTCTTTATCCGGGAGATTGATGCTATCTTGTGTTGGTGTAAATTCTGCCAGTAAATCATTCGTCAGAGCGCGTAATTCCCCGCTAAGCAAAGTAAGCTCTGCATCGCGTTGTTGAAAGTCTTCTTCCAATTGGTGGATTTCATTAAATTCGTCAATTAAATAATCAAGACATTTCAAGCGCTTAATGTTAAGGTCGTGCGTTAAGGTGAATTGAATGCGCTCATTCCAGATTAAGGAAATTTCAGCGGCGGCTAACCCTTGAGATAACAGTGTTATTATTTCTTCTGCCGGCATTTCATAACCTTTACAGCTAATACGTTTTTTTTCATCATCCAGCGCAAACAAAAGACAATCCGAAGCCAGCTGAAAATTCGAAGAGAGAAGAGCAGGATTGTTAATCCATTGTGCAAAGCGTAAGGCCAGATTTTCTGCTGGTACCAGAGGTTCCATATGAATGCCAGGTATTGACTTACGTAATAAAGCGGTTAGTTGAGAGGCCTGATTTGCGCTTGATGCATTGATAATCAAGCGATGAGTTACCTTATCTAACAAGGCCATTAATCTTTTTTGTATACAGAAAGATTTGGGTAATAATTCAAACTCCAGATCTTCTGCCAGTTGTGCTTTTTCTGCACGTTTAATAGTTCTTCCCTGCTGAGTTTCTATCATCTGAATACGTTCAGCAAGTAGACGTTTGATGACTCCATTGGGTAAAATTCGTTCTTCTTTTCCGAGGCAAATCAACGAGCAACCTGCAACTTCCTGTACGAGTTCATCAGTAAGAGCAGGTAGCCAGCCATAAATAAAGCGGGCATGTGGTGGACAAGATTTAAGCACATCTTCAGCAAGTAGTGATGTCAAATCAACCTTATCGTTCATTTCATAATGATAAATCATTGCATTATTAAACCACATTGGCTTGTCCTTTCTTTGCAAAAAAACGCATGCTAACAAATTAATGAGGATCTTACCAATAGGCATTTAATGCAATGATATAAGAAATAAATTTAGAGGCGTTGCGCCCTGTTACTACAAACCAGGGGCCGCCGATAAGGCCGACATTGGCATTGAAATTATATTCAAGGGCTGGCGCCAGGGTGATCAGATCAATAGTACCATGGCCAATTGTGCCTGGTGTTCCATCAGGTTCATTACCGATAATCCCCCTGAAATGAGAACGATCTCTGCGAGCAATAAAGGTTTCCATTACTGCGACCCAGTTCTGTTTCAGTATCAATTCTCCCGCTAAATCAATACTGGAAAGATTACCGGGACGGATAATACCCTCTGTCCTGTAGGTTCCTCCGTAAACACTCACACCCTGAATATCTACCCGCGCTGCATAAACATAATTTAAAACCAAACGGGTGCGAAGATAATTGATCTCGTTAAACTGTAGTAAATGTTGAAAATTAAGTGCGAAGACAGTTTGATAACTGCCCAGACCGCTTACATCGGTACCATTCATCGACGGATCAAGATTTTTAAAATGACCAAGAGGTATAATTTCTTGCAGGCTCAGGCGTAAATTGGGCTGCCATTTTGACTCCTTTTGCTCAATGAGTTGATAACCCAGAGCAATGGAAGTATCTCCTATATAATGAGCATTAGCGCCGTGGCTTCGATTATAAGCATCGGGTAGGCTGAATTGTATGTCCATTTTGTCTGTAATACCATGAGTAAAAACAGGGTTGAAAACAATGCTGTTGCTCGTAGGTCTGCGAACTCTAACCCAATGATTGTTGTAACCTCCAAGATTTAATGTGTAAAAATTGTAAACTTCAATACTGGTATGGCCATTAGGTACTGTTCGCCCCGCAGCAGCAAGCAGGGGACCTGTGAACCACGGTTCGGCTAATACTATCTGGTTTGAAAAAAGGAAAATAAACCAGACAAAGAAAACGGCAAAAAAACGTTGCATAGAAATCCCTTAAATGCTGAATAAAAAGACGGCGGCATTCAATACAATCTGAAGAGGAGCATTTCGCCAGATTGAGTCAAAAATACTTATATTCCAGCCTTACACCCTGAAACAGGGGGATGATGGACAGCATGGAATATCAAGGTTTTTGGATAAGATAGTAGAAATGGTCACTCACCCTGGTGTAGATTAGCTGACTTTTAGTCTTTGGGAAATAGAAATGAAAGCTGCGGTTTATTTACATAAAACCAAACAAAATACGGTAAGTCGTGGACATCCCTGGATTTTTCCAAAAGCGATTACCAAAACAACCGGACCATTGACCAACGGGGCTTTGGTTGATGTGATGAGTGCAGAAGGAAAATGCCTTGCGATAGGTATCTATAATGAGCACTCTCTTTATCGGGTTCGCGTTGTGGCGCAGGCATGGGAGAAGGCAGATAATTGTTCGTTGGATTTCATTGTTAATAAGCGTTTGCGTCAGGCATTGGCGATAAGACAAAGTCTTAATCTTCCTAATGAAATGACTACTGCTTACCGGTTATTCAATAGTGAAGCAGATGGTTTGTCAGGTTTGACCATAGATCGATTTAATCGGATTTGTGTAGTAGCCAGTTCGGCTTATTGGGTGGAAGCCAATAAAGCATTAATCAGTCAATGTCTGCATGAATTAATGCCTGATGATGAAATCATCTGGCTGGCTCAGGCAAAACCACTTGCGCAGGATGGATGGACGTTGAAGGAAGAGCCGCCTCAGGGAACCACTACTCAGGTTCGTGAAGCTGGCATAGTTTATCAGGTCGATTTTTCAAATACTCAAAAAACAGGATTATTTCTTGATCAGCGAGAAAATCATCAACGTATCGCTGCTCTGGCCAAAGGAAGACGGGTATTGGATTTGTACTCCTATACGGGGGGATTTGCGCTGCATGCAGCAAAAGCAGGCGCAGTGAAGGTAACCGCCGTGGACAGTTCTGCTTCAGCTATCTTACAGGCGAAACAAAACGCGGAGCTTAATCATCTCGAATCCATTGATTTTATTGAATCGGATGCACGATCTTACTTAAGCACAGCAGGAGATTACGATCTGGTCATTCTGGATCCCCCTAAATTAGTACCTTCCAGACAGCATCTTGAGCGAGCAAAAAATTATTACCGCTTTTTACATCGTGAGTTATTCAAAGTCATGCGTTCCGGTACTTTACTCATGACATGCAATTGCTCGTCTGCGCTTTCCGCTGAAGAGTTTACGAGTCTTGTGAGCAGCCAGGGTATGATGGTAGGTAAGCAGATAAGATTATTAGGTATTTTTGGCCCGGCAAGTTGTCATCCTACTTTAGCTGCATTTCCAGAAGGGCATTATTTAACGGCAGTTTTGCTGGCGCTGGTTTAAGAATACTGGTTGAAGCGTTCTTGACAGCCTTCATAATTTACGTTGTGATGGTGTTTTTGCTGGAGGAAGAAAATGCTGCTAACGAGAGAAAACTCATGTTTATTACTTATTGATGTCCAGGAAAAATTAGCGCCGCTGGTTCAACAGGCGGATAATTTAATGAGTCGTTGCCAGTGGTTAATCCGTTTGGCGAAAGACTTGGATGTTCCTCTCCTTATTAGCGAGCAATACCCGAGTGGCTTAGGATTAACTGTTGAATCTTTACGTACATTGACACCACAAAGCGAGCCTGTTGAGAAAATACAATTTTCCTGTTTAAGAGAGCCACTATTCAAACACCATTTGCAAATACTCAATAAGAAGCAACTTGTATTGGCAGGCATTGAAACGCATGTTTGTATTTTGCAAACTGCTCTGGATTTGCAAGAAGCAGGTTATGAGGTTTTTGTGGTGGTTGATGCGGTGAGTAGCCGTGCCGAACTTGATTATCAATATGGCCTTCAACGTATGAAACAACAGGGCGTCCATTTGGTGACCTCGGAAATGGTTTTTTTTGAATGGGTAGGACAAGCAGGTACCCCACAATTTAAAGCATTAAGTAAAGCCTACCTCCAATAACTTCAGGAAAAGGAGATCACAATGAATTTAGATAATCAGATTGCTGTAATTACGGGGGGCGCATCGGGCATGGGGCTGGCTTGTGCACAGCAATTAAGTGCCCGCGGTGCTCAGGTCGTTGTCTGGGATAAGCAACAACATTCGGATGACAAGGTAGCTTTGGCTCTCTCTTGTGATGTCAGCTCGGCAGAGGAAATTGAACAGGCAATACAAACAACGGTTTCCCGGATTGGCATACCAAGAATTTGCATTAATTGTGCAGGTATTGCGCCAGCCAAACGGATGGTCGGAAAGGAAGGTGCCATGCCTTTAATGGCTTTTAAACAGGTTATTGATGTTAATTTGGTGGGAACTTTTAATGTCATGCGGGTAGTTGCAAAAGCCATGTTAAATCTTGATCTGGAACCTGACTCTCAGGAACGAGGTGTTATTATCAACACGGCCTCTGTCGCTGCGTTTGAAGGACAGATTGGTCAGACAGCTTATAGTGCCTCAAAAGGTGGCGTAGTTGCCATGACTCTCCCTGCGGCGCGTGAACTGGCTCAACAGGCTATCAGAGTTAACGCAATCGCCCCTGGTTTAATTGCTACACCGATGCTTCTCAATATGCCGCAAGAGGTACAAGAGAGTTTGGCTGCCACGGTGACCTTCCCCAAACGTTTAGGAAAACCGGAGGAGTTTGCAGCTTTGGCTATCCATTTGGTTGAAAATACGTTGATTAATGGAGAGGTGATTCGCCTGGACGGCGCGTTACGCATGCAGGCACGCTAATTCGGCAAGTAAAAAGGCTCAATCCAGTGTTTTAAGCCTCTTCATGTCGGTGTGATTCCGCGGTTTTTTTAACATCACCGTGAGCAGTATAAATATCAATTGCAGCGGAACTGCTCTGACCCGACAAAATAGTAATTAACTCCTGCCGCCTGCTTAAATTAGAGCTGATGACTTGCCCATTTATTGTATTAAGCTCTCGGCAAGTGGTCAGTTCTTCTGCAAGATGGTTATTTAACTGATTGATTTCACTAACTTCTTCTGCTGAGCAATGAGTTAAAAAAGCCTGTAAAGCCACTTTGGCCTGATTTTCATGGTGATTAATTTCAAGCAGCTCCATCCGTTCTTTGGCACTTTGTTCGAGCTTGCCGGAAAGCAACTCCTTTTGCTCGGCCAGATTTTCTAAATTATTAAATTGTCGCGCGGACAGCGCAGTTTTTTCTTCGGTCAATAATGTAATTAATTCCTTAACCCATTGGATTTCCTGCTGGAGAAGACGGGTAAGTTTAGCTGCTTTTTGATCGGTCATATTATTCCTTTTAGCCTTGTACAAAAGTATGTCCTGTTGTTTGGATGTTCTTGCGTCAGGCTATTTCGACATCGGCAAACATCTTCATGGCAATTTGATCATTCCCAATGCGATAACGTCCACCTGACAATTCTTCTTTTAAGAACTCCACGCGTGCTTTATTGATATCTGGAGCTGTGAGAATGTATTCTTTCAGGGCTGCCATTTGTTTTGAAATGTCGCTTAAAGTAACCGGGTTCATTTCATCGGCAGATTTTTCAGCGGAGGACGTTTTCGCCTCTGGCCAATTATCCGTATCAATACGCTTGAAATTATTTGAATCATTAAGAGGACTGACCATAACATTACTCTCAATTGCACTCATGGTTATATCGGCTCCTGTATCAAAATCTTTAGGGTTATGTCACCTTAAAAATTGGGAATTTTTCTCTATCATATTGTTATTTTGTGTTTATTAGCAACTCATTCTTAATGAATTAAGTATTTTATGCCGGCCAACTGTTGAAAAAGTGGTTCCTCATGGTGAAGCGTTATTGTCTGGCATAATGGTTAAGAATAAGAAAAATTTCAAATAGAAACTTTCACGAGTTGATTTCCACTAACCTGCGCTTCTATTATTTTTTTAGAGGAAAGATTTTGTACTTTAATGAGGTCGCCTAAAGCACCATCACTTAGGGCTATCCCGTTCATACTGACATTGATCATTTCATTAATTGCCTGAATACTGACTTGCTCACCTTTATGTACTAATGGTGCAGTTTGTAGATCATAAAGAGTAAGAACACTTCCTTCCCCTATAGGGTGTTTACAAAGTTGACCTATAACGTCGCTTTTTTTCGTGAAATAACCACTTTTGAGTTGACTGAGATCTTTTTTCTCTTTTTCAAGATCATTGTCAGTAATTTGGGTACCCTTGGACAAAAGATGTTTGGCAACCAGGACATTTCTTTGCAAAGTAATTTTAACAGGAACATATAACGTCCAGTGAGCGTCTGTTTCCTGACATTTAATACCCATAATAGTGGCATGTAATAATGACGTTTTATAAGGATTGAAGACTTCAAGTTTATCTTCCCGGCAAGGTTTAAGATTTAGCCTTGGATCAATCTTTTCAGCCGATACCTGAAGCTCAACATCGTCATTATGACGGTTAGATAATTCATTAATCAGGTGATTTTCTATTTTTTGTTTGATTAATGCCAGAGATTGGATGGTTTCAGCTTGGGATGAAAAACCTGTAGCAATCAGTAAAAACAGGAAAGTAATACGTTGTAACATGGGGTTATCTCAGTCTAAAAAGGCTCAAGTAAAGCAAATTATGTGCCACTTTTTGTGCGCCCCAACGATTTAATATACAATTATTTACAGAAAAAATTAAAGAGATGTAGCATGGTTGGGTGTGTAAAGTATTTTTTTATCAGTCTGCTTATTGGTTTGCCTTTTTCTTTTGCTTTGGCGCAAACTCATCGCCCCCAGGAATTTCTTGATTCCATTAGACGATCTAAAAATGAAGGAGAGCAAATTGTGCAACATTTTTGCGCTAATTGTCATGCTCTTAAACCTGTAATCGAGTTGGGCGCCCCTAAAACAGGTCAAAAAAAAGATTGGGAAATAAGAGTTAAACAAGGTCTAAATACCTTATTAGATCATACCAAAGAAGGTTTTAATGCTATGCCAGCAAGAGGAGGTTGTTTTGAATGCAGCGATGAGCAATTACTTTTGGCTATTTTGGCAATGCTTCCTCAGGCTATGAAAAACGAGAATAAAGATCATAAATAAAACAATTAGTTAAAAATAAATGTAAAAAATACTAAATATAATCAAAATTATCCCGATAACATAAAAAAAGAAGGAGGGATAATAATGAAAAAACAGCTACTCGTTGGCTCTTTATCAGTATTGGCTGCTTCATGTGCCTCAATAAATCGTTCAGTACCTATTGTTGATGATGCAGGTTTTACGCATTATACGATGAGTCTGGATTCAGATACCAAGGGCAGTTATCATTTTCCCCAAAAACGCGAGGCAACAGGTCGAAAAGTTTTCATTTTTGATCCTAAAGCTACGGCGTGGGCTGCTTATGATGCTCAGGGAAATCGAGTCAGAACGGGTAGTGCCTCTGGGGGGAAAGACTATTGTGAAGATATTGGCAGAGGTTGTCGTACTGTCACAGGGACCTATCGTGTTTATTCCAAAAAAGGAGAAGAGTGTAAATCCAGTCTTTATCCTGTAGAAACGAATGGGGGCGCGCGAATGCCTTATTGCATGCATTTCCATGGTGGTTATTCTATTCATGCCGCTTATGAAGTGCCCAATTATAATGCCAGCCATGGTTGTATAAGAGTTTTACCCAGCGCTGCCAAATGGTTGAATCAGGATTTTATGGATATTGGAACGACGGTAGTTGTAAAGTCTTATTAAACAGTCACCACAATCTGCTTTTAGCAGATTGTGGTTTTATCAGCTCCTCCCAGGTTGAGTGCTTTCACCAATTGATGTTGAGCAGTTTTCACCTGGTGCTCTTATCAGAATATTCAAACCCATCTTTAACTGTAACTGGACGGCTCTCCCATTATAATCAGCCAGGATTATTACGTGAACGTTTTGCTTCGGGTGCATTTGTTTCTTCTGGTTCAATTTGTACTTGAACCGGATTTCTGTTATCAATATTTGGGGGTACGGAGGTTAAAGGCCGCTTATTGTTGACAGCGGTGGCTGGTCTAAAGAAACCAGGTACACCTGGAGCTGTATGTACATTGACTGTAGAAAGATTGTGCGAAATAGGCTTTTGATTGAATGTTGGAGGAAAAGAGTCTTTTGGTTCTGGTTGAATTAATACCAGGCCAGGGTAAGGTTCTTGCACGATAGGTCGTTGATTGTTTGGATTTGCCGCCGAATTGTTCGCAATGGTTCCAGCAGTATTTTCTTTTGCCTGTAGCATACCCTGTCGTATTAATCCGAAAAGAGCATGAAATAGCCGAGTGTTTTGTGCCAAATATTTTTTATTTTCTCGATACGGTACCAGGTTCGTAAAGAATCTGCTGGCATCTTTTTTCGCTTGAGGCGTACCCTGTTGCATTAATGTGGCAAGAGCAGGAATCAGTTGAGGCACTTGTGCCATAGTTTTTTGATTGTCTGGATTCACTGCCAGGTTCGCAATAGATAAGACTATTTGATTTATTATCTGGATGTGGTTTTCATTGGGTTTTACTTTTAGGATAGGTATCAATAAATTGAGTTGGTTTATTATATACTCTTCAATGATAATCATTGTGTACCAGTTCGTAATATAAAAGGTGTTTCATTATCCATGATTTATTTTTTAGATCAATAATATTTAAGAGACTGAACTGGTGTAAATGGGTATGTTAATTTAAATAGTCTCTCAGTATACGATTAGCCTGTTCAGGGTCGGCTCGTCCTTGAGTTTGTTTCATTACCTGCCCCACAAAAAAGGCCAATAATTTTTCTTTGCCAGCGCGATAGTCGGCAGTTTGTTGGGGATATTGATTAATAATATTTCGAACAATATCTTCCAATAGTTGGTCATCATCGAGTTGGGTATAACCCTCCTTTTGCATGATTTCATCGACATTGCCTTCACCAGCCCATAGTTTGGCAAAAATCTGTTTGGCGATTTTATTGGACACGGTCTGATTAGCTAATTGCTGCAATAAAGGAGCTAAGGCCGCGGCAGATACGGGTGGATTGGTAAAATCAAGATTTGCTTCATTAAGAAAGGCGGTATAAGGCCCTCGCAGCCAATTAACAATTATTTTTTCATCCACCTGACTGATCTGTTTTAATTCATGAAAAAATGGGTAAGTTTCTGGTGACGAGAGAAGAAAATGAATATCTTCTTCATGCAGTGTTTTATTTTCCTTAAGTGTCTTTTTAATCTGATCCGGTAAAGTTGGCATAGACTGCCTGATTTTTTCCAGATCTTGTCGATTAATGACAATGGGTAGTAAGTCAGGATCGGGAAAATAGCGATAATCGTTTTCATTTTCCTTGACTCTTAAGACTTGTGTGGTATCGGTTGCAGGACAATAAAGCCGGGTTTCCTGCTGAATAGGTTGACCATTTTCCAGTAAATCCTGGTGCCTTGCCTGTTCATAAGCAATGGCTTTTTCAATAAAACGAAAAGAATTAAGGTTTTTTAATTCAGTTCGTGTGCCTAAAGTAGTTGAACCCTGTGGTTTAAGCGAAATATTGACATCACAACGAAATGAGCCTTCTTGCATATTGCCATCACAAATTCCTAAAAAACGGACCAGGAGATGCAGGGTTTTCAGGTAATTTATTGCTTCCATCACTGAAAAAAGGCAGGGAGCGGTAACGATTTCAAGCAGGGGGGTCCCTGCACGATTGAGATCGATTGCCGTATAGTTTGAATGCCTGTCATGCAAGGATTTGCCTGCATCTTCTTCTAAATGAGCGCGGGCAATCGTCACTTTTTTTTCATTTCCATCAGGAGTAACAATAGTCAGGTACCCATTAGAAACAATAGGGCGCTGATATTGACTAATCTGATAGCCTTTAGGTAAATCAGGATAAAAATAATTTTTACGTTCAAAATACGAATGATTATTAATCTCTGCTTGAATGGCCATGCCAAACTGAATTGCCATGGCGACAGCCTGTTGATTAAGTACTGGTAAAACACCAGGAAGACCCGCGTCAATCAACGAAGTTTGCGAATTGGGTTTTGCACCAAAGGTGGTTGCAGCCCCTGAAAAAAGCTTGGATTTCGTTTTTAATTGCGCGTGAACTTCAAGGCCAATTACAGTATCCCATGCCATAAATCACCTTTTGTCGGTTGGTCTGGCTTTATGCCAGCCAGTATGTTGCTGATAAAAATGAGCGCTTTTTAATAAGAGCGCTTCGTTAAAATGATTACCCATTAATTGCATACCAATCGGTAAGCCTTGACTAAATCCTGCGGGAATGGAAAGAGCGGGTAGACCTGCCAGATTCGCTGCAACAGTAAAAATATCAGCAAGATAATTTTGTACCGGATTGATGTTGGTTTCCCCTGACTTAAATGCACAAGCAGGCGTTGTTGGACCCAGGATCAGATCAACCTTATCTAAAGTTTGCAGTAGTTCCTGTTGTATTAATCGTCTGATTTTCAGGGCCTGTAAATAATAAGCATCAAAATAACCCGATGAAAGTACATAAGTCCCTGTAAGAATACGCCTTTTAACCTCAAGTCCGAAACCCTCTATGCGGGTATTCGTAATTTGTTCGCGTAAACTGTTGCCTTTTGTACTGCGGTAACCAAATCGTATGCCATCGTAACGCGCCAGGTTTGATGAAGCTTCTGCACACGCAATGACGTAATAACAGGGTACCCATAACGGTTGAAGCGAAAGATTAAGTTCAATAATGATAGCGCCTTCCTGTTGAAACAATGTGACCGCTTTATGAATGGCTTGCTGAATGTCCTCATTAATTTCTTTTGAGAAAAAACAGGAAGGTAAACCAATCCGTAAACCTTTTATAGAACCATTTAAGGTAGATAAATAATCAGGAATTATCCGATTGGCTGAAGTGGAATCGTTATGATCAAAACCTGCCATCGCCTGTAAAATCAACGCCAGATCTGCTGCGCTGCGCGCCATGGGGCCGGCTTGATCAAGGCTTGAAGCATAGGCCACCATGCCAAAGCGAGAGATTAAACTGTAAGTAGGTTTAATGCCTGAAATACCACAGAAAGCAGCGGGTTGTCTGATAGAACCTCCTGTATCTGAACCGGTAGCAAAAGGAACCAAATCAGCCGCCACTGCCGCTGCAGAACCTCCTGATGAACCTCCCGGCACGTAATCGAGATTCCACGGGTTTTTTACAGCACCAAAGTAACTATTCTCGTTTGCTGAACCCATGGCAAATTCATCCATGTTGGTTTTGCCCAGTAAAACAGCCTTTTGTTCCCTTAATTTTTTTACCAGGGTTGCTTCATAAGGCGCATAAAAATGCTCCAGCATTTTTGACCCACAAGTGGTGGGCAGATTTTTTGTGCAAAAAATATCTTTATGAGCCATCGGTATACCTGTTAAGGCATTGGCCCGGCCCGTTTGCAGTTGTTGATCCGCAATCGCAGCAAATTTTAGTGCCTGCTCTTCATCGATACTGATAAAGGCATTCAGTGAGCTATGTTGTTTAATTCGCTGGAGATAATGTTGAGTCAATTCCTCGCTGGAAAATTCACCTTGCTGCAATGACTGAGATAATTCAAATAATGATTGATTGTGCATGTCTTATTGTTCTCATTCAATGACTTTGGGTACGAGATAGAAACCATCTTCGAACAACGGGCTGATTTCTTCCAATTGTTCAATGCAATCATTTTCACTGATTACATCGGCTCTTAGAGGCTGGTGTAAGTCAAGAGGGTGAAAAAGAGGAGCGACTTCTTTGGTATCGAGTTGACGTAATTTTCCCACAAAATCCAGTATGGCGTTAATTTCTTCGGCCAATTGGGCTGTATTTTCTGGTTCATCATCAAGGTACGCGAGAGAGGCTACCGTCTCTAATGTAAAATTATTTTTACCAGCTGTCATGATTTTCTTCCCAAAATAAAGCAGGAAAAGTATACCTTGCCTCTTGCAAGATACAATCCTTTTGCTATAGCCATTTTGTGAACTATACTGAAATTATTGAGCGGATCTTATGCCGGACAATATTTGTTGCACTACCTTCTGCCTATTTGCAGGGGCTTTTGTTCGGCACAAAGTTGGTTGATGTATGTAAACATGTTTTAAAGTTCATAGATAAGAACAATAATAATTGGTGGGAGTAAACCAATATGAATGAGCAAAACAAGGATGTTATACAACTTCAACAGTTTTTTGAGCGCTCAGCTGATAATTTCCCGGATAATATTGCACTTGTCTGTGATAACAGAAGCTTTACTTATCAGGAACTGGAGCAGCGCGCCAATCAATTAGCGAATTTTCTATTAAGTGAAGGGATCAGACCGACCAGCATTGTCGGAATACTCATTGAGCGCTCTGCAGATTGTTATATTGCTATTCTGGCAATTTTAAAAACAGGTGCGACCTATGTGCCCATTGAAGTAGAGCATCCTGTTGAGCGTATTAATTATATTTTTTCCGATTTATCGTTTCAGGCAGTTCTTATTTCTTCATTACAGCAGGCTCGCGAAGGTTTGGAACCGCCTCAAATGATTACCATTGATGATCAGTTAAAAGAGCGTCTTGCTAACCAGTCTGTGGAAAGACCAGTTTTATTGGCTGGTGAACGATCTCCCGATGACTTAAGTTATATTATCTATACGTCAGGTTCAACTGGTAAGCCTAAAGGAGTAGAAATTACTCATCGGAGTATTTGTCATTATGTTCGTACGGTAAGCACCATTTATCAAATGACCGAACAAGATAGAGTTTATCAGGGATTTTCCCTGGCTTTTGATGCGTCACTGGAAGAAATCTGGATGGCGTTTTCTCACGGCGCTTCATTAATAGCCTGTACTGATAAAGATACTCGCTCTGGTGTAGGATTGATTGAATTTTTACAGCAACATCAAGTCAGCGTTTTTTCTACTGTTCCTACCTTGTTATCCACGCTGGAAGGCGGTTTGGCGGAGTTACGTTTATTAATTCTTGGTGGTGAAGCCTGTACTGCCAATTTAATAAAACGATGGAGCAGACCTGGTTTAAGAATACTGAATACTTATGGTCCAACTGAAGCAACGGTCATCACAACTTACTCGGAATGCCACCCGGATAAACCAATGACGATCGGGCAACCTTTACCGGGATGTGAAGTCCTCATACTTGATGCTGATTTACAGTGTATGCCTGATGGTGAAGAAGGGGAGTTATACATTGGTGGTTGTGGTCTGGCGCGAGGGTATGCCAATCTTCCTGAGATGACAGCTATTAAATTTGTGCCGCATCCTTTTCATAAGGACCAGCGATTGTATCGTACTGGTGACCTGGCGTTGCGATCAGCGAATGGTGATATTCAATTTGCTGGCCGCGCGGATGATCAAATAAAATTACGTGGTTTCCGTATCGAATTAAACGAAATAGAAACAGTTATGTTAGAGCATGAGGCTATTAATCAAGCGGTGGTTCTATTGCATAATTTAGAACAACCTACATTAATTGCTTATCTGCTTGTTGATAAAAAAGTCAAGTTTGATTTGGAGCAATTCAAGTCTTTTTTACGGAGTCGTTTACCTCATTACATGATCCCGGGCTGTTTCGAAATGGTAGAGATGTTTCCTTTGTTAGCCAGTGGAAAAGTTGATCGCAAACAATTACCTTTGCCACAGCAAATAATAAAAACGATGGATTACGAGGCGCCATCAACTGTCTTGGAACAGGAAATTGCTCACGTATGGGAAAACGTTATCCAACATTCCCCTATTTCCATTTCGGCCGATTTCTTTTACGATTTGGGCGGGCATTCTTTAATAGCAGCGAAAGTAGTTTCTAATTTGCGTCAAATACCTGCTTTGGAAAATATATCCATTCTCGATTTATATCAAAATCCGACTATTAAACAATTAGCTCACAAGTTTGAAAAATCTTCCGCAGAAAAACCTGCCTCAAGCCAACAAAGCAGGCCACGAAAGCAAAAAAATAATGCAACGCCTTCATGGATGTATTATTTGTGTGCTGTAGGACAGTTTTTTGGTGTTTTATTCCAGTGTACTATCAATGCCTGGCAACTTATTGCAGTGATTATCTGTTACACTTGGGCAACAGAACAATACCCATTATTTTCATGGCATTCATTCGGGATTTTTTTAAGTCTTTTCCTAATCATGCCTGTTGCGTCGTTGGCACTGACTATTAGTGCAAAATGGTTGCTGCTCGGCCGGGTAAAACCAGGGAAATACCCTTTATGGGGTTGGTTTTATCTACGCTGGTGGTTAGTTGAGCGTTTGCAAAAAAATATCTTTTCACCAAGACATTTAATAGGCTCTCCTCTTATTGTCCTCTACTATCGTTTATTGGGCGCTAAAATAGGAAAAAACTGCTATATTGCTTCAGTCTATTTGTCTACACATGATACGTTGGAAATTGGTGATAATACGTCGATTGGTTATGATGCTAAATTGCTAGGCTATGTGGTTGAGGACGGTTGGTTAAAAATAGGTAAAACTACCATTGGCAACAATTGTTTTTTAGGCGCTCGCAGTGTTGTAAGTATTGATACTTTTATTGAAGATAATGCTGCCCTGGATGATATGTCCATGTTGCCGCGATACAGCATTATTCCTACAGGCCAGTTCTTTTCCGGTTCGCCAGCCTGTCTTGCTATTGCGCCTTTTAATCATATTACCAAACAAAATAAAGTAAGCAGCGCTACGCGGACAAAAACAGTGACTTATGGTTTCTTACATTATTTTTGTCTGACTTTTGCCATGGCAGTTTATTATTTGACTTATTTACCGGGCATCATGGTGGTGACTCATTTTTATGAGCATAGCTCCTATGTCAGTACGATATTTTTTGCCACGATTACGGGTGCTGTGATCTTCATGACTCTTTATTTTTTTTCTATCTTTGTCTGTAAAAAACTAATTATGGACAAGGTTAAACCCGGAACTTATCCGCTGAAGAGTTTTTATTATTTAAGGCAATGGACCATTGTACAAATGCTGGATCGCGATGAATTATACGTCATGGCTGATAGTTTGTTCTTCCCTGTTTTATTGCGTTTTTTAGGTGCAAAAATAGGGAAAAAAGTAGAAATGGGGGAAGTACCTCATATTATTCCAGATTTGGTTACCATTGAAGAAGGGGGATTTACAGCGAGTGTGGTGGCTCTGGCCTGGCCAAATGTTTTTAACGATTCGATTTGTTTTGCACCAGTTACTATTGGCAAACGTGGTTTTGCCGGTAATATGAGTTTGCTCCCCTCAGGAGCACGAATTGGAGAGGGTGGTTTGTTAGGCTGTATGAGTATCACACCCCCTAATAATAAAGCGGCAGACGCCAATACCGCCTGGCTTGGCTCTCCCGCTGTTTTTCTCCCCAAACGTGAATTGGTAACAGGCTATTCAGAGCAACAAACCTTCAATCCATCTAAACGTTTATATTTAACACGATTAGCTATTGAATTTTTTAGAATAATTACTCCGACTACTTTTTCCTTAATCATGTTATTTAACATCCTTTATGCTCTTGATTTCCTGCTTGGAAAATATTCATTATTAACGACGTTACTGGTATTACCCGTGATGGAGCTAGGTATTGTTGTTAGCCTGGTTGCTGCTTTAGTAGGACTGAAATGGCTTATACTTGGCAAAATAAAACCGGCAACGAAACCCATATGGGATATTTTTATCTGGAAAAATGATGTAATTGAATATTCCTATAATTATTTTGTGAATCCCTTTTTTACCAACATGATATTGGGAACGCCTTTCGTTTCGTGGTTATATCGTAGTTATGGAGCAAAAATAGGAAAAAGAGTTTTTATTGATACCGCTGATTTTACTGAGTTCGATCTGATTAAAGTGAGTGACGAGGTTTGTCTCAATGCAGAAGCAGTGATGCAAACTCATCTTTATGAAGACAGAATATTCAAAATGTCGCCTATTGAGATTAAACAAGGCTGTAATGTAGGGACTGCTTCAACAGTGCTTTACAACACAGTAATGGAAGAAAACTCAACACTTGGTAATTTTTCTTTATTAATGAAAGGGGAACGTTTACCTGCTGATACAAGCTGGCGAGGGGTTCCTGCTCAGGCCGTATCAGTTGATGAGGTTATGCATTCCGATAATTTGCTAATCCCGATATAGGAAGCATTCACACAATGATGTTACTTCAATGCGAATCAAGGAGCAAAAAGCGATCATTTTATTTTTGTTCTTGATTCGCGTACAGAGAGGTTATTTTCTCCTATGAAAACTTCACGAAGCGAGGCTCTTTAAATGTTCATGAGTGGTAGCAGTTCCTTGTTGCTGATTTGAACTCATAAAAAAATTAGCGGAAGAGGTAGCTGTAGACGTCATGGTTGGTGGAAGAGTCTGAATGATTTTTTTAAATAAAGGGATGAGCGATAATTCGTCTTTATTGAGAACAGGTAATACTAATTGGTCTAACAGGGCTTGTAACCAAATCTGTCTGATTTTGGCTCGTATATTTTCCCATAAAAAGCGCTTGAATTTATTGAGGGTGTTATCCACTTGTTCGATGAGTTCTTTGTTATCTGAACCATGCTGTGAAATTCCTGGCCAAAATAAAGTGGCTAAAAGTAATAACCAGGCTTCGTTATCCGATAGGTTATAAAAGGTTATTTCGCTTAAAATCTGAGGAATGAGCTCTACATTGGCCTGTTCTTTTTTAAGCAAGGATAATAATTGAAATTGATTTAATAAATTGAAGCATTCAATGGCTTTTTTATTAATCAATAATTTATGAAGCTCTTGCAATAACCGCATGGGTGGCTCAATTTCAAAGGAAGCACATTGCCTGATTGTTTGTTTTGTTTGCTCTTCAATCGAAAAATTTAATTTTACGGCGAGGCGGACTATTCTTAACATTCTTACCGCATCTGTGCGAAAACTATCCAGAGGGTTGCCAATGGTGCTTAACTCATTTCGGTCAAAACTTGCCCAACCTTCGCCGGTAGGATCTTCTATTTCATCAGTGAGCAGATTGAGGTACATCGCATTCACAGGTACGTCTCTATTTTGAGCATCTTCTTTAATGTCGGTGCCTGAAAAGATGGGCACGACCAGCCCATTATCTAACGTGACATAATGTAGCTTTTTTTGTGGAGAAGTGCCTTCCAGAGTAGCAAAATCATAATGTTCCTCAGGATTAGGCCCTGTTTGGATACGAGCAATCGGTTTTCTGGTGCCAATAATCTGAACGGTGTATCCCCGCTTTTCTGCTATTTCCCGAATTTCCTGAGGGATGGCGGTAGTCACGATATCAATATCAGTGGGTACCTGCTCTACCTTCTTATCGCTGTCAGCAATGACATAGCTGTCAGCAATAACCCCCGTGACAGCACCACCGACGATGTAACAGCGATGGTTCCGTTGATGTAATTCATCAATAATGGCTTGTAATGGAGGAGGAATCGAGTTTTTTATCGTATTAACGATAGTTTCTGGCGAAGGCCGTTTTTTCTTACTCGGGACCGTATCAGGTTGTGCCACGGCCAAGCTGGTTGGATTGAGAATCAGCGCACCCGCTACTATTCCATTATTTGAGACAAGGGAATGCTGTGCATCAAAAAACGTTAATTTCTTCGTTGAGGTTTTTGCAGGCAGTTTCGCTGTTTTTTTAAGTGAAGAAGTATTTTTATTTGCATCAGTCAACGCGGTCTCTTGTTTTTCTACTTCTTTTTTGAGTTCATCCCAATAATTTTGGGGTCTGAGCGAGTGGAGTGATTCATTAATAAAGTAAGACCATGCGCGCCATTCCTCGTTATCCGCGTTTTGTTTTGCCCCCACCGTGATTTGCTCTAAAGCTTGTGTATAAAAAGAAATCGCTTTTTTTTCTAACTCTAAACCAAGCTTATCTCCTCCCGATTTTTTTTGAAATTCAAACCTGGACCAATAGTTGTAACAATCACCAATGCTGGCTAATATTCTAACGTGTTTTAAGCGATTTTGTTTCGTTACTTTTTCTTCTTTCAAGCTGGTATAGGCTCGTATTGCTTCTCTAAAATTTTGGTTTTTAAATAATTCATAAGCAATATCTTCCGGATTAGACGTTGGTGTTTGATTCCTTTTCTCGGGGGCATTACTTTTTCTGGGCTTTTGAGCAGGAGAAGTCGTTTGATGAGAAACAGGTTTAAGAGATTTTCTTCTTATTAAATCCTGTCGTGTCAGTTCTTTTATAAATTCGTCAGATTGGATTTCTTTTATCTTAATACGATTATTAACTTCCTCTAAATAAAATTGATGATATTGATGAACTTTCAATAACTTTTTTTTATACTCCATTAAATCTGTATTAAAATTCATGGAAAAAAAATTGCTTGCCTCTGAAATTCCTATGGAAAAATCCATAAATAACTTGATCTTTTTTATATCAGAACCAAAAAAATCGTTCATAACGATATCAATGGACTCAATGAAGGGTTTTTGAAGGTTATCAAATTTGTATAAACGATAAATACCAAATATTTTATAGAAATATTCATGATAAAAAAGTTGTGCAATAGGGTGATTTATTTCTTTAAAAAATGAGCCATCCAAAATATTTTTTGGAAAGTTATTCCATGCTTTAAAAACTATCATAATTAAATATTTTATTGACTCAAAACTATAATATGGATATTTAACTATAAACAGTTCAGAGGCTTTATTAATTAGATTTGTTTTTGTTATTTTTATTTTTTCACGCTTATTATTTATTATTAAATTTGTTTTAATTAAGAGGTATTCTCGTTTAAATTCTTTATGTATATTTTCAAAAAAAGAAATTAATTCTAATAAAACAGTATAGGACTTAACTTGTTGTTGATTAGCCAGATGAGGAAGAAGATTTTTAATTTCATCACGACAAGCCCTTGCTTTTTCTTTTAATGACTCATTTCCTGGGGGGGATAATAACATCAAAGCTATTTGTGCCAGATGATCCAGTTTGATGTCAAGAGGGCATTGATCATGGACTTCCTCTTGAATCTTAATAGCAGCGTTCTGAATATTGTATAATGTTTGTGCAAAAGGATTTTTATAGTGAATATTAATGAAATTATTTTGGTGTTCTTTCAAAATTTTTATTTGATCATTAAGAGTATGCATCTCGTTCGCTTTCCACTGTGAATTAATAATTATTTAAAGAATTTAATTTATTAGAGTGGCGTGTTTTAACAGAAATATTCTGGAATAGTAAGAGTTGTCTTTAGTATTATTCGGTTATGTGTAAAACTTCTTTGTGTCGTACAAAAAATTCAAAAAGCACCGAATTGCCGATGAAAGTCGGTAATTCATGTCAATGGGTATTTTTTGTGCGACACAAAGGGGAAAAACTTGTATTTTTTAAGGCTATTAAAAAAAAATGGCAGAGCTATGATAAATAGAAAGCAGAACATACAAAATAAAAGGAACTGATTTCTGTAAATTATGTTGTTTTTTCATGGGCTTATCATCATTCATCAGAGGTTAACTGTATTAGATTCAAGAATTATGCCGTTTGAAATAAGAGTAGTGTGCCCTTGAATTGGCGAGTGGTAAAGTAAAGATAGCATGACCGGCAGCGTAACTAATTTGCCGTTATCCGGCAAAAATTGGATCAATTGTTTGGAAATAACGGCATTTATTAGCGATGTAAAAGGTGTCAGACTGCAGTTTTTCGTCTACACTAAATTTACCACAAGGCAGTTCATTAATGAAAATAATTTCAGGGAGAAGACATGAACAATCGCGTTTATCAAATTATTGAATTGGTAGGTACTGCAGAAGAAGGGATTGAAGAGGCAATTAATAACGCCATTGCTCAGGCTGCGAAATTGCATGGTAAGCTGGATTGGTATGAAGTGGTAGAGACTCGGGGCTTTATTGATGGTTCTAAAAGCAAATACTATCAAGTCCATTTAAAAATAGGATGTCATGCTCATTAGTAATAGCTGCCAAGTCAGGATAAAAACCCGGTGTTCAGGAATTACCCCTATAAGTACGCAGACATTTTAAAAAATGCGAACCATAATGATTGAGTTTATGCTGTCCTACACCAGAGATAGCCAGCAATTGCTCGGTGGTTTGGGGTTTATCTCGTACCATCTGATGTAAGGTTGTGTCACTAAAGATCATAAAGGGTGGTTTATTTTCTTCATCAGCCAATTTGCGTCTTAATGTACGCAGGATTTCAAATAACGGGTTTTCCGTAGGAGGTGATAATCTGTTGGCTTTATGAGTGTTTGATTTAGTTTTTAAATCGGGTTTTGGCATAGAAATGAATACTTTTTCCTCACCTTTTAAGACAGTAATTGCTTTTTTAGAGAGTCGTAACACATTAAAATGACTGATATCCTGATAACAATAATCACGGTGGATTAACTGCCAGGCTAATTGTTTCCAGTAATGGGTCGATTTGTCTTTTCCAATAGCAAAAGTGCTTAAGAGATGATGTCCAGCCTGTTGAATTTTTTCCGAAGTACTGCCTCGCAATACGTCTGTAACATGTGTCATACCATAGCTTTGGCGTAGTCTGTAAACACAAGAGAGAAATTTTTGTGCGTCTTCCGTTGCATCTACTGTTTGAGGTGGATTATCGCAGATATCGCAGTAATTGCAGGTTTTATCACCTGACTCGTCAAAATAACGTAATAAAATCTGGCGGCGGCAGTGAGTTGCTTCCGCAAAAGCTAACATTTGATTGAGTTTACCGGTTTCAATTTGCTGTTGAGTTTCATTGGATGTATTGGTAATCCAGCCTCGTAATCTGGCGCTATCTGCCGGATCATAAAGAAGTAAGGCAAGCGCTGGTAAGCCATCACGCCCTGCTCGCCCTGTTTCCTGATAATAACTTTCAATATTTTTAGGTAAATCAAAATGAACCACAAAGCGTACATTAGGTTTATCAATACCCATGCCAAAAGCAAGGGTGGCTACTACAATGTCAATGCGATCATAACGAAATAAAGACTGTACTTTCCTGCGTTCATTATAAGGAAGTCCTGCGTGATAGGCTTCAGCACGGTAACCTAGTTCTTGAAGTTTGGTCGTTAACCGTTCAACACCATTGCGTGTACCGCAGTAAATAATACCGGATTGCTGTACTTGAGTTTGCAGAAACTGATTCAATTGTTTGAGTGGATTATTTTTAATAATGACACTGTAATGAATGTTAGGCCGATTAAACGACGCTACAAATTGTTTAGGGTGGTAATTGAGTTTTGTCACAATATCCTGTCGTGTCTGCTGATCGGCCGTGGCCGTAAGAGCAATAACAGGAATGTTTGGAAAATGGGTTTTTAATAACCCTAGCGCTGCGTATTCAGGACGAAAATCATGCCCCCATTGCGAAATACAATGAGCTTCATCAATAGCGAAGAGTGCAATGGAACAATCCTGCAAACGATCGAGAAAAGAGGGGCTTATCAGGCGCTCAGGTGCGATATAAAGTAAATCCAGTTCATTATGATGTAATTGGGTCAAGACCTGCCTTGCTTCTTCACTGGTTAGAGACGAGTTGTAATAAGCGGCGCGAATACCCTGTAATCTAAGAGCGGCAACCTGATCTTCCATCAAGGCAATCAGAGGAGAGACAACTATTCCCACGCCCGCGCGAGCCAGGGCGGGAATCTGATAGCAAAGTGATTTTCCACCGCCGGTTGGCATAAGAACGAGTAAATCATTACCCGCTACCAGATCATTAATAATTTCTGCCTGGGGGTCGCGAAATGAATCAAAGCCAAAGTAATCTTTTAATATATGTGTTGTTTTTACACAAACAGGTTCAGGGTATATCGCGGTTTCCATGTGATTTATTCTTTTTTTGTTTCACGGACGCCAAAAATTGGTAATAATATCATTATTTAAAGAGGTATCATAAAGATTGTTGGGAAAATCGGGGCTTATTTTTCTTATTGACTAAAAGCGTAGGCCCTGTCGAGACGGTTAATTAAAGGATGAATCATGGACTTTAAACTCAATGATGAGCACTTGGCTTTCAGAGAAATGGCAGCCGAATTTGCGCGTAACAAATTGGCTCCTCAGGCCCAGAAATGGGATGAAGAAAAGTATTTTCCACTGGATACCTTGCGTGAAGCTGCAACGTTAGGCATGGCTGGTATGGTCTCAGCAGAAGATATTGGGGGCGCCAATTTAACGCGTCTTGGTGCGGCTCTTATTTTTGAGCAATTAGCTATTGGTTGTATTACTACCAGTGCTTATCTTTCGATTCATAATATGGTTACTTCTTTGATTGATCGTTACGCTGATAAAACACTGCGTGCGGTCTGGGGGCCACGCCTGACATCCATGGAGGTATTGGCAAGTTATTGCTTGACCGAACCTGATGCTGGCTCTGATGCTGCTTCGCTAAAAAGTCGTGCAATCAAGGAAGGAGATCATTACCTCTTAAATGGCGCAAAGGCATTTATTTCCGGAGGCAGTGTCAGCGATGTCTATTTGTGCATGGTCAGGACGGGCGATGATTCTCATCATGGGATATCTTGCTTGCTTATTGAAAAAGATACCCCGGGTCTGAGCTTTGGCAAGCTTGAAAAAAAATTGGGTTGGCGCAGTCAACCCACTTGTATGGTTTATTTTGAAAATTGTCGTGTACCGGTTTCTCACCGCGTGGGCGATGAAGGTACTGGGTTTAAAATTGCTTTAAATGCGCTAAATGGCGGGCGAGTCAATATTGCTTCTTGTTCCTTGGGAGGCGCTACCGCTTGCTTGCGGTTGACTCAAAATTATCTCCATGAGCGCAGGCAATTTGGTAAATCGTTAACTCAGATGCAGGCATTGCGGTTTTATTTTGCGGATATGTTGACTGATTTTGAAGCAGCTCGATTAATGGTTTATCGTGCAGCGGACGCTTTGGATAAAAATGAGCCGCAGGCTCCTATGTATTGTGCGATGGCCAAGCGTCTGGCCACAGATGTTGCTTTTCGTATCAGTGATAAAGCGATGCAGCTTCATGGAGGCTATGGTTATTTACAGGATTATCAAATAGAGCGTTTATTTCGTGATCTCCGTGTGCATCAAATTCTGGAAGGCACGAATGAAATCATGCGAGAAATTATTGCCAAAGCAAGTTTGGACGAAGACTATTTTATTGATTAACAGGAGGTTTTAATGAATTTAATTGAACAGAAATTAGATGACGATGGTATTCTTACACTGACTTTGAATCGCCCGGAAAAGTTAAATGCACTCAATACAGAGGTTTTGCAGCATTTAAGTGAGATTTTTAATACAGCCAAAGAAAAGCCGACTGTGAAAGCGTTACTTTTAACGGGTTCTGGCAAAGCGTTTTGTGCCGGAGCAGATATTTCCCGATTGGCGGAATGTAACGCACAAAGTGGGTATCAGTTTGCCTGTGAAGGTCAAGAGGTATTCAGACAATTAGAAACCTTAGGTAAACCCTCTTTGGTCGCTGTTAATGGCTTTGCATTTGGAGGTGGCTGTGAACTTGCTCTTGCGGCAACGTTACGTATTGCCGCAATAACAGCTCAATTTGGGCAACCCGAGGTGAAACTGGGTATTATTCCAGGTTATGGGGGCACCCAACGTCTGGCGCGATTAATCGGGAAAGGACGCGCCATGGATTTATGCTTAACAGGCCGATTTATTAATGCAGAAACTGCCTTGCATTGGGGGCTGGTGAGCGAGGTGGTGGAGAGTGATTTTCTTTTGGAACGAGGCAAACAAATTTTAAATAGTATTTTATCCATGGCTCCTTTGGCTGTTACTGGCATCATGGAGGTTATCGATCATGGTTTTAATATGTCTTTAGAGGATGCTCTTCATCTTGAAGCAATCCATTTTGCCAAATTATGTGCCAGTGAGGATAAACAAGAAGGCGTTTCTGCCTTTCTCGCGAAACGACAGGCCGAATTTAAGGGAGAGTAGTATGACGGCTGATATTGCTTTTACTGAGGAGGGACATCTTGGTATAGTCACTTTAAATCGTCCTCAAGCATTAAATGCACTGACTTTGGATATGATTAAAGCCTTGCAACAGCAATTGTTATGTTGGGAAAAAGAGAATAGTATCCATGCTGTAATAGTGCGGGCAGAAGGTGGAAAAGCATTTTGCGCAGGGGGTGATATACGGCGATTGTATGAAACTGGCCGCAATGGTGAGGATAAAATGTCATTTTTTTGGCATGAATACCGTTTGAACCATTATATTCATCAGTTTTCAAAGCCGTATATTCCTTTAATGGATGGGATCACGATGGGCGGAGGTGTTGGCATTTCTTTACATGGCTCTCATCCAATAGCCACGCAAAATTTCAGTTTTGCCATGCCCGAAACGGGGATAGGTTTTTTTCCTGATATTGGTGCCAGTTATTTACTGTCACGTTGTCCTGGGGCAATGGGTATTTATTTAGGATTGACTGGTAATCGTTTATCTGCCGAAGAGGCTAAAGCACTCGGCTTGGTGAAAGAAGTAGTCGCTGCTGACAGGCAGGAAACAATATTAGAGCAGCTTCTTACAATCGATTTATCAACTAATGCCTCTGAAAAAGTAACGGCTACTTTGCGAAAGTTTGCCTTACCCCTTGAGGAGTTTGCTTTAAAAGACGAGCAGCAGGCAATTAATACCTGTTTTGCACTTAATACCGTAGAAAAAATTTATGCAGCGTTAGAGCAAAGAGACGATGAATGGGCAACGAATGTTTTGTGTAATTTAGAGAAGAAATCACCTCTAAGTTTGAAAATTACTTTGGCGCAAATTCTTAAAGCAGAATTTCTTTCTTTGAAAGAGTGTTTGGAAATGGATTATTGCCTGGTGAGTCATTTTATGCGGGATCATGATTTTTATGAGGGAGTGAGGGCTTTATTAGTTGATAAAGATAAAAGACCTCATTGGCAGCCGGAAAATTTATCTTTAGTAAGTGATACGAAAGTGGCTGGTTATTTTGAATGTAATGAGCAACTATTTTTTTGATTAAAGAGGTGAGCAATGTTTAAAACTAACTATACGAATGAACTTTTATTAGTAGATGATACCCCATCTTTTTTCAGTGATCATCGAATAGAGCCTGCCGAATGGCCAAGTTCCTACAATGATTATCAATCCGACAATCATTCTCAACAAAATGTTTTATCTGAGGCTATAGATCCTGATGTAGAAATAAAGTTAGAGGCTGAACCACCTGTTATTAATCAGACCTACCTATCCCCATTCGGTTTTTTTCATTTTCAGCCAGATATTAATTTTTCTCATGATAACAGGGCTTCTCAGTCACAAACAGCAAAGATATTACCCGCTGCTAATCTTTTTTTCGTTACAGAAGAAAAGCATTCTTTCAGGAAAGAAAAATCCAATGAAAATTCTGAGAAATCGTTGGTCTCATTGGAACTATTGGAAAAGAAAGAAAAAAAAAACTCTTAAGGCAGATGAAAAAAAGGAATATCGAAGGTTAAAGAATCTACGCTCTGCACGCGAGTTCCGGCAAAGAAAAGTCGAGCAATTTAAAGCGATGGAGGCTAGAATACAAGAACTTGAAAAAGAAAACAGTGAACTTCGAGGTCAATTAAAAACGTTGCAGGAACAACGAAGTAATGCTTATCAATCTTTTCCATAACCATCAAAAGATGAAATAATGGCATTGTCAGTAAAATGCTTTCAGGTTTCGGAGCCAGTTTTATTTTGTTATCTTAATCCTGTCCAGGTAAGCTATTTCCTGCCTTTGAATTTGTTGATGTGGGTAAATAACTTAATATTGTAATTGCTCTTTCATTTCCCTTAAAATGCATAATTCAGTGGATTACAGGTTTTTTTATGGTTTCTTTTTACGAAGATTTCGCCAAACGGCGGACATTTGCTATTATTTCTCACCCTGATGCCGGTAAAACGACAGTAACTGAGAAATTGCTGTTATTTGGAGGTGCAATACAGCTTGCCGGGACGGTTAAAGGACGTAAGGCAGATAGGCACGCTACTTCCGATTGGATGGAAATGGAAAAGGAACGGGGGATCTCTATCACCACTTCGGTAATGCAATTTGTGCATAATGAGCATGTAATGAATTTGCTGGACACGCCCGGTCACGAGGATTTTTCGGAGGATACTTATCGTACTTTAACGGCTGTTGATTCTGCGTTGATGGTTATTGACGTTGCAAAAGGGGTTGAAGAAAGAACAGTTAAATTAATGGAAGTCTGTCGTTTGCGGGATACACCTATCATGACTTTTATTAACAAATTGGATCGTGAAGGACGCGAACCAATCAGTTTGCTTGATGAGGTTGAAACTGTGTTAGGCATTCAATGTGCTCCCGTTACCTGGCCTGTGGGTATGGGGAAGCGTTTTAAAGGAATTTATCATCTTTATCAGGATACTACCTATTTATATCAGCCCGGTAAAAATACCCAGAAACAAAGTGCATTTCAGATTAAAGGGTTGCACAATGCCCAATTGGATGAACTTTTAGGGGAGGCAGCACAGGAATTGCGTGACGAAATCGAATTAGTCAAAGGCGCCTCCCATGAGTTTAATCTTTCTGATTATTTATCAGGCAAAATGACCCCCGTTTATTTTGGTTCCGCCATTAATAATTTTGGCATCAAGGAATTGCTGGATGATTTTGCTCAATATGCGCCAGGCCCCATGCCTCGTGCAGCCATTGAGCGATGTGTTAAACCAGAAGAAAATGCTTTTACTGGTTTTGTATTTAAAATTCAAGCCAATATGGATCCCAAACATCGCGATCGTATTGCTTTTTTGCGTATTTGCTCAGGAACTTTTAAAAAAGGAATGAAGCTAAGTCATTTGCGTTTAGGCAAAGAGGTGCAAATTGCCAATGCCCTGACCTTTATGGCGGGTGATAGGGCACATGCCGATACGGCTATGGCAGGAGACATTATTGGTTTACATAATCACGGAACTATTCGTATTGGGGATACATTTACGCAAGGCGAACATTTAAAATTCACTGGTATTCCTAATTTTGCTCCGGAACTTTTCCGTCTGGTTCGCTTAAAAGATCCTTTAAAAAGTAAAGCGCTGCTTAAAGGTTTGATTGAATTATCAGAAGAAGGGGCTACGCAGATATTTAGACCGCTTAATAGTAATCAATTAATTCTCGGGGCCGTAGGTGTTTTGCAATTTGATGTGGTGGCCCATCGTTTAAAGCATGAATATAAAGTAGATTGTGTTTATGAGGCTGTTAATACCAGTTGCGCTCGCTGGGTGTATGCTGAAGATGATAAAGCTATGACAGAATTTCGCACAAAGGCTTATGATTATCTGGCATTGGACGGTAGTGAGGCGTTAATGTATCTGGCACCTACAAAAGTTAATTTAACAATGGCAGAAGAGCGTTATCCAAAAATAAGATTTTCTGCTACACGAGAACATTAGTCCTTAATAATGAGTCTGAAGTATTCGTAGGCATACCGCGGCCTGTTCTTGATTGATTCCTGCGAATTGCAAAATATGCCTAAACTCATGAGATGAGCCGGATGGATTTTAATGGACGTTTATTCATGGTCATCCGGCCATTCTTTATCACCAAACAGAGGGCCAAAAACAGCAGGTTGTTTCACTGCCCGACTCCAGAACAGATTGCCTATATCAAAATGCCACCATTCATATTGATAAGACGTAAAACCGGCGTGATTCATGGTTGTATGTAAAAGATTTCTTCTATACTTAAAGTGCTTTTCTTGAGCTGAGAGCCGGGTTTTAAGATTAAAATAATTACTGTGAGCTCGCTCTGAACTTTCGTCAAATGGTGTTCCCATGTCTAATTCTTTGTTGGTGGTCATCTCGAACAATGTTAAATCAATGGCGCCGCCACTAAGGTGAGGTGGACAATAATCTTCGCCAACTCTGGAAGGGGGGGATATATATTTTTTTGTTTCCTCATAATTTTCTTCTTCGCTTAGGGCAGGTAATTTTAAACGGATCTCTTCCCTCACCCAATTGAAAAGTGTTTTCTGCACAGATCGAGGCCGGTATACATCCCAAATGAGAAAACCATAATCTTGAGGCAAAAATTTCAATGCCTGAAGTAGACTTTTAAGCACAATAGCGCGACCGAAAACCTGTGCTATTGAGCTAAATCCCAATTTAAAATACATGGGATAAACTTGAATCCGCTCATTGATGTTATTATGAAATTCAACTATCTCATAATCATTTTTAGAAAACTTACGAATGGTCAAAATTTCCCTGATGTCGATCAAAATCCTGCAACTATTATATTTTAATTTTAATGCACTTGCTATTTTACACAGTATTGTCTTTTATTAATAATGTATTGATTCAAATAAAGAAAGTGTATCAAATTCCAAAACATCTTTTTAAGGAGTGGAAAAAATTGTTCCCAGAAGTTATACCCAGATATTTTTCTTTTAACCTCGCATCCTCTTTTAATTGAGCGGACTTAGTGGTTGGAAATTGTTTTACAATACCAGTTATAAACCGGTAGCCAGAGTATAAATTTATATCACCTCCTATAAGAGATCGAGTTGTCCCGATATTGGTTTCGTACCATTCACTATATTCTGGTTCGTGTTGAATCAGAAGTTTGGGAAGCTCTTTTTTTAAATCATCCACATCCATATGTAATAAAACTTTATGCGTTAAATCTTTTAATGCAGTAACTAAAGTACCAGCAAAAAAATAAGTCGAATTTATTTGTGAATAATAAGAAGCTATCAGGTCTAAATAATGGTGACATGTTGTATTCTCATCACTCAATTCCAGGTTATTTTTCAATTCAATAAAAATTTTTTTACCAGCTTGATTTTTAGATTTTTTAAAATTAAAGTTGGAAATCATAAGTAATGATTTTTTTAAATCACCAAGTAATTTATCATCAAGATCATCGGGAATCATTTTTCTGTTTTTGTTCTTGCCAAAAAGCCCTTTATTTTCAATGAAATCTATGCAAATTTCTTTTAAACTTTTTGGTTGATTAAACACTTTTTTTCCTAAAATAATTGCTTACGTATCATTATAACTGGTTTTCATTAAGAAAAAATTAAATGCGTTTTTATTGGTTTGGACTCTTTTCGTGCCGGACAAAAAATCAAAAAGTACCGCGTTGCTACCAAGTTGGCGCTTCGCGTCAATGGCTATTTTTGTCCGGTAAAAAGTTTTTAGGTGCTTTTACCATTGGCCATCGGTACTGATAGAAAGATCCTTCCAATTAGTGAGTTCAGTCTGCTTTTGTTCAATCACGTTTTTTGCCCAATCAATGGCATCTGAACCGGCTACAAATGATACGGGAGGATTTTTAACTTCCGTCAAGTGGAGAATAACAGTGGCAAGTTTTGCAGGATCACCCAATTGATTGTGAGAACGATTGTTGAGAAAATCCTGGTAATCGTTCATCGCTTTATCATAATCACTGATGAACCGCTTTGAATAGTTCACGGAACGTTCATCAAGGAAATCAGTACGGAAAAATCCTGGAGAGATACAGGTTACATAAATGTTAAAAGGTGCTAATTCTTCGGCAATTGATTGGGAAAATCCCTCAACTGCGAATTTGCTCGAATGATAGAGCGCGCCACCAAAACTACCCTTAAGGCCGGCAATTGAAGAGATATTGAAAATATGCCCGCTACGCTGCCTTCGCATATGAGGGATGATGGCTCTTGTTACATCCATAAGGCCAAAGACATTCGTATTAAACTGCTCCCGGACTTCTTCGGAAGTCGATTCTTCAAAGACACCCAGATGACCATATCCTGCATTATTGATGAGCACATCTATATTTCCAAATTTCTTAATGGCAGTATCGATGGCAACATTGATTTGCATTTCCTGAGTGATATCAAGATCCAGAGCAAGCAGGTTATCAGACGTTGCCAATTGATCGCTTATCTTGCTTGAATTACGAGCGGTAGCTATGACATTATCGCCTTTTTTAAGCACTGTTTTTACGATTTCTAATCCAATACCGCGGGAAGCCCCCGTAATAAACCAGGTTTTAGCCATACTTTTATCTCCATTGAATGATGGATAAATTATAATTAAAGTTACCAAAATAGTCGATGACGTTTGCTTTAACCACACTGCTTAATCATAAGATAAAAACAGGAAGGACAAGTATATAGGATAAAGGAAAGCATAGAGTAAAAGCCAGAGAACACTCTGGCTTTTCTACTTGTTTTAAACCGGAGGATTCGATTCGAAAGTCACCTCATTTCGTTTGCATTTCATCCCCAGACAAGCACCTATGCAACTGGATAATGCACCAATAAAGAACAAGGTAAATATTATCCACGAGCTGCCTGTTAAAGTGTCTGATGATACTTTAACAACAACAGGTTGATCGGTCTTGTCTGAAACAGTAGTAGAAGGCGAAGTATTCTTTTCTGTTGTGACATCAATTTTTTGTGGCATTGAATCCGAAACGACTACTTTGGGAGCCAATGTTTTACTATAAGCCGACGTGTGTTGTGCCAGAGGGATAGCAAATATTGCAGCTAATAACAGGGCCATAGTCCATGTCAGAAAGCCATAAAGAACCCCTCCACAGTGGGAATGGTGAAAAAATCGTCCCAGATAGCCTGCTACAAAGCCCGCAGCGCCCATTGAAGCAATAGTTCCTATTAAAAGTCCAAGTAATCCTCCAACAGCAATGGTAGTAGCAGCTCCAGCGGAAGGTGCGTTATAGGCACTCAAGCTGATGGCCATACCAAACAGATGAAGTAAAAAACCCAACCCTAATCCTACGAAGGCACCGGAAAAAACGGCGGACCAGGATACGCGAGAATGATAGGGTGAATGACAAGTCTCTGTAATTGTATTGTTTTTCATAATAAATCCCTTTTAAATGTGAGAAACTATCCAAATTAATAATAAAATACTAATAGGGACGCCTAATAACCATCCAATGATGTAACCCATGATAATCTCCTTAATCATTATTAGTATAGTAAGGAGTATAGTAAAGATACAAAATTATTTAAATGAGAAATAGTATTAATAAACTCTCCTCATAAAACTTGTCTTAAATCAGTCAATTTTCAGAAGGTATATTCAACAGCCTGTTTCTTTCTCTTCAAAAGAAAGTCAGGATTTTCTGTCTAACCACCATTGAATAGATTGTTCGGTGTCATGAATCACTTTAATTAGTTGCTGATAGAGTTTATCAAGTAATCTGTCATGTCCTGCTTTACGATATCGCTCAAGGTATTGGCAGGCATATTTCAGGCGTATTGTGCCGCAATAAAGGGCGCTGCTTTTTAAATGATGAGCTAATTTTTCAATACTGTCCCAATTCAAAACCTTGTAAGCTTCTTTTAAGCGACATAAGACCTGGGGAATTTCTTCTGAAATCATTGAGTTGAGTAATTCGCGCAAAATAGTTTCATCACCGAGATGGGTAAGGCTCTCTTTCACATCAAGTAAAGAATAATCGTTCAGTAAAAATAACTTATTCTCCGTATCCGGCAGATCAGAGGCGAAAGAGATATTTTTATTCTCTTCGTCAGGGGAGAGCGGCGTGAATTGAGCAGGGAGAAAGTGAGTAAGAACAGACTTTAACATGGATAATTTAATGGGTTTTGAAAGTATTTGATTCATCCCTGCCTGGAGGGAGGTATTTTCTGTTTCATCCAAACCATGAGCTGTTAAACCAATTATTGGTACGGGCGATTTATTGAAACGTTTCTCCCACTCTCGAATTTGTTGAGTTAATTCATTACCTGATAATCCCGGTAAACCAATGTCTGTAATAATTAAATCGAATTTTCTCGATTTAGCTATTTTGAGTGCTTCTTCTCCATTGGTGACTGAGATGTAATGACAGCCTGTTTTTTCGGCGTTCATTTCAATCATTCGTAAGGCGATCTCATTATCTTCGACCAATAAAAGTAAGGGTTGAGAATTCGCAGCAGAATTTAGAGAGGATTTTGCCGTGCTTTTTGTAAGTGAAGCAGGGTGGTCATTATTTTTTGTAGGAGTTAAAGGCTTGGCTAATGAATTTTTTTCCTCACCGATGGCTAAAGAGAGAATAAAATAAAAAGTTGCGCCTTGTCCTTCAACACTTTCCAGTTGAAGTTTACCGCCTAATAAATTGACATATTTTTCAGCAATATGTAAACCAACGCCATGACCTTGATGATCGCCTAAATAAGAAGGAGTAATACGATAAAATTGTTCAAAGACTCTGGATTGCAAGGATTTGGGAATACCTGGACCGGTATCACTGACACTAAACAGTAGTTTCACGGTGTTTTGATCGCTGGAAAGTTGTTTAATGTCCAGTGCAATATAGCCTTGTTGAGTAAATTTTATCGCATTACCTATCAAATTAAGTAAAATGCGATTTAATTTAAAACGGTCGCAAATAATAAATTGTGGAACCTGCTTATCGATATTGATTCTGAATTCAAGATTTTTCATTTGAACGGTAGGTTTTTCCAATTGAACAATATCCTCTACACTTTGGCGGATATCAAAACAGTCGGTTAGAAGATCATGTTCCGAAAGATGTGCGGCGGATACTACATCAAGAACCCCGTTTAATAATTTTAGTAATTGCTCCCCACTTTCATTGACCCATCGCGCATATTGTTTTTCTTCCGGATCGCTTGTTTTTTCTTCTAAAAAACGAGACATACCAATTATACCGCTAAGTGGTGTGCGAATATCATGGCTCATATTGGCGATAAACTCCGTTTTGGCAAGATTTGCCAACTCAGCGTTTTCTTTGGCAAGTTTCAGATCTTCTAATAATTTTTTTTGCCTGGTAATATCTATGGATGTTCCAACAATACCAACGGTATTTCCTTCATTATCTCGTAAAGGTGCTTTAATCGCAGTAAAATATTTTAATTCACCCGTTGCTATATCCGCAATTGCTTCTTCCTGAGCAAGAGTTTTTCCTGTTCTCATTACCTCTTCATTGTGACGTTTAATATGATTGGCCATTTCCGGCGGATATAATTCAAAAAGTGATTTGCCCACATAGGCTTCAGCAAGCATCGCACCAGTTGCGCTAAAAACGGCTTCATTACCACCCAAAAGAACACTATCCACATCTTCCCAATAAATTGGAGCAGGTAAAATTGGAGCGACTATTTTAAGAAGTTCGAGTATATTCATTTTACTTGTCACGACCTATCTCCTTTTTTAAATAGTTGCTCACAGTTTCGTCTGTTACAGGAGTCCATTCAAAATTCATTGCTCTTAAAATATGTTGGGTCCTGTCTTGTAAAATACGAATATTGGTTGCATAGCGACGCTGTTCGTTTAACCAGCGTCTATGAAGCAAAAAAAGCTCAATGGCCTGATTATATTCAGGATTATCCAATTGATTAATGATAGTAGTAATAAATTGATTAATAGTCACCATCTTAACATTGAAGAGTTCTTCTTGTGCAAGGATCTCCCCCCAATGACATGGGGTGGGGTTGAATACATGAAAGGTATTATTGGACAATTCTTTCTTATCAAATAGCTTTACAATTGCTTGTGCTGTTGAATCAACGGGAGAAATTTCTTCCATGCTGATTTCAGGAGCAACCATTTTCAAAGTGATCAAACAAGAAAGGCGAGTAAAAAAACCATTATCATCAATATTTTCCTGCGCTCGATGGTTAGACGCCATGAACGCTAAATTGCCTACCCGGTAAATATTTCCCATAATACCGTGTTTCCTATACTTGATAACCATTTTTTCACCTTCATATTTAGTTTTTACGTAAATATTAGAACGATCTTCCAGGTTATCGCCCTCATCGTCTTCTGTAAAAACATAATGGTCGCAGTTAGGAACATATCCTTCATTTAATACAGAAATGGTTGAAATATAATGAAAGTGTTTTAATTCCGTTAATCGGCATAATTCTAGTAGATTACTGGTGACCTGGACATTGGCCAGGTAAAATGTGTCATATTCACCGTAATGTTTTGTAAGAGCCGCTGAATGAATAATACTATCAATTTGGGAAGCCAGGGTTTGATAAGTTTCTTTTGAAACACCCAGATCTTTTTTTTCAATATCGCCTGCATAAACAAAAAGTCTTTTATTATGATAAGGATATAAATTTTTTTCAAAGTAAAATTCAAATTTTTTATTTACTCGTTCAAAGGCTTCGTCGTTGGACTGTGCACGAACTAACAAAAAGATACTGTAATCGGTTGTCGTTAATAATGTATTCAGTAAATTCGATCCTAAAAATCCAGTAGCGCCTGTAAGTAATACATGGGTGATAGGTGCTTTCTCCACGCTAATTTTTAATTGATGAATGTCTTCAAAATAGTTATCTAATTTTGTTTGAAAAGGTTGCTCATCAAAGGAGCGAGTAGCTAATAATTGATAGTCAGATCTGATTTTTTCCAGATTATTCTTCAAATTATTTTTGATAAAAGGAATATCTCGTGCAATTTTTTTAGCGGTTTTCAAGTTAAAAATATCCATCACGTTCACATCAAAATTGGCTTGCAAGTTTGCAACCAAACTAATCGCCATGATTGAATTTCCACCTAATTTAAAGAAATCATCCTCAATACCCACTTTTCCTAAACCTAATACCTTCGCAAAAGCATTACAAACGATGATCTCCTGATCGTTAGTAGGAGCAATGTAATTATCTGACCGTGTTAATTCAGGTGTGGGTAATGCATTTCTATCCAGTTTTCCGTTAGAGGTAACGGGTAATTGCGGTAAGTGAACCAAGGCACTGGGTTGCATATAGTTGGGTAAATGGAGAGCCAAATACTCCTGAATTTTGTGTTCGTCAATTGTTTCATCAGCAACATAATAGCCAACCAGAAATTTATGGCTTGTCAGAGCATCCTCTCCATCGCTAAAATTTTTCACTAATACGACCGCTTGTTTGACATCAGGATAATTAGCTAAAGCGTTTTCAATTTCTCCAAGCTCTATGCGGTATCCTCTAATTTTTATTTGAAAATCGTTACGACCAATATACTCTATATTGCCATCGGAGCACCATCGAACTAAATCCCCTGTTTTATAAATGCGATTATTGATGCCTTGTATTTTTTCATTATCTGTTTGAAAGGGATTAGAGATAAACCGTTCTTCGGTTAGCTCTCGTTGATTTAAATAACCTTTAGCTACACCTTGCCCTCCTATATACAACTCTCCGATAATGCCAACTGGTTGGGGTTTTTTTTCGGCATTTAATACGTAAGCTGTAGTATTAGCTATGGGTTTGCCTATCAAATGGACCTCATCTGTCTTTATTTGGAGTCCTGTGGCGTAGATAGACGTTTCCGTAGGGCCATAATAATTATACAATTTGGTTTTATTTGACCAATAACGTGCTGTTTCACTATCGCAAGGTTCTCCCGCATAAATCAGTCCTTTAAGGGAAGGGTATTTAATTCGTGGCAAGTTAGCAAGCAAGACAGGGGGTAAATAGACATAATTGATCTGATTTTCATTAATGTATTTACTGGTTGCTAAAATATCCCTTCTTAGGGTTTCACTTAAAAGATGTAGCTCATCGCCTCGCAAGAGAGGAACAAAAAATTCAGAAACAGAAACATCAAAGGCATAGCTGGTGAAGGCAGTAATTTTTAAAGGTGATTTGGGTGTTTCCTCGTTTCGTTGATACACCTCATTCAAAGCATACAACGTATTGAGAACGTTTTTATGTTCCACCATAACACCTTTAGGTTTTCCCGTGGTACCGCTCGTGTAAATGACATAGACAAGATTAGTACCCGTGTCTGCCGTAATGATGTTTGTTTTCTCAAATTCTGCCAGTTTTTTTTGAATTTTTTGACTGTCAATAACAATAATATCTGCTCCATTGCGAGTAGATTTATATTCATTTTCAGAATTTAAACAAGGAGTCAGCTTATCCAAATGACTTTCATTGACAAGAATCATTTTTACTTGTGTATCGTCAAGAATGTATTCAATTCGTTCGGGTGGATAGCTGAAATCAAGAGGAACATAGGCGCCTCCGGCTTTTAAAATAGCCAGAATAGCAATAATGGTATGTTCATTTCTTTCCAACAGCAAAGCAATTAAATCATCCGGTTTAACCTGATGATGGGTTGTCAGGTAATGAGCAAGCTGATTGGCTTTTTCATTTAATTCCTTGTAAGTAAGTTTAATATCTTCAAATATCAGCGCTATTCTTTCTGGTGTTTTTTGAACTTGCTCTTCAAATAAATCAATGATTGTGCCACCTTGGGGAAAGTTTTGAGTGGTCCTGTTAAATTCCGATAAAATAAGTTTTTCTTCGGCAGGAAACAGTAAGTCAAGGTTTGATAACAATTGATTTGGATTATTCAATAATTTATCGCAATAGTTAAAAAACCGAGGCAGAATTGTCTCCGAAAAATAGTCAGGAAATATTCCGGTTAATAGATCCATACTAAAAAAAAGCTCTTCATTTTCTTCTTTGTATTTTACATTCAGACTTGAATTAGCAATTTGAGGATAGCCTTTGCCCACCAAAGGTTTGCCATTCATTACCAAATTCCCAGGTTTGGCAAAATAGGAATTGGCAAAACTTGAGATTGGACCCAAATTAAGGCGAGTTCTCAGTTCAATTTTGGCGAGTTGCTTAAACAGAGAAAATTTATGGATTAACCCTTTGATTAAGGACAAATAGGTCGCTTCAGGTGTGAGGTTTAAGGGAAAGACAATCATATTGACAAAGCAGCCTGATATGGATTTATCCTTGCGAATATTAACAGGGTAGTTCACCAACGTATTTTTTGTATTGCCGAGCTTGATAACAAAGACGCTCCAGGCCAATAATAATAAGTTAAAAATGCTAAGATTATACTGCCTGCTTGCATTATCCAGTTTCTTCCTGATGGAATCAGGGAGTGCTTGCGTAAAATAAAGCACTTCATTTTTGGTATTGGTATCCACATAGTCCAGATTATTCGCAATATCCTGAACATCTTGCAGGTAGGTGATAACGTCCGTATTATTATGTTCTTCTTCCAGAGACAACTCATTTTTTAATCGCGATAGATAAGTGTTGGCATTTTCCCCGGCAATTTTTTCCCCCGCAATTAACCGATTTAAGTCACTGATGAATTGTTCTAAACTATAACCGTCCAAAAGAATATGATGGATATTAAAGAGCGCAATACGACAGTCATTAGTGGTTATTTTTATTATATTCAGGCGAATGGCAGAGTGGGTTTCGAGATCATGCTGTTCTTTAACAAGCGTTTTTTCCAGATTATCCAGCTCTTCAGGCGAAGAAGTAAAAAAGTGGATTTCAGGTGGAAGATCATTATGAATCTTTGTTATTACCTTATCGTTTTCCAGGGTAAAGGTTTGTCTTAAATGAGCTTGTGATTTGACAAGTTCTTTCACCTTTTCAATTAATAAAATGGTCTGACTCTCATCCTCTAATGAATAGGAAAAGCATAAATTATATCTATTTTCGTTATTAACCTGAAATTGATGGGCTAAATAAAAAGGCAATAAGCTATTATGTGCATTATATTTTTTCATAATTAACCTTTATTTGGCTGGAAAGCGGAATTAAGTAATTCATCATGTGGTACTCTTTTTTTTATTGGTTATAAAGTAGTAATTAAAACCATTGGTTATGAGGCAAGTGTTACCCATGAGTACGCTTACTTGCCTCGACCGGTGATTAATTATCACTCTAAACATGATTATATTTTAGCATGAATGCTTGTAATTTAATTAACTTTGAGGAAAATCGTAGAGAGGTATTAATAAAGTCGATAGTTTCATGTTAGGAATTCATTAATAGATTAGGGTTGATAAAATGGGTTTTTACTGATTTCAGGTAATTGATTGTTGGAGGAAATTTCTTTAGGAGTAAGGGTACAATCTTGCAAAAATTCCTGGATTTTACCTTTAAAAACCTCAGGCTCTGGAGATTTTAGTAAATAAACGTGCCAGTCACCTTCTTTTTCTTCGGGCGGCACTATTCGAGTTTTCCCTTCGTTGTGCATTGAGGTTTTAATAGTCAGTTTTCGACCCTGATTTAAAAAAGCTTTTCCTAAACTCATTCCATAATTTAGTAGCGAGCTATCTTCATCGGCATCGGAGACAATAATCTCTATTTCTTTAACAGAGGAAGGCAATCCATTTTCTAATAATTTATTGGCTAAAATTTTTGGAGCTATTTTTTTTTGAAAAGAACCATCTGCTTTTAAAGAAAGTAAAATCAGTTTACTATCCTCATTTTTTTCGAATTCTAAATAAGGGAACTTTCTAATTAAAGTATGATTTCCTTCTAACTTTAAAGCCTCAATCCCTTTTTCGTTTAAACTCGAACCAAAATCAAAAGAAATAATCATTTAATTATCCCCATTATTTAAACTTTACTTTTCAATTTCTTTGCAATTGAATTAATCAAAAGTTAATAATGTCAATTTATTCTATAATAATAGCAAATATCTATAAAAGGTTATTATTATGATAATTATGTTAGATGCAGATAATACAATTATCAAGGCAAAGGACATAATTAAAGGAAATGATTCAGTTGAAAAGGTTCAACGAACCAGAGAAGGAAATTATACGCTAAGGGCGAAAAACCATAAATTTTTAACTGAAAATGAGGGAAAACCCGTAACCCGGATCACGTTTATCGGGCATAGTGCCTATGAAGAAGAGACCGGTATTCAATGTTATGGCGGCTATGCAGCAGAAGATTTTTCAGATTTGCTCATAGAGCGACTTAATCAAGCAAATGACTCTTCAGGAAGAGAGAAAGGATTTACACAGAACCTGATTGCTATTGATTTAATAGGCTGTTTTCCAGGTTACGTTTCTCCTGCAGGGAAAAGTTTTGCTGGAGAGGTTGCAGAGCGATTATTGAAAGCTGGTTATGATATTCCTGTCAATGCATTTACTAACCGAAATCTTCCTGAACCCCATGCTATTTTCAGTATGATTTCCATGCCCTGTGTGGAGGAAGGAAAATTATATATTCGCGGATTTTCCAGCCCAGACTATCAGGAAAAATATAATAAAATGAAGGTGGTAATTGCCGGCATTATAAACGATAGAGATGCTGATAACTATAATTTGGCAGAAATAACAGAGACAATCAGACTAAAAGAAGAGGAAAAGGGCGCGCTTGAAAAAAAATACACGGTTGTCGAAAGCAAAATGCATGAAATGCAAGGCCAATATGAGTCCATAAAAAAAGAGATTAAAGAACTGGAGGATAAAATAAAAATCAATGATAAGAAAAACTTTTCTCGTGAAGAACTGGCTAATCAGGTCAAGTCGGTTGTGAAATATGCGGACAACACCAATTCCAAATGGAAAGATAAAGTAGGTGTTTTATATAAAGAAATCGAACAAATAAATTCTTCTCAAAAAACAGAAAAGGAGAAGTCCAACGCGACTATGGCAATGATAGAAAGAACTATAAATAATATACGTAGCCATTTTTTTACGGGAAGGGGAAGCACTACTGCCAGTTTACTGCAAGATATAATCGATAATAAAGAAAATGATAATTCGTTTAATTCGCTGAAATCCCTTTTAACTGCTATTCAGCAGGATGCAACAATCAGACAGTCAAAGTGGAAAGCAAAAACAGATGATTTACTGGTAAAAATTAACAGTATTGCTCAATCTGATAAAAATGAGCATGAAAAATTTACCAAGGCATTCGAATTAATTAAGCATACATCTAAAGATATTCGCGGCCATTTTTTTGGCGGAAAAAGAAGTACAGTAGCTACTCGATTAGAAAAAATACTGGAAAAAAAAGACAGGTATTTTTCTCAAGCTATAGAACAAGATGATCTCCATAATAAATTATTAGCGAAACAACATGAATTAAATGAACTTAAGACGGGATCTGAGGTTAAAAATACAAAAATTAGTGCTTCTAAATTGAAAAAAAATATTGATATTCTGGAGGGAGAAATACAGCGTCTCAAACCAGACGAACAAACTTTCAAACAAAAGGTAAAAGGCTTGAATAAAAAAATAGAGGAAGCTACAGCAAGAATGGTTTCTTTTGCTATAAATATAGTGTGTACTGATAATGTGCGTAATTATCTGGATTCTCATCCTGAATGCAATTTCACGCAGGCAGTGAAAGATAGACGGTTAAAAAAAGATCGTACAATCCAAAATTCAGGGCAGGCCGGTTTTTTTCAGCAACCTTCGCGTAATACTCCAGCGTCATGTAAAACCGCTGCTATGGTGATACCATCCCGGACTAATAAAATACGATAGGAGAATTCTTATATTCTTCCGAGATTGAAGCGGTTATTCTAAATAAGTTGCCAGAGAGCAATTCACTTGATATCTTATAAATAGATTAAAAGTTGAAAGGTGTTATTTTATTGATCAATGGAGTGAATAATGAAAAAAATTATCATTGTGACTTTTTCCATTCTGTTTTTAACACAGTATGCTTATGCTACGGCTTCAGGACCATCAAATCAGTCGATAGAACAATTAAATAACCAGCTACAAACGCAGTTAAAGCAGCTACAAGCCCAGCAACAAGAACAAGTTACTACATTAAATTCGCAATTACAAAACCAGATTAAGCAGGTGCAAACTCAATTAGAGGAGCAAATTCAAAAACTCAATACACAAACTCAAGCTCAAATACAACAGGTTCAAACCACTCTTCAACAGCAAATTAAAGAAGTCCAACAAGAAGTAATTCAGGCTCAGGCGGTAAAAAAATAAATTTCAATCCAGGATAAGCGTGGATCACGGTAAATGCCGCCTACGCTCGCTATTTATCTCATAATTTTTAATAGAGTTAACTCTGATCACGCAAGTAATCTGAATGCATTTAACAACGAAAATGATATGATCAGAAAATAGCACAAATCATATAGAACCCACTGATTGATGCAAATAATTTATTTAATAATAACAATCTTCATGAATCTGTTCTTTCTTACAAAAAGCGCTTGTGGCGCTGTGGATCAACTATTAAATAATAATTTTTTTCAAAACCCGGCAGAGCTTAACCTGATTAAGCAACGTCAATTGATAATAGGTAATGTATTTATTGCTCCAGCATTAAAATTTACAGGAACAACGGTTTCAGGTTCTGGTATTGTCAGAAGTAAGGTCAATGATTCGCTTCCTTATTTATTAACAGCGTACCGATTTACCGATCGTTTTGTAATTGGGTTAAATATAACCCCCAGTGGATACGGCCACCTGGATTGGCCAGTTGATTCTATTGTTGCTGCGCAATCAACCATAACCCGTTTATTTTATTACAGGATAGGTGCCCAATCGAGTTATCAATTAACTGATAATTTGGCGATAGGAGGAGGATTTAACTTGCACTATAACAAACGTGAAGAGCTGGATTTTGTGATACTCAATAAGGGTAATCAAATTAATAAGGTAAACGGGATTAATTATAGCGGTGATGTTGGTCTTTATTACAAGCTTACTCCACGGAATTATTTAACTATGATGATTTATACACCGGTAAACACCTTTGGTTATGGTACGAGTTCGCTCGGCCCAACGACTGTTAATAATTTTGCGCTCAATATACGAGAAGCGGCAGTAGCTGCTATTGGACTTCAACATCCAATAAACAATAAATGGTTTTTGGAAGAAAAGATATATTGGTCTGGCTGGTCTATTGAAAAAGAAATTAATTTCATTAATACCACCACAGGTAATACTACCATTCCAGCCAAATGGAGGGATACATGGTCATTTCAGGGGATTACTCGTTATGTAACCACAGATAACACAGCGCTTCTTGGTGCCATTATTTACGAAACCAATGCCGCGCCAATATCCACTAACGCAATCGGGTATCCTTTGGCAGCGTTTGGTTCTATCTCGGCAGGACTCGATTTAACGTTAAAAAAAGCACTTTCAACACAGTTAGTTTACAGTTATGGACGATTTCTTCCTAAAGCAAAGATAGCAAATGCTCTCAGCTATGGATCGATATCGGCCAAGACGCAAGCAGGCGTACTGCAATTTACTTATAAAGTATAAATGTATTTAACCACTTCACACTCTATTAGCTTTTCTTTTTTAACCAACTATTTATTGATTTGTTATTTTCACCAATAACTTGAATTAATTGATGGTATAATGGTTCAAGTAATTTATTATGCCCCGCTTCACGATAGCGTTCTAAATATTATTTAAAAAAATGGATTCCAAATCCATTCGTCAGTTGGCTATAGAATTAGCTGTTTTAGGAGGTGAAATACTTAGAGCTCTTTTAGGTAAAAGCCAACCAAAAAATTATTCGGCAACTGATGGTAATATATATTATCGGCTTTCATCCTATATACCTATTAATGAAGATAAAATATTCACAGATGCTAACAATTATTTATTATTAAAAAATATATTTGAAGCAAATGAAGTTTTTCCAACAGAGGGAAAGCCAGTTATAGGGGCAGTCATGCAGGCTGTTTTTTCTTTTTTCTTATATGATATTGATCATCGTAATTTTGGATCTATTAATGAAGAGGAAAAAAAATTTGTGAGAATTATTCGGTTTGATCCTGGATGCTGTTTTGGATATCCTTTTTGGGAATTTGAAGAGAGAGATATTTTAAAAAATATACAATTTATTGCGGATTCTAAACTGGATGATCTTGACGATGAGAAAGAGGAATACGATAAATTTGAATTTAGGTTAGAATATCTTGAAGAAGAGAAAAATAATGAAAAAAATTCCAATTATTGTAATAAAATATACCTTTCATGTTGGCGAAACTTTGAAGCTTATGCTGCATTGTCCAGATTATTTGAGTTGCCTTGGAAATTATATGAAGATTTAATTGAAACAAATATAAATCCAAAATTTGTTGAAAAGCAAAGTTGAAAAATATATTTCGAAAACGTCTTGAAATTTTTAAAACATGTGCTTACGCTTTGAAAGATTTTGAAAAATATTACCAAGCTTATTCTGGTCCTACTCATTTAGGAAATTTTTGGCACTCTTTTTTTGATGATAAATTTATGAAAAAATCAGTAGCCTATAATATTCTCCCTTTAACTCCTTCTTATGAATGTTATGAGCCGAATTATTTAAAAAATGAAACTCCTGAAAATTTTAGAAAAAGAAGATATGAACATAATAATGCCGATTCTCGTCATCTCTTTTTTAAGAAAATTCCACAATATACAGTCTCTGCCTATATATTGAAAAGTGAAGTGGCGGAAACAGTAAGTGTAATCGATGAACTTAAACAGCTAGGGAGTTCACTGTAGTGAGTTACTAAAAAATAATTGAATGGAATTTAAAAGATTTACGTCTTTTATCCCAACTTTCAATACATAAAATCGGTTGGTTTTCTGGTAACTACTGATCTAGAGTGAGTCACTGCGTAATCAAAAAAAATTGCTGTCGTTTTTGTTAAGCAATTAGTGTTTGAGCGAGTTAACATTACCAGTTTAGTTGGATATGCAGAAAATCCTGATTAAAACTAAACAGGAGAGGCCAATAATTCTTGCAATAATTCACCTGCTAAATTTCCTCCTGTGAGTAGACAGACTATTTTGCGATGTTTTTTTTCTTTTAAAATGTTTAATCCCGCTGCCAAACTACAAGCAGAAGCTCCTTCACATAATAATTTATTATTAAATAATAAGGTTCTAACTGCCTGTTTAACGCTTTCCAGATTTACTACAATACTATCAGTCAAGAAAGGGGATAATTGCTGAAAAACGGCAGGTAAAACTTCTGGTGTACCAATAGCATCAACAAAAGAAACTATTCTGGATACAGAAGTCGGTTTTCCTTGTCTCAGTGAGTTATACATAGGTGCTGCAGTTTCAGGCTCGCAAGTATAAATTGCAATCTTCGGATTATACTGATGAATAACTCTGCTAATCGCAATACTTAATCCACCGACGCCAAAAGGTATTATAATGGCATCCAGATCAGGTAAGTCTTCAATAATTTCATAAGCAATTGCTTCATAGCCTGCAAGTAATGCCTCAGAGAAAACAGGATGAATAAAAATACTCTCCGTAGAAGGGCTAATATCACCTCGAACAATTTGCCATATTGCTTCAAAAGGCTTTTCATGAAGGTTAGCTCCTGATTTTTTAATACGATCTTTCTTTATCTGAGGGGTTGTATCGGGCACATAAATATGGCAAGGAATAGCAAGTTGTCTGGCAACAAATGCAATGGCTTGTCCCATATTACCTGCACTTGCTGCTGAAAGCCCTTTACTGAGTAGTAAAGGTTCACTGTTTTTAATTACAGATACAACCCCTCTTATTTTATAAGAGCCAAATTGTTGCAGGTTTTCTGGTTTGAGATAAATTTGCGACTCCTCTATTTCATTAAAGGATAGTAATGGCGTACGTATAACCAATTGGTTAAGTGCAATATTATTTTTTATCATAAAGTAATTTTCTGTCCAATTTGTTGTTTTAATGCCTTTTTATAAAAATAGTCAGCAGCATAAACATCCTCAATACCCAAACCTACCCCCTTAAAAAGCGTAATTTCTTTTTTACTAGTACGTCCAGCTATCTTATGGGTAAGGCAATCACCTAACTCACCAATTATAGATTCTTCTGAGAGTTTTTTTTGAGTAAGCGGATTGATAATTTCATCACTTTCTAGTAAGCAAGCGTCTTTACAATCAAAATAAATTTTGAGAGAGTAATGATCATATAAATTTATTTCTTGAAAACCTGGTTGACAAGCACCAATTGCGTTTATATGAACACCTTCCTTAAAATCCGCAAGGTCAAGAAGAGCTTTCTTCGAAGGTGTAGACGTAACAACAATATCAGCTTTTTGTACAGCCTCTTTCGGCTCCTCACTAACTACAATTTTAAAAATTTGCTCCAGCTGCAATTTATGAATAAATCGGCTAATCGTTTTTGTGGAGCGTGAGTAAAGGTAAACTGTATCAATAGGTCTAATTTTCGCGATAGCTTTGATATGTTCAAGAGCTTGGCGCCCCGCTCCTATTAATGCCAAACGAGTAGAGTCAGGCCGGCTTAACAAGTCAGTGGCCACAGCGCTCACAGCAGCAGTACGCAATGCTGTAAGTGTAGAACCCTCAATAAGGCAATTTATTAAACCTTTTTTAGCATCCAATAATACTACAAGTCCTTGATGTGGATTAAGGCCATAATGAACATTATCGTGAAACACTGATATCGCTTTATAGCCTAAAAGCTGATTTGATATATCCATGGAGGGCATAAAGCGAGTGCCGCTCTGGAGTCAAGATTAAACACAGCACGCTGAAAATTCCTCGTTTTTTGCTGTGATACAGCCTGTAATGCATTTGACATGCACAACCTCAGATCATCCAAATCGAGACACTTAATCAAGTCATTTGAGCTTAAAACCAACATTTATAAACCTTAATTCTCTAAAATCGGACTAATGGCAGGATGTCTAATTATTCGCTGTCTCATATTCTCATTTACTTGTTTCAAAAGTAGTTTTTTTCTGCAGTGTACAATGCCTCATTAATAAATCAAAAACCTTCTTCTGTCCAATCAGAACTACTGCAAAAGAGTTTTAGAGCTGGTTACGTCAAGGTGACATGATTTTTCTAACGTAGCTCTTGAAGAAACTGCATTTTGCAGCCGTGGTGCTTGGTTGAAAAAACGTTGTCCTGCAAAAGCAAGTACTGTTGCTGATGCAGCAGCTACCACCCCAAACTCTATCTTGTTATTTACAAGAACTTCAAAAATTGTCATGAATAACACTAAGCTTAATGCGCCTAGAATAAAATGACGCTGATCCATGTTCGCGCAAGCATTTAATAAAAACGCATAATTAGGTTCAATTTTTTTGTTTGGTTCATAGATAGGATATACAAGAGCAAAATTTTCTTCCGAATCAACTTCGTTGATAAATGAAAAAATATTTGCTTTAACTAATTCATTTATATAGCTATCTGTCTCAAACTTACTATACTTTCCTTCATAGATTTCATCTATAGCTTTACTAATAATATTTTGTAATTTTGTAAAAAATGCTAAACTATCTAGAACTAACTTATTGTAAAGTCTAGAAACGATTAAATTATTAACAAGCGTTTCATCTATAGTTTGAAGGTTATAATATTTAATTTCATCTTGCCCATATTCTATTGCAAGCTGTCCAATGTCGATAAATTTATGAGCATTTTTATCTCCTCTTAAAGATTTAAAATGTTTTAAATCTTTATCGCGATATAAAGTTAATAAATTGTTATCAATAATTGAAAGCAAAGAGTCTAAATAACCTTCATGCCCGAATAAGATACTTAAGGTTTTCATTACAAAATGGAAGGGAACTTGTCTCTTGCGATCCCCCACGTGTGCCTGATCAAAAAACCAAATATTTTGCAGATTATTTTGAATTTCGGAGATCATAAATAAAACGCGTATCCACTTATTGACCACATGCTTTAGTCCATCTTCAATTAATGGTTCTTTAAGTTGACCAATGCAGTATTTTTTCAATAAAGATTTGATATTTTCTATATCATAGAAATGCGCTTGTTTAAGCTCCACTGTCATATCAGTGCCAGCTAAACTTTTTATAATTCTATGACCACCAGGATGACTTTCAGCAATTGAAGTTAAGTCAAAAACTCTATTTTCGAAGATTCCTAATATCTTTCCATTAGGGTTAGTATGTGCGATTTCATGTCTTTTATAATAAATTTCCTGGTTGGGGTAATCTATCGTTTTCTCCCAAACTTTTTCATCGGAATCAAGGCCTAGCTTATGCATAAATGCTTTATATGAGAAAGCTATATATTTTTCAGCGATGTATAGTTCTATTCCATGCCTTGATAATCACTTTATAAGAAAGGAGTTGGAATCTCTAATTTTGCACAAATACCGCGATAATGAAGATTATGTATTATTTTGTTCAAGCCAACGGCGTAATTCTTTATTGATTTCATGTGCATAGAATTTTCCGAAAATTCGTTGAGTTTTCTGACTCAATTTTAGGCTCCATCCCAATAGGAGAGCCTAAAATTGTCATCAATCAAATGGAAGTAATTATTGTAGAGCTCATTCAACGTCGAAACTTTGAAAATTATAGGTTAAGGGTTAAGGTTTGTGTTCTTGATTAATACTCCCTAAAGTGGAGATGAGCCCCATGTTTTTAATTAACTCAAAATAATAGAGCGATGTAGTACTTCGATGTGGATCATTCGGATTAGCTTTAATCCCTTGAGGAGTGTACTTAGAACGAACTTCCTTTAAATAGTTTATAACTACTTGCTTCGATTCAGGTTCAAGTAAGTCTTTTCCTATTCCTTGATAGGCGATAGATAATGGACCAAATAAATAACTATCCAGATCTGAATCGTTGGCTCTTTTTAATTCATTTACCAATGATTTCATGTAGATTTTTTGTAGCTCTTTTGACTTAAATGTTAATGTGTATTTCAACATCACAGAAGAATGATGATTCACATGCTTTAGCGATTCATTTATTTTATCTACGTTATTGGTGATTTCATCAGCTGTATGTGTATCAATATACCCCCTTGCTCCTGTGTCGACCATATGCGAAGTCAGTGATTTGTCATCTAAAAGCTTTTCAAAAAAATCTTTAATTATAGGCATATCGTTATCAATATATGATTTTTCAGTACGGTGTTGTTGGTTATAAAGCATTAAATTTTCTACAATCTTGCTTTTTATTTCCACACGATCTGTTTCATTATAAATAGTTAATAATTTTTTAACCAAATCAGGTTCTGTGGATCTTGAAACAAGCCTATCTATCATAATTCCACGTTTAACGTCATTTAGCTCGGGATTTGCAGCTAATTGTATTTGAATAGTAGATGGGGATGTCACATAATGGGCTGGCGGGCTGTCCATTATCATTTGGAATTCCTCATAAGGCATTAAATTAAGTTCTTGAGCAGATACATCTTCCAGTGTTCTATTGTTCGCAACATTTGCGAGGGTAGGAGGGTCTTCTTTTAATCTCTCATCATTGAAATAAGGGAAATAATTAAATAGATTTCGGGGTAGCCAAACATGACCTGGCATAGTATCAAATCCTTGGCTATAAAATGCCCACCAAACGTAAGTATCACATCGCCATCTTCCACATTCAATTACTTGACCTGTTGTTGGAATTCCTGAGCCAATATGATAATCAGTATTAGAAGTATAAACAGGACACCACCATCTTTGATGATTTGCTTCCACGAGAACTTTATAACCTGCTACGCCTCTGTCTGCAATGCCATACTTGCTTCCCCAATAAGGAGAGCGAGCCTTGAAATTGCTTATACTGTTTAATTGACCTACAACGTTCTCATTAAGAATTTCAATAACCAAGTTTGCATTTTGTGTCATTCCACTTGGGTCCATCATTTGAGCATTTGCAATACCCACATGACCTAACCATCCAAGTCCAGGGTAGTTTAAATCTCTCCCCATCACTTCAGCGGGATAAATTTTCTTGGCGTGTGTTGCTGAAGATAATAAACCTGCTATTGTAATACTTACACTTAATGTTACTAATTTTCTACATCTCATCTCTTCTAACCTTGTTATTTAATTGATTTATCTTTGTAGGCTGCTCTTCTTGTATTGAAAAATAATCTGACCACTTTATAGCCCATAGCAAATAAACAATGAACAATTAGCAACGAACCTGTGATTACAAAAAAAGTATCAACATTCCCTATTAATGGGAGAGATATATAATGAGGGAAAAAATTTCCCAAAGAAATCAGTGCAACAATTAAGGACGAAAAAATCATCGTATATATTTTGTGGTTTTTTATCAAAAGAGCTATGAGCGAGAAAATCAGGGAAAAAAACAAACCATACAAAGTAATGAAGTAAACAATTAATACCCACCAACCTTTGGCATCACTATTATCATAAGCAAATAATAATGAGATAAGGCATGCAAGCAAAAAACTAAAACTTAATATAAAAGTGTCTCGATTAAATATTTCTGTTTTTTTTAAGTTGCTTTCGGGTTGCTTTATGAAGTATGCCGATTTTTCGCACCAGGAAATGAAGACAATAATTAGAGGAAGTACCTGAAAAAAATCCTTGATGTGGATACTAGCTGTATGATATTGCATCGCAAGTGTTGCACATATAAATGCAAGAATAACAGACCACGAATATTCATTTAATTGTCTAAGTTGAATTTTTGACTGGCCCATGTGCAATCCTTTAATGGGATGTGTTGTTATTTCTAAGTGCCCTGTTATTACAATAGAGCTTTACTAGACCGCATGAAAATGGCGCGCCCGGAAGGATTCGAACCTCCGACCCCCTGGTTCGTAGCCAGATACTCTATCCAACTGAGCTACGGGCGCGTGTTCTGGCGGAGAGAGAGGGATTCGAACCCTCGATGAGATTTCTCCCATACTCCCTTAGCAGGGGAGCGCCTTCGACCTCTCGGCCATCTCTCCTTAATGGAGGCGAAGTATAGCAGGTATTTATGTGGCGTCAACTCTATTATTCAATTTCGAGTCATTTAAATTTTTTTAGTGTAACTCATTGTTTTTTGAGCATTCGTAAAAGAGATAATTTCCCAAATTGCAGGTTTACTGATATCTTTTATAGGAAAAATTTGGCGGTTGTCAGTTACATGGCAAGTATCAGGAGGAGTAATGAAGCAGAAGTCGAATTTAGGTGGCAGGGATGTGTATGTGGTGGATGGAAATCGGACTCCATTTTTAAAGGCAAAGGGGGTGGGGCCTTTTACTGGCTCTGATTTGGCGGTGGCAGCAGGGTTGCCTTTGTTAAATCGACAGTCTGTTTCTCCCACTCAATTGGATGAAGTGATTATTGGCTCGGCTATGCCTGGCCCTGACGAAGCGAATATCGCGCGGGTGGTTGCTTTACGATTGGGGTGTGGCAATAAGGTGCCTGCATTTACTGTGATGAGAAACTGTGCCTCGGGTATGCAGGCGATTGATAATGCCGCCTTGCAAATTGCCAGTGGACGTAGTGATCTTATTTTAGCAGGGGGTACTGATGCGATGAGTCATGCACCCTTGTTGTTTAATGAACAAATGGCTGCCTGGTTAGCGCGCTGGTTTGCGGCAAAAAGTACGGGCCAACGTCTTGGTTTACTAACGCAATTCAGACCGTCTTATTTTGCGCCGGTGATTGCTTTGCTGCGGGGGTTAACTGATCCCATTGTTGGTTTAAATATGGGGCAAACAGCCGAAAAAGTTGCTTATCGTTTTAATATTACTCGTAAACAAATGGATGAATTTGCTTGCGAAAGTCATCACCGTTTAGCCCATGCTTATGCAGAAGGGCGAATGGAGGAGGTGACTCCTGTCATTGATAGTAAAGGACGAGTCTATACACAGGATGATGGCATTCGAGCCGATTCTACCGTTGAAAAATTAGCTCAATTAAAACCGTTCTTTGACAAGAAATACGGGATGGTCACGCCGGGTAACAGTTCACAAATTACAGACGGAGCCTGTTTATTGTTATTAGCCAGTGCAGATGCCGTTGAAAAATATCATTTGCCTGTGCTTGGTCGTATTGTGGATTCGCAGTGGGCGGCTCTTGACCCTGCGCAAATGGGCTTGGGGCCAGTTCATGCGGCTACCCCTATTATGCAACGCCATCATTTAAAACCAAAAGATTTTGATTGTTGGGAAATTAATGAAGCATTTGCTGCTCAGGTGCTTGGTTGTCTGGCAGCCTGGGATGATGCTGAATACTGTCGTGAACAGTTAGGTTTGGAAAATTCCATAGGCAGCCCTTCGCTAGCTCAGCTTAATAAAGAGGGTGGGGCAATTGCTGCGGGGCATCCCATTGGAGCCAGTGGAGCTCGCATCGTGTTACATGTGCTGCAATCGCTTAAACAAAATAATGGCACGCGTGGTATGGCTGCCATTTGTATTGGCGGAGGACAAGGTGGTGCAATGTATCTCGAACGTGTAACAGGAGTGAAGAGCAATGGATAATTATAAACATTGGGAAATGGAAAAAGATGAGGATCATATCATCTGGTTGGGAATTAATCGACAGGATGCATCGGTTAATACCATTAATGATGAGGTTTTGGATGAGTTAAACAGTCTTTTACAGGAAATAGCGCAAATTTCCGATGCAAAGGGCCTTATTATTTACTCTGCAAAGAACAAAGGATTTATTGCTGGCGCCGATGTTCATGCGTTTTCCAAATTCGATCCTTCTGTTGGCGCCGTGAATTTTTTAAGGAAAGGCCAGAATGTTTTTTCCCGTCTTGAGGCTTTATCCCTACCTACAGTGGCTATGATTGATGGTTTCTGTATGGGAGGCGGGTTAGAACTTGCTCTGGCTTGTGATTATCGTGTGGCAACTGAAGATTCACGACTTGGTTTACCGGAAATCATGTTGGGTTTCCATCCTGGTTGGGGTGGCACAGTTCGTTTGCCTCGGTTGATTGGGGGGTTTGATGCGCTATCTAAAGTTATTTTGACAGGAATACCTCTTGTTGCTATTAAAGCAAAGCGTTTAGGTATTCTTGACGATGTAGTGCCTTTAAGACAACTTAAACGAGCAGCGGTATATTTTATAAAAAATAAGCCGTCCCTGCATAAACCAAAATTCATGCAGGCATTGACCAACTATTCCTGGGTTCGTGCCATACTGGCTCCTTTGCTTCGTTATAATGTTGCAAAGCGTGTAAGAAAAAAGCATTATCCTGCACCTTTTGCTGTGATTGATCTTTGGGAAAAAGAAGGAGGAATTGGCGAGCGTGCTTATTTGAAAGAGGCCGACTCAGTCGAGCAATTAGTAAGTCAGGGCGATACCGCTACGAATCTGATCCGTGCTTTTCTTTTGCGTGAGCGTATGAAGAGCTTTGCCAAAGACAGTAATTTTAAAGCAGAGCAAGTTCATGTCATTGGTGCCGGGGTCATGGGTGGTGATATAGCAGCCTGGTGTGCTTTGCGAGGTCTTCACGTGACTTTGCAGGATAAATCCTATGCGCAAATTGCTCCTGCAATGGGGCGTGCCTATAAGTTGTTTAAAAAGAAATTGCGTCAACCGCGCTTGATTCAGGCTGCAATGGACAGATTGGTGGCTGATCCGGACGGCCATGGTATTGGACGTGCCGATGTAATTATTGAAGCGGTCTTTGAAAACCTGGACGTTAAACAGGCTATCATGAAACAAGTTGAAGCTCAGGCTAAAAAAACTGCAATTATAGCGACTAATACATCCAGTATTCCTTTGGATGAAATTAGCCAGATAATGGCTGATCCGACACGTCTGGTGAGTATTCATTTTTTTAATCCAGTTGCCAAAATGGAATTAGTAGAAGTAGTAAGTAGTCCTAAAACCAAAAAAATGATTACGCAGCATTCTTGTTCGTTCGTTAACCAGATTGGTCGCTTGCCTTTACCTGTAAAATCAAGTCCCGGCTTTTTAATTAATCGGGTGCTAACCCCTTATTTAATGGAGTGTGTGCAACTGCTTGAAGAAGGTTACAGTGCTGAAGAAATCGATGAGGCTGCCACCTCGTTTGGCATGGTAATGGGGCCTGTGGAGTTAGCTGATACCGTGGGTATGGATGTGTGCCTTGCTGTTGCTGAGAATTTAACTGCCCATTTTGGGGGTACTGTTCCGGAAAAATTGAGGCAAATGGTAAAAGAAGGCAAGCTGGGGCGTAAGTCCGGGGAAGGTTTTTATCATTATAAAAACGGTAAGCCTGTCAAACGGAAATTGAAAGCCAATAAATCAAATCAAGAGATTGCGAATCGTTTAATTCTGCGTATGGTTAATGAAGCAGCCGCTTGCCTGCGCGAAAAGGTGGTTGCTGATAGTGATTTATTGGATGGCGGTATGATATTTGCCACCGGTTTTGCGCCGTTTCGTGGCGGGCCTATGAATTATGCCAAACACTTTGGTCATGACAAGCTTAATGAACTTTTTACCAAATTGGCAAGTCAATATGGAGAGCGTTTTAAAGCGGATGCCAGTTTGGAATCTATTTAAAACAAGGACTGTTTTAATTAGGTAATAAGGGCTATTTGGCAATAAATAGTCAAATACAGCTTGATCTTATTGCGATATACCGCGGAGTTCCGCGGTATTATCTGATTAATACCTTCTGAGTTTCAGGTTGGTATACAATTATGAGTCCAGCATCGCTTATTAAGCGGACTATGGTTGCTTTTTAGTTAATTGAGCAGATATTCTTGGGTTGTCATTCCGGTAAATAATTAATTATGTCCTTAAAATATGTACAAATTTTAATATTACTTTTATCAGTTTGGAACTCAAGCTGGGGGATAAATCTTGTTCTACCTTTAACAGGTGACCTGGTGGGGCAAATTGAGTACACTCATTCAGAAGCAGGCGAAACGCTCAGTGATGTAGGGATACGTTATGATATTGGCTATTATGAAATGGTCAGAGCAAACCCGCGAGTAGACCCAGTAAGACCGTTACCTCCCGCCACTCGTCTTCTTATTCCTTCCCAATTTATTCTGCCAAAAGGATCGCGCACGGGGTTGGTAATTAATTTGCCTGAATATCGTTTATATTACTATCCGCCGAATGACAATATAGTAATTACTATGCCAGTTGGAATTGGACGAGAAGGATGGACAACGCCCATAGGTACTACAAAAGTAACCTTTAAAGAAAGATCCCCTGTTTGGCGCCCAACGGCTAATGTACGTGCTGAAGCTGCAAAAAATGGTACGCCGATCCCTGATAGTTTTCCACCCGGTGAGGGTAATCCTTTAGGGCGACATGTTTTGCGCTTGGGGTGGTCGACTTATCTCATTCATGGAACCAATCGTCGTGATGGGGTAGGGGCGCGAGTGAGTGCTGGTTGTATCCGAATGATGCCGGAAGATATTGAATATTTGTTTGATCTAGTTACGGTAGGTACACCAGTACGTGTGGTCAATGAGTCGATAAAATCAGGTTACCTTAATAAAGACCTCTATATTCAGGTCTATCCATTACTTTTGGAGTATAAGAATAACAATTTAAATTATTTAATGCACAAACAATTAAGTAAAATCACGGCGGCAAAAATAAACAGGAAAGTAATAAAAGACGAATTGGATTATCCCACGGGAATACCTCGAAAAATTACCTGACCTGGCAATCATTATCAGTAGTGTTGTATTGCTTTACGCAATAAAAGTAAACACTATGTGCTACTAACAGAACAATAAGACTACCGATCAGATCGATGAAGTAATGCCATCCTAGTAATACACAGGCAGCAATTAATAATAAATTAATTGGCAATAATAAAATAAAAACAAGAGGCCAACAGCGGACTGTATAAAGGCAGAGCCAGGCCCAGATGGTATGAAAAGAAGGCATGGAAATCAGCCCGCCTTCGATGGTTGACGGTAATTGATAATGATGAAGCTCGTTGAATTTTAGGCCCGTTGCGTACTGTTCCTGAAAGAAATAGGAGCTTGAAATGAAACTCGCTGGCCCCATTGTCGGCAGGAAATAATAAATTAAAAAACCAATGAATGTGGTGGAAAGAAGTAGAGCATAATATTCTCTCACATAACCATATTTTTGTAGCACAATAAGCGCGAGCGGTATGTAACACATTTGATAGGGCAAACTGCAATAGCTTAATAAAAGTACTTCTTTAAATTTTGGCTGAGTAGATGTCCATGCCATAATTTTTTGTAAATTTATGGATAACGTGTTATCTATAGCTATTAATTGTCTATCAATAGGATGAAATGGAGTAAATTGCACAGCACAAGTTGCAAAAACAATAACAGTCATGACTAAAAGAAAGTAAATTAATTCCCGGATGGTTAGAAAATACAGACTATTTGTACCAAATAGAATATAAGTTCCCAGCAAAATTAAAAATAAAATAATCGCTATCAGGTACGTACCTGGAGGGAAGTAATCTACCCCGGGGTATTTAAATATAAAATAATTAACAGCGAAGGCCACGGACGATAATACACATATAAGACATGCTGTAAATAAAGTTTTACTGGCAAAAAACCGCATCAAATTTATTATTCTATAGTGAGATTTTGCTGTTTTTGTTTAATGGCATGATAAATTTCTTCACGATGTACTTCAATAGAGCGGGGAGCCTGCACCCCAAATTTCACATTACCATGTTCCAGAGTTTTAAAAGCGATAACCTGTACAATTTCGCCCTTAACGCAAACAGTTAATGGTTCTTCAAAAGGAATAGTCACTATGTTCATGCAAAACCTCTTTAGTTTTTAATACGTTATATCGCATGGGCAGTTCAAAAGCAATGATTTTTCGAACACATAGCTAACTTTTCCAATCTGACTGCCCTTTTCATTACTATTTGATAATAAAAGAAATTTACTGAATCAGGCAAGCCGTTACGCTATATTTTTGAAAATAAGTTTTAACACGGGCGAATCCCCGCCGTTTCCTAAATTAATCAGGTTTGTGCCAGACAAAAAATTCAAAATTCGCGTCAATGGCTATTTTTTGTCTGGCCCAAGGATAAATTATATTGAGTTGTCTCCTGTTAACTCTAATGGCCAGTAATAGGGAGTTCTGGTTGAATTATTTTCGCAAGATAGGAGCAGTTTTCCATGAGAGTTGTTTTCCCATCGCAGTATTTTAATGAATGATTTTTTAATTAATTAATAAACTTACTTTTATAAAGTTTGCTACTCACTAAAAAATCAGTTAACATTGTGCGTTTTTTAAACCTTGCCTTATCCTGACCAGTTTTAGGAAAGGCTATAATCCACAAGGAGATACCAATGAGACATTATGAAATTATGTTTCTGGTGCATCCCGATCAAAGCGAGCAGGTACCAGCAATGGTAGAGCGCTATGAAGGGATCATTGCGAAGCATTCAGGACTTATTCATCGTAAAGAAGATTTGGGACGCAGGCAACTGGCTTATGCAATTAAAGATGTACACAAAGCTCATTATGTTTTAATGAATATCGAATGCAACCAGACAGCTCTTGATGAATTAAAAAATGCATTTAAATTTAATGATGCAATTTTAAGAAATTTAATCATCAATCAAAAAGCTGCGATTACTGGTCAATCTGCATTAATGAAAAAAGAAAAAGACGAGCGAGCAGCATAAGGGGAAGTAACCATGTCAGGATCATATTTTCGTCGTAAAAAAATGTGTCGTTTCAGCGCTGATGGCTCTAATGAAATCGACTACAAAGATATCAATCTATTAAAAAATTATATTACTGAAACTGGTAAAATAGTACCTAGTCGTATCACAGGCACCCAAACCCGCTTTCAACGCCAGCTGGCCAAGGCCATCAAGCAAGCGAGATTTCTTGGGCTGCTGCCTTATTGCGACAGTCATCGTTGAAAATGGCTCGTTTGGGCGATTTTTTAGGTAAGCAAGGTCATTTTTTAATAGAAAATGACCGTTATGCGCTTATAGGCATAGTGGTTTTAGCTATAATACCTTTTGCTGTTTGGTTATCTGTTGCAATTGTTGCTTTAATAACGTTACGCAAGGGTTGGTTTGATGGTTTTAAAGGATTTATAGCGGCTTTTGTGGCTATATTGACTTTATCGTCGCTGTCCATGCCATTTTATGCTGCTGCTGTTACTGCGTTGTTAGCAGTGTTACCCTGTTATCTAACTGCCGGGATTTTACACAGTACAACCAGTTGGCGTGTCACAGGAAGTTTTATTGTTTTGCAGGCATTACTGGCTATTCTTTTAATACATTGGCTAGCTCCTGAATTTATCGCGAACCAATACCATTATTTTCAAATGATGGTAAAGGAATTGGAATATAAAGGTTCTGATTCCGTTTCTGGTTTATTAAATGATAATGCTGTGTTCAATCAGACTGTTGCCAATACTTTGGTAGGGATTCAGGCTTTAAGTCTGATGTTATCAATGGCTATGTCGCTATTATTAGCGCGTTCTATACAAGCCAGGTTGTTTTATCCGGGCGGATTTAAAGAGGAAATGCTTGGGTTTCGTGCCAGTAACTTTGGCGTCCTGTTACTTGGCGCTGTTGTGATAGGTGCCTATCAGCATCATCCAGTAGCTTTAAGTTGTTTACCGGTACTTGTTACTTATTATGTGTGTGCAGGTTTAAGTTTATGCCTTGACATTTTGGCTAAAAAAGACAAAGGGGTAATTACGTTATTACTATTAATTATTCTTTTAGCTTTGCTGCCTTTTGTTATAGTTCCTGTTTACACTATTTTGGGTGCTTTAGATAGTTTGTTTAATTTTAGGTTACATCTGTTTTCCAGAGCAGATAAGAAAGAGACTAAGGGGTAATAAGATGGAAGTTATTTTATTAGAAAAAGTTAGAAATTTAGGAAACTTGGGTGATAAAGTCAATGTGAAAGCAGGCTATGGGCGCAATTTTCTTATTCCACAAAATAAAGCCGTGTTTGCCACAGAAAATAATATCAAACATTTTGAAGAGCGTCGTGCTGAACTTGAGAAAAAAGCGAAACAGGCACAAGCCACTGCTGAGCAACGGGCGGCCAAGCTAAATGATATTACTGTAGTTATTGCTGCAATGGCAAGTGATGAAGGTAAGCTTTATGGTTCGGTAGGACCTAATGAAGTTAAAGATGCTTTGGTTGCAAAATCAATTGAAGTAAGTAAACGTGAAATTGTTATGCCAGAAGGCCCCATTCATTCTGTTGGTGAGTATGTAATTGAAGTACATGTTCATAGTGATGTGATTGCTAATTTACAAGTACAAGTCGTGGCTGCAAAGTAATTTAATAAAAACCTGCAAATGCAGGTTTTTTTATGGATTATTTGGAAGGGATGTAATGGAAAAGGGCAGATCACCCCATAACCGTTAGTCTAAGAAAGGGCAATGGAAAATAAGCCTGATTGAGCAAAGTAATCCTCAGTGGCCTGATCCTGGCATCGGATTATATTGAGAGAGGATTGCCTGCCAGCTGAATAACCCGCTCTTTTTGTAGGATTGGTTAAACCTCCATTCTATATTATTTTGAATCATTCTCGTGAAGACGTTTTTTATATTTGTATATAAGTTAAAATTAATGTGTCTTATTGGCGATAAACGGTTGTAAAAGCCATTTGTCATCAGTTGTTAAATGGACTCTGAAAAATTTACTTGTGATGAGTTGTGAGTTGATTCTCTATTTGTCATGTATTTTCTAATGCTTCATCAGGCATGGTAACATTGAGTTCAAGCACAGCGTTATCTCCCATTCTTTCCAGATTGACACTCACTTGATCACGATTAATGCGGACGTATTTTGCAATAACAGCCAGGATTTCTTCCTGGAGTTTTGGTAAATAATCAGGGGTGTTACGCTGTGAACGTTCATGTGAAATAATAATTTGCAGCCGTTCCTTGGCAACAGAGGCAGTACTATTACGCTTTCTTAAATAGTTAAATAAGCTCATGCTGGCATATCCTCTTTGTTTTTGCTGAATAAGCGGCGTAAAATGCCTTTCCGCTCACAATGAACAAAACGCATGGGCCTGCTTTCTCCCAGAAAACGCGCTATAGCATCCTGATAAGCAAGGCCAGCATCACTGGTTTCATCTAAAATGACCGGCGTCCCTGTGTTGGATGCTTTTAGAACTGCTTTTGATTCCGGAATAACGCCCATGAGGGGAATAGCAAGAATTTCTTTAACATCTTCAACAGACAACATCTCACCTTTTTCTACCCGCTCAGGATCGTATCGGGTTAATAAAAGATGCTCTTGTACAGGACTTTTGTTTTCAACAGCCCGTTTGGTTTTACTGGCCAAAATACCTAAAATTCGATCGGAGTCTCTCACTGAAGACACTTCAGGATTGGTTACGATAATCGCATGATCGGCAAAATACATGGCCATGTGCGCTCCCGTTTCGATACCTGCAGGAGAATCACATACAATATAATCAAATTCATTAGCGAGATCGGTGAGGACTTTTTCAACGCCTGTTATAGTTAATGCATCTTTATCTCTCGTTTGTGAGGCTGGCAGGATAAAGAGGTGCGGAAGACGTTTATCTTTAATTAAGGCTTGATTCAAACTGGCTTCGCCATTAATAACATTAATAAAATCATAAACGACCCGGCGTTCACAACCCATAATAATGTCCAGATTTCTGAGTCCTATGTCAAAGTCAATCACCACGGTTTTATGACCCTGCATAGCAAGACCTGAAGAAATAGCTGCTGAAGTAGTTGTTTTGCCTACGCCGCCTTTGCCAGATGTCACCACAATAATTTTAGCCAACGCTGAACCCTTCCTGTTAGTCGACCGATTAAATATTACCTCAGTTTACACGTTATTGTTTGGTCATTTCAAGCTCAATTTCTATTGCTGGAAAATTAATTTTCATAAATTAATTAACGCGCGTTTTAACAAGCGTGATTCTTTAATTATCTTTCTCCATCCCGGATATAAAAATGATGTAACGGTCTTGTTACAATATTTTTTATTGTTGTCATAAGATTATTACAAAAATTAGTTATTCTTGGTTTGATAATTCAAGAGGAGCTGAGGATTCTTAACCAAAGAACAACGAAGTGAGTTAAGTGATATTAGGGAAAAATTTCACAACAAAATGAAAACCTTGATAAAAGGAAAAATAGCGCCAAGGATGCAATTACAAGGAAAAATGGCCACACCAAAAACACAGTGACTTGATAGGAGCAGTCTGATTAATAAAATAAATGAGAACAATGCAAAAATAACTATATTATTTGCCCCAACTCAATTTATTTCCTTTCAAAAATTTGGCGTACTTCTTCCTTTACCTCATCATCACGTTCATGGTTTTCATTAAAAATTAATTAAGCCATGGTTTGAAACCATGGCTTAACTGATATTAATACCATCCATTAGAACCACAACAATTCACCGTTTCATTGCAGCAGGATGTGCAGTAAGAATAACCACAGTTGGTAAAAGCACAGCCGGTAACGAAAGCAGATGAAGTAACAATTATTGCAAGCATGAGTATTTTTTTCATGATGGCGTCCTTGCTTGGTTAGTAATTTGTTATATATAGTATACATATAGTTTTAATAATAAACAAATTGATGTTTTTTATTGTATTGAATGCTAATTATGCAGAAGAAATCTAATTATTGATTGGTTAATTTGTAGTCAATTATTTATCATTTTTCATAATAGTTGTATAATGTTGGGTTAATTTAATTATCGGAGTGTGGTATGGCGCTTTCTATTGTACAACAGGCACTAACTTTTGATGATGTATTGTTAGTTCCTGCCCACTCAACTGTCTTGCCTAAAGAAGTTTCGTTAAAGACACGCCTGACTCGTGAAATTGAATTGAATATTCCTCTAATATCTGCTGCTATGGATACTGTTACTGAAGCTCGTTTGGCTATTGCCATGGCACAAGAAGGTGGCATTGGTATTATCCATAAAAATATGGGTATCGCTGCTCAGGCTGATGAAGTACGTAAAGTAAAGAAATTTGAAAGTGGCATGGTCAAAGATCCTGTTTCAGTCACTCCCAATGTTACCGTTAAAGAATTGTTAGCTGTAATGGCCAAACACCATTTTTCCGGTGTTCCTGTGGTTGATGGTGAGTTTTTAATCGGAATTGTTACCAGCCGGGATATCCGTTTTGAAACGAATCTTTCTTTACCTGTTGCCGCTGTGATGACACCTAAAGAGCGTTTGGTGACAGTTAAAGAAGGCGCAAGTCGTGAAGAAATTCGTAGTTTGTTACATAAGCATCGTCTGGAAAAATTATTGGTGGTTAATGATGCGTTTAACTTACGTGGCTTAATTACCGTGAAGGATATTCAGAAAGCAAAGGAAAATCCGTTTGCTTGTAAAGATAGTGCAGAGCAATTACGTGTTGGCGCGGCCGTTGGTGTTGGTGAGGGAACGGAGGAACGTGTTGCTGCGTTGGTTGAGGCAGGTGCTGATGTGTTAATTGTGGATACAGCGCACGGTCATTCTCAAGGGGTTTTAAATAGAGTGAAATGGATAAAAAAACAATATCCTGATATTCAGGTTATTGGCGGTAACATTGCCACAGCCACAGCCGCTTTAGATCTGGTTGAAGCAGGTGTTGACGCTGTAAAAGTAGGGATTGGTCCTGGTTCTATTTGTACTACAAGAATTGTTACAGGTGTTGGTGTACCTCAGATTTCTGCCATTGCCAATGTTGCAGAGGGTCTTAAAGGCAGGGTGCCGATTATTGCAGATGGTGGCATTCGTTTTTCAGGCGATGTATGTAAAGCGTTAGCTGCGGGCGCTTATACGGTTATGTTAGGAGGAATGTTTGCTGGTACGGAGGAGTCACCGGGCGAAATCGAACTTTATCAAGGACGTACTTATAAAAGCTATCGTGGTATGGGATCTATTGGTGCTATGGCACAAGCGCAAGGATCAAGTGATCGTTATTTTCAGGATGTAAGTCAGGGCGCTGAAAAATTGGTTCCTGAAGGAATTGAAGGACGTGTACCTTATAAAGGGGCTGCACAAACTATTATTCATCAGATGATGGGAGGATTACGTTCCTGCATGGGATATACTGGTTGCAGTACTATTACCGAGCTTCATAAAAAGGCGGCGTTTGTGCAAGTGACTCATGCAGGCATGCGAGAGTCTCACGTTCATGATGTCAGCATTACCAAACAGGCTCCTAATTATCAGGTTGACAATTGATTATGAAAGCGATTACAGAACAACCTGTTGTGATTCTTGATTTTGGATCACAGTATTCCCAGCTCATTGCAAGGCGTGTTCGCGAACTGGGCGTATATTGTGAAATTTATCCCCATGACATCGATATCACTTCCCTGCAAGCGTTATCTCCTTGTGGGATTATTTTGTCAGGAGGTCCTTCAACAGTCACCGAAAATAGTAATCCCCGTGCCCCCATGTGGGTGTTTGAATCAGGTTTACCTTTGCTGGGTATCTGTTACGGTATGCAGGCGATGGCAGTACAGCTTGGTGGAGAAGTGCAATCTTCCAGTATCCGCGAATTTGGGTATGCTGAATTGCGCTTGCATGGCCATAGTCAATTACTGGATAGTATCGAAGATCGAACAACAGCAGAAGGTGATGCTTTGTTGGATGTGTGGATGAGTCATGGGGACAAGGTAACTGTTCTCCCTCCTCATTTTGTTGTTATCTGTGAAACACGAAACGCACCCATAGCGGGCATGGCCAATGAAGCAAAACACTGGTATGGTCTCCAATTTCATCCCGAAGTGACTCATACGCGTCAGGGTTTACGTATTTTAGAGCGATTTGTAGTCGATATTTGTAAGGCGAAAACGACCTGGACTGCGGATAATATTATTGAACAGGCAATAATAAAAATTCGACAACAGGTAGGTAAAGAACATGTTCTGTTAGGGCTTTCGGGGGGAGTCGATTCTTCTGTGGTTGCTGCTTTATTACATCGTGCTATTGGTGATCAGCTTAGTTGTGTCTTTGTGGATACTGGACTACTTCGTTTGAACGAGGCTGAACAGGTTATGGCGACCTTTGTCCAGCATATGGGAATACGAGTTATTAGTGTTAATGCAGAAGAACAATTTTTACAGGCTTTGCAAGGAGTAGATTGTCCTGAGAGAAAGCGAAAAATTATCGGCCATACTTTTATTGAAGTGTTTGATGCGCAGGCTCAACATTTACCTCTGGTCAAATGGCTAGCTCAGGGTACTATATATCCTGATGTCATTGAATCAGCAGCCACGAAAACGAATACGTCTGCGGCGGTGATTAAATCACATCACAATGTGGGTGGTTTACCTGAGACAATGCATTTAAAATTATTAGAGCCAATTCGCGAATTATTTAAAGACGAAGTACGTAAAGTTGGTTTGGAACTGGGTTTGCCTTATGCCATGGTGTATCGTCATCCCTTTCCGGGGCCTGGTTTGGGTGTGCGTATTCTGGGCGAAGTTAAAAAAGAATATGCGGATATTCTACGCCGTGCTGACGCTATTTTTCTTGATGAATTGCAAAATGCAAACCTGTATCAGAAGGTTAGTCAGGCGTTTGCTGTATTTTTGCCCGTAAAAAGCGTGGGAGTCATGGGTGATGGAAGGCGTTATGATTATGTGATTTGTTTGCGTGCAGTTGAAACAGTGGATTTTATGACAGCGCACTGGGCTCATCTTCCCTGGGATTTTTTAGCCAAAGTATCCAATCGTATTATTAATGAAGTAGCTGGTGTTTCACGCGTGACTTATGATATCTCTGGCAAGCCACCCGCAACCATTGAATGGGAATGAGCGATTCTTTCTGGATGAGACAGGCTTACGAACTTGCTCTCAAAGCACAGGAACAAGGGGAAGTTCCTGTAGGGGCAGTTCTGGTTGCTGCTGATAACCAGTTATTAGGACGTGGCTGGAATCAGGTAATGCAAATTAAAGATCCCAGCGCTCATGCAGAACTTATTGCTATCCGTGAAGCCGCTTTGCGATTGCAAAATTATCGTCTCCCGGATACTACTTTGTATGTGACGCTGGAGCCTTGTGCCATGTGCGCCGGAACCTTGGTACATGCGCGTATCCAACGTCTGGTTTTTGCTACGAGAGATTTCAAGGCAGGCGCCGCTGGCTCCGTTTATAATCTATTACAGGGTTATCCTTTAAATCATCAAGTACAAATTGATGAGGGAATTATGCAAAAAGATTGCGCTGAGTTATTGGCTGATTTTTTTAAAAACCGTCGTTAATTGATTATATTTTTTTGGAGGAGAGTTTTTTTTATTCGCGATAAGAAAATATTGTTTATTAAAGTTTATGAGGGTAAATAAATTGTAATAGATCAGGTAATGTTAGCCAAAAAAGCAAATATTTTTTACTAAAAAAACGACGATCGGGTGTATTTGGAAATTCGTCATCACAAGTTAAAGCAAGTATGCAACCACAACCTGAGTCCCAATTTAATGCTCAGGTTTAAACGTTCTGATTTCATTGATTAGAGAGGGTTGAAAGAGCTTACACTGTTTTAAGAGGGTAGCGGGTATTTTTCTTCTTTTCTTAAGGTTAGTATTTCAACGCCATCTTTCGTGACCAACAGCGTATGTTCCCATTGGGCTGACAGGCTATGATCTTTAGTGACAACGGTCCAATGATCGGGAAGCAGACGAGTATGGTGTTTACCTGCATTAATCATTGGTTCAATGGTAAAGGTCATACCTTCCCGTAAAATTTCGCCTGTTCCCGGCGTGCCATAATGCAGTACCTGGGGATCTTCGTGGAAGATACGGCCAATGCCATGACCACAATATTCACGCACTACCGAACAGCGATTTTTTTCAGCATGATGTTGAATTGCATACCCTATGTCACCTAAGCGTACTCCAGGTTTTACCATGTCAATGCCGATAAACAGACATTCATGAGCAATATTGACAACATGTTTGGCCTTAATAGATGGCTCGCCAATAAAAAACATTTTGCTGGTATCGCCATGATAACCGTCCTTAATCACAGTCACATCAATGTTGATGATATCACCGCTTTTTAGCGTTTTTTTACTTGGGATTCCATGGCAAACAACATGATTAATAGATGTGCAAATAGATTTAGGAAAACCATTGTAATTTAATGGTGCCGGAATTGCCTGTTGTTCATTAACAATATAATCGTGACAGATTGAATTTAATTCGTCAGTGGTGACACCCTCTTTAACATAAGGGCCTATCATTTCCAATACCTCACCAGCTAATTTACCAGCTACTCGCATTTTCTCAATTTCTTGAGAGGTTTTAATTGTCACTGCCATATTTTAACCCGCAAAAAATTAAATAGTAGCACAAGATTACCAGTAATATCATCTCGTTCTTTTGCTGCATGCTGATTTAATGTTGATTCACTGAGCAATGCAAGGGTAGGGAAAGCCTATCCATCCTCTGAAAGATAGGCCGCAGATATTAATGACAACGATGATGCATTCCATTGTCTTCCCATTGGTTTATCATTTGTTGATATTGAGTTTTTTGTTGGGCATTTAATAAATTATAGATTTGATGTTTGGCCATGATTTTTACTTTTATCATATTGCCTACCAGTTCTTTTTTCTGATTAATCAGACTGTCCAATTTTGTCTGGTCGATTGTGTCAGATTGGATTAACTGATTCATTTGTGAACGAAGCGCTTTCATTTGCTGCCAGTTAGCTTTTATGGTCGCTTTGGTTTGTTCCTTAATGGTTTGAAGCTTTGTCTGTTGAGCCTCGTCAAGTTTTAACGAGTCAATCATATGTTTCATTTTGTCACCATTACAGCCACAAGATGTGGATTGCTGAGTAGCCGCAGTAGCAGGGGCTGCTGTTTCAGCAAACGTCAATTGGCTCAGGATTAAAGAAAAAGCGAAAGCAATGAAACGGAATTTCTTATTCATTTTATTATCCTTAAGTTATCAGTTATTTGAAAGTTAACAAGGTGATTATAGATGGAGTTGTAAAATTTTGCATAATTCCTTACTGCTGTTTGTTAACTTTTTGCTCTCTTGTTTTGATGAACAGGAGAATTTTTATTATTAGCTGTTGCTAAATGGTTTCAAGATCAAGCCGGTAACTCATTTAGTCGGTAATTTGCTGTAAATACTCCTTAATTAGTGAACTATTTTTAGTGAAAATGCCTGTTTAACAAATAATTACATTGCTGACGGGTCCCGCTTGTGATATAAAGAATGCGCTTTTTAACTACACACACTTTTCGTCACATGCGGATGGGTCCCAAATGGGTTCCGTATGGGAAAGGTGGAGGCTTAACCCTGGAGAATTAAATGAACGTTAGTATGCGTGAACTGCTTGAAGCCGGTGCTCATTTTGGCCACAGAACCTGTTACTGGAATCCTGAAATGGCCGAGTACATTTTTGGTTCAAGGAATAAGATTCATATAATTAACTTAGAAAAAACAATGCCGATGTTGAGCGATGTCATCAATTATGTGGGTCGTTTGGCAGCAAATAAGGCAAAAATTTTATTTGTAGGAACAAAAAGAGCCGCTCAGGAAAGCATTCGTAATCATGCCAGACGTTGTGGTATGCCTTATGTCGATCACCGTTGGCTCGGTGGTATGTTAACTAACTATAAAACAGTTCGTCAGTCGATTTTCCGCTTGAAAGAATTAAAAGAAATGCGCGATAAAGGTGCATTTAATTCGATGATTAAAAAAGAAGCTTTAATGCTGGCCAGAGAATTGGAAAAATTGGAGCGAGGACTAGGCGGTATTGAAGACATGGGTGGTTTACCCGATGCGCTTTTTGTTGTTGATGTCGGCTTTGAACATATCGCTGTTGAAGAAGCTCGTCGATTAAAAATTCCAGTGATTGGTGTCGTTGATACAAACAACAGTCCAAGTAACATTGATTACGTCATTCCTGCTAATGATGATTCTATGCGTGCAGTAGATATCTACGTTCGTTGTGTTGCTGATGCTATTCTTGATGCCAAACGAGGCAATACTGTCGGTGGAATTTCATCAGATGCTGAGTTCGTTGAGATTGCCGTAACGGAACAGGAATCAAATAAAGCAGCAGAATAATTATCATAAGAGACAGTGCCATTGATGATTTCTCATGGAGCTGTCTCTTTTTGCTATGTGGAGGATTGAAGATGTCGATTAGTGCAGCATTAGTTATGCAATTACGTGAACGTACCGGTGCCGGTATGATGGAATGCAAAAAGTTTTTGGTTGCTACCAATGGTGATATTGAATTAGCGATTTCCGAGATGCGCAAGGCGGGTCAGGCCAAGGCAGATAAGAAAGCAGACCGGATTGCTGCTGAAGGTGTGATTGTTATTGTTCGTTCTGCTGATACCCGTTCGGCTGTTATGCTTGAAGTCAATAGTGAAACTGATTTTGTGGCTCGGGATGAAAATTTCACCGCCTTTGCTAATAAAGTTGCGGAAACTGCGTTGCAGTCCTCCAGTGAAGACGTTAATGTTCTGGCCAATGAAATTATGGCGGATTCGAGTACTACCGTTGAGCAGGGCAGACAGGAATTAGTTGCCAAAATTGGTGAAAATATAAAATTACGCCGATTAGTGAAAATGTCTTGTGAAGGGGTTATTGGTACTTATTTACATGGTAGCCGAATAGGTGTCATGGTTGCCTTAAAAAATGGTGATGAGTCTTTGGCAAAAGATGTAGCGATGCATATTGCAGCCAGTCGTCCTATGGTTGTCAGTAGCGAGCAGGTTCCCGCTGAAGCTATTGAGAACGAACGCGATATTTTTACTGCTCAGGCACGGGAAAGTGGTAAGCCACAAGAAATTATCGATAAAATGATTGAAGGCCGAATTAACAAATTTATTGATGAGGTAAGTTTACTTGGTCAACCTTTTGTAAAAGATCCTGGCAAAAAAGTAGGACAATTACTTAAAGAGAAAAATGCCGAAGTTCTTTCTTTTATTCGTTTTGAAGTGGGCGAAGGTATTGAGAAGAAAGAAGATAACTTTGTAGAAGAGGTGATGGCTCAGGTTCGTGATCAATGATGCATGCTAATTCTTTGCAATTAAAGTACAAGCGTATCCTGCTGAAATGTAGTGGCGAAGCCTTGATGGGTAAAGCTCAATTTGGTATAGACCCTTCTGTGCTTGATCGAATTGCCAATGAGGTTGCTGAACTGATTCACATGGGTGTTGAAGTCGGGTTGGTAATTGGCGGGGGTAATCTGTTTCGTGGCAAAGCGCTCTCTGAAGCAGGTTTAGGCCGGGTAACTGGTGATCATATGGGCATGCTGGCAACGGTCATGAATGCTTTAGCTATGCGTGACGCTCTGGAACGTATAGATTTACCTGCGCGAATCATGTCAGCAATTCCCATGTTAGGTGTTGTTGATCCTTATCATCGTCGTAAGGCAATGACCCATCTACGTAATGGTCATGTGGTTATTTTTGCCGCAGGCACAGGAAATCCTTTTTTTACTACAGATTCTGCCGCCTGTTTAAGAGCGATTGAAGTAGGTGCTGATATAGTATTAAAAGCAACTAAGGTTGACGGCATTTATTCGGACGATCCTGTTAAAAATCCGCAGGCCACTCGTTATGACTCACTTACCTACAAGCAGGTTTTACGAGATGGATTACAAGTTATGGATTCCACAGCCATTTGTTTATGTCAGGATCATGGCATGCCTTTACAAGTATTTAATATGGCAGAATCAGGTGCGTTGAAAAAAATTGTTCTAGGTGAACGAATAGGAACTTTGGTAGGAGCAGAGCATGATCAATGAGATTAAGCAAGATACTGAAAAACGAATGAAAAAAACAGTTGAAACTTTACAAAATGATTTAACTAAAATTCGTACTGGCCGAGCTAATGCAAGCCTTCTTGATCATGTTCAAGTAGATTATTATGGTAATCCGACACCATTAAATCAGGTTGCCAATATTACAAGTAGTGATTCTCGTACCTTATTAGTGACACCTTGGGAAAAATCCATGGTTGCTGCAATTGAAAAAGCAATTTTAACTTCTGATTTAGGTTTAAATCCTGCAACAGCTGGCAGCGCAATCCGTGTACCTATGCCTCCTTTAACTGAGGAACGTCGGAAGGAGTTGATTAAAGTTGTAAGGGCAGAAGGTGAACAAGGTCGCGTGGCGATACGCAATATTCGTCGTGATGCAAATAATCATCTTAAGGATTTGGTAAAAACCAAAGAAATTTCTGAAGATGAAGAACGCCGAGCCGGAGAAATCATTCAGAAACTTACTGACAAGTACATTGCTGATGTTGATGCCGTACTTAATGAAAAAGAAAAAGATTTAATGGAAGTATGATAAATGGCAGGAAGAAAAATTAAGTAAGGTCTTTTATTTTTTTCAAAGAACGGTGCAGCAGCTCTTTTTTAAAGACAATGCCTGCTTTCGGCGCTTATCAAACTGCGCGTAAAACCGCTGTTCTTGAGGGCGAGGATAAGCGCATCATCATGAAGCGATAGGTGGTGTTCTTTGCTGTTCTATATGTTCTGATGCCCACGAACCGCGACTTGTCCTTGAGAGACCTTTTCATTTTTTTGCAACTCATGGGTAATTGATTTATTTGAAATTATTTGCCTTTCTGTGATTTTTATATAGGTCATCCCCGGGAAAGGCGGGGATTTTCTCTCAAGCAAAGTGATGAGGGAAGTTGAGATTGGATTCCCGTTTTCACAGGAATGACTTTGTCTTTGCAATGACGCCTACGAACGATTACTATTATTTGGGAGCAGGTTGCAGGTTTTGTTCGTTGTTTGAATTATTATTCAGGGGTTGAAAAAAAGAATTTTTAGAGTTGTTTTTTATTGAAAAGGTCGGCGTTTTCGCAAGAGGTTGTTTGATATTTTGGTAATATTCAATCAGTTTATTCTTTGCACTGTCTTCATTTATTTCAATGGATACATTCTGCTGTATGAAACGGTAAACATCGAGAAAGTTAAAAGGACCGTGTGGTTTATATTCAAAATAAAGAGAGAGGCCATCAAGTAATAAAGCATCTTTTTCTTTACTGTTGTTTTGGAGTAAGAGCAATAAATCGATGGCTTTATGCTGAGAGTCTTGTTTAGAAGAGTTAGTAAGCACAGCATGGATAAGCGAATAAATGGCTTTATCGAGTTGAGGCGCTTCGCTCAGAAGTGATTCCGGAGAATCGCTATGATTTATTAGTGCTTCTATAATGCTTTCTTCATCCGGTAACGCAAGTGATGAGTTATGAGCCCCAGGATTAAAATAAGCCCAGAAACTTCTTTTAATTAATGCCTGCGTATCTTCATCAGGATTATTAATAAGCGAGAGTCCTAATAATAATTCTTTATAGCTATACCATGAATTTTCCTTTTTGCTATTTTGTTCCTCCAGGAGTTCGCCAAAATAGATTAAAGTAATTTTTTTTAATTGCTCTTGCTGTTTTGGATACAATAGCTTGTTCTTGTTAAGCAAATGTAGCGCATTATTTATTTCATAGCGATGAGGCGCGGCTATCATGAAATCTATCCACAGTTCATGTAACAACCGGATTGCAGAAAGATGATAATTACTTATCTTCTCTTCTGCCTTGTTCAATAAATCTTCTGTCATCAAACAGGCATTTTCATCGTCTTCTTTAAGCACGGTATTTATTAATAGAGCAAAAGAGGATTCGGTGTCCTCTTTAATTTTTTTAATATCTAGATTACGTTGGATCTTTTTATTTATTGTTTTGATTATCTCGTCGATCGTGGGAGAAATGGATCTCATTTTCAAATCAAGTTGAGTGAGGGTAATATTATCTTGTAAAGCATTTGCAAAGGCTTCTCCATCTATAGCACCGATTTTTTTATTAAAGAGCTTAAGGGTGGTTAGCGAGGAATGAGGTAATGCGTTTGCCAGTTTTTGTCTACCTTGAGAACCGATTTCATTGCCAGAGAGGTTAAGATCGGTTAGCGTATCATTGTTTTGTAAAAAAAAGTCTGCCAGTATTGTTGCGCCTTCGTTATCGATTTGATTTCCAGAAAGATTGAGAATCTTTAAAAAAGTATTTTGTTTTAAAGACGTTGCCAGATCAGTTATCTCTTCCTTACCGATTGTATTGTTAGAAAGATTAAGGATTGCATTATTGTCTGGCAAAGCCCTTACCAGTCTTGTTGCTCCTGGGGCATTGATTTGGTTATGAGAAAGATCAAGAGAAGTTAATGAATGAAGCTCTTTTAAAGTCTTTGCGAATGTCGCTGTTTTTTCATCCGTGATATGACAGTTAAAAAGTGTAAGAGAGGTCAGTAAAGAATGGGGTTTTGAAGCTTCTGCCAGTGCTTTCATTCCTGCGGTAGTAAATTGAAAGTTTATTTGTAAAGCAGGAGGACACATTAATAATGCTTTTTTTAGTTCACTGATGGTTGCCTCATTGGTTTCCTCACCTTCGGCCATATTCTGTATTGTGTTAATAACGAAGGTTTTGGCGTTTCCCTGGTTTTTCTCTTCTTCGGAGTTAAGCATAATGACTGACTTTAAATCTACAATGTTGGCGTCATATTTTCACATTTGTAATCAAATGTAAATCTGACTCTTCTTAAAAAAGTCATTTGTAGATGCGGAGGATTCAGGTTATGGCATCAACGAGCTTCCTCATTTTTGAGTTTACGTTTTAAATTGTGCAATATATTTCCACTTACTATCCCACATTAACTGGCTCATAATTTTATGAGTTTTAAGTTGCGCCAGGAAAGCGCTGATTAATCCATTTTGGGCAAAAATAATCATATTAGAGCAGTCTGGAACGGGTAGCACGATTGTAGAGTCAGGGAATTGTTTTTCAACCAGTTTAAATACAGGCCATTGCTCGTTTTTATTGGCTAAATTTACCACAAGAAGACCGCCAGGTTTCAGCAACCTTTTGCAATTAGAAAAAAAAGTATCGGTATTGCAGTGAGCAGGGAAAGAATCTGCGTTGAATAAGTCAACGAGGATGTACTGAAATTGCTTTTTGCATTGCTGTACAAATAAATTAGCGTCTTGATGAATCAGATTAAGGGTTTTTAATTGGTCAATCATAAAATAACGTCGGGCTACGTCAATCACTTCAGCACTTGCTTCAACAATAGTTAATTGAAAATTAGTTAATAAGGGTGATAGGGCATGTGCAGCACCGCCACCTCCTAAACCCAACATACAACAATCAGCTGGATTAAGTTTCACTGGTAAGACCAGTGGGGCAAGATAGTGTAGCCCGGGTCGATGGGGGAAATAGCGGTTCAATACGGTTTGTAATGCGGTACTGTCAAACTGCAGCCAGCGAAAAAAAAGATTTTGAAATACACGGATACCTGTTGAAGACTGATAGATGCATTGTCCAGCCCTTGTCTTCCACATTATTTGTCTCCGTTGTTTTCGCGCTGAAAAGGATAAATAGAACCTAATTGAAGGAGCTGGGCAAGTTCATCTAATGCGGTAAAGCATTCCTCTATCAAGCGTGGATCACCCAAATCATTCATGCTTAAACGATCACGATAAAAGCGATTAATCCAGTTTTCCAGCTGAGTCAACAAGTGATCACTGATTAAAACCGGCTGATGCATTGCCTTTAATTCCTGATCGGTAAGAGGAATTCGTAAACGAAGGCAGGCCGGCCCACCGCCATTTTGCATACTTTGTTTCAGATTGACATAGTGAACCATCGAAACAGGATTAGCCTGATCAGCTAATAACTCCTCGATAAAGGCACGAATAATTGGGTTATCTTTGCATTCTATGGGTGCTATTAATGTCATATTCAGGGATTCATTCGTTGAGGGAAGAGTTAGTAACTGAGAGTTGAAAAGATAACTGTTAACAGCGTCCGCTACAGAAATCTCTTTGCTTTTGACTTCTATAATTTGTAAAGGAAAATTGGCTTTTTCCCGCAGTTCATCCAGGATTTTTGCTTGTTGCAAAAATGCTTCTTCGTGAATTAATAAGAGAGATTCGTTTGCCACTGCTATCACATCATTATGAAAAACACCCTGATCAATGACTTTGGGATTTTGACAGGCAAATAGAATCCTGTCTGGATTTAGTTGATGAGTACGGGCAATTGTCTGCGATGCTTCCAGTGCCTGCCGAGCCGGGTATTTTAAAGGACCTTTCCTGCTCTTTTTTCCCATAGTCTGTTTGCCGTATACAAACAGATTGAGCGCTGTTTCCTGATGGTTTACACAGAGGCGATTATGATTGGCGGCACCTTCATCACCCGTCATCAGGCTTTTAGGTAACACAGGGTGGTGAGTAAAATAAGCGGGATCAGGAAATAGACAGTTTAGCAGGATCTTTGAAAAATCAGCTTCCTGATGGCGATGTAAATGAGAGACGAGATTGGCTGCTGTAAAATGAACGTGATTGTCAGCGGTATCTGCACTTGCAGACACAGTAGCGGCATTAGCAGCCCACATGGAAGAAGCTGAATAACAGGCACTCAAAATCTGCGGCGCACTCCGCATGGCCTTACTCACTTGTTGAGCCGGCATTCCTGTGAATCCTAATTGATACAATAGCTCCAGATTAGGTCGTTGATGAGGAGGGAGTAGCGCTTGTTTTAATCCCATTTGATGTAATAAACGCATTTTGGCCAGCCCTTGCTGTGCCGCGGCTTGTGGATTTGAAATATTCAAGGCGTTCGAAGTGGATGCAAGATTACCCTCGGCAAGCCCAGCATAGTGATGAGTAGGGCCAACCAAACCATCTAAATTTAATTCGTAAACTTGCATAAAATTAGTCCAGAACAACACCGGGCAGTAATGGTGCCGGCGTAGTTAAATGGGATTGCTCCAAACTGGCAATAGGATAAGCACAGTAATCAGCAGCGAAATAAGCCCCCGGTCGATGATTACCACTGCAACCAATTCCACCGAAAGGTAGACTGCTTACCGCTCCTGTGGTTGGCCTGTTCCAATTAATAAGTCCTGCGCGAATTGTTTGGTAGAATTGTTGATAACGTTCTTTGCTGTCGGATAATAAACCGGCTGCCAGGCCGTAGCGGGTTTGATTGGCAAGGGCCAAAGCCTCGTCAAATTCATCATAGCGGTACACTTGAACCAAAGGAGCAAAAATTTCTTCGTCAGCAGGTTGAGAAACCCTGGTCATATCAATAATACCGGGTGACAGTAGACCTGTTTCAGCGACTAACTGATTCATGGTCAATAAAGATTCCCCCCCCTGGTGAATAAGGGCCTGTTGGGCTTGTAAATGCGATTGTGCATGCTGAGAACTGATAACAGGCCCCATAAAGGGTTCTGGTTGATCGGTAAATGGACCTACGCGCAGGTTTTGACAGGCTTTAATAAAGCGCTCTAAAAAGAGCTCGCCTGCCGGCGTGTTGGCAATAAAAAGCCGTCTTGCACAAGTACAGCGTTGGCCTGCGGTAATCATGGTTGAGAGGAGGCTACAGTATAAGGCCGCGTCAATATTTTTAATGCGATCCACTATCAAAGGGTTATTACCTCCCATTTCAAGCGCTAAAATAACGTCTGGTCGGCCGCTGAAAGATTGGTGGATTTGTCTTCCAGTATGGTAACTGCCTGTAAAATAAACGCCTTTGATATCGGTCGATAATAATAACTTGCCAGTGGAAGCATCACCCTGGATGCAATTAATAACACCGGCTGGCAATCCACTTTCATGCCAGCATTGCATTATAAATTGAGCGACCGCTGGTGTTAGCTCGCTTGGTTTATAAATAATGGTGTTGCCTGCCAGCAGGGCTGGCACAATATGACCATTACTTAAATGGGCTGGAAAATTAAAAGCGCCGAGGACCGCTACTACCCCATGAGGTTTAAAACGTAAATGAGCGTCTGCCTCGGCTGTTTTTGTCAGTTTTTCAGCATTACGTTCCTTATACGCTTGAATCGATATATTGACCTTTTGAATCACACTATTTACTTCAGTGAAAGCCTCCCATAAAGGTTTACCTGTTTCCAAAGCAATCAGATAAGCGAGATCTGATTTTTTTGTCTCTATTTCATGAGCGAAACGTTGCAGGTAGTCAGCCCTTGTAGTGAAATCAAGTGATGCCCAATAAGAAAGCGATTGGGAAGCTGCTTCGCAGGCTGCATTAATTTCAGTAATTGTGGCGCTTTCTCCATGCCACAGGAGAGAATTGTCAGCGGGGTTTTTGGAAACCAATACTTCTCCCTGACCTTTTACCCAAGATCCATTAATATAATGACTGGCGATTTTTTCAAGCCGTTTTTTCATGCTGTGACTCACTGAAAATAGTAGACTCATCAATCTGTAAAGGTGCTATGCGTAAACAATCACCGGGTTTTACTTCTAAAAGTTCTGCTGTTTTTTTGCTGATAATGCAGGTACTTTGCTTTAAATTAAAGAGAACCTGGCTAACTGTAGCGCGAAAATCAAGCCTGGTGTTGGCGAGAAGAAAGCGTTTGGAACTTACTTCATCGCTAATGTTACTAATACTAATAACACGGCTTGCAGCAATCGTTCGTACCTGGGAGCAGGGGGCTTCAATGGTAGGACCTGCATCAAAAATATCCACGTAGCCATTGTAGCGGAATCCCTCACGTAACAGAATGTTCATTGCTGGTATTGTTGATTGGTGAGGTTTGCCAATAACAGCTTGAGCTGCTGGCGCCAACAATTTGACATAAAGGGAATTTCTGGGCATCAAATCGGCAATAAACTGTTTATTCGTTGCAAGTGTGAGCCGATCTGCTTCGGCAAAAGGCAAGTGAAAAAAATGTCGTCCTACATGATCCCAGAAAGGCGAATTGCCTTCTTCGTCTGAAATACCGCGCATTTCAGCAATCACAGTATCAGCGAAACGATTGGGATAATGGGCCATAAATAAAAAACGTGAACGTGAAAGTAATAATCCATTCGAGCTATGTCGGGACGTTGGTTCAAGAAAGAGTGTACAAATTTCACTGCGTCCCTGATTATCATTAACAAGACTTAAGACTTCATAATCACTACGAATAGTAAGCGAATGACAGATACGAGTGCGTTTGGATAATTTATAGGAATAAAAGGGCAGTTCATAACCAATTGCTGCTTCTATTGCAGAGGTTCCTACAAGTCTGGATGTGTCGGGTTCTTCAAGCACAAAAAGATAATACTCATTGCAGGGATAACTTACTGCCTTATTAAATGAGGCACAAGACCAATCAAGCCGTTTACTTAAAATTTCTTTGTCTTTTGGCAAAGTAGTCATTCCAGCGCCACACTGCTCAGCAAGATGATAAATCGCATCCAAATCCGATGCACGCGCGCTGCGAAAAAGCATCATGACGTTAACTCCTCCAGTCCACCTTGCGCTAAATCAACTAACAAAAGCGTGCTTAAAGCAACTCGCTCAATCAAACTGTCGAGCAAAATAAATTCGTTGGAACTATGTATATCGCCACCACGAACTCCTAAAGTGTCGATTACAGCTAAACCAGAATGGGCAAGATTATTTCCGTCACAGCATCCTCCGCTATCCTGCCAGTCCAGCGTTAAACCCAGCTGATTACCTGCCTGTTGTATACGCTTAAACAAGCGTTCAGTTGCCAAAGAAATCCGTTTGACAGGCCGCCCAAATTGACCATGAACAGTCAGGTTATACCCTTCACGTGCCATATTTTGAATAATATGGTTAAGTTGTTGTTTAACCCAATGTTCGTCTTCCGGGTTGGTTATACGAATGTCCATCTGGGCAACGGCTTTATCGGGAACCATATTTAATGCTTCGCCGCCTGCAATTTTTCCTACGTTAATAGTAATCCCGTTATTGTGTTGGTTTAATGCATGAATCGTGGTAATGGCTTCCGCCAGATAACAAATCGCATTTCGGCCTTCGTTAAAAGCGCGCCCTACATGAGAGGCTTTGCCTGTGGCAATGAGTGTTAATTTTCCACTGCCTCGCCTGTTTTTGGCAAATGCTCCCTGAGCGGTCATCGCCGGCTCATACACCAACGCGGTTTTGTAATAAGGTGCGATAGTGTTAAGGATGCTACCGGATGCCGGGGAACCAATCTCTTCATCAGGATTAATAAAAACATCCCACCCCAGTTCTTTGGCGAACGGTGTATTCTCAAAATTGCTCAAGGCGTGTAAAAGAACAATTAAACCGCCTTTCATGTCGGCAACCCCCGGGCCATTAATACAATTATCGTTAATGTAATTCAGCGTTTGAAAAGGATGATTGACATCATAAACGGTATCCATATGCCCGCAGAGGAGGATACGACGTTTTAATGCTGGACGTTTACGGATAAAAAGCGCTTCACCACAGTGCTGAAACAGAGTGTCTCCATGCATATTCATCGTGGGGACAGGAGGTAATGATTTAATTTGTATGTCATCAGCAACAGGAGTGAACGCTTCAATTAAAACTTGCTTTAGTCGGGCGAGACCTGCCAGATTTTCCGTGCCGGAGTTAATTTCGCAGAACTGATGAAGCTGCTCTACCATCGTATGTTTATGGTGGTCTAACGAAAAAAGCAACTCCTGTATACTGGGATCCATAATAATTCTCAGGCTAAAGTAACGACATTAGCGGAAATTACAAATCTCTGCAATATTGAGACTCTATCCTGTTTTTGTCAGAAAGTTAGCTAACAGTCAGAACCCCGCCATCCGTGACGTGCGGGGTTCTATGTTTAGCCAGTTGTTGATGAAGTATTTACCAAGAGGAATAATGAGCCTCGGTTTTGTCACGGCTTGAAGGATGGATTATATTCTTCTTCCGTATTTTTATTTTCTGTTGCAGGTCTGCCACAGGTAATAAGATTTTTCATACCGCGCTGCATGTTTTTACGATCCTCAAATGTCTTTGCGGCATGCACGGAATGTTCTCCTTTACTCACCAGTTTTTCAGTGTGGGAAATATAGCCAATAAATCGTTTGATGTAACCTCTTAGAGTTTGTAATAAAGGATATTTGCTCACCAGTTTTTCCGATAGTTCTTCAAGGCGTCTGGCATTTCTTTCATAGCTTTCGGGATTATGATGAATAAGAAGGTCTGACACACGAGTCACGGTTTCCAGAAGCAGGCGCTTACCGCTCACACCGATAGCCGTTTGATTTTTGATTTCAGCGATTATTTTTTGGCCTTCAAGCACGGCTTGCCGGAATTGCTCATCAGGCTCAGGCTTGTCCAATTCGTTTAATTCCAACTCCCTTAATTCAATTTCCGCTTGTTGGACTCGTAAATTTAATAGTTCACTAACACGATTATGAGGGCAATTCAGATCACGCCATGTAATGAGGTGCCCTGCATTTTTTCTTAAAACATCGTAATTGGCGTTAATATAAGTATTAAGCGCATTCCAATTCAGTAATGCATGATGATTTACTCCTCGACCTTTCACCATTGCAGCGGCAGCATGGAGAGCGCGTTCAAACTCATCGCGACTTAAAGGTTCATTTTTTTCAAAAGACTTTAATAAATTGTAATAGGCGGACGCGACACCACCTCTGTCAATCGCATCCTTACATGAAATATTAAAGGTGGTTGGTTTTAGAGTGTTAATAATATAATTAGTCAGTTCAAATTTAATAAAATGAAACCATACTGCCTGTCGTTGTGCACTCGATAAATAAGACCCTTTTGCAATTCCCATCGTGGAGAAGCTTTTGTCAAGTAAATTTTTTAATTCTTCTTGTGGGTTTTTATCTTTAAATAATAATTCCCTCACTTTCGGGCTAATATAAAAATCCTGTATTTTTTGGGTTGCTTTGCCATCCTGTAAGGCAATATGTAAAAATTCGTTGTAAACAACGTCATATTCATGAACAGGTTTTATTTTTTTATATTCATCACGATGCATCAACCCTTTATCAGCGGGCAAGGTTATAACAACTATATTTTTATGATTTTTCTCAAGCTCATGCAGAACTTCTGTTAATCGGCTTTCTTTTTTTCCTTCCCAGTCCTCTCTGTCTCTACCCAGGTTATTAATATAAAGATGTGTGCCATTTGTTTTTTTATTATCTTGAATGTTTAACCAATGTTCAAATAATGGACTGACTCGTTCAACACCGTTGTGGCGTTGTCCTTGAGTTCCAAAGCGCAATTCCTGAGGAGAGTCAGATTTTGTGTAATGATAAGAACGATGAGTAGCCAGGCTTGTACCGTGCTGGAGCTTCAGGTTCGAAGACAAGGTTTGGTGCAAACGCCAGTGAGGCGCTCCTAACTCTGCGGGGGAGTGAGCCTGTTTATTGATTTTCTTACCTGTATCCTGTAAATGGTCTGTAATACTTTTGGAAATCTCTGGTGCTGAAGGATTATGATTTAAAAGTACCGGTTGAATTGCTTCATAAGTGTGTTCCAGGACGCGGTTTTTATTATCATAAATAGACATAATAAATTTATCCCAATCCTGCAGGGAGAGCCTGGCAGCTTCTTTATGGGACTGGTGATTTTTTTCTAAATAGGGCGTCAAGAAAGAGGATGAGGGTGATGCGCTATTTCCACGAGCAATTAATTTGTCTCTAAGTTGGGTAATTGTTTCGATATTATTTTCAATAACAGAAAAAAATCGGGTATAAAGATCGGCATAGGGATAACTTTCCTTAAATCCCTCAATGTCAGTTCTTCTTATATCATCGAGATCGTTGGCCAGATCCTGATCTATTGTTTTTATTTCTCGTATAATTGGATTAGATAATTCAAGCGCTTTTAAATAAAAAAAACAATTATGATTATGTAAACGTTCACTTGTCATTCCTGTTTTTGCAGCGATTACACTTGGCATGGTTAATTTCCGGGTTTTATTGTTTCTATGGTTATTTTAGTATTAAAAGCTTAAGATAATATGATGTTTTAAATAAAATAGATAAACGCCCTTTGTACCGGACAAAAAATTCAACGAGTACCGCATTGCCGCCAAGTCGGCACTTTAAGTTTTATTGACTATGATACCTACATACCGCGGCGTGTCCGCGGTACCCAGAGATTGTGGCAGGAAACCAGCTTCTTCCTGTATGCCATGGATAAGTCACGGCACGTGGGGCTTTGCAAGTGTCAAGTAAAACGTAAGGCTAATTAAAAGAATTGGCATCTATAGAGATCTTTAATAAGACATTGGATGCCGACTTTCATTGGCAATTCGGTACTCGTTGAATTTTCTGTCCGCATGAAATTGTGAAGACTCTACATGTATAATTTAGTTCAAAAAACTCATCCGCAATGGCATAAAATCCTTAATACAGCACTTCAACAGATGGACAAAAACTATCTTTTGCAGTTGCAGGAACGCAGGGATTGGTTACCGGGATTAAAGGCGTTGTTTGCCGCCTTTAGTCTTCCTCTGGACAACACTAACTATATTCTTTTAGGAGAATCGCCTTACCCACGACCGCAATCGGCAAATGGTTATGCGTTTTGGGATGCGGCGGTTCATTATTTATGGAGCGAGACAGGGTTAAGTAAAGAAGTAAATCGCGCTACCTCTTTGCGTAATTGGATAAAGATGATGTTAATTGCCAGGGGTGATTTGCATCAGGACTATTCACAGGCAGCAATTGCTCTTCTTGATAAAACCTGTTTCTGGCAAACCGCGGACGAATTTTTTAATTCGTTGGTAAGCAGAGGTTTTTTGTTGCTAAATGCGTCTTTAGTATACAGTAAGGATGAGGTGCGATTTCACGCTCGTCATTGGAAGCCTTTTATGAATAATCTCCTTAATCAATTGGCTCAGGATAGACCTGCTATTCAGTTAATTTTGTTTGGCAGTATTGCAAAAGAAGTGCCCCAGGTTAATCTTTTTCCTTGCTTAATTGCGGAGCATCCATACAATTTAAGTTTTATTACCAATCCTGAAGTATTGGCATTTTTTAAACCTTTGGATTTACTGTATCGCTATGACTAATAAATCGACTATTAATGAGCAGGAAGTTGCTAAATTTTCACGGCACTCGGCATTGTGGTGGGATAAAGACGGTCCCCTGAAAACCTTGCATGATATTAATTCAACTCGAATTGAGTATATTCAACGATATTGTGCGCTACCTAATCAAACTATTCTTGATGTGGGTTGTGGCGGTGGAATTTTGTGCGAAGGCATGGCTTTACAAGGAGCGCAAGTTACAGGGCTGGATGTAGAAAGGGAGACAATTATTGCAGCAAAAGAACATGCAAAAAGCAATCATTTGGATATCGATTATATTTATTGTCCGATAGAAGATTATGAAGGAAAAGATTTTGACGTAATTACCTGTATGGAAATGTTAGAGCATGTTAATGACCCCCAATTAGTGATTGAGCACTGTAGTCGTTTACTAAAATCAGGGGGCTATCTTTTTTTATCCACGCTCAATAGAACCGCTCAGGCTTATACTACGGCAATTGTAGCCGCTGAATACTTGCTTGGTTTATTGCCAAGGCAAACCCATGATTTTGATAAATTTATTAAACCAAGCGAATTGGCAACAATGATAAGAAAGGCGGGGCTTGAATTCCGAGGTGTCTCTGGTATGAGTTACAATCCATTAAGCCGTACAGCAGCCCTTCAGAGTTCAGTGAAAGTAAATTATTTGGTTTCCTGTTTTAAACCCTGATTTTTTTTATCTGCATAACGTTGTTGATGACGTTGATGAGCGTATTTGGCTTGTTCTTCCGTAACTACGTCAATCTCATTTCCAAACAAATCCACGCGAGCAACTCCTGCTTTTTGGCATTTCAGATAGGCAGGGGACGAGCTATAGTAGCTCAGGGCGTCTCGCAAGGCTTTTCTACTAAAAGGTGGTGTATCCAGGCGTTCATAAAAATCAATAATTTCGTCAAATATACCGATTTGTAACGGTTTGACCTGGCTCCCTTTTTTAAAAAAAGCATTGGGAAAGTGTTCTACTAACCAGTCAATGATTTGTAATTTGTCTTTTTTTGCATTTTCATTTTGCTGGAACATGACGATCACTCTAAAAATCATAGACGATATGAAACTTGCTTAAACTATCATAATTAGAGGGTTTATCAAGGCGATTTTACTATTTTTTAGAATATTTTTTATTTTATAGGCTTCCTTTTTCCCAAGAAATTTCTCAATTTACAATAAGAAATCAATGCGATTAAGTGATCTATTATTCTTTGTTATTGTCTAACTTATTGAATAATAAAGTTAAATAAAAAACAACGATGAAAAGTTAATGTGTAAGGCACGACTAAACTGACTTGCGAGGAAACAATCTCCCTGCTAAATTTTCAAGCATGACTTCAATGGAGTTGAGGTCCTGCAAAAGGAATTGTAATTATAGGGAAATAATTATCAGGGACGATTTATTGTTGGAACAGGACGTTCTGACGGAAGACTGCAAAAAGCCAGGGTTTAATCCCCCTGGCTTTGTTATTTATACCGTGGCGTAACCTGAATGAGAAAGATAATAGCTGTCAGGGTAGTAGGCAAATACTACAGAACCGCCCTTAATTGTGTTAATAACAGGTTTTGCGAGTGTCTGCGCAATAGATGGACATCCCCAGCTCCGTCCGGCATGACCTGCTTTTTTGATGAAATCAGGTTCTACATACCATGCGCCATGAATAACCACACGTCTATTATAAGCATTGTCATTGAAACCACGCTCCAGTCCTTGTAAATTCAAGGAATAGCCCTTGGAACCTATGTAGGTATCGCGTGTGACAAAGGTACCCAGGCTGGTTTCTTTACTGGATGGTTTATTAGAAAAATGATGAGGGGTATCTGCGCCTGAATTCCTGCCATGGGCTACATACGTATTGTACAGAAGTCTTTCCCTGCCCACATCAAATACCCACATACGTTGTTTATTGGAAGGTAAAGAATAATCAATGACTGTAAGCACAGGTTTTTTAACCGCACCTTTGGATGCTGCTTTTTGGTAGGCAGTTAAAGCAAGTTTAAGCACTTTTTTATTAAGCTCAGGGGCTTTTCTACTTAAGTGTTGGACATGTTCATTGATATCAAATGTTTTGGTGGCGGCTGGATTGTAGGTTGCAATGCCAGTTGAAAAAAAAGCTGCGGAAATCAGGCTTAGTATTGTATTCATAACTCTCCTTTTTTCGTCATTAATCGCCAGAAATAAGTTTGCAAAAAGATGGTGATTATATTTACAAGAAAGACAAATGTAAAATTACTGAGTCAACTGTTGTTCATAAAAGTAAAATATTTGTCAATTCATGAACTTAAATAACATCTACATCTTTTTTTAAGATAAAAATAAAAACAAAAAGTTATTATTTTACTCCAATTAGTCTGATTTTTGCCGGATTAATAGTATTAAAAAAGTGCAATATTATCATAATTAGATCTATTTTGGCTAGTCTAAGTCTAATTTTATGGTTAAAAGGCAATCTGGTGATGCTTATAATACTGAGTAAATTTGTTCTGGCATGGATTTCAATTCGAAATATTCTACATTATTATCGTTTGATATTTTTGACTCGTTGGAGAAAATAATGCTTGAGCGATATGCAGCGCAATTGCCACAAGGTGCTCGCGCCCGGATAAATAAAGCTTATCGTATGGATGAGTTAACTTTAATGACAGAACTCATCGAAAAAGCGGCATTAGAGGGAAACCAGGTTGGTGCTATCCAAAACAGGGCAACTGCATTGATTGAGCAAATACGCACTGCCCGGAAAAAAAACACAGGAATAGATTCATTTCTTAATCAGTATTCTTTGTCAAGTGATGAAGGTATCGCTTTAATGTGTCTGGCAGAGGCTTTATTGCGTGTGCCTGATAATGCAACGATCGATACTCTTATTAAAGATAAATTGACGAATGTAGACTGGCAGTCACACCGTGGGCAAAGTGATTCTTTTTTTGTTAATGCAACAACCTGGGCTTTGATGCTGACTGGTAAGGTTTTAACTCCGGAAAAATCAGAGTCGATGCTATCCAAAGCATTATTTAAAGTGATTAACCGCAGCGGTGAGTCAATGGTGCGTAAGGCTGTCGATAAAGCAATGCGGATCATGAGTAAGCAGTTTGTAACAGGACGGACTATTGGCGAGGCATTGTCACGAGCAAAGAAAAAAGAGGCGAGAGGCTATCGTTATTCTTACGATATGCTGGGTGAAGCAGCCTTAACCGCTATTGATGCGGAACGTTATTTTCAATCCTATAAAGAAGCTATCGAAACAATTGGCAAAAGCGTGGATAAAAAGACAACCGTGTATCAACGGCCAGGTATTTCTATTAAATTATCTGCCTTACATCCTCGTTACCAGGAAGCGCAGCGCGCTCGTGTTATGGCAGAATTACCGGACAGATTATTAGCACTGGCTCACCTGGCTAAAGAGTTTGATATTGCCCTGACCGTGGATGCTGAGGAATCGGAGCGTCTGGATCTTTCTCTTGATGTCATCGAGCGGGTTTTTAGCGATGACAGCCTGTATGGCTGGCATGGGTTTGGAATGGCCGTCCAGTCATATCAAAAAAGAGCTTTTTATTTGTTGGATTGGATTGCCGAATTGGCAAGGTCAAAACGTCGTCGTATGATGGTTCGTTTAATTAAAGGAGCTTACTGGGATAGTGAAATTAAAAAAACGCAAATGCAGGGCTTTGCAGATTACCCGGTATTTACCAGAAAGGTATTTACCGACGTGTCATTTCAGGCGTGTGCTAAAAAACTTTTAACAATGACCGACGCGATTTATCCACAATTTGCCACGCATAACGCCTATTCTGTAGCGATGGTGTTAAATCTGGTGGGAGATTACCGTGATTTTGAATTTCAATGCCTCCATGGCATGGGTAACGAACTTTATGAGCAAGTTGTCCCTGTAAATGCTTTGAATATTCCCTGCCGTATTTATGCGCCTGTGGGCAGTCATGAAGATTTATTACCTTATTTAGTACGTCGTTTGTTGGAAAATGGGGCAAATTCTTCGTTCGTGAATCGAATTGTCGATGAAAAAGCGCCAATAAACTCTCTGGTTGAGGACCCAGTGAGTAAAGCAAATCATTTGCTAGGTAAAATTAATCAAAATATTCCTTTACCCGCCTCTATCTTTTTGCCAGAACGAAAAAATTCAAGTGGTTTTGATTTTACGGATAGGGAAGCTGTTGCAAAATTACAGGAAGAATACATTCAAATGGATCTTTCCCATTGGCTTGCCAGGCCTCTTTTGGCGGAAGGAAAGCAGGGTGGTGAAGTCGATCGGAGTGTAAGTTCTCCCCAAAATTCAAAACGGCCAATCGGCCGTGTTAGTGAGGCGACTCAGCAGGATATTGATTGGGCGCTGTCGCAAGCCACACGGGCATTTCCTGTCTGGAATGCCAAACCTGTACGGGAGCGCATAGTTTGTATTGAACATTTTGCTAATCTCTTGGAAGAAAACAGGGAAGAATTACTTGCCCTGGCTTGCCTTGAAGCAGGTAAAACCTGGAGTGATGGGATTGCCGAGGTGCGTGAAGCGGTCGATTTTTGTCATTATTATGCACGGATGGCGGAAAAGTTAATGACAAAACCGGCTAAGCTGCATGGTTATACAGGTGAGCTAAATGAGCTTAGCCTGCACGGGCGAGGTGTTGTTTTGTGCATTAGTCCCTGGAATTTTCCTCTGGCTATTTTTACGGGCCAGATTGTTGCTGCATTAGTCACAGGTAATTGCGTCATTGCCAAACCTGCGGAACAAACCTCATTAATAGCGGCTTTTACTGTACAATTGATGCATAAAGCGAATATTCCTGCCAACGTTATCCAATTATTACCTGGACGTGGTGAACAGGTCGGCGCCTCGTTAGTGGCAGATCAGCGCATCAAAGCAGTTATTTTTACAGGTTCGACCCAAACAGCGACTCATATTAATCGTACTCTTGCTACCCGTGGTGGCGAAATTATTCCTTTAATTGCTGAAACAGGCGGCCAAAACGCAATGATTGTAGATTCGTCTGCTTTATTGGAACAAGTGACTATTGACGTAGTGACCTCTGCTTTTGGTAGTGCAGGGCAACGTTGTTCCGCTTTGCGTGTTTTGTATGTACAGGAAGAAGTTTATCCGCGTATGATTCATCTATTGAAAGGTGCTATGGCTGAATTAGAGGTAGGCGATCCTCGTTGGTTATCGACGGACGTGGGACCTGTAATCGATAGTGAAGCCCTGGCAGCATTAAAAGCTCATGTTGCCAGCATGCAGCAAAAATATGAACTCATTTACCAATGTAAGTTATCTGAAGAATGCGAGACGGGTTATTTCATGCCTCCAACAGCGATTGCGATAGATACAATGGCTGCTTTGGAAAAAGAAGTATTTGGGCCTATATTGCATGTTATTAGCTATAAACGTAAATCTCTCGATAAAGTAATCGAGCAAATCAATAATACAGGATATGGTTTGACCTTAGGCATTCACAGCAGAATTAATCAAACGGTGGATTATATCAAGCAGCGTGTTCATGTGGGAAATTGCTATGTTAATCGTAATATGATAGGCGCGGTTGTTGGTTTACAACCCTTTGGAGGAGAAGGACTATCAGGCACCGGACCAAAAGCAGGCGGACCGTATTATTTATTGCGTTTATGTCATGAAAGAACGTATACGGTGGATACCACCGCAGCCGGGGGTAATGCCAGCCTGATGTCTTTGCCGGAAGGTTACTAATGGCAATTCAGCGTGTCATTAGGTGATCGCCACCCTGATGACACTGCGTTCCCTCAACAGCAAGCGATCCAAAATTACAGACGTTTCTAACTAAGAGTACTTCAATGTTGAGATTTTTATTTGATCAAATTATTTACCAACTGATCTACTTTTGATATAATTACTTCTTTTTTTCCTATACAAAGGTTTTATTATGTTAATAACACTCAATATGATAGCTCAATCCCATAAAAAATTAAAAAACAGTTTTTTTCCTGGTTTGTACGGATATAAAAGAGAAGAAAATCATTGGGAAAAAATAGTGAGGTGTATTGAACAGCTTATTGATACTTATAAAGTAAAAGATTTCGAATTGAAATGGAGTGAACTTAAAGCAGCATTATCTGTTGCTAAAAACGCCAACCTTATACGCCATGAATATCATTTGAACCTTGAAAGCTGGGAAAAAGAGCTGAATAAAGTTATCGCTTCGACTGATCAGTTTGAAACAGAACAAGATTTTTTACCTTTAATTAACGAACTGATTGAACAATATCAGAATTATCAAGGTAAGCAACCTGGGTTTATTGAAGAGGTTAACCAAAAACGAATTGATAAACAAATTGAAAAGCAAAAAAGAGAGCAAGAGATTGCCATCTTAAAAAAAAGATCTCCCCAGGAAACGAGTATCCCTAACATTGATCACGTTTTACCACTTATTTTGCAATACATAGATGAAGCGAAAGACTTATGCAATCTTGAATTAGTCTCCTATTTTGTACTGGGCACTATAGAGAAATTGAAGCTTTGGGAGAAGTTAATAACTACGCATAATAATGCAGTTATCTTAGAGAATATTGAGATGGCTGAGGAGGCAAATTTTTCCCAATTCGAATTTGTATCTGCAGAATTATCATGTTTAGAACAAAAAAAACTTTGGGAGAATGCAATAACCGCCCTCAATAAAAACAGGGGTGTTAACGAACCTACAGCTAATTTATTATTTGACACTCTTTCCGCTGAGGAGAAAGAAGATATGTATTTAGCGATATCTAGTAATCTTGAAGAAAAGCTTATAATAACAAAAGACAATCCGAAAACAGCTTATCGGCTTTTTATGTCTCCAAAGCGGGAGGTGCCGAAGGTGTCGATATATAAATATGACCCTCTATCTTTTTTGTCAAGCTCATGACAAGATAGAAATTTTTGTTGGATGAGTATTCTGTTTATAAGGTATTATACGGAATCAAAGGAGTTGATTCTGTTTCTACGACAGCAGACTTTGTTATTCATAAGGGTTATTATTTTAAAATATCGAAGCTGTCATAATCCTGCCAGGGTAAATCTTCTCGTGAGCATTTACTGACTTTGGCCAAGGGCGGCCCTTCTTTTAGCCAATGGTGAAAAATCTCAAGAGACTGTTTTTCTCCACAGGCAAAAACTTCCACTCGGCCATCTGTTAAATTGCGTACCCACCCCTTAATTCCCAGTTTTTTTGCCTGTTCCTGAGTGGAGGCTCGAAACCAGACGCCTTGCACCTTTCCCGTGATAAAATTTCGCATGCATACGTATTGAGTCATAATAAACTGAGTAACTCAACGATTATCTTTAGTAATGTCTCGTAAAGTCAATACGTCACATTGCGCACCGTGTGTCACCGCGTGGGCGGTACTCCCGGGAAAAACAGGTAGAGCGCCCGGTGTATGACTGCCTATAATAACAAGCTCACATCCTAATGCATTGATTTTGTCAAGAATGGTCATTTTTATTGATCCTGTTTCTACATGCTGCTGCTCGGGAGGAATATCAAGGGCTTCTCCCAAAAGCCTCATCACCGTTTGCGCATCTTCTTTAACGGGAGCAGAAATCTCGGTAAATCCTAATCCTTGAGCTAATTGAAAAGAGGAGGGGAGTTCAATAACATGAAGCAAATGAAGCCTTGCACCAAAACAGGCAGCGATTTCAGCGGCTTTTTGGCAAGTATCAAAATGATTTTCACTCAAGTCCGTGGCGTGTAAAATGGTAGTGTACACAATTTCTCCATTTCAGGATGATTTCAGTTTAATTGTAGTGTATGATCAAAAAATAATAAAACAATGAGAATATTGCTTATCTATTCTTTTTGTTGTTGTCCCAACATCACACTTTCTCAAGTATACTTTTACTTTTCGTGCTTTGGAATAACTTGAAGTTCAAGAGGATTCATTATGTATTCAAATGATAAAATGCACGCTGCATTTAAAGAAATTGAAGGACAATTTAATCAATTTATCCAATTAAATGGCGAAGAGTCTCTGGCTGACTCTGTAAAAAACTCTTTAAATCAATACAGGGATTATCTTCTGGCTAATCAATGTAAGAACGCAGATAAAATAGTAGAAAAGTTGCAGGAAACAATTCAAATAATTTTAGACAACTCACGAAATGATGGTGAAAAAAAAGAAGCACTCAAAAAATTTGAAGAAGTTGCATTGAGATCAAACTTAAGTCAGATTGCATACGTAATGGGTTGTGCCATTATCGGTGGTATCCTGATGGCCGCATTGATGGTAGGAGTATATGCTCTACTTTTACTTGTTCCTCCTGCTGTTCCTTTGGTTGGTCCGGCTTTAGTTGAGTGTATTATTGGAATGAGTACCTTTTTTTTGGGAGGTTTCCTCTCGGGAGCGATGACCGGGAAAGGACTCTATGAAGAGGCATGTATCGATGAATCCCATAGTGAATCTTATAGTCAAAAAAAGGAATCAGTTAATGAGGTTGTTAATTGTTTAAAAAAAATTCATGATCATAGATTGTTTCAATCAGCGCCTGTAGACGAAGAGAAAATAAAAGGGAAAGGGAAGGGAAATATGGATTTTATGCCAGGTTCTGTTTCTCTTCCTGATGGTCCGGGTTTTTGACAGGGTAAACGCATCTAATAAGATCACAACGCCTACATTCCGCGCTTTATGTGCGGAATCCAGTTCAATCGCTATTCAAGATCGTCTGGATCTGTCTTTCAATCAGAACAACCGTGTAATTTGGGAAATAGATTCCTGTCTTCACGGGAATGACCTAAAAATAATTGAAATAACACAAAAAATGAGAGGATCACTCAGCGCGCAGGCGGGAAGCTATCTACAATTAGGTATAGTGCTAATTTTATGGATGGATTCCCGTCTACGCGAGTCATGGCACAAAGGCTGGAACAGAAAATTTGCATATCCTGTGAACGTTTACTTTCAGTACGGTAGCAATTATTAGAAAGAGATGAAGAAATTCCGGAATCAAAAAAGTTTCATTTATAGGCAACTATATTCTCCTGTTGGAGATTTGGTGCGATCTCTAACAGGGGAATCAGGACAAAGTTACGTTGATTGAGTCTTGGGTGAGGTACTTTGAGATCTATTAAATTAATGTTTTGATTGCCAAATAAAAGGATATCAATATCAATCGTTCTGGCGCCCCATTTTAGTTTGCGAATACGTCCTTGTCTATGTTCAATTTGTTGGCAATAATCGAGCAATTGGCAAGGAGCCAGGGAAGTATAAAGCGCTACTACTGTATTGCAGTAATCCGGTTGAGCTTTCCTGCCCCAGGCTTTGCTTTTATGAAACCCGGCTACTTTAACAAGTCGTGAACGAGGTAATCTACGAAGAGCGGCTATTGCTTGCCTTAGCTGACGTTCCGGACCTTTTAAATTGCTGCCTAGTCCTAAATAGCAAAGTATCATTATGAGGTTGCTTTGGGTTTTCGCCGGCGTTTTGATTTGGGCGATCCCTGCGGAGAAGGAAGCGAGGCGATCATTTTTATTTGCTCATCTTCTGGAACGTCCTGAAAAGTTGTCCACCATTGAGCAAGTTCCATTGCTTCATCACCTGCCAGTGCACGTAAGGCAAGAAAGTCATAGGCTGCGCGAAATCTTGGATGCTGTAATAAATTAAACGCACGACCACCAAAGCGTTTAGGGAAACGAAACTGTAACAGCCACATTTCTCGCATAATTTGACTAAAGCGTTTGGGAATAGTAATGACTTGATTTTGTTCTGCAATAACTTGCGACATTGCTTTTTCCAAGGCTGGGAGGGGCGGTAAATTTTCTTCCTGTTGTAACTGAGAAGCCCGTTTTTGCAACGGAAACCATAGCAGTACTGCAAATAAAAAAGCAGGTGTCACTGGTTTATTATCACGGATACGCGTATCGGTATTTTCCAGAGCATTTCCCAGCAGAGCATTAACCGGATATTCATCAGTTGATAACAAATGATTAGTTTGTTCAAACAATTGCGCGAACAGGCCGTATTTTACCAGTAAACGTTGTACTGTTTCCGCCTCCCCACACTGATAGAGTTTGGTAATTTCATCGAACAAACGAGAGCTTGATACGTGTCGAATGAGATGGCTTAATTTGGGAAGAGGTTCGGCTGTTTCTTCTGCAATGTCAAAATGCAATTTTGCGCTAAAGCGAATAGCGCGTAACATACGTACAGGGTCTTCCTGATAACGAACGACAGGATTACCAATCATCCGCAAAAGACGATGTTGGATATCAGAAAAACCACCCGTAAAATCGACAATGGACGCATCGTCTATGTTGTAATAAAGGGAGTTGATAGTGAAATCACGACGCCAGGCATCTTCATCAAGAGAACCATAAACATTATCACGTACCAGCATTCCTCGTTCATTAGTCTGTTGATTATCAAGCGCCTCCATATCAGAACCTCTGAAAGTGGCTACTTCAATAATGTCGCGGTGAAAAATAATATGAACCAGTTTAAAACGACGCCCTATAATGCGCGCGTTGCGGAATAACTTTTTAATTTGAGCAGGAGTCGCATTAGTAGCTATGTCAAAATCTTTAGGTACTTTCCCTAATAAAAGATCACGAACGCTACCACCGACTAAATAAGCCTGAAACCCGCCGCTGTTAAGACGATTTAAAACTTTAAGGGCGTTAGGGCTGATATTCGTTTTGGATACATTGTGATGGCTACGCGGAATAATATGACTAAGATCAACAGGCTGTTGCTTAGTTTTTGTTTTACGTAACAATTTTTTAATTAACTTAATTATTGTCTTCATCCAAGTGGCTATATTACGCGCGGCATTATAGCTAAAATAGTCGGAAAAGGAAATAATTTAAAATGCAATGCATTAACATAAGTTGATATTCATGCTTCGGCTTATTTACCTTTGAGCGGAATAAATAGACAATAAAGCTTTTGAGATTATTGTAGAGCGTAATGGAATTTTTAGATATCGTTTCGAGTCTTTTCGCTTTAATTATACTAGAGATAGTATTGGGAATAGATAATTTGGTGTTTTTATCTATTTTGACGGAGAAATTACCTCGGGAAAAACGTAAAAGTGCCCGGCAATGGGGGTTAACTTTTGCCTGGGTTACCCGTCTTATTTTATTGGCCTCCGCTATCTGGTTATCTCGTTTGACCAAACCGCTTTTTAGTCTTGCTGATCTTTCTTTTTCGGCGAGAGATTTGTTTTTGTTTGCCGGGGGGGCTTTTTTAATTGCCAAGGCAACCCAGGAAATTCACCACGAAGTGGGGGAAGATAGTGATAATCTAAAGGTCGTTGGAAAAGCCCCGCCCGTTTCCTTTCGAGGGGTTGTATTACAGGTTGCATTGATGGATATTATTTTCTCTTTGGATAGCGTTCTTACTGCTATTGGATTGACTTCCCGATTTTGGGTAATGGCAACCGCTATTAGTTGTGCCATTCTGGTTATGCTCTATGCAAGTGAAGTAGTCAGTCAATTTATTGATAAACACCCCACCATTAAAATGCTGGCCTTAAGCTTTTTAATTTTAATTGGCATGATATTGGTGGCAGACAGTTTTTCCTTTCATGTGCCACGAGGGTATGTTTATTTTGCCATGGGCTTTTCCTTAAGTGTAGAAATGTTAAATATAATGCAACGCTCTTCACGTAAGAAACAAAAAAAGAAGAAATAGGTGTATTTATGCTCATTATTAAAGCGTTCCATATTATTGCGATGGTCACCTGGTTTGCCGGGATTTTTTATCTACCCCGGCTTTTTGTTTATCATGCTGATACTGTTGATCAATTAAGCATCGAACGTTTTAAAATCATGGAGCGTCGCCTTTATTATGGTATAACCTGGCCTTCAGCTCTCCTGACAACGATATTAGGAATTTTATTAATTACCTACAATCCATCCTATTATTTAAAAGCAGGCTGGATGCATGCAAAATTGAGTCTGGTTGTTTTATTATGGATTTATCATTTGACGTGTGGGTCTTTTCTTAAGCAGTTTAGAAAAGATAATAATAGAAAATCCGCAACATTTTATCGTGTGTTTAATGAGATACCCGTTGTATTTTTAATAGGAATTGTTTTTTTAGTTGTTATTAAGCCTTTCTAATCAAAGTGCAGAATGGTGTAAAACATGATATACCACAGACAAGCTATGGTATGTGAACGTTGAGGCTAGTTGGAAGGAAAAGATGCGGTATGTAGAACCAGATGATATAACTGACTGCCAATTAGCCCAAATTATCGGGGACTTACTCCATTTCAACCATTTCAAAATCTTCTTTCCCAGCGCCACAATCAGGACAAAACCAGTTTTCAGGAACATCTTCCCAACGGGTTCCTGGCTCAATGCCATCTTCCGGCCAGCCTTCAGCTTCATCGTAAATAAATCCACAAATGACACAGATGTATTTTTTGTAATCTTGCATTTTTATTGCTCTAAATAAAAGAAGGTAATGTAACGATTATGTCTCTTAATGTAAAGGGTATTTTAATCAGTGTGGATTACCAGTAATAGCGCCAAACCGAGTCGATGAACTCCTGATTCTGGCTCCACATGAAAGAAAGCAAGAGGACATTTTCAGGGCAAACTATAATAAATTGTGGTCTGGTATTTGTAATGATTCTAAAAGAATTTATATGAACTTACTTGCTAACTTTTCACTCTCTTTGAATACGAGTAGAATAGCCTTTTTTTAAGGTAAAGACATGACAAATTCTCATCAATTATTTGCTCAGGCACGAGCGTATATACCAGGAGGAGTTAACTCGCCTGTTCGTGCATTCAAAGGAGTCGGTGGCGAACCGGTGTTTTTCAAGCAAGGAAAAGGAGCTTATTTAATCGACGTTGATGAACGTACTTATATCGATTATGTAGGTTCCTGGGGACCGTTAATTCTTGGTCACTGCGCTCAACCTGTTATTGAGGCGGTTAGCGAAGTGTTATACAGCGGGATGAGCTTTGGGGCGCCTACCGCGCTTGAAATCAGGCTCGCGCAAAAAATTATTGCATTGATGCCGGCCATTGAAAAGATTCGTATGGTAAATTCGGGTACAGAGGCTACGATGACGGCGATACGTCTGGCGCGAGGCTACACCAACAAAAATAAAATCATCAAGTTTAATGGTTGTTATCATGGCCATAACGACAGCTTGTTGGTAAAAGCAGGCTCTGGACTGCTTACTTTGGGGCTTCCGTCTACACCGGGAATTCCGGCGAGCGTTACTGAACATACCCTCACTGCGGATTTTAATAATCTTGAGCAAACAGCGTATTTATTTGAACAATATTCAAACGATATTGCTGCTGTTATCGTAGAACCCGTTGCCGGGAATATGGGATTTGTATTGCCGAAGCCTGCTTTTCTACAGGGACTGCGAGATTTATGTGATTCTTATAATGCTTTGTTAATTTTTGATGAAGTGATGACCGGATTTCGAGTTGCCCTGGGTGGTGCACAAGCCGTGTTTAACATCACTCCTGACTTGACTACCCTCGGCAAAATAATTGGTGGAGGCATGCCGGTGGGGGCTGTAGGAGGAAAAGCCGCCATTATGAATTTTCTTGCGCCTGAGGGACCTGTTTATCAAGCCGGAACTTTATCAGGTAATCCCTTGGCAATGGCAGCAGGTTTGGCTACTTTGACTGAACTTGAAAAACCGGGTTTTTATGACCAATTATCCAGACGCACCAGCGATTTGATTAATGGTCTGACGGAAATCACCCGATCGCTGAGTATTCCGTTTAATGGTTCTTGTTTGGGCGGTATGTTTGGTTTTTGTTTTAATTCAAAACAGCAAATACTTGATTATGCCGATGTGGCTGCTTCAGATGACGCTTTATTTAAACAGTTTTTTCATGGGATGCTGCAAAAAGGCGTTTACTTTGCTCCTTCCATGTACGAAGCAGGGTTTGTGTCCGCTGCTCATCAAGAGGAAGAAATTGGTATGACTCATCAGGTAGCAGAAGCCGTGTTAACTGATCTTATGGAGGCTGGAACATGAGAAAAAAGTATCATGTTTATGGGGTAGGGAATGCTTTGGTGGATAGAGACGCGCGAGTGAATGACGCGTTTTTACAGGCAAATGGCATTAAAAAAGGAGTGATGACCCTCATTGATGAATTGACTCACCACCGCTTGGTCAAAGCGTTAACTGATTCATTTTGTCATAGTGGCTGCGGTGGATCTGCTGCCAATACAATGATTGCCTTAAGCCAATTTGGCGGCCGTGGTTTTTATAGTTGTAAGGTCGCAAATGATGAAGCAGGCAGATTATTTTTGCATGAGTTAGCTACACTCGATCTCGATTGTAATTTAACGTTGGAAAACTTATCCCCCGGTGTGACAGGACAGTGTCTGGTTTTAGTAACAGAGGATGCTCAACGGACAATGAATACTCATTTAGGGATCTCCGAAACGCTTTCAGCGGAAGTCCTTGATTTGGATGCCATCGCAGCAGCAGAATTTGTTTATCTGGAAGGCTATTTAATTACCTCATTAACAGGTAGAAATGCGCTATTAACAGCAAGAAAACATGCTCAGCTCGTTAACACCAAAGTTGCCTTGACACTTTCCGATCCTAATATGGTTCGTTATTTTAAAAATGAATTATTAACTATTATTGATGAGCGTATTGACCTTTTATTTTGTAATGAAGAAGAGGCTTTGCTGTTTGCGGAGGTTGAGGATTTGGAAGCTGCTATTACTTTATTGCAGCCCTTGGCCAAACATTTGATAGTAACCTGTGGTAGTCGCGGTGCAATATTGGCCATCGATGGGGAGATGCTCAGTATTCCGACAACACCGACACTTGCTGTCGACACAGTAGGTGCTGGTGATATGTTTGCTGGTGCTTATCTCTATGCAGTGACTCATGGCTATGCACCGCAGATTGCTATTGAACTGGCTAATAAAGCAGCTACTGAAGTAGTCGGTCAATACGGTGCTCGCCTTAGTAAAGAAAGAGTTTTAGCTATAAAAGAGCAGTTTATGGCTAAAAATTATAATTTTGCTCAGCAAGTTTACCACAAGGCAAGTAAAGCGGCTGAAATGGAGTTAGCGTAAGAGATTAGACAAAGGCGTTAATTTAAGAACAATTTTCATTACCTGCGTCTCGCGGTCAAGCGCGGAACGCAGGCATTTAAGTTGACTCCCATTGTGTGAACGCTTATGCCAGGTTGGCTACCTTTTGTGCCATTAGTGCTTCTTCATCACCGCGAATGACTAAAACAGGGTGACGACCGCTGGAAATTTGGTGGCAAGGTTTACTGGCAGGAGTCAGATTTTCTGTGAGATCTAACTCGAATCCAAGATGCTCTAAAGGGGTGATCACTTTTTCACGTATAAAAGAAGCATTTTCGCCCACCCCACCCGTGAAAATTAATGCATCCAGATTAATTGTTTGAGTAATATAAGCGCCTATTATTTTTTGAATGGCGTAAATATACATTTCAAGAGCAAGTTGGGCATTTGCGTCATTGGCTAACGCACGAGCTATTACTTTACGCATATCATTTTCTGCTGCAATGCCTTTCAATCCGCTTTGTTTATTTAATAATTTATCCACTTCGTCTACAGTCATGCCTTGCCGTTGTAAATAAAGTACTATAGCCGGATCAATATCGCCACATCGGGTACCCATTACCAGGCCAGCCAAGGGAGTCATTCCCATGGATGTGTCAAACGATTTGCCATTTTTGACTAAACAGGCGCTGGCGCCATTCCCCAAATGCAGAGAGATAAAATTACAATTTTCCAGAGGCTTGGATAAATAAGCGGCTGCTTGTCTACTTACGTATTCGTGATTAATACCATGAAAACCATATCGTCTAATTTGATAACGATTTGCAAGTTCTGTATGGATTGCATATTGACGGACATAAGAGGGCATCTCATGGTGAAAACCTGAATCAAAAATAGCAATCTGTAGAGCCTTCGGAAAATGGCGTTGCGCGAATTGGATTCCCAACGCATTAATGGGGTTATGAATGGGTGCAAGTTGTTCAAGAGCCTGTATTCCTGCAAGTACTTCCGGTGTAATAACTGTAGGGTGATAATAGTGATTACCGCCGTGCACTACACGATGACCTATTCCCTGAATCGGATAATCTTCAAGATCCTGATGGAGTTTTTCACTCAGCGCTAAAAAGGCTTCTTCATGCGTTTTAAACGGTTGCTGAATAGTTTCTTTAATCTCTTTAGTATGATGCCAGGTACTTTGAGATTCTCCAATACCTTCTATTAAACCCGACAATAAAGGCTGTAATTGATCATGCTCCACTTGATAAGCTTTATATTTTATGGAAGAGCTACCCGCATTAAGAGTTAATACGTTCATTTATTGATCTCCTTGAGCCTGGATAGCAGTAATTAAAATGGTGTTAATAATGTCTTCTGGTGTGCAGCCACGGCTTAAGTCATTGACTGGTTTATTTAAACCGAGTAAAACAGGCCCGATGGCCAGCGCCCCGGTTTCTCGCTGCACCGCTTTGTAGGTATTATTTCCTGTATTAAGATCAGGAAAAATAAGGACATTCGCATCACCTGCAATTCTGGAATGAGGAAGTTTTTTGGCGGCAACGTCTGGATCAACGGCTGCGTCATATTGCATGGGGCCTTCGACTAATAAACCCGGTTGGCGTTGTTTCACAAGCGTCAAAGCATTTGCTACTTTCTCTACACTTTCACCTTTCCCTGAAGCACCCGATGAATAGGAGAGCAGAACCACTTTAGGACTTATACCTAAATTTGTAGCGATTTGTGCAGATTGTATCGCGATTTCTGCGAGCGTTTTGCTATCTGGCTCAGGATTAATCGCACAGTCACCATAAATAAGTACGCGAGCAGGCATACACATAATAAAAATAGAGGATACTTTGGCAACGTTTGGTTTTGTTTTAATAATTTCCAAAGCGGGTCTTACTGTGTCGGCTGTCGTATGAGTCGCACCTGAGACCATGCCATCCGCGTCACCACAATACACCATCATGGCAGCAAAATAATTGACATCATTCATACGTTCCAGCGCGATGGGTAAATTAATATTTTTATGTTGTCTAAGTAAGTAGTATTGTTTGGCATAGTTTTCTTTTTGCGGTGCGAATTCGATGTCAATGATATTGGCATCGAACAGTTCTATGCCAAGCCGTCTGGCTTGTAAATGAATTTTTTCAACGTTACCTAACAAACTTATTTTGACTACCCCTCGTTTCAGTAAATGGGAAGCAGCAAGCAAAATACGCGGATCATCGCCTTCTGGTAAAACAATATGTTGGGTTACCTGTCTTGCTTTATTAATCAATTCATAAAGAAAGACCGCAGGACTTAATTGGGGTTTGTGCGATTTATCACTCAGTAATTTTATCAAAGGTTCAATAATGTAAGGTCGCATGGCCTCAATGGCCGCATTGATTTTTTCAGTATCAGCCACATTGAGGTTATATTTTGCCGAGAATAAAGTAGTTGCTGTTTCATACGTTTTAAGATGAGTTAACAATACGGGAAAAGGGTGTTCAAGACCGGCAATAATATCACGGATAATAGGCCCTGGTGTTTCGCCACCTGTTAAGACAATTCCCGCTATTTTGGGATAATAAACCGATTGATCCGCTAATAACGATCCCAAGAGAATATCAATTCGGTCAGAAGGGGTAATTATTAACATGCCGCTTCTGTCAACTCGGGATTGTAAAAAATTACCTACCGTTTTAGCGGCAATAGTGAATTGGGTGACTGGGCGGTGCAGTTCAGGGTGACCAAAAAGAACTTCTGCCTGTAATTTCCCCGCAATATCACGCATTGACGGATTGGCGAATTGCTCAAATTCTGGAATAACACTGACAAATAACAGATTAGATAACTGTTTTTGAAAAAATGTCAGCGCTTTATCTTCATCGCTATTCTTTACCTGATTGATAATCACCCCAACAATACGGGCATGATTTCTTCTGGCGACTTCCAGTGCAGTATTTAATACGGATAATGTATGCTCCAGGGTACGATCTTTTGCTGAAACGACGAGTACAATGTCGCAATTTAACTGATAAGCTAAAGTCAGATTGAATTGATATTCAAAAACGTCATTATCACTTTCAAAGTCGCTCCCCTCAAAATAAGCAAATTCCTGATCCGTATTGATTTGAGTAGCTTCAAGCACGGTCGATATTAAGTCGTCAGGTTGAGTTCGCATAAGCGCAATAGCTTGATTGACATCCATCAGGGGCAATAATTTTTGTTGACTGATTTCTTCTAATAATGGAATTTGCGAAGCATCCGACTCGGAAAATAATTTAAAGCAATGTAAATGTTGATATTGTTCTTTAAGACTGGCTAACAAGCCTAGAGAGACGAAGGACTTACCTGGCCGTTTTTCGATGCTACTTAAATACAGTTTTTTATACATGGTAAAATCCTATAAATATTAGAAGGAATCACGTAAAATGCTCAAAATTTATTATTAGTGTATACAATAACAGTATTTTCTTCTTGTTTCATTCTAAATAAGATTATTATACTAACAAGAGTAACATTTTTTATTCAATAAAAATAAAATGAGTCTATTTTGTGAGTAGTCCCTTTGTCCCGATTGAAACGGCAAATATCGTATGGCGCGATAGTTTACCTTTTTCCTGTGCGTTTAATGATATTTATTTTTCCACAGAAAATGGTTTGGCGGAAACAGAATATGTTTTCAGTGCGGGAAATCAACTACCGATGCGTTGGCAGAGCCTGGCAGAAGGTGCTTCCTTTGTTATCGCGGAAACGGGTTTTGGCTCAGGGCTTAATTTTCTATTAAGCTGGTTTCTTTGGCTGAAGTATGCGCCGGCAACCGCACGGTTGTATTTTATTAGCTGCGAAAAATTTCCTTTAACAAAAGCGGATCTGACACGTTGCCTGGCTTTATGGCCAACACTTCAAGAGCAGGCCCAGGCTTTATTGGAAAAATACCCTGTTTTGACTCCTGGATTTCATCACTTGCAATTTGCTGACGGACGAATTAATTTAACGTTGATGTTAGGTGACGCTACGGTCTGTTTTAATCAGCTATTAATCTGTGGCGAAGCCAGTCTGGAACAACAACTCAGGACAAATTATATTGACGCCTGGTTTTTAGATGGTTTTGCACCCATAAAAAATCCAGCCATGTGGTCTCCTGAATTATTTCATGCTATTGGTTTATTATCGAAACCCGATACAACACTGGCTACTTTTTCTGTAGCCGCCGTGGTTAAAAAGAACTTACAGGCAGCAGGGTTTCAAATTGAGAAAGTAAAAGGTTTCGGGCGTAAAAGAGACATGCTGATTGCCCGGTTTAAGGAAACTTTTTCTTCCCATAAAAAGTGCCGTTCTACCCCCTGGCATAGCGGAACGCCTTTGAAAGTCAGGAATAAAAAAGCCATTGTCATAGGCGCTGGTCTGGCTGGGTGCTATACTGCTTTCGCCTTGGCAAAGCGTGGATGGGAGGTGATTTTACTCGATGAACATCAGGAAACAGGACAGGGCGCTTCAGCTAACCCGCAAGCTGTCTTGTACCCTACCTTATCTGCGCATCGCTCCCCCTTAACCCAGTTTATGCTGGCCTCTTTTTTATTTGCAAACCGTGTTTATAACAACCTACTTCAATATCATGCCATTGGTGATTTATCGGGTGCTTTACAGCTAATTTCCCAAGAAAAATTACCACCGGATCATCTGAAAACCTGGTTAGCGTCCTATCCTGAACTTGGCAAGTTTGTTAATGCTCGGCAGGCTTCGATGATTGCTGGTATTGAATTGAAAAGCGATGGTTTATTTCTTCCTTATTCTGGCTGGTTGAATTCACAACGATTATGTCGTTTGCTTAGACAAACTTCAGGTATTCATTGGATTCCTGATACTACCGTGAAAGAACTGAAATTTGATGAAGGTAGTTGGCACGTAGCTAATCAGACGGCTGAGGTGTTAATTCTTGCTAATGGCTATCAGGCCACACAATTTGAGCAGACTGCGAGTTTACCTTTAAAAGCAATTCGTGGACAAATGACCTTCATTGCTGCTAATACTGCGAGTGCGCGATTGAAAATTCCGATATGTGGCGATGGCCATGTTTTACCTGCGTTTGAGGGCCTGCATACTACAGGAGCCAGTTACCATTTAAATTCTATCGATAAAAACTGTTTGGTTGCTGATGATTATTTCAACCTTGGCAGACTTGCAAAATTACCTGTTAATCTGGAATGGTCAAACGATATCAAGACAGGCTGGACTGGCATCAGGGCGGCTACTCCTGATTATTTACCGATGGTGGGACCGGTGCCTGATGCGGAAATATTTAGAAGCCGTTTTGCTTCTCTGGCGACGAATGCGAAACGTTGGCTTCCGATTTCGAGCGAGTGCTATCCAGGGTTGTTTGTTTGTACGGGTTTTGGATCGAAAGGGTTGACGACTATTCCCTTATGTGCTGAATGGCTGGCTGCTTTTATTAATAACGAGCCTGATTTTATTACGCGCTCTATGGTGCAATCTTTATCACCGGCTCGATTTTTGCATAAAGAAATAGTGAAAAATTCTTCGGGCAAGTGATTTATGCTCAATTATTATTCATGTTCTATACTTATTAGTTACAGAGTTAATAAGGGAGATTGGCAAATGAAGCAACCATCAGGTGTAGAAGCGCTTTGTTTAATTAATTCGCATTCAAACAATGACACGTGTCATTCGAGTGAAACACTGGAACCTTTATTGGGATATTTCTCTAATGTGCTTAAGAATTTAAATGGGATAGATTCTGATAAATTATCTCGTGATCTTCTTAAGGTTGTAAGAGATTACTCTCTGCATTTAAAAACTTGCCAGCAGAAAATGGGTTCGGTGATCGAGGCGTTTGATGAAGGCGTGTTAATAAGCGGTAATTGGGCTATTCATCGAATAAGAGAAATAAATCTGTTCGAACTACAGTAAGATTGTATCCTGGCTTTATAGGAATATCTCGGTAGGAATTCAAGCCACATTTTTATTTTCTCATCAAGAAAGTCTTGCTTATCCTAATTGAGATCGTTACTCTTCGCGAACTATCCGTTGCTTAGAGAGGACTGCAGTGCACGAGATTGAAATTTTTCAAATAGATACGTTTACTGATAAGGTTTTTTACGGTAATCCTGCAGCAGTCTGTCTTTTAAGTGCCTGGCTGAACGATGAACTTATGCAGGCTATTGCCGTTGAAAATAATCTTTCAGAAACTGCTTTCGTTATTAAAGACAAGCACGGATTCCATATTCGTTGGTTCACGCCTAAAGGAGAAATCAGCTTATGTGGACATGCCACATTGGCTGCCGGTTTTGTTTTACATGAACTGGGTCAATGTAAAGAAGATATAGTGCTTTTTTCCAGCCCGAGCGGACAATTGGCAGTAAGGAAAAAAAATGAACGGTATACCCTGGATTTTCCTCGTTTGAACTTCCATTTGAGTCAGTCTCCTGAATCAATTACTGCATTAATTGATAAACCCTGTGTAGATGTTTTTGAAAGTGATTTGGATTATTTGGTATTGCTTGCTGATGAAAATAAAGTATTGCAGGCGCAGGTTGATTTGAAAGCCTTAGCCAGGTTACCCAAGCGCGGCCTTATTTTAACATCCAGTTCTACGGAGGTTGATTTTTACTCCCGTTGTTTTTATCCAAAGCACAATATTCCCGAAGACCCTGTCACGGGTTCTGCTCACTGTGTGCTGGCTCCCTTTTGGGCGGAACGTTTAAATAAAAAAGTACTCCGGGCAATTCAAGGTTCATTCAGAAAAGGTGAAGTGAATTGTGAAGTTTTTGATGAGCGGGTTTATATTTCCGGGTATTGTAAGTGGTATTTAAAAGGCCATTTAGTGATTTAACTGCCAACCAGTGACCCTTTTTAACGGTCTAGTCATCAATTTTTATCATTGCTATCAATAGCATGACATGTTAAAAAGACGATTCACAATATCCAAGGAGTGAATATTGATGTCAGCATCAGCGGGCAAACGTTTTCGGGATCTTGTACAAAATCATTCACCTTTACAAATTGTAGGAACAATCAATGCTTATTCGGCCATGCTTGCAGAATCGGCAGGTTGTCAGGCAATTTACTTATCGGGAGCAGGGGTTGCGAATGCCTCTTATGGATTACCTGATTTAGGTATGACTGGTCTTGCCGAAGTATTGGAAGATGCAAGACGTATTACTGAGGCGTGTACATTGCCTCTCCTGGTGGATGTGGATACGGGCTGGGGCCATGCCTTTAATATTGCCAGAACAGTTCAATTAATGGAACGCACCGGGGTAGCTGCAATTCATATTGAAGATCAAGTACTTGCCAAGCGCTGTGGACATCGTCCCAATAAGGCCATTGTTTCTATTCAGGAAATGGCTGATAGAATAAAAATAGCGGTTGATGCGCGCAAAGATAATGATTTCGTTATCATGGCTCGGACGGATGCTTATGCAGTGGAAGGAATGAATGCTGCGATCGAACGGGCTGAACTTTGTGTTGAACTGGGTGCCGATATGATTTTTCCTGAAGCGATGAGCACGCTTGCAGAGTATAATGAATTCAGTAAGCGGTTGAGCGTTCCTGTTCTGGCGAATATTACCGAATTTGGTAAAACCCCTTTATTTACACGGCAAGAGCTTGCCGAGGCAGGCGTACGACTTATTTTATATCCACTCAGTGCGTTCAGGGCCATGTCGCAGGCCGCACTGACTGTTTACAAAACCATTAAAAAAGAAGGAACCCAGAGTAACCTGTTAAATAACATGCAGACACGCAACGAATTATATGATGTACTGGGTTACCATGATTACGAAAAAAAATTGGATCAATTAAGGGAGAAGTAAGAATGGTTAATAAAGCAACAGCAGGTTTGGCGGGGGTCGTTGCTGGACAATCAGCCATAGCTACTGTAGGACACGAGGGAGAAGGATTAAATTATCGGGGTTATTCGATTGATGATTTGGCAGCCTATGCAACCTTTGAAGAAGTTGCTTATTTATTACATTATGGTGTTTTACCTACCCGCGCAACGCTTCATGCTTATAATGACAAACTTGTTCGATTGCGTCATTTGCCCGAAACTTTAAAACAGATACTACGATTGATTCCTAAAAACGCTCATCCTATGGATGTGCTGCGTACAGCCTGTTCTATATTGGGTACCCTGGAACCAGAGGAAAATTTTTTGCAGCAATACGATATTGCGGATCGTTTACTGGCTCTGTTTCCCGGAATTATGTGTTATTGGTATGCCTATCACTATCAAAATAGAGAGATTAGTGGTGAAAGTGAAGAATTAACCATAGGCGGTCATTTTCTTCATCTTTTACACGATCGCAAACCGGCTCCGATCGAACGGGATATGATGAATGTTTCGTTGATTCTGTATGCCGAGCACGAATTTAATGCATCGACGTTCGCAGCACGAGTGACCGCAGCCACTTTGGCTGATTTTTATTCGGCAGTGACTACCGCAATAGGTACGCTTCGCGGACCTTTGCATGGAGGGGCGAACGAGGCAGCGATGGCGCTTATTGAACAATTTAAAAGTCCAGATGAAGCAGAGCGTGGATTAATGGCTATGTTAGCTAATAAAGCCAAAATTATGGGTTTTGGGCACCGCGTTTACAAAGAGTGTGATCCTCGTTCTGATATCATTAAAAACTGGTCGCATGCCTTGGCTGAAGCGCAGGGAGATATGCTTTTATATGAGATTTCTGAACGTATTGAAAGAGTGATGCGGCGAGAGAAAAATTTATTTCCTAATCTGGATTTCTATAGTGCCTCGTCTTATCACTATTGTGGGGTTCCTACTCCTTTATTTACGCCTGTTTTTGTAATGTCCCGCATTACGGGTTGGTCAGCCCATATTTTTGAGCAGCGGGCAGATAATCGTTTAATTAGACCAAGTTCAGAATATATAGGGCCTGAGCCTGGAAAATTCATTCCTATTGATGAGCGAGAGTAACATGCATTCTTATGTCGAAAGTAATGTCAAACCTAATTATGATCCTGTCATTGCCGGTATTGCCGATTATGTTTTAAATAAAGAGATAGATAGTGCTGTTGCTTATGAAACAACCAGGCTTTGTTTAATGGATACTTTAGGTTGCGGTATATTGGCACTTAATTTTCCAGAGTGTGTCAAATTGCTGGGGCCGGTGGTGCCCGGCGCCTCTTTAGAGGGGGGCGCTCGTGTACCGGGTACTCCTTATCAACTTGACCCTGTTCAAGCGGCATTTAACATCGGAACGATGATTCGATGGCTTGATTTTAATGATACCTGGCTCGCCGCAGAATGGGGTCATCCTTCGGATAATCTGGGCGCAATATTAGCCGTTGCAGATTATGTCAGTCAGCAAAACCTGAAAGAAGGCAAACCGGCGCTTACCATGCAAGACGTACTGACTGCGATGATTAAAGCGCATGAGATACAAGGGTGTCTTGCTTTAGAGAATAGCTTTAATCGGGTGGGACTGGATCATGTGGTATTGGTGAAAGTTGCCAGTGCAGCGGTAGCTGCTTCTTTATTGGGAGCAGACAGGGATATGATGTTACGTACATTGTCGCAGGTTTTTGTGGATGGACAGAGTTTAAGAACTTACAGACATGCCCCCAATGCGGGTTCACGTAAGTCCTGGGCCGCTGGAGATGCCACTTCGAGGGCAGTACGTCTGGCTTTAATTACCGCGGCTGGAGAGATGGGTTATCCCAGTGCGTTAAGCGCGCCAAAGTGGGGGTTTTATGATGTTCTTTTTGGAGGCAAAGCGTTTAAATTTCAAAGAACTTATGATAGTTATGTGATGGAAAACGTCCTCTTTAAGCTTTCTTATCCTGCTGAATTTCATGCGCAAACTGCGGTTGAATGTGCTGTTATCTTACATCCACAAGTTGCAGAGCGTTTTGATGAGATTGCACGTATAGAACTGGTTACTCATGAATCAGCTATTCGTATTATTAGTAAACAAGGGACGTTACACAACCCGGCAGACAGAGATCATTGCCTGCAATATATGGTAGCGATTGGTTTATTACACGGTGATCTGCGGGCGGAACATTATGAAAATGAGGCTGCTTCTGATCCTCGTATCGATCAATTGCGTGAAAAAATGTATGTCAGTGAAAACGTGCAATTTTCTCGAGATTATCACGATCCGGAAAAACGATCGATTGCTAATAGCATTAAACTTATTTTTAAAGATGGCAGTCAGTCCAATTTGATAACCGTTGAATACCCTATTGGCCACAAACGCCGTCGTGAAGAAGGCATACCGGTGTTATTGGAAAAATTTCAACGTAACCTGAAAACACGATATGATATGGCACAAATTGATAAAATTATGCAGGCGATGAGTGATACCAATTCACTCGCTGAAATGAGTGTCTCTGATTTTATGGAGTTGTGGGTTGTTTAATTATAAAAAGTTGTAACCATGACAGATGATGTAAAGCGATATTATTTACAAACGATGGGAATAAACAGTTGGTTAGTCCGTCAGAATAACTCATCGGATAAAAATTCTTTATTACAACTTGCTAACGAAGTTGCTGCGTGCACGCGTTGTTCTTTACACAAAACACGCAGCCAAACTGTGTTTGCCCGAGGAAATGCGCAGGCAAAGTTAATGATTATTGGGGAGGCGCCTGGCTTTTATGAGGATAAACAAGGTCTGCCCTTTGTTGGTAAAGCAGGTGGCTTGTTAAACCAAATGTTATCTAGCGTTGGTATGGGGGAAGAAGATGTTTATATTGCTAATGTGTTAAAATGCAGGCCACCAGATAACCGTGATCCTGCACCGGAAGAAATTGTTCATTGCAGTGCTTATCTGACTCGGCAAATTGAGCTGGTCAAGCCCCGATTGCTTCTTGCGTTGGGACGTTTTGCCGGCCAATTTTTACTTAATAAAGCCTTGCCTTTAAATCAGTTACGCAAAACAATTCATTGTTATAAAAACATCCCTTTTATGGTAAGTTATCATCCGGCTTATCTGTTACGTAACCCTAAAGACAAAAAAAAATCCTACGCTGATTTGCTTGCAGTAAAACATTTTTTGCAGGAAAAAAGTGATTCGCAGTAAAGGGCTAACGCTCATTGAGCTTCTTTTTTGTTTATTAATCATTACTCTTCTTTTGGTAAGTTTATCGTTTGGTTTGTCCATTCATCAAAAAAACAAGGCACAAATAAGAGAAAATGACTTGAAGATGGCTATTTATTATGCAAGAAACATGGCCCTTTTAAAAGGAAAACCGCTTGTTCTCACTCCGTTAACCGATTCAGATTGGTCAACTGGCATGATGCTTTTTATTGATAATAAAACTCATCGCTATTCACCAGAGACGCAGTTAATTCACCAATGGCAATGGCACAAAGAAATAAAAATAACCTGGCATGGCTTTTATTCCGATCAGTATCTACTTTTTTCTCCTGATTTGGCTCATGCTGCTATTACTGGCCATTTTAATCTTCAAAAGGGAGACGGGTCACAAGTAAAGTTAATAATTAATCGTTTGGGGCGAGTGCGAAAAGCGATGGAAACATAGCCGTGGTGCTCAGTATACATTGTGTATTGAAATAAAATTGTATTTCCTTGAAGTTTCTGAGATTTGCTTTTTGGTGTTGAGCTATTTTTTATCGTTTTTTTAGGAACCGGGGAAGATATATCAACATTGTTGATATAATGTGTATAAATTGATTGAAAAGTTAATTCAGCAATGAACAAAATCAAATAACAGGGCGTTTTTTTAGATAATAATATTCGTTTACAATAAGTACCGCCATAAGATTCAGTGACGGTACTTCCCGATTCTTGATTTGCATCGCTGTTAAATGTAGTCTTTAAAATTTATGAAGATTTTTCCTGATAATTTATTGAAAACAGAGAGCACCCTACGAGAGGATTTATTGCCCTGGTTGACTCATCAAACGTCGTTGACTGACAGATTAAAAAAAATTCGAGGCGATGTCTCCCTGAAGGTACTGAATCAGCGTTGGACTTTTCCTGATTGGTGGTGCAAATTTACTCTGGATTTGACCGTTGAGATGATTTGGCAAAGAGAAATTCTAATGTACTCACAGGAAACTCCTTGCTGGTACGCGCGCACGCTTGTTCCTCATTTAACGTATCAAACTAATTATTCCTTTTTTGAAAAATTAGACCGTGAATCTTTGGGTACACTCCTTTTTGGTAACGTAAATATTACACGAAAATTTATGTTAAATTATTCTGTTAATAATCAATGTCTGGAATATTATTGGTTTCCTGAATTACCTGGAAATAAAGAAGATCAATACTGGACCCGTTTTTCAGGTTTTGTCTTGAATGGTTTACCCTTTTATTTGATAGAAATATTACTTCCCGGACTTGTGAGGATTATGAATTGAAATGGATTAATTATCTTAAATTAATGCGCTTTCACAAACCAGCGGGTATTTTATTATTAGGATTACCCACAGCCTGGGCATTATGGATTGCTAATCAAGGTCATCCTCCTCTTTTACTGTGTCTATTATTTTTGCTGGGTACGATTTTAATGCGTGCAGCAGGCTGCGTGGTGAATGATATTGCCGATCGTCATATCGATTTGCATGTAAAGCGAACCCATGATCGTCCCTTGACTTCGGGAGAGGTGAGTTTACAAGAAGCGTTGTTCCTGTTTTTGATTTTATTGTTTATCGCTTTTCTTGTTTTGATTCAACTGCCCAAAATATGTTTTTATTATGCGCTATTAGCGGTTTTCATTACAATTTTATATCCTTTTTGTAAACGTTTTATTCAAGGGCCGCAATTGGTATTAGGTCTTGCTTTTTCGATGGGAATTCCAATGGCTTTTGCAGCATCAAATTACCCACCTGATAGTAGTATGTTTTATTTACTTATCATCAACTTCTTATGGACCGTTGCCTATGATACTGAATATGCTATGGCGGATCGTGATGACGATGTACTAATCGGAGTAAAATCCACAGCTATACTTTTCGCCAGTTATGACAGACTGATTATTGGTTGTCTACAAGGTTTATTCCACATCCCATGGTTATTTTTAGCATTTACTTTAAACTATAATTTTTTCTTTTTCATCGGTTGGTTTATTGCTGGTTTTATTTTGCTGTACCAGCAAAAGTTAATTACAGGGCGTGAACCAATAGGCTGTTCCCGAGCATTTTCTCTGAACAGCTGGTATGGGCTAATCATGTGGCTGGCTATAGCAATAGGTTATAAATAAGTCGTTCATTAAATTTATTCCAGTTATTAAGACAAAGTATTATATTAGACTTAATCTTATAAATTTTATTTTATCCGGCACAAGGCAAATTTTAATTTAAATAACCTGTCACTTAATGGACTTGCTGGTGGTAAGATTCTTTTCACGTGATCTCATAGCCAAGGAGAGGCAATGAATTTTAAAGCTAGTCAATATAATCCCGACTCCAAGTCAATTGCACTTAATAAAAAAGATAAATTCCGTTTCTCTATGGGTATTTTTGTCATGACTGCCGCCTTATTAATAACATCTACTATAACCATGGCTAATGGTGGAGCGGGTGGAGGAGCTGGGGCTGGTGCCGGTGGTACGGGTTTTGAGGGTTCACCTGGCGGGAGTGCTACTCTCGCAAGTGGTGGTGGCGGTGGAGGAGCAGCCGGAGGAGGAACAGGTGGGGCAGGAGGATCTATTACAGGCGGAGGGGGGCAAGGTGGTACAGCGATTTCCCCTAATGGGAGTGCAGGGGGGATAGCAGTGCTGCCGAATAGTGGTGGGGGAGGAGGTGGTGGTGGATGGAACAGTATTATGGCACCAATAATTAATAACACGGCTAATGTATTTGGAGGTAATGGAGGAAATGGGGGGGCAGGTTCTACTTCAGGTGGGGGAGGCGGCGGTGGTGCAGGAGGTTATGGTGCTGTAATCACAGGAGGTGGGACAAACAATACAAACAGCGGTAACATTACGGCTGGTGGGGGTGGTAATGGTGCCGTAAATGGTGGTTTTGGAGGAGATGGAGGTATTGGTATATTGTTTATTATAGATGGGGCTGTCTTGACTAATACTGGAACTATTTCAGGAGGTAACGGAGGTATGGGTGCTTCCGCTGCTCTGGGGGGGTTGGGAGGGGTTGGCGTTGAGGGTATTGCTCTTACTCTTATTAATAGTGGCACAATCACTGGCGGGATTAGTAACGGAGGTTTAGGCGTCCAGGCTAATGCGATTAATTTTACAGGAGGCAATAATACCCTGGAGTTACAGGCAGGCTCTGTGATTACTGGTAATGTGGTAGCCTCTGGTACAGGAAATACACTGCGTTTGGGAGGAAGTACTGACGCTACATTTGATATGTCAACCGTTGGTCCCAGTGCACAATACCGAAATTTTAATAATTACGTAAAAACAGGCAGCAGTACCTGGACCCTGATTGGTATGAGCAGTACTACAACCAATTGGCAAATAAATATGGGAACATTACAAGTAGGCGATGGACTTGGAAGCGGTAGCATTCAGGGTGACATTGTGAATAATGCCGCGTTAGTTTTTAATCGTCTCGATGGGATTACCTATAGCAATGTGATTAGTGGGAGTGGTAGTTTAACGCAAGCAGGGAGTGGCAGTTTAACATTAAGTAATGTAAATACCTACACAGGCAGTACAACGATTTCAAACGGCACTTTGGCATTAACCGGTTCAGGTACTATTTCAACGAGCAGTGGTGTGGACTTAACGACGCCGGGTGCAACATTCGATATATCAAGTTCTTCCTCAGATCAAACCATTCAGGATTTATCAGGTGTTGCTGGTACGTTTGTTAATTTGGGTAGTCAAACGTTGACTGCAGGCACCTCCAATTCCACCCTCTTTGCTGGTGAAATAATAGGAAGTGGTCATTTTATTAAGCAAGGCACAGGAATGTTAACATTAACCGCTAATAACACTTATACAGGATTAACCACCATCTCTGCCGGTACCTTGCAGCTCGGCAATGGAGGTACGAGCGGTAGCGTACAAGGCAACATTGTGAACAATGCGTCACTGATCTTTAATCGTTCAAATACGTTGGTTTATGGGGGAGTCATCAGTGGCACCGGTAATGTGACGCAATCAGGTTCAGGGACTTTAGTTCTCATTAATGACAATACTTATCAGGGTGATACGATCATTTCCGCGGGGACCCTGCAGCTAGGTAATGGAGGCACAAGCGGTAGCGTGCAGGGCAATATTGTGAATAATGGCGCATTAATTTTTGATCGCTCTGACACGGTGGCCTATGGTGGAATGATCGGGGGTACGGGTAGTGTGACGCAGTCAGGCTCGGGGACTTTAATTTTCACCAATGACAGTACTTATACGGGTGATACGATCATTTCCGCAGGTACCTTGCAGCTCGGCAATGGAGGTACGAGCGGCAGTATACAAGGCAATATTGTGAATAATGCATCATTGGTTTTCAATCGTGCCGATTCGTTAATTTATGGAGGCGTGATCAGCGGGGGAGGAACTTTAGTACAATCAGGCCCGGGTTCATTAGCTTTGAACGGCAATAGTTCTGGATTTACTGGTACAACGAGTGTTACGAACGGTATTTTAGCAATTAATAATGCATTGGGGGGTAATCTGACAGTCGGTTCTTCAGGGATTTTAACTGGCACGGGAATAGCAGGTAGTGCTGGCAGTACGGCAACGATTAATGGTCGAATTCAGCCTGGCGCAGGTATTGGAACATTAACCTTTAATGGGAATTACATTCAGACAGCAGGTTCGGTTTATGATTTGGAAGTTCTGGGGAATGCGCATGATTTCATTAATGTTTCAGGTAGCGCAACGCTTAATCCTGGTGCTTATGTGAATGTGATTAATGAGGATGGGCTGTATACAATGGATACCAGTTTTTCTATTTTGCATGCAACAGGTGGCGTGTTCGGTCAATATAATCCTACAGTATTGCAAGCGGTTAATCGTCCTTTTTTAAATTTATCGTTGTCATATGGACCCAATGATGTATACCTGAACATCATGCGTAATGCGATTGCCTTTGCGACGTTCGCAATAACACCTAATCAGATTTCAGTGGCGAATGCATTGGATAGTATAGGTGTGTTAAATTCTGATAACCCTTTGTATACAGCGATTGCGAATTTATCGGATGCGGTCACGGCACAGGCGGCGTTTAACAGTTTATCGGGCCAGTTTCATGCAGCAGTCATGAGTGCTTATGTGGAAGAAAGTCGTTATGTACGAAATGCGGTGTTTAACCGTTTAGATAATGTGTGCAATGGGGAAGAGCTTTCTTCATCAAAAAAGAATTGTAAAGAGTCGGCTCTATGGTTGGAAGGATATGGTGCCTGGGGAAATCTTTTTACACCGACAGCGAACACAGCCTCAGTAAAAAGAAGGAATAACGGATTATTGATTGGTGTGGATACAATTCTGATGAACCAATGGCGAATAGGTATTGTGAGCGGTTTTGGCGAAACGGACTTAAGGATGCCTGCTTTAAGTTCTCAGGGGGATAGCGATAATGCGTATTTAGGCGTTTACACAGGCAACCGTTGGTCCAGGCTAACTTTTCGTCTGGGCGGAAATTATGAATGGCATCGCTTGCATACAAAGCGAACAGTAGCTTTTCCTGGTGTTTTTGATTCACTTCATTCACGTAATCAGTTACCCACCCGGCAAGTGTTTAGTGAATTAGGCTATGATGTTTATTCGAATAAATACCATCTTGTGGAACCGATAGCGCAATTAGCTTATGTCGATGTTCATAGCAATTCATTTCATGAGTATGGAGGAATTAGTGCATTGAATGGCTTTAGCGTGTCAGACAGAATGGTTTATAGTACATTAGGTTTACGGTTTAATAGCTTACTTTGGCAAACTAATCAATTCGTGTGGCAAACACGAGGTTTGGCAGGGTGGCAACATGCTTATGATGCGATTAGCCCCACCTCGCTATTTGCATTTAGCGGGAGCAACCCTTTTGCTATTACGGGTGTGCCAATTGCTCGTGACGCCGCCTTGATTGATGTGGGTGTTGACGTGAGTACATACGATAATCGCTTACAGTTTATTGTGGGCTATTTAGCTCAGTTAGGCGGTAAAACGCAGGATAATGGTGTGCAAGGCACGGTGAGATGGCGATTTTCTTAAGTATGGATCTATCGATGGAATATTAATTTAATGATTTCAAAATAATATGCATATTGATTGATTATTATTTGTGATGTAAATTTTGCACACAAATAATAAAGGCCATGACATGTTATACACAGAAATCAAGCAAAGACTATATAATGATTTAATAGTTCCTTTTTCCGCGTTGGAATTAGAGAAATCAGAGCGTAAAGAGATTATTAAAAAAATTTTCATGGGAATCAGTTCGGAGGAACTGGATGTTTATATAAAATTCAGGAAACTTTCTGATTATGCCGGTCTGATCAAAAAAATATTTAATTATTATCACAATGAAGGCATGCAAAAATCCAGTTTTCCAGAGATTGATTTTGGAAAAAATTTTAATTATTCTGGAAATCCACATCTGTCGCCCCGGACAAAAGGATATGTTGAAAAGCACTCTTCTTATCATCAAATTCAATTTTTAATTAAAGAGTGTTTTTTTGATTATTTTAATCCTTTTAATAAAATGAAATTATGTGATCCGGAAAATACTGTTAACATTGAAAAGATGACCAAAACAGTTGATTTAAAATCACCCGCAATAGGTAATTTTCCAACGGATATAGAAATCAATAAAAGAATCATTTCTTTTTTAAATTATAGAACTAATCAGTCCTGGCGAAAAACCTGTAAATCTGCTTTTTTTCAATCGGCTTATCAGCCTTTGTTTTTTTATGCTTTGGGTGCGCCAGTTGTGGTAGCTGAGGAAAATAACTCGTTTAATTCAGCTCAGGATGAGTATGATAATTTGATTACTCCTAAAGAAAATATACAAGAAAGCGATCTATGTGATTCATTCTCATCCTGCAAAAATTCAGACGATATGTTACTGTTTACCTCGCTGTATCAGGCCATTGAGTATGCACAGTCAATGAGGGGATTTGGTGCCCGCAGTAACGATATTCGTACTATAACCCCAGTAATGGGTTTTTCTATGCGCAATTTGCAAGCAATTTAATTGCAGACAGCTTTAATGGCTCAATGGCATAAGCAGCTAAAGCAGCCACTAAATGAGTCATTGCATTTATAATGGAGCGATGGCGTGTATGCCAAACTTGATAACAATGTTTTAAATGACCAATCACGGTTTCAATGATACCACGCTGGTTAAGCAACTGTTTTTCATAACTGGATAAGTCGAGTTTATCCTTCATATTTTTACGTTTTCTAGTGATTAGTTTTAGTCCACCATTAATCAGTTCTTCAAATATTTTTTTACCGATATAGCCCTTATCGCCAAAGGCAAGACCCTTGAGAGATT
>NZ_JHYC01000004.1 GCF_000621525.1 Legionella fairfieldensis ATCC 49588 | reverse complement strand
AGTTGCCACTGGTCTCGCGCACCAGACACGCATCACTCAAGCGTTCTCCTTGATTGGTCAAAGGAAGGATTTTCTGAAGCAGCGGATTGTCGGCCCGTGCTTCAGGCTCACAAATCACAAGCACTTGCGTGCCGCGCATATAGCTCGTATAACATTCATTCAAAAAAAGACTAAATCGGTCATCACTCGCCCCGGCCTTGGGACGATGAATCGGCTGCTCTTTATCCCCCACTTCCTTTAAACGCGCTTGTATCAACTGAAACAAACGCGGATCATAGAGCTTATACGTGACCACAATGTCATATTCCAATCCCTTGATTTCCTGCGGTGTTAAAATTAATACGCTGCGGGGAAATAACCGTTTGGCTTCTTCAAAAAACTCGCTGCGGGTCACGACAGCAAAGTAGGGTTTGTCGGAATGGGTTTGCAACCAGGGGTCTGTACCTGTTTGCTCCTGGCTTAAAATACTCACCCAACCTAACCCTTTGCCTTCCAGAGCGCCTCTTATTTTTCTGGGCTCGTACTTGTCGCTTAACCCACCGGCTAATACCTGTTTTAAAGCAATCACTTCGTTCGCCACCGACATTATTCTCAAAGGCGAGCGAAAACTTAACGTTAATTCAATATGATTCTGCTCAGGAACCAGACCGGGCTGAAACAAAAATTGTCGGGCTGAATAATGGTCGTATAAACGCTGATGACCGTCCATCAAAAAAATCACGCCCTGCTCGGCAGCTAATAACAGGGCTTCCTTCAATTGGCAGAGTGAGCCATCCTGGGCTTCATCAAAAAACACCCGATAAAACCGGTGGCGGGTTTTAAACGAATAAAAACACGGGTCAATTTTATTGACGCTCGCAAGGTGTTGACCATAACGCTCATACACCTCATACAAACGCGCCCGTGAACCATCCCCCTTCGCTAGACACGAGGAGGTATCGCTCAACGCACTGTATGCCTCCATCGAATAACCACTCGCAATTCGGCATTCCCGATACGCACTCACTGCATCAAGCGATAACACGGCCTCTTTTTTAACGCGCCCTACCTTCTTCTGATGACGCTGCCACTCGTCATACCATGCCTTAAAATAATGCACATCAACAAACGCCTCTTCTGCCACGCCACTGTCTTCGGCAACTAATTCATTAAACGTTTTAAATTGAACACAACGCCCTGAACTCCGCGCAACAGGCAATTGATGATACGCGTCCTTCATCACCTCAACGAGACGACTTGAACGCGTCACATACACAACAGGCAGGCTTTCAGGCTCCGCAGGTTTAAGCGCTTCATTCACAATGAGCGATAATGCAAGACAACTCTTGCCACTCCCAGCCACACCGCTACAGACCGCTGGCAAGGCGACTTCTATCGCTTGCTGTTGTTCCACATTCAAGGCAATCCATTGATTCTGATAATAATCCAGCGCCGAGATATCAGCCTTCACCTCCCCCGCTTGCTCTGTTAAAACAACATCTTCTTCCTGCTGAATCAATTCCTCATACGCCTTCACATGACGCTCTTTATACTTCTTTAATACGCCCGCTTGTAAAAATCGACTATCCTTGTAGTTATGCGTCGGTAAATAATCCAACACAATCAAACACCGTTGACCTCGTATCTCCTCTACCGTAAACAATAACCGCTCTCGGATACTTAGGCGAAAACTGTATACCTCCTGATTACGCAGCTTTTCCAGATTACTCCCGTGATAAACACCCGTTAATAACTGCCGGATCGCTTCCTCATGCCTCGTTAATAACTCCTTATCTCCTAATGCCCCGCGTAAATAATATAATTTCATCGTTTTATTCAACTATGACTGGAAAAAAACCTATTGTATAAAAAAATATTTTTTTGGTCAAAAAATGAAATAATTAAAAGATTACAATTAGAAAAATTTAGAAAACTGAATACTCTCATCCAACGAGAGAAAATAGTTCTTTTAAAGCTTTCGCGCAGGTAAGTTGGCGCACCTCCTGACGTGACTTATTTGCAAAAAGACACTGTTCACTTTTAACAAGGGTATTTGTTTTAGCCCAGGCAAACCAGACTGTGCCGACCGGTTTTTCAACACTACCGCCATCCGGCCCAGCAATACCAGTGACTGCTAAAGAAATATCAGCAACACTATGCGACAAAGCACCTAAAGCCATTGCCTCCGCTACTTCTTTGCTGACAGCGCCATAAGAACCGATTAATTCATCCTTAACACCTAACATCTCTTGTTTCGCCAAATTGCTATAAGTCACAAAACCGCGCTCGAACCAAAGTGAGCTTCCTGGCAGTTCGGTTAACAACCCGGCTATCAACCCTCCAGTGCAGGATTCTGCGGTAGCAATCTTTAGTTGGTTTGCGCGCAAAGCATGGGTCAATTCAAGAAGCAAATTATTGAAGTCGTTCATAGATACCTGGCAAAGAACCCCGCAACAGACTGCGGGGTTAACCTCTTAATGTTTATAAAATTACTGACCAGTTTGAGAAGGAGGATTAGGGTTAGCAGGAGAGCCAGACGTATCAGTGGCACCAGGTTGCAGCTTGGAATCAGTATCTTTTACTGCATTACCCAATGAATCCTGTTGTTGAGTACCAGTCATACTGCTGTCTTCCACTTTTCTTTGCGTGTTTTCACCACAAGCAGAAAGTATAACTGCCATACATGCAGCAACTGCCAGAAGGGCCAAACGTTTCATAATCATTCTCCGTAGTTGATCATAAGGTATTAACATCCTTACTTAGTCTAGCAAAAATTTTACTTAAGTGAAGGACTTATAAACAATTAAATAACAAATATCTTTTTGCAATGCTCTGACATTGACTAATTTTTAAAAGGTCTTTTACTGACTTGGACAAGCACTTTTGCTAGAATCGTCAAAAAATTAACCGTCCTAGAGAGCCATGTCTGTCACACACACACCGATGATGCAACAATATTTACGCATCAAATCCGAATATCCTGATATGCTGCTCCTCTATCGTATGGGTGATTTTTATGAGCTTTTTTATGACGATGCCAGACGGGCAGCGCAATTACTTGACTTGACATTAACTCATCGAGGCCAATCGGCTGATAAGCCTATCCCTATGGCTGGAGTGCCTTATCATGCCGTAGAAAGCTATTTGGCTCGATTATTAAAAAAAGGCGAATCTGTCGCTATTTGTGAGCAAATTGGTGATCCTGCTACAAGTAAAGGCCCTGTTGAGCGGCAGGTTACTCGTATTATTACCCCGGGTACAGTAACCGATGAAGCGCTTCTTGACGCTAAACAGGATAATATTTTACTCGCTATTCATCGGCAACATGAAGCCTATGGTCTGGCTTGGGTTGATTTAAGTGCAGGACGTTTTCATTTATTACAAATTAGCGACAAGACTCAACTTCGCGCAGAAATCAATCGCCTGCGACCTGCCGAAATCCTGTTACAGGATTCACTTGACCTGGGTTTGCGTCATTATTCGATAAAAGCTCGACCGGGCTGGGAATTTGATTTAAACCGTTCCCGCCAATTACTCTGTGAGCAGTTCACAGTCAATAATTTAAGTGCTTTTGGTGAGAAAGACTATACTGTTGCCTTTTCAGCTGCGGGTTGCCTGTTAACCTATTTGCAGACAACTCAACGACAAGCCTTGCCTCATTTAACAAAAATCACTCTGGAACAAACAGAGAACTATTTGCAACTGGATGCAGCCACACAAAAACATCTGGAACTCTTTGAAAATTATCAGGGAGGACGAGAAAACAGCTTGCTTGCGGTAGTTGACAACACCGCTTGCGCGATGGGAAGCCGCTTACTGAAACGCTGGCTGGGCAGGCCACTCAGCCAACCTGTCCTCATTCAACAACGCCAGGAGGTCGTAGCTGAGTTCATTGCCAGACAACAGGATCATATTTTACATCCTTTATTAAGACAAATTTGCGATGTAGAGCGCATTGCCTCACGTGTCGCTTTAAAATCAGCAAGACCCCGTGATTTAATCCAATTGCGCCAGACCTTGGCACTACTTCCTGAACTGCATACTATCGTTGCTGGAAACGATTCTCTTTTTATTAAAGAGCGCATTCATCACCTTAAACCACAAACAGTCCTTCATGAACTTTTAGTCAGTGCTTTGGTTGATAACCCACCGATGTTAATTCGTGACGGTGGAGTCATTGCTTGTGGATTTGACGAAGAACTTGATGAACTAAGAACCTTGAATGATAACGCCACCGAAAAACTGATTGAACTCGAAAACGCAGAGAAACAACGGTCTGGCTTATCGTCTTTAAAATTTGGCTACAATCGGGTTCAGGGTTATTATATTGAGCTACCGCGTAGTCAGGCTGAAAAAGTCCCTTTGAATTATCAACGCAAGCAGACCTTAAAAAATGTAGAACGTTACATTACACCCGAATTAAAACTATTTGAAGAAAAGATATTATCTGCTCAGATCAAATCATTAGCTCGTGAAAAATGGCTTTATGATAATTTGCTGGATGAGATGCAACAATTTATTGTCCCACTCACTGAACTGGCCCAGGCCATAGCAGAAATTGATGTATTAGCCAATTTTGCTGAACGGGCGCAAACTCTAAACTGGTGTCGCCCCGAGTTTCTTGCAGAACCCATTATTCATATTAAAAAGGGTCGTCATCCTGTCGTTGAACAAGTATTACAGGAAGGATTCATTGCTAATGATTTAGATTTAACAAAACAACACAATATGCTGTTAATCACAGGCCCTAACATGGGCGGAAAATCAACTTATATGCGGCAAAATGCGTTAATTGTATTACTTGCTCACACAGGAAGTTATGTTCCTGCCAGTCAAGCACGCATAGGACCTATTGATCGAATTTTTACACGAATTGGCGCCAGTGACGATCTTGCTTCAGGCCGTTCCACTTTTATGGTAGAAATGACAGAAACTGCCTACATCTTGCGTCAGGCTACCCCCAAAAGTCTGGTTTTAATTGATGAAATAGGTCGAGGAACAAGTACTTACGATGGAATGGCACTCGCTTATGCAACCTGCGCCTATCTGGCTGGCACCGTACAAGCTTACAGTTTATTTTCTACCCATTATTTCGAATTAACTCAGTTGCCTCAACAGTTTAACTGCATAAAAAACATTCACTTACAAGCCACGCTGGCAACAGGCCGCATCGTTTTTTTATATCAGGTGGAAGAAGGGGCTGCTAATCGCAGCTATGGTTTGGAGGTAGCCCAATTAGCAGGTATTCCGAAAGAAGTATTACAGCTTGCAAAACAACATTTAAATGAGGTAGAAAAACAGGAAAAAGTGCCGCCTCTGTGTCCTTCTTCTCAACAGTCTAAAGTGCAATCATCATCCCCTGTCCTGCAAGAATTGGCAACAATTGATGCGGACCATTTATCAGCTCGCGAGGCACTGGAATTAATTTATCGTTTAAAAGCACTGGACGAAAGTCTTGAGGTGGATAATTGAGACAGGTTGTATCTTCTGAAATTTATTCCGAGCAATCTATCAATAAAGTACTGCGCTTCCTGGTGGTAACTCTCAGCTTGCCCTTCCTGATGGGTGTGTCTCTCTTTAAAAGTCACTTCACTATTACAGGTGTCAAAGGAGAACTTTTAACCAATATTGAATCACGTTTGACTGAGTTCGCACTTGCCAAGCCACTTAGCGCGGAAAGCGATGAAGAGCTTCGCCTGCAAATAGCGCAAGCCATGCAACCTTATGGTTATTTTAAACCTCAAATCATCCTTCAGCGCCAACCTTTACGAATTGCCATTCGTCCTGGGCCGCAGATGGTTGTTACTCATCTCAATGTAACCATTACAGGAGAAGGCGCTGACAATATAGAAATAAGAAAAACGCTAAAAGAACTGCCTGTCAGAGAAGGAATGCCACTCAATAGCGCCAAATATGAAGAAGCAAAACAAAATTTAATGAATGCAGCAGAGCATCAAGGCTATTTACATGCAACCTTTACAAAAGCAGAAATGCGTATTGACACGGATCGTTATACTGCTGAACTTACTTTATTATTTGATACCGGCCCTCAATATTATTTTGGCCAAATAAAATTTGATCCGACTTCCATTTCACCCGAACTTTTGTCCCGTTATGTGCCTTTTCGACAAGGACAACCTTATTCTTCCGAGCAAATTTTGTCTTTAAACAGTCAGTTATCCAGCAGCGGTTATTTTCGGAGTGTTACAATAACGCCCCAGACTAATAGTACGACACGTTATATTCCTGTGAATGTTCATCTTCAGCCTGTAGCACCATTCAATTACTCACTGGGTGTAGGGTATGGTACGGATACAGGTATACGCGGACGTGCCGGCTTTCATATTGTTCCCGTCAATCAAGCTGGCCATAAATTCAGTCTCGTTGCCTTGGGTTCTTTTGCTCAAAGCGCTCTCCAGGCACAATATGTCATACCCGGTAAAAACCCCATTAACGATCAATATAATATTACGGGTAATCTGTCTTCTTTAAATTACAACTCAGGCTACAGCAATGCCGCTTTACTGTCTTTAGGACAGAGACATAATACATCCACTTTTCAGCGTAGTTTATCTTTAAATGGCCTTTATGAAAGTTATCGTTATTTTTTAGAACCCAAAGAAGAAAAATTGACATTCTACCCCAAAGGAAGTTTTACCTGGCTTAAAAATGAGGATAAACTTTTTTCACCCTCTGGCTATAATATTACCCTGACTGGTTTAGGAGCGTCCAAAGCACTTTTATCGCAGGAAAATTTTCTACAGACCTCCCTAAATATCAAAGCGGCCTTGAATATTCCTGCTATTCGTACACGATTTTACTTCCATACCATTCAGGGTGTTACATTGATTAATGATATAACCCAACTGCCATTATCATTGGCTCTATTGTTAGGTGGTGCTGAAAACCTTAAGGGGTATTCCTTTAATTCCATTGGGCCAGGAAAAATATTGACGTATGGAGGGCTGGAAATCCAAAAAGAAACCATAAATCGCTGGTATCTGGTCGGTTTTTTTGATAGTGGTGATGTTTATAAACCACGCGATCAACAATTAAAAAATGATGCAGGAATGGGACTTATGTGGGTATCACCAGTGGGGCCGATTAAAATAGGTGTTGCCTGGCCTCTGGATACCCGGTTCAGATGGCAAAGCAGAACCCCAAAATTCGTAGTTAACATGGGACCGGATTTATAAAATGCACGCTATTCTCAAATTAATCCGCTCATTATTTTACAGCTTGTTACTCTTCACTATTTTACTCATCAGTGTACTCACTTTTTTTGTCACTACCACACCTGGTTTGTATCTTATTGTCAAGCTGGCATCGTTCGGTTTACCGGGGAAATTACATATTACTCATTTACAAGGTCGTCTTATCGATACTATCTCTTTTGATAAGCTAAGTTATGAAGACGATGAAGTGAGTCTGGATTTTGATAATTTTCACATGCAATGGCAATTAAACACTCTTTTACACAAAAAAATAATAATTAATGCGCTAAAATCAACAAAATTGGCAATAACACTAAAAAATGAGAAAACAACACCCCACTTTCCCAAATTACCTGTTGATTTAATCATTAATCAGGCATCCATCCAACAACTGCAAATTACAAAACATAAAATAACCCTATCCTTCTCGGACATCGATTTACAGGCTCATTTCACCAATTCACTTTGGCAACTGCTTAAACTTGATTTTCACTTCATCGGTTTAAACGGGCATTTGACAGCAAGCCTCCAACCGCATTTTCCTTATACTCTATCGTCACATCTCCGGTTTAAACCTCTCGCTTCCTTCGGCCCGAACTGGACTGGCACTCTGGATATAGGAGGTGATATTCTGCTTTACCACTGGCATGGTGATGTTAATCCTTTAAATTTCATCCTTAACGGAACACTCAGAAATGGGCAGGAGCTTCATCTTTTTTCTAACTGGCATCAATTTTTATGGCCTTTAAATAAAGAAATAAAAATAGACAGCCCTTCTGGCAGTTTACGTATAGAGGGCCTGTTACCTGAGCTGACTATTCATTTTAAGGCAACCACACAATTACCCTTCCTGGCTGAATGGAAGTTTAATGCCCAAACTACAGGCGCAGGCATTAAAAGCACCGGATTAATTAAATCACCACAAGGCAACGCTGATCTAAATATCATTTACGATAATACTTTAATTCCTCATCTCCAAGGGAAAATTCATGCAACATCCAGTAATCTTAATCAAAAAAAATCGATTCAACCATTCAATTTCAATACAGAATTGACCGGTAACTCTCTGCAGGATTTGACCCTGAACGCTGATGTAAAAACAGCTTATCTGGATAATTTATTAACGGGTATCGTTCATTATCAAAATAAGAGGGTAAAAGGCCAAGTCACGATAGGAAAAAATCAGTTACAAATAGAAGGGACACTACCCTACCCCTGGCAACTTAAAGCCACAGCGCCTGAACCCGGCCTTTTGCATCCCGCTCTGAAAGGGCTACAAACAAACATTGTTGCTACAGGCTCATTAAAAAATGCTACACAGGGAAATTTGGTTATTTCCATTCCTTCAGGCAGCTATTATTTACCGAATGGCAATTCATTATCCGCTCTACAGTTTAATGGAGGTCAACTGCGTATGCAATTAACTCCCAACCGTTTACACATCAATGGCAATTTAACAGTCGATAAACAAAAATCGCTGGCTCTGGATTTAAAACTCCCCCACTTTCAGCTAGAAAAAGGGTTTTCAACTAAACAGCCTATTGAGGGAACTATTAATGTAGCGATCAACTCACTTGCTTTTTTTGAAAATTTCGGCCCCGCTTTGACAAAAATAGAAGGGCAATTACACACCGCTCTGAAAATACGAGGTACATTAGACAAACCGATTCTAGAAGGGAACACTACGCTGGATAAAACCAGAATTTTTTCCCCTAAATCAGGATTGGATTTGAATCCTGTACAACTTAAAATGCAAAGTCACGGCAATCAATGGAATATCGAAGGATCTTTAGCATCGCAAGGAAGATTATTAACCCTGCACGGCCAAGGCGCACTTTCCCCCCAGTTCATTGGTTCTATTACTATTAGAGGCGACAATATTCCTTTTATCAAAACAGATGAATATATTGTTAACTTATCACCCAAACTGGCAGTAACCATTGCTCCCAATGCAATCAATATAGCAGGCACTATTCATGTCCCTGAGGCAGAACTTAAACCCAGGACCTTTACTAAAACCGTTGGATTAACGGAAGATGCTGTCTTTGCCGGAGTCAAACCGGCTCCCAGCCTCTTTCCTGTCAGTACAGATGTACAGCTTGAGATGGGTAATCATGTCAAGCTTAATATGCAAGGATTACAAGGACTGCTTGTCGGTACAGTACGTTTGCAAAAGTTGCCACAGGGTCTTTTAAATGCCAATGGCGAGCTTACCATTCGCGATGGCAAATATCAGGCTTATGGGCAAGATTTAGTCATCGAACAAGGACAGCTAATCTATACCGGAGGAGAAATTGCCAATCCGGGTATTCATATTCGCGCCATCCGTCGCTTCAATAATACACCTTCGTCCTTTGCCGGCTCGAATCAGCTATTGGATTTTAATTCGAGCAATCTGCAAACCATCGATTTAGCTAATAATATGACTGTTGGCATTGAAGTAACTGGCCGTTTACATTCCATCAAAACACAACTCTTTTCTAATCCACCAACTTTGCAACAAGCAGATATTTTATCAATGTTATTATTAGGCAAACCTATTACCCAAGCTGATCACACTGGCGGTGAGATTTTGCTAAGCGCCATTAGCTCAATGAAGCTCGGTTCAGGTACTAAAGGAATGCAGTTACTCAACCAGTTAAAACAGACTCTGGGGGTTGATGTTAATATAAAAACCAGTACGGTAGTTAATCAACAAACTCATCAAATCAGTGAAAGTAATACGGTTGTCGTAGGAAAATCCTTATCAAAGCGATTGTATTTAAGTTATAATGTTGGGCTGGCACAATCTGATATTAACGTGCTCACATTGACCTATTTATTGAATAAATTTTTGAGTATTCAGGTCAATACCAGTACCAACGCTAATGGCGTTGATTTATTATATACTCGTGAAGGAAGAGCAAAATGACCCATTACCATTTGCCCTTACGTTTAAAACGTCTAAGGCGTACTCCTGCAGCCCGGGCTCTTGTGCAAGAAACACGTCTGCATCGCCAACAATTCATTGCGCCACTATTTATTAGCGAAACGCTAACGGAGAAAAGGGAAATCAAGAGCATGCCAGGGCAATTTCAATTAAGCCTGAACGACCTGCCTGCCGAAATAGAAGAACTTTCTGCCTTGGGTATTTCTGCCGTTTTACTGTTTGGTCTTCCCGCCCATAAAGACGCAATAGGCAGTTCTTCTCTTCATTCCACAGGTATTATTCAACAAGCTATACGCAGCATCCGTGAAATGAATCCGGGTATGCTTATTGTTGCTGATGTCTGTTTTTGTGAATATACCGATCACGGACACTGTGGCGCTTTACAGGGAGAAATGATTGACAACGACAAAACCCTGGATCTGCTAAGTCAGCAAGCAGTCAGCTATGCGGCGGCTGGAGCGGACTGGATAGCGCCCAGTAGCATGACAGATGGTATGGTCACGGCAATTCGCCAGGCTTTGGATACCGCAGGTTATACTGATACCGCCATTTTAAGTTACGCAGTTAAATACAGTTCCTGTTTTTATGGCCCTTTTCGCGAAGCGGCTGATGGCGCCCCCCGATTTGGCGATAGAAAAACTTACCAAATGGACCCGGCTAATGCCAATGAAGCATTGCGTGAAGCGATACTTGATCTGGAAGAAGGCGCTGATATGCTCATGGTAAAACCCGCCATGAATTACCTTGACGTTATTTTCAGGATTAAGCAACACTACCCCGAAATTCCTTTATGTGCCTATCAGGTGAGTGGTGAATACAGCATACTAAAAAATGCTGCCGCTCAGGGATTGCTGAATGAAGAACAGGCTATCGTTGAAAGTTTGTTAGCTATTAAACGGGCTGGCGCAGATTTAATTATCTCTTATTTTGCTAAAGATATCGCTCGCTTGTTAAAAGCTGATTAATTGAGTTCCTGGGTTCAATAAAAATAGTATGTTGAGTAGTTATTTTAAATATTAAAATAAGGGATTTCATCTCGGTAAATTTAGGGCTGAATACGTGTAATTATCATCACAGGGAAATTTTATGATCCAGTTTTTAAAAAGTATAAGAAATAAAAATCGACATAAATCTGCTCAAATTCCATATGAAGCTCTTGAACCTCCTTTAATAGGTTCTTCACAAAAGCCAGAAGAACCATGGAGAAATATTCCAGAAGAAATATGGATTTCTGATTCTTTATTCGGAAGACTTTCACCTGTTGATCTTTTTAATTTATTAATGATTTCCAAACAGTTTAATATTTGGGCATCCAAAGAAAAACTATGGCAAAATTTTTTTAATAAACCAACTTCCAATGCAAAAGCAAAATTTAGCCTCAATTTTTTTGATATTAAGCCAGAGTATAAGCCTTTTTCAAAAAAAAATATGATATATACCTTACTTTCAGAGGTCTATGATTTGGATTGTCAGTGCAAGAAGGATACCCCCCCGCTAGATTCTTGTCTTTTTAATAGCCTCAAAAAAATTTACCTGAAAAATTTAAATATTCAAGATATATCAATTATTAAAATAGAGCTCACTAAATATATTCCGTTCAACCATATCCCTATCTTGCAGGAATTGAAAAATTTCTTAACTATTTTATTAGAGAAGGGAGATAATTATAAGGGAACCATATATAGTCAGATGTGTCTGTTATTTTCCAAGCATGGTTCCAAAGTAGCGTTCGTTCAAGATCATAATTATTTTAAAAAAATAAATCAAAATCTTAATAAGGGTGTAAACTATGTAACAGCTTTCACTATTTTTCTAGAGATGTTATTAGATAATAAAAAATTAGCAACTGATACTACAGTATCACTTTATTTTGATGATATTGAATCTTTTTTTCAGCAAAAAACAATGCCTATTAACACTGAAACTCTTAAATATCAAATTGAAGAGATTAAAGCACGGCACTTAATGTTAGAAAAACAGCGTGGAGAGTATGAGAGTTCTTCAAAAAAAAGTGTGATATATAACTTACTTTCAGAGGTCTATGAATTGGATTGTCGGTTCATCGTTTACTCCGCTAAGCTAGATTCTTGTTTTTTTAATAGCCTCAAAAAAATTTACCTGAAAAATTTAAATATTCAAGATATATCAATTATTAAAATAGAGCTCATTAAATATATTCCGTTCAACCATATCCCTATCTTGCAAGAATTGAAAAATTTCTTAACTACTTTATTAGAGAAGGCATATGGTTCTAAGGGACGCATATATGACCAGATGTGTCAGTTATTTTCCAAGTATGGTTCCAAAATAGCGTTCGTTCAAGATCATAATTATTTTAAAAAAATAAATCAAAACCTCAATAAGGATATCAACTATGTAAAGGCTATCAATGTTTTTCTAGAGGTATTATCAGGTAATGAAAAATTAGCAACTGATACTACATTATTACTTTATTTTGATGATATTGAATCTTTTTTTCAGCAAAAAACAATACCTATTAACACTGAAACTCTTAAATATCAAATTGAGGAGATTAAAGCACAGCACTTAATGTTAGAAAAACAGCATGGATTGACTAAATAATGGCAGAATATTGGGAGTTAAATAAAGATAAATTTATTAAACTCGGAAAATATCTATTCTCAGCGCTTTATATACCTTGTTGATCCTATATTAATTCAGTTTATAATAACCATCCTTAAAATGCGGTAAACAAACTGAGAGGAAGCTTTGACGCTCAAAATTAAATGTTTTGTCTGCAAACAATAAAATAATTTAATCTGAATTTTTTGGAGAAGTGATGAATTTACTAAAGACGCTGACAATAACCCTTTTAATTATAAGTGCCCCTGTAGTTGCGGCAAGCCCCTCTCGTTTAGTGACTCACAATACCACAAATGTTCGCTCCAATACTTATTTTGCAGGCTACATTCCCTCCTCAGCACCTGCTCAGGCTCATGATGATGGTTTGTTAGATTGGCCCTTCGTGAAAATGGCTTGTTATGGTCACACCTCGGCTACTAAATGCCCTGCTGTAATTAAAGTAGCAATCGATACCCCTAATCCTGTTGACTTGGGCAAAGTGACAATTGACATAGAAACAGGAGACATTACTCCCAAGTCTTTATCACTAAATGGCTATACTCTTGTTGTGAATGGACCCGGTGAAATGACATTGACTAAAAAACGAAGTCCTTTTGACTAGTAAAATAATCGTAACAGACAAGCCTTCCTTCTCATTAGCCTGAAATATTAATTGCCACTTGCAAACTCTATGTGCCGCGAACAAGCCCCTGAGAGATCTTCTGGATGGGTACTTGAGTTATTTGAAATTATTTGACTTCCTTTGATTTTTATTAATGTCATCCCGCGAAAGACGGGGGATCATTTCTCAGACAAAGTGATGAGGTAAGTCGAGAATAGATTCCCGTTTTCACGGGAATGACTCAAAATAATACAGATGCTTATCGTTACTTTTTGTGGCCAACTCTCAGGAATAAACCGCAGTACGTAAACCTTGTTAGTACCAACTCAAATAGACATGAATGCGTCAATCAAGTGTTGATAAATTAACCTGTTATTAATTATCCAGGAAAATGCCCCAGCTATCATCACTGAGGCGAGCATGGTATTAAAGCGGACAAGCTCAAATTATTTAGTATCTACAGGTACTGGCTCATCAAGAGTCCATACTGCCTGAACACCGACTAAATCAGCATAGGATTTATTTCTGGCACTCACATTATATGTACTCGTGTTACCCGCTATAATGGTCTTGTTAATTCTGGAATTTCCAATAGAAAATAAACGAGTATAACCTAAATCAACACCAAGACTTGGTCTTGCCTGATAATGGGCGCCAACAGAAGCGGCCCAACGATTACTATCCGGAACCCGAATATCTCTCTCAGGATATTGCGTAGGCGTTTGATCATAACCTGTACCTGCACGCAACATCCACTGCTGATTCACATGATAATTAGCTCCTACCGCAAAACGCCAGGTATTTCGATAGTTTTCTGTAGTAGTAGAATTGACCAAAACCTGACCCGCTACAGGTGCATAAGCAGCCACACGTTGTAATTCAATGGACTGTAACGATTTCCAGCCCGTGTAAACAACCGAACCCAAAACAGCTAAATTTTCATTAACATCCTGATAACCACTTAAAGTAACCACATCAGGAAGTGTAATATTATTGCTGGACAATGCATTATTATAAAATCTTGCTCCAGGATCAGCCGCAATGATGTCAAGAGGAGAGGTGACAACAGGAGTCAAATCTGCCAGACGTCCTTTCAGATAACTATAACCAGTGAAACGGTGTCGTACCTGCGACTGATAATTTAGTCCAATACGGGTATGATCAGCATTAAATAAGCCCATGATACCCGCATGAAAACCAAAACCAAACGAATGCCCCAAGTTGTAACTAAGTGAATCAAGCGCCATAGGAGGAGCACCAAAAGCCTGTAACATGGCAGGAGAACCTAAAACTGTATTAAACCTGACGTGTGCGTATTGAAAATCAATACCAGCACCTACGGCAACATGCTCAGTAACCTGTGAACCGACCTCCGGCGCAATATTCACCGTGTAAAGATTACTGGTGGTTGCAGCATAACGAAGCGGACCTGCGCGCCCCCAATCCGTTGCCAAACCAAAAGGAGCCAGCATACTTAAACCAAATGTTGTATTCTCACCCACCGGCAAAGCATAATGGAAAGAAGGCACATAACCCGGTTTTGCCCCTTTCTGGTCATGAAAAGTTTGTACAAAACCCGGAAAACCCTGTGTTGAAAAGGTGCTGACACCAGATAGTTTTGATGAAGGAAATACACCAACCAAACCGGATACGGCCTGTTGACCATGAATTAAAGAGAGACCCGCCGGATTATACCAACCTGTGGAAGCATCAGCTGCCTCTGCGGCTATACCTGCCGCATAATTACCAATTGCCGCAGCGCTGCTTTCAGTGTACAGGGAAAAGCTTCCCGCGTGGGCAACATTATTTGCCATTGCTACCATCACCGCTGCACTAACAATCGTTCTAATGGGTTTTTGCATGCTCTTCACTCCATACTCCTTACATTAAATACATCTCAAATATTGCAAAATACAGTGATAATAAAGGAATTAAAATTGTTTTCAACGATTAAAGGAAAAAAAATCCTATTAAAATCAAATATGATACAGATAAGATTCACAGTGAATTCGTACAAATCACTGTGATAAATAAATAACAAATTGCTTTGATAAAGATAGCTTGTAAAACCCGCTTGACCCGTGCTAATGTGTTCTTTTTTTGCGCGGACATTAACCATGCAACATGTTATCACCAAATTCGGTGGCACCAGTGTTTCCACTCTGGAAACATGGGAAAATATTGCTGCCATTACTAAACAACACATAGCAAATGGTACACAACCTTTAATTGTATGTTCCGCTCTCACTCAAGCTTCGAATAAACTGGAAAAAGCAATCGAAGCAGCACTTCTTAACGAACATCAGAATATTGAAGCGGAGCTGAAAAAAAATTATTTGGATTTAGCCAATTCCCTGAAGGTTTCTCCCGCACTTATTATCCCGGAATTTCATCAGCTGGAACAATGGCTTACAGGTATCGCTCTATTAAAAGAAGCCTCTGCAAAAATTAGGGCACAAGTATTGAGTCTGGGGGAGTTAATGATAACCCGCCTTGGTCATGCCTTTTTAAATAATCAGGGAATTGATTGCTTGTGGTTTGATGTACGCGAAGCCCTGGTTTCTACGCACCTGTCTGACGATAACACAGTCAATTATCTTGCAGCCCGCTGTAACAGTGATGTCAACTCTGAGCTTCGCGAGAAATTAATTAACAGCGGCGCTCAAGCCATTATCACCCAGGGTTTTTTTGCCGCCAACTCTCAGGGAGATACCGTTTTATTGGGACGAGGCGGTTCTGATACTTCTGCGGCCTTGCTCGCTGCGATTCTGGAAGCCGCTGTTTGTGAAATCTGGACTGATGTACCGGGCATCTACACGGCTAATCCTCATCAACTGCCCAACGCCCGTCTCCTGAAGCAGCTAAATTATGATGAGGCACAGGAAATTGCCACGATGGGGGGTAAAGTTCTGCATCCTAATTGCCTGCCCCCTGTTCGCAAGGCAGGGATTCCCATGATCGTTAAATTCACGCGAATGCCAGATCATTCGGGCACAAGAATTACGCAAGAAAGTGATGACAAAGCACCCCCTATTAAATCGATTCAGGTTAAAAGTAATATCGTTTTAATTTCTATTGATACGCTTCATATGTGGCGACAGGTTGGTTTTTTAGCCGATGTCTTTGCTGTATTTAAACGCCACGGGTTTTCGGTTGATTTACTTTCTTCCTCCGAATTTAATATTACTCTTTCGCTGGATAGTACCGCAAAACTGCGTGAACGGTGCGCGTTGGATGTCTTATTAGCTGATTTAAACTGCTTTGGGCGGGCCAGATTAATTGAACCTTGTAGCGCCGTAAGTCTGGTGGGACATCATATTCGAACCGTTTTACCGCAACTTGGCCCGACGCTGGAGGTTTTCGATGCTCAACAAGTCTACCTGATGTCCCTGGCTTCAAATGATTTAAATCTGACATTTGTTGTAGATGAATCTCAGGCCGATAAATTGTGTCAAAAACTTCATGCGCTTCTCATTGAAAATAATCCACAAAGTTTTTACTACTCCAAAAGCTGGCGAGAAGAATTCGGCAATCTTCCATTACAAGCCACGCCCTGGTGGGAGCAGGAAAGGGAAAAATTGCTGAATCTGGCAACAGCTCATTCACCTTGTTATGTGTATCATCGTCAAACACTGGCCGCCAAGGCGGAGGAACTCATGGCCTTCCGATCCATCGATCAATTGTTTTATGCAGTCAAAGCAAATCCCCACCCCGCTATCTTGCAAACGCTGTACGAGAAAGGTATTGGCTTTGAGTGTGTTTCCATTGAAGAACTGCAACATGTTTTAACTTTATTTCCGCACATCGATAAAAATCGTTTGCTTTTTACTCCCAATTTTGCTGCCAAAGCCGAATATGCTTCAGCTCTCTTGTCGGGTTGTCACGTTACTATCGATAGCCTCTATCCACTCGAAAGCTGGCCTGAACTTTTTAAGAACCAACGTATTTTACTGCGTATCGATCCTGGCAGCGGCGCGGGACATCATAAATATGTCTGCACAGGAGGAAGTGAATCAAAATTTGGTATTCCGAAACAGGATCTGGAACAAGTCAAATTGCTGACAGAAAAAAACAAGATCCATGTGATGGGTTTGCATGCCCATTCAGGTTCTGGCATTTTGACGCCTGAACTCTGGCAACAAACAGCTCATATGCTGACTGATTTAATAACTCATTTCCCGCTTGCAACAATTATTAACCTGGGAGGAGGACTTGGTATCATCGATAAACCGGGTCAGCAGGCTTTGGATCTGGACCTCATGGATGATGCGTTAATGGCTATTAAATCACAATTTTCCCATCTATCATTCTGGCTGGAACCCGGGCGATTTTTTGTGGCCGAAAGCGCTGTTATTCTTGCCAAAGTGACGCAGTGTAAAACCAAGGGAAAAACACACTTTATCGGGATTGAAACAGGAATGAATACACTAATGCGCCCCGCTCTTTATGGCGCTTATCATGAGATTGTTAATTTAACCCGGTTAAATGACGAAAAAACAAATTTTGCTCATATTGTAGGCCCTATTTGCGAATCAGGTGATACGTTAGGCTATGATCGCTTACTGCCTGAAACACAGGAAAATGATGTCATTCTGATTGCCAATGCAGGCGCTTACGGCCATTGTATGAGTTCCAACTATAATCTCCGTGCACCTGCACAAGAAATTGTGCTGGACTAATCCCATGCTTAAAGACAGTCAACAACGCGCACAAGCTACTGATCCACACCAATCTTTTATTGTACAGGCCCCGGCAGGTTCAGGCAAAACAGAAATTCTAACCCAGCGTTTTTTAAGATTACTCAATACTGTAAAAGCGCCAGAGCAAATTATTGCTTTGACCTTTACCCGTAAAGCAGCCAGTGAAATGCGGGAACGTATTTTATCAACCTTACAAAATGTGGCTGCTGGTGCACAAGCCAATTCCGCTCACCAGGCCCAGACTTATCGTTATGCCGCGGAGGCTTTAAGGCATTCACAAGAACAAGGCTGGCAAATTCTTAAGCAACCGGGACGCTTACGAATTGTTACTATTGACTCACTTTGTCAAACCTTAAGCCAGGCTATTCCTTTGCAAGACCGACCAGTTTCCTACGCTCAAATTAGCGATAATCCTCTCAGTCTTTATCAGGAAGCAGCCAGAGCCTGCCTGGCTTATGCACTGGACGATGAAACGTTACATCCCCCTTTAAAACACTTGCTGGAACACCTGGATAATCGTCAGGATAAATTACTGGATTTATTAAGTAGTATGTTAGCTAACCGCGAACAGTGGTTACCCTCTCTTTATACAGCTCGCGAGCGGGATAAAACTTACTATGAACAAATGCTTGCCTTCATTGAGCAACATGAGTTAATGCGCTTTCAACAAAGCATCCCTGCGGATTATCGTGATACATTATGTTTTCTCGCACGTCAAATGGCTTGTATTGAAGCAGATCCTGAGTCCTCCCGTTACAGGCTACGTAATTGGCAAACTTTTCAACAAATGGATCGCCATATTGCCGCAAGTTTATCTTCTTTACTGCTTACCTCAGAGAATAAATTAAGAAAAAGTTTTGATCACCGTGTGGGCCTCAAACGAGGTGTTTGTGATGATAAATTGTATGACGATCTTAAAACAAACAGTAAAGCACTTTTTGCCGTACTTGATAACAATCCTGAATTTCTGGATGCGCTATTAAAAGTTAAAAATCTCCCTCCACCTGACTATAATCCGGAGCAATGGCGGGTCTTACAAGCCTTATTTATCCTCTCCCCTCTGCTTGTTGCTCATTTGCAGCTGATCTTTAATGAAAAAAACGAAGTGGATTTTAGTGAGATTTCCCAACAGGCACTCCTTGCATTAGGTGATGAAGAACACCCTACGGATTTAGCGCTTTATATGGATAATACTATTCATCATTTATTAATTGATGAATTTCAGGACACTTCTATTCAACAATTTCAGTTAATTAGCAAATTGGTACAAGGCTGGCAAGCAGATGATGGGAAAACCTTGTTTATTGTCGGTGATCCCATGCAGTCCATTTACCGTTTTCGTCAAGCCGAAGTGGGCCTTTTTCTAAAAGCCCGGCAAGAAGGTATAGGCCCTGTTCATCTTGCCGCTATAGAATTGTGTTGCAACTTTCGCTCCGCGCCAGTCCTGGTCAATTGGGTGAATAACCAATTTAAAACTATTTTTCCTCACCAGGACGATATTGAATCAGGTGCGATTTCTTTTCACCCATCAACCACCATTCATGAGGACAATGAGAACAGTTTTGTCAAAGCCTGGCAATTTCCTGACAGTCGGCAAGAAGCTCATGCTTTAGTAGAATTAACCGCTCAGGAGTTAGCAAACAATCCCAATGATCATATCGCTATTCTTGTACGCTCCCGGAGTCAACTCAGTGCAATTATTGCTGGATTACGTGAGCGTGAAATTCCTTTTCAGGGAGTAGAAATTGAACTTTTATCCACTCTCCCTCATCTCCGGGATATCTGGTCACTGACACAAGCACTGCTTCTTCCTGCCAATCGTCTGGCGTGGCTCGCTCTGTTACGCAGTCCTTTTTGTGGTTTATCTCTGCCGGATCTTTATCAGTTTGCCAATTTTGATAAGAAAAAATCGATTTATCACGCCTTGTCACAAGCCAATCAGTTAACTCATTTAAGCGAAGATGGCCGTTGTCGTGCCCAATTTATCCATGCTGTGTTGCAAGAAGCTTTCGCCTGCCGCTATCAGCATTCTCTGGTTAATTGGATAAGGGCGACTCTCAAACGTTTGCATGCGGATCACATTCTTGATGCAATGCAGCAAAATGATTTGGAGCAGTTCTGGCTATTATTAGACAGGTTTAGCGAGGCCGGTCAGTTATCTGATTGGGAACAGTTCAAACGCGAATTTAATAAACTATATTCCAGACGCGTCAGCACGTCCCGCTTACAGGTAATGACTATTCACAAATCCAAAGGTCTTGAATTTGACTGTGTTATTTTACCCGGTTTAAGTAATAAAACGCAGAATCGGGATAATCCTTTGTTACGCTGGTTAAAATTACCCAGTAAAAATCGAGAGGAACTCTTGCTTGTTTCACCGATTAAAGCAGCTCATCACGAGCAATGTTTATTATACGATTATCTTACCCGCCTGGACGCAGAAAAAGAAGGCTATGAACTACAACGTCTTTTGTATGTAGCAACAACTCGTGCCAAAAAAAGGCTTTATCTTTTTGATAACAGCGATAAAGAAACAAAAGGCTCCTTTCGTAATTTGTTAAAAAATCAGGCATTTTTAACGCCTGAAAACCAGCGGCAAGAACAGGAGACAACCGATAGCTTACCTTTAATCCAAAGACTACCTATTGATTTTTACCTGAATACTTCAACCCTTAAAAAAATTCAGGCAGGAAAATCAATTACAGTCTCATCTTATAACAATGCTCGACAGACAGGCATAGTAGCCCATGAATTATTGCAATGGATTTGTAACAATCATCCCCCAACCATTACTGAACTTCCATGGAGTTTCATAAGAAATCGTTTTAAAAGCCTGGGCTTTACTAACGAAGAACAGGAAACCGCCTGCAACCTGTTGTATGAACAGATCAATCAGCTATTGCGCAATCCAGTAGGTCAGTGGCTTATCAAAGCACATATCGGTGAACGAAATGAATTCCCATTACTGATTAATGAACAAAATATCATAACTACCCGTATTATAGATAGAACGTTTATCGAAGAGGGTAAGCGATGGATCATTGATTTTAAAACAGGTTCCGAAGATGAGAAAGCGCAAGATCAACATCGTCAACAGGTGAATGATTATGCCCGATTATTAACAATGTATTCATCGGAACCTATACATTGTGGACTTTATTATTTAGCCAGTGGGAATTGGGTAGAATGGAATTATTGAGTTCTGAACATATTCCTTCCTGAGTAAACAAGGCATAATAAGGGCTTTTAAGCATATTGGTTCCGCAAATGAATATAGAAAAAACTATCACTGACATACTCTCTGATACCAGAGACAATTTTCTTGGTTTAAATGCTCAGCAATCAGGATTAGAGGCGACATTTAAAATAGAAAATGAAACTATTGATATCCAGTTAAAGGGGGGCATTCCCACTAAAACGCTCGAAAATTCATTATTACCTTCTTTAAATCACCTGCTACATCAAGCATTCCCTTCTTATCAGGTGAAAATAGCTTTTAAATCTTTTATAAAAGCACACCGAACCCAATTAGCAGGTAAAGCATTACGGGGAGTTAAAAACACGATTGCCATTGCCTCCGGAAAAGGAGGGGTTGGGAAATCCACCGTGGCTATCAATCTGGCAATCGCACTTGCACAGGCTGGAGCAAGAGTAGGTATTCTTGATGCAGATATTTATGGCCCCAGTATCCCTTTAATGCTGGGAAAAACAAAACCTGTCGAAATAAGCGGCGAACACTATTTACCTGTCTTTGCGCATGGTGTACAAGCCATGTCCATTGGTTACCTCACTGACAGTGAACAAGCATTAATTTGGCGTGGTCCTATGCTGGCTAAATCATTAATTCAGATGCTTGACCTTACTTTATGGGATGAACTCGATTATCTTTTCATTGATCTTCCTCCCGGAACTGGAGATATTCAGTTAAGTCTGGTACAAAAAATCCCCCTAACGGGCGCTGTTATAGTCACTACTCCACAAAATGTAGCCACATTAGATGCTCAAAAAGCCATAAAAATGTTTGAGAGAACAGGAATTGATGTATTAGGTTTGGTAGAAAACATGTCCTTACATCTATGCAGTCAATGCGGACATCAGGATGCAATTTTTGGCGCAGGAGGCGGACAAAAATTAAGTGATTCTTTTCAGGTTAAATTACTGGGTCAATTACCTTTAGATAGTCAGATTCGAAGTTTATGCGATACGGGAACGCCTGTTGTTCTTTATGACAATAAATTAGCTAAACCTTTTCTTCAGACAGCTATCCATACTGCTATTGCCCTAGCAGGAAAGCCCCTTAATTATGCGGATAGATTTCCTGACATCGTGATTGAATAAGCGAGATAGATTTGGGATTGCCTGGTCTTGTTCTTCTTTATTATAAATAAAATTTATTGATTCAATAGAAAGAATATATTTTAACTATCATATTTAATGACTTATTATCATTCCACGGTGATCAATAAACAGATTAATTATGAAAAATCTTGAAACGCTTCCTGGTAATAATCACGAAACTACTTTGCAATTAATTCAAAGTTTCAATGCAGTTGTCAAAATAATCAGTGTTTCTCCTGACTCAGATCGATGTCTGGATTATATTTTGAATCAGCTAGGTAATCCTGTTGCTAATCGCCCTCCCAAAGATATTAGTCAGCGACATCGACATCGCGTTGCTAACCTTAAAACAGGCGAATGGAATTATCGCCCAATTGAAGATAGAGAAAGAGGGGCAATCAAAAATACAGAATATACAAAAAAAACAGATGTTACTCTTTTACCTCCAGATGGAATTATTGATTTATTCATCCCCAAACATGGTTATCCCACCGGCTTGATTTTTGATTGGAACCTCTGCCATCAAAAAGATGAAAAATATATTTTTCCTGTTAATGCATTTACTGATACAAAATTTTGGTTAAAAAAACAGGGCATGAAAGAAGAAAATCAACCTCTTATGTACAGCTTATCTATGCTGGAGTTACAAAACAATTTAAATACAATACGAGCTAAACACCAAATTCCACCAACCAATAACATTCTTGCAGGATTAAGTAAAAAAAGTTTAGCCGGTGTATTTGCTCTAAACAATACATTAGCGGATCGTTTGAGAGCGCTCTATACTCAACTAAGAATTAAACAACTATTAGGCATAGATGTTCCTCTTTTTATTATTAATCCTCAAAGCGGCATCGTAATTTATTCTGAAGAATTGCAGCAACAAGATCTCTCTATGGCATTAAGGTATGAATTTTTTGCATTGCCGCGAAAATTTATTAATAGTATCAAAGCTCATTTTCCTCAAATTACCCATGAAAATAACGAAAATACAAGGAGCCAATCTTTTCAAAAAGGATTTGCAATCTTTAATGAACTACCTGAATACTTGCAGGAACATACCTTATCATTTTTGACATTGGATGAATTACTAAAAATGACTCATACATTATCAAACAACCAAAAGGATAAAACCTCTGATCGATTGATCCTTAAAACTATCCAGGAAAAACAAACAGCTGATCTACTTGATCTTCTTAAAACTTTAAAAGAAGCACAAATAGGTCCCGATTTTGAATGGCCAGAAGACCTTTCTAATGAAACGTATAACTCACTAATCAACAAACACAAACCTGTCTTTGAAGATTTTATTAAAAAAATGAATTATCATCATTTTCAAGAACGCTATCAATTAATAGAACGAGTCAGTGCACATCTTGCTTACTCCCAATGTGAATTAGTTGAGGGGATATTAGACTACGCTATAGAAAAACGTGATTCAAATTTACTTGATTTATTACTAAGAGGAGGAACAAATCCTTTATATCGAAAGAATCTCAAGAAGTATGACTACGAGTATATTTTTTTGCAAATTTTGAGCATAACAGGTATAGAAAAAGGTAAACCAATTATTCCTTATATGCTTAAGCACCATTCGTTAATAATACAAATCACTTTGTACGAAGAACGGTATTGTAATAAGCAGGAAAAATGGTTTGCGTATGAAATAGGAAAAATAAATGTGAGACCTCTGTTATTAAGCGCCTTATCTTTGCAACCAGAATTAATCAGCAGCCTATGCAATAAATCGCCTGCTTACTTAATAGAAACGTTAAAAACGATGAGTCAATTAGAAAAAATGGTAAAAACAATAGATCGAAAAATCGTCCCTTTTTCTAACTACTCTTCTGTAATTTTATCGTACGAACCACGCGCATTATTACTGTTACAGCTTAATGCTAAACACCACAGTCATTATTTGATGAATTATTCTGAAAAACGTTTGCTAGAAAACTATTTGATTACGCAAGTTAAAAAATTACAGTCACCACAAGAAGTCAATCAATTCTGGCAAAAACACGAACAGGCTTTTTACTTAAATCAGCATCGTCATCCCACTTTCGATCGCTTGTTTCACAAAAAAGACCCGGCAATTAAAACCAATGTATTTCGTGCTGTACAAAATAAATTGACTGAGTTAAATGCAACTCAGAACAGAAATCCGGGACATATTAATTTAAACTGAATATTTTTTATACTAAATTGTATTTCATGCTAAACTAACGTAATTTGATCATTAAGTCATTTATAGAGAACATCGAATGTCTGGAAATTACACAGCTGAAGCAATTGAGGTCTTAAATGGTCTTGAACCAGTGCAACGCCGCCCCGGTATGTACACTGATACGAGTAGACCTAATCATTTGGCGCAGGAAGTTATTGACAACAGTGTCGACGAAGTGATTGCCGGTTTTGCAAGCAAGATCATTGTGACTTTACATGAAGACGGCTCAGTAGAAGTGGAAGACAACGGTCGGGGAATGCCTGTCGATCTCCACCCGCAATTAGGTTTAAGCGGCGTGGAGGTTATCATGACTCGTCTACATGCTGGCGGAAAATTTTCTGATAAAAACTATAGTTTCTCGGGAGGATTACATGGCGTGGGCGTTTCGGTGGTTAATGCGCTTTCTGAACGGGTTGAGGTGACGATTAAACGAAACGGTATTATCTATCACATGGCATTTGCCAATGGTGATAAACAACAAGAGCTTAACGAGAGAGGCGTGACCAAAAAGCGAGATACGGGTACGCTTATCCGATTTTGGCCAAATGCAAAATATTTTGATACGCTGAAAATCTCCGTCCGGCAATTAACTCACGTATTACGCGCCAAGGCGGTACTATGCCCTGGTCTATCGATGACCTTCATTAATAAGGCCAGTAACGAGGAAACCCATTGGTGTTATGAAAAAGGTTTGGCTGATTATTTAAAGCAGTCATTATCCGCAGATTATTTTCCTGAAGAACCCTTCACAGGTGAATTTTCCAGTGATGATGCTACCGTAGACTGGGCTTTAGCCTGGTCTAAAACGGCCAATAGTCACTTAAATGAAAGTTATGTGAATTTAATCCCCACGGCACAAGGTGGTACTCATGTTAACGGCTTACGAGCTGGCCTTTATGAAGCCCTGACTGCTTTTTGTGAATTACGAAATTTACTTCCTCGTGGTGTGAAATTAGCTGCCGATGATTTATGGGAGCCTTGTCAATATGTCTTATCGGTGAAGATGAAAGAACCTCAATTTGCCGGACAAACCAAAGAACGCCTCAGCTCGCGTCAAACTGCCAGTTTCGTGAGTAATGTAGTGAAAGACGCCTTTGCTCTTTGGCTCAATCAACATCGCCAGCAAGGTGAAATCATTGCTGCTTTTGCTATTGAGCGGGCACAAAAACGTCTTCGTCAAGCGAAACAGGTCGCTCGCAAACGAGTTAGTCAAGGCCCCGCTTTACCCGGCAAATTAGCGGATTGTTTGCAGCAAGACTTAAGTCAGGCCGAATTGTTTCTTGTCGAAGGGGATTCAGCAGGCGGTTCTGCAAAACAAGCACGCAACAAGGATTTTCAGGCCATTCTCCCCCTGCGTGGAAAAATTTTAAACTCTTGGGAAGTTGAATCTTCTGAAGTGTTGGCTTCCCAGGAAATCCATGATATTTCTGTTGCTATTGGCGTAGATCCCGGCTCTGAAGATCTGAGCGGTCTGCGTTACGGTAAACTTTGTATTCTTGCGGATGCAGATTCGGATGGTGCTCATATTGCCACTTTACTGTGTGCTTTATTTTTACGCCATTTTAAACCTCTGGTACGTGCCGGCCATATCTTTGTGGCTATGCCTCCTTTATATCGTATCGATGCGGGAAAAATCGTTCACTATGCTTTAGATGATGAAGAAAAAGAAACTATTATTGCCCATCTCACGCAACACAATAAAGGAAAAATCAATGTACAACGTTTTAAAGGGTTAGGTGAGATGAATCCTTTGCAATTACGCGAAACCACCATGGACCCGGACACCAGAAGATTGGTTCAACTTACTCTTGAAGACGAACAGGCCACCATGGCCCAAATGGATATGATGCTGGCAAAAAAGAGAGCCGCTGATCGGAAAATATGGCTGGAAACCAAAGGCAATCTGGCTGAAATATAATCAGGGATACTTTACAAAACTGTCTTGTTAAATTTAGTAGGTGTTCACAGAAAATTTGCATATTCCGTGAACAATTACCCAAGCTGTGGATATTTTGACTGATTAAACCTGCTCACCAGTCTAATAATATTTAACCTACAATAAAATCCTTATTTTATAAGACTTCCTCTTACTATGCTTATCCTTCCTTCACTTCAAAAGATGTGGATAACTTTGTGTATATTTGGTTTGAATCCTGCAACAAGACATTATTTTGATAAGGCTTTATGAACCGAAGTGGCAGCAACGGCAGCCTGGCTTGTTGCAACGCAAATTTGATTTAATCCAGAGACAATGTCTCCGGCGGCATATAAACCTTGAATGTAATTTTTCTAACAAAACTTTGCCAGAAATTCCTTCTGGAAATCCCGGGTAATTATGAGAAAGCGGTATACTCATAGCACGGCTATTTTGATTATCAAATACTACAACATTGCGGCGGTAACGCGCTAAATAAACAGCAGCAGTCAGACCTGCAGGCCCGCCGCCAACTATAATACAATCCCACAGGTTCCCAGCCATTTTACCCCCGGATTAAGTGTTGATGAAGTTTAGGAATTTGAACCAGAGCGTAGGTGGCGGCCTGTGTTAACACCTTGCTCCGTGATCCCGAAAATTTTTTGGTTTCAGAAAAAACAATAAGGGGTTGAGAGATATTAAAACCCCACCCGAAGCATACCGTTCCTTGTGGAATCCCATTTTCAGGCCCTGGTCCCGCTACACCTGTTGTTGCGACTATCACACTGGCTGTGCTGTATTTTAATGTGCCTTCAACCATTTCACGCGCTACCTCTTCACTGGTAAGCGTGTATTGATCAATTGTACTTTGTTTTACTTTTAATAACCTTTTTTTGGCTTGAATAGAATAAACGACAAAACCAGCCTCAAGACAAGCCCCGCTTCCGGGAATTTTAGCAAGCAAATGAATTATTCTTCCTGCCGTGCACGATTCAGCGGTAGTTAAAACAAGATTCTTTTCCTTCAAATAAGATAATACTTGCTTTATCTCGTTCATATAATTCCTTTTTGATTAACATCATATTCCCTAAGATTTAATTTCTATATGTTTAATTTAAATGACAAATTAATGATCAATAGATCAAGTATAATAAATATTGAAGATTTTTGGTTTTGAGATGAATTTTTGTGAGCTTTATTCATCCGGTTGCCATGAGGTGGCAACCGGCCTACGTTAATTACGGATTTATAATTTTATCCTTTATATAAACACCTGCTTCTTTCAAATTGCTGTCTACCCAGACACCAGACGAACACGTGTTTGTTTTCCAAACGGCTCCGGAACGGAAATCATCAGAATAATTCCAATTTGCCCAGCCTATTTTCCGAGTTGCCATAAGCTGCATATATCTATCTGCCATAGCAAAATCATTGTCACCGTCTCCTGAGTAAGTTTGGGTGGCAAACTCAGTCACAAAAATGGGCAATACTTTAGCAGCATTGTCCAAAGCCTGTAGATAATTATCCCGATGTGAAGCGGCATAGAAATGAAATGCATACATAATATTGGGAAAATTAACAGGGTTTGCTGTGATTTCCTGAAAACCGCTACCATCGGATACCCCTAAAGAACTCCAACCGCGAGTACCGATTATAATGGGGGCATTATTATCAATGCTACGAATGACAGGAATAATCTGGTCAGCATAATTTTTAATGGCAGCCCAACTTACGCCATTCGGCTCATTTGCAATTTCATAGATAAGGTTATTTTTATCTTTATGAAGGTTAGCTATATTGGTAAAAAACTGCCTGGCCAAATTAAGATTATAATTAGGATCGCCCGGATTTAGAATATGCCAATCTACAATCACATAAATTCCCCGGTTATAAGCTTCATTAATAAGACGACTGACCTGTTCCGTAAACGCAGCAGGATTAGTCTCATACCCCCCTTCCTGAACATATAAAGCGAGCCGAATAACATTCGCTTTGAAATTATTTACGAGTGCATCCAATGATCCGGAGGTGATGCATTTTCCCTGGCCATACCATTGTAACCCATGAGTACTCATACCCTTTAATTGAATGGGAGTTCCATGTTGATTACAAAGCTGTGTACCACAGACTGTCAATTGTCCATTCACAGCCACCGGCGTTCCCTGATTCACGGAAGTTAACGTAATAGTTTCTACAGCATCGTTTGTCGCAGTGAAGGGTTGAGGAGAAAAGGTTATCGAATACCCTGGAACATCCTGGGACGCCACAGTATAAATGACCCCTTCGTTTAAAGTAACTGTCGCGTTGCCCGTACCATCAGCTAAACTCACTGTTTGCTGAACAGCTGTGGAACCATCATTAGGCTGCAAAGTGACCTTTAAGGATGATAAATTAGCCGGGGCACCCCTAATCTGTAAAGACACGGCCACTTGAGAGGTTTCTACGCAGTTATAAGTTAAGCTGGTTGCAGGAGTCGTAGAACTCGCTGTCAGCGTAGCAGGATTAAAAGTGGGGGTACAACGGTAGTTATTATAATTAATAACTGGCGTTGAAAAGTTATAAATGCTCCCTGCTTTAAGGTCGGCAATTGTGACCGTATTGTTCCAGGATAGTAATTTACTAATGGAACTTCCCATTTGGATATCTCTTACCAAAACAGTCGGGCTTTCGGAATATCCTGTTAATTCAGGAGGAAGTGCTGGTAGTTTAATGGAAAGCTTCCCGGTTTGAGGAGCAAGGCTGTACGTAATTGTTGAAGAAGCCTGCTGATTGGCAGTCACGTTAACCGTACTGGGTTGCGCCTCCCCTTGATAAACACTCCCTGAACTATCGGTAATATTATCGGGCGCCAGGCTATAACTGCCAACAGCCAATCTCTGTACCGCAAAGCTTGCTGCCCAAGGTAGCTGTAGATCTTTTACGTTTTGACCATTCATCAATAAATGAACTAACGCATAATTTTGATTCACGTTCGCAGGTTTAGCACTGTTATGCAAGAGAATAGAGCCAGTGTCACCGCCTGTCTGTAAATAAACATTCGTGGTCCCTTCCCTATGCGTATCTGAACTCACACCATATTTTATCGCAATGGAACGCCCATTGGGTAATTTTGTATCAGCGCCGGGATAGGTCGGAAAGTGTAAATGCAGGCTAGATAAAAATTTTCCATCAGCGTCTTGTTGCGATGTGATCATCAATGAATTATCAGGGTAGGGTAGAGGTGAGAAATCGCCCCAGAAATTAGTATTCAACGCAGAATTATTTTTAAAAGTCACGGTAGCATTTTGGAAATCAACGGTCTGATTACAATTATTAGTCAAAGTTAACGTCATGTTTTTCCAATGATTATCACCTTGAGCACTAAATTTGGATGAAATGCACGTGGCAGGCACTACCTGATTAAGTGTTTGAATTGTAGTTTGAGCCATCGTCATCTGCGTACTCAATGCAAGCAGAGGCCCTAAACCAAACAAGAATCGTTTCATTGATTATCTCCTTATTGAACAGTCTTAATTACCACTCGAATCCAGCTTTTTTAGAAAGCACAACCTTTTAAGGTATACCGATTGAAGAACTTTTGGAAAGAAAAAATTTACTTTTTACGATAATGGGTTACAGGATTGTAACTATTTAGAGCAATATTATTGTTTATAAAAGATCAAAAAGATGAGGAAATTCTCTGAGTTTATATGTGAAAGAATAAAAAGATACCAAAAGGCGCTTAGGATCGAACAAAAATTCAAAGAGTCCCGAATTGCCACGTAAAGTCGGCACGGGAATCCATTCTCAACTTGCCTCATCACTTTGCTTGAGAGAAAATCCCCGCCTTTCGCGGAGATGACGTTAATAAAATCACAAAGGCTGACCCCGCGCTGAGCAATCTGCCAATTGCTCTATCAGAACCATGGCTTTCTGAAAATAATGAAAGTCAAGTCTATCTCTTTTCCTTTTTTTTCTATAGAATGACAAAGTTCCAATGTTCTATTCGACTTTTCTCCCCTGTGGATAGTTTCACCAATTAACCACCCTGACCATTCATAAAAGTACCTTCATTGAGGTGATAACCCTTATTTTATCAGCCTTTTTCTTGTTCTCCTTAAATACACTTATCCCCAGAATGTGTGGATAACCTTGTGTATAGCCGGTTTAAATCCTTGATAATCCTGTAAAGTCTCTCGTTGCATCACCGATAGCGAACTGTCTCTTTTTTAGCAGCACTCGTAACTTGTATTGCTACTTTAAAGAATTATTTTTCGGCATGCCCTTCTTCCCGAGCGCAATGAGTACAACAATAATAGGCCGCATTCACTTCGATACCATGAACCAATAATTCGACACGAACAATGTTGACAAACAGGTGCCAGTTGATGAATAGCACATTCAAAACAATCGAATAAGTATTGTTTTCCATTATGCTTAATTTCTAAAGTATTGTGGTAGTGATTTCCACAAACGATACATTTATCCATAATTGTCTCCTTTGTTCTTACAGCTAATTGTTATAAATCATTAAATTTCGCGGACAATTGATAGAGCAATAACGGCTAAATTGATTTTAATCGTTTTAATAAATATTGATGTTTTAAATCGTGCATCAACTCTTTAAGTGCATAACCTTGTTCCTCGGATAAAACGTCTTTTGCCTGCTTAAACAGCTCTCCTTCTTCTTCTCTGACATGATGGTTGACTATTTCTTCCAATTTTTCAATTTGAGTTGTCAGATTCTTCTCAGAAAGATTTTTTTTATCAAAGGTTTTAATTTGGTTTTCTATTTCTTTATGTTCTTTCCAACCATGTAATGCTTTATCTTTTGCTTTAGCGTGTTGTTCCAGAGCTACATAAAAAGTGTCCTGCTCCGACTTTGCATGAACAATCAATTCATCTGCAATTAACGTGGCAATATCTGCTTTTCTTTTGCCAGGTGCTTTCTTAAATTGTTTAAATAAATTACTTACTTTATCATGATCAGTTTTTAAATATTCATAAATATCCATTGTGTTCTCCTTAAGGAGTTAATACTATTTTTGTACAACCGTCTTTCTTTTCTTCAAAAAGTTCATACGCTTTAGCAGCATCTTTAAGCTTTAAACGATGACTGATAATTTTGGAAGGATCTATTTCGCCATCTAAAATTTTGGCTAATAAGGGCGCCATAAAATGCTGGACATGAGTTTGGCCCATTTTAAATGTTAAACCTTTATTCATCGCTGCTCCAAAAGGAAGATCATCAAGATAGCCGACGTAAACACCCGGGATAGATAAAGTCCCTCCCTTGGCGCAACACTGAATTGCCTCTCTCAACACATGAACCCGGTCAGAAGTTAAATACGTAGCCTGTTTCACTTTGTCCATAAAGGAATCAAGAGTAGGGCCTACATGGGATTCGCAACCCACTGCATCTATACATACTTTGGGTCCTTTACCTCGCGTCATGGCCATTAATGCGTCGAAAACATTCTCTTCTTTAAAATTAATGGTTTCCGCTTTTGCCCATTTTTCAGCAAGTTCAAGTCTTTCAGGAATACAATCAATTCCGATCACACGCCCCGCCCCTAATATCCACGCTGATTGCATTGCAAATTGTCCTACTGGCCCACACCCCCAAACAGCAACCGTGTCACCTTTTTTTATATTTCCATTCAAAGCAGCCATATAGCCTGTAGGCAAAATATCTGAAAGAAACAGTACTTTTTCGTCTGGAATATCTTCAGGCACTTTAATTGGCCCAATATGGGCATAAGGAACGCGTGCAAATTCAGCTTGCCCGCCTGAAAATCCCCCTAAAAGATGAGAATATCCAAAAATACCGGCTGGTGATTGACCTAATTTCTCTTTTGCCAGTTCCTCATTCGGGTTCGAACTATCACATAAAGAAAATAATCGTTGCCGGCAAGGACTGCATTTACCACAAGAAATAGTGAAAGGTACAACAACCTTGTCGCCTATTTTTAACTTTTTACTGGCTTGAGAACCCAGTTCGACAACCTCTCCCATGAACTCATGGCCCAGGATATCGCCTTTTTCCATCGCAGGCATCACCCCGTTATAAAGGTGCAGATCGGAACCACAGATAGCTGTTGCGGTGATTTTGACAATGGCATCGTGTTGATTAATTAATTGAGGCTCGGGGACCGACTCAACCCTGACGTCTTTTTTTCCGTACCAACGTAGAGCTTTCATACATCCTCCTTTGCATGAGTTGTTTTTATACTATAGAATAAAATTTCCAAAAAGTAGGGAAAAGGAAGAAACCGCTCAATAGTAAACTTACTTAAAATTTCATTCGCATACTATAATTAGTTTACGTCCGTTAAGAAAAAGGAATTTCAATGCAAGCACGCGCGTTTAATTCGATCTCTATTAACCGGGAAAAAAATATTCTCACCAAGTCCTCTAAAAATAAAGAAAAATTGGGGGATGAAATCTCTTACTATTTAGATATTCCCGACCCGATCACTGATTTTTTTCCCAGATTAATAAATTTTAAAACTGATTTCTCTGCTTATTATTTAGAATACCTTCCTTATAACTCTCTGGAAGATTTGATTTTAAAAGGAAAAATTTCCTTGAATGAAGGAAAAATAATTTTAAGAAATTTATTAAATATTCTCGAAGAAATTCATCAGTTTAAGCCTGATTTTAATATTTCAAATAAAGACATTGCGAATTTTTATATTAAAAAAACTAAAGAACGCATTATTCAACTAACTAAAATTGATTATTTTAAATCACTTTTAGCTAATTCCCATTTAAAAATCAATGGAAAAATGTATAAAAATTTTTTTAGTATAGAAAATATTTTTTCAAATCAAATTATAAAATTTACTAAAAAATATCATAAAGTCAGAGTAATTCATGGTGATTTTTGTTTTAGTAATATTCTATATTGTCCACAAAAAAGGATCATTAAATTAATTGATCCGCGTGGTTCCTTTATTTATAAAGGAATTTATGGTCATAATTTATATGATTATGCGAAATTAATGCATTGCCTTCATAGCCGGTACGATTTTTTAGTGAATGATCAGTTTAGATTATGTGAAGAAACACCCAATCAATTTTATTTTGAGATTCCAAATCATGAACTCCTCAGAGAACTTGAGGAAATTTATATTGAGCAGCTGCTAAAAAAAGGTATTCCATTAGAGTTTATTTATTTAATTGAAGCATCGTTATTTTTAAGCATGGCCAGCTTGCATTATGAAAATATAGAGCGGCAAAAAATTCTTTATTTGGTTGGCATTATTCTTTTAAATCAAGTAGCCGAGGGCAAATATGCGAATATGTATTGATATCGATGGAACAATATGTACTTTACGAGAACCTCATCAGACCTATGAAGAGGTTACCCCTTTAGAAGGCGCTGCAAAAAAAATTAAAGCACTAAAAGACAAAGGCTATTATATCATTTTAAACACCGCACGCCACATGAAAACCTGTGATTCTAACGTGGGACAGGTTATTGCCAGAGAAGGGTTAACACTACTTGAATGGTTAAAAAAACATGATTTTGTTTTCGATGAAATTTGGTTTGGCAAACCTTATGCTCATGTTTACATCGATGATCGGGCGTTAAAATTTGAAGGCTCCTGGGATCTGATTGAAGAAAATGTGATAAAAAATTACTTATAACCGGTTAACCAGTGCAGGAGGCAAGGGTGAATATTGTGATACCTATGGCAGGATTAGGAAGTCGCTTTAGTCAAAGCGGATTTTCTTTACCAAAACCTTTAATTAACGTTGCTGACAAGCCTATGTATCGCCATGCCGTAGAATGTTTGCCTTTAGAACTGGCCAATCAGTTAGTATTTATTGTGCGAGAAGACCGTTTTTATGAAACTCTGGAAAAGGATATCCTAAAAAATTATAGCCACCTTCCTCTTGTCATCGTTAAACTGGCTCATGAAACAGAAGGACAGGCAGACACTATTCTACAAGGTTCTCATTATTTAAATCCAAATCAACCCATCCTGATTCATAATTGTGATACTTACGTTCAAGGTGATTTTGATTGGGCTGGTTTACAAACCCAAAACATCGATGGGGCCATTGTTTTATTTTCTTCTCAGGAAACACGATGGAGCTACGCTAAATTGGATAAAAATGATCAGCTTATTATTGATGTTCAGGAAAAAAAAGTCATTTCCAATCATGCAACCACGGGAACTTATTTTTTTAAAAATACGAAAGAACTTCTTCAAATAATTCAAAGTAATATTGAAGAAAATAAAAGACAGAATGGTGAATTTTATCTTTCTACCGTGTATCAATCCATGCTGGAGGGTAATAAAATTATTCTTCCATTATGGACTAAAAAAATGCTTTGTTTTGGAACCCCTTCGGACTTGGTTGACTCTTTAAATGAATTATTGCTCCAGGCAAGAGCATAATAATGATTCAAGAAAAAGATATTTCCATTGTTGTGCAAGGGCCAATTATCCACCAATCAGCTTTTGGGATAACAAATAAAACTACACAATTGGTATGTCAGCGATTAAAAGATCTTTTTCCTTCCAGTGAACTTATTTTATCGACCTGGGAAGGAGAAAATGTAAACGGTATTATTTACGACAAAATTATTTTTAACAAAGATCCCGGAGCCACCTGGTTTAATTACGAGAATTATGATCTTCTGAATAATTGTAATCGTTTAATTCTATCAACTTTTTCTGGAATTAAAGCAGCATCCAGAAAATATGTATTAAAACTACGCTCTGATTTATTTATTATCTCAAAAAAATTTTTAAATTATTTCGATAAATTTAACCTATATAATACGGAATATAAATTTGTAAAAAATCGTATTATTTGCTTCAGTTTAAACACCTTGTATGGGCATAAAACTTGTTTATTTACTATGTATCGCCCTTTTCACATCAGTGATTGGGCCTATTTTGGTTTTAAAGAAGATTTACTTAATTTATACGATATCCCTTTAATTAAAGAACCCGAATTTTCTCAATGGTTTTTAACCCGTTGCAAGCCCTTTTATGATATTGAACCCTGGCGCTTATGGAAGATGCCACCCGAGCAATACATCACTTATTCTTTTTTAAATAAATTTTTTTCAATTTCCCTGGAGCATACAGCAGACACTTCTCATGATAATATCGTCCTTTCTACTCAATTAATTACTAATAACTTTCTTATTTTAGATCAAACTCAATTTTCTTTAATTTCATTGAAGTATTTATATTTTCCATTTTCCTCAGAAAAAGGCTATGAATGGTATATTTTTCATAGTGATTGGCTCAGAGATTATTGTAATCTTATGGAAATGACTGTTGTTAAAAAATTAGACTATAAAATACGGAGTAATATTCGAAAATTTATAAGTATTATTTTGAATAAAACACTTCGATTAATAAATAAAAAGAATGGGGCTGTTTGTCACTTATTTGCTTTTTTTATTAAAAGAAAGATAAAAATCAGAGGGAATCATGATACCCGATAAGGACATCTCAATCGTTGTACAAGGGCCTATTTTAACTCAGTCAAAATACGATGTTACTGAGGAAATCACCCAATTAGCTTGTTTACGGCTAAAAAAACTTTTTCCCACGAGTGAATTAATCCTCTCAACGTGGGAAGGAGAAGATACAAGGGGAATTGTTTATGACAAAGTCATTATGAACAAAGATCCCGGCGCCAGTTGGTTTGATTACTATAATCACAAACTTCTTAATAATTGCAATCGACTAATTATCTCTACTTTGGCGGGTATTAAAGCAGCATCAAGAAAATATGTGTTTAAAGTACGATCTGACTTATTTCTTGTTTCAAAAAAATTCTTAAATTATTTTGAACACTATCCTCTGTATAATACAGAATGTAAATTCGTTAAAGCGCGCATTCTTGCTTTTAGTATGTGGTCTATTCAGGGCCATAAAACTTCTCTATTTACCATGCATAAACCTTTTCATATTAGCGACTGGGCTTATTTCGGTTACAAAGAAGATTTAATGGACCTTTACGATGTTCCTTTAATTCCTGAACCACATTTTTCTCAATGGTTTTTGACTCACTGCAAACCGTTTTTTGATATCGCTCCCTCCGTATTATGGAAGATGCCCCCGGAACAACATATTACAAGCTCTTTTTTGAACAAACATACGCCAATTAAACTGGAACATACCGCGGATACCAGCAATAATAATTGTCAAATTTCTGCAAAAATGCTGATGAATAATTTTTTAGTATTGGATCAAACGCAATTTTTTCTTATTTCTTTAAAGCATTTTTGTTTTCAATTTTCCCGAGAAAATCACGAGTGGTTTATTTATCATCATACCTGGTTAAAAAATTACTATGGTTTAATTAAAGGGCGCTCTTTCTTCAATCGATTAAAATATCAGACACTCTCTTACTTAAGACAACTTTATCTTTTTTCTCTATACAATATCTTACGAGTAATCAATGTAAGGACTAAATGGATCGATAAATTATCAGCTTATTGTATTAAAAAATGGACTAAAAATTCGTAAGCTTTCGCAGATCATTGAAAAAATTGCCAAAGCCTAAATCAGCTACCAATGGGATTCACCTGTGTGATTGATCTGTGTTGGTTCAGGAAAAACCTGATTCACTCAAACAGACTCTACCCGCCACACCAGTATTTCATACAGGCAAGTCCACTTTTAAATCCCAACATTAATGACAAAACAGTTAACTAAAGCGAAAATTTGGCGTGTCCTGAACTTATCACACTTATTGATAAACAGACTACTAAATGAACATATCATGCAAAAAAAACAATAGAAGTTAATTTTTTGATAAGTTATCAATGATAGAATAGAAAAGCTATTGACTTTGTTGAAGAGTTAAAAACATGAAACTGGATGAACTCACCTTTTTTAAATTACAGGCAAGACTTCTTTGTTGCTCCAGGGAAAATGCTAGTATTTTTTCCACTTTAGATAGTTATTCTCTACTCTTTATCTCATCTAACCTTAATCTATCTTTTAAACAATTAAAAACGCTTAACCCCAAAAAAACAGCCGCGTTATTGGGTGAATTATATGATCAACCTATTAAAGACAACTATCAGCAAATAAAACAACAGCTTAAAGGTCTTTTACCTACCCTTTTAAAAACATCAGAATATCGAAAGGGAGGATTAAGTAGTAAGGTTTCTTTTCGGGCTAATTATTTTCCTGCTATAGATATTGCCAACCAAACTCCCGATTACCTAAACGGCTATGAAGAAAAATATACGATTAAACTACTTAACTCGACAAAATGCTTCCATGAAAAAGGCATCAGATTAGGCGCACTGGCAAGATGTCTTAACAAAAAAAGTCTGGAAGAGATGGAATTTGTTAAATATAGTGGCAATAGTCAAATTCGAGGCAATCCTGAATTTTTATCAGGATTTAAAATAGGAATGGAAAACCCCAATTCCGTACTGAAGAAATATATTACTTTCTTCTTAAGGGATAACCATACAGATCAGTGCCTGCTTTCTACAGCAACATTACCCGCAGCAGAAAACAACGCGCCCGTTGTTATTTTTTCACAAGAATCACCAGCAACGAGGGTACAATGCCCATCTACTGCTCATTCCAGTCTAGAAAACGGTAATACGGTAGATAATTGTTCTTCCTTGGAAACGCGCACCTCATACACAACCCCAAATTCAACCGTAACAACCACCCAACCTTCGTTAAGACAGGAAAATGATAATGATTTCCCTCATTCTGATGGAGAAATGGCTCTGCCTGTTCGTCCATTTCAGCAGACAGAAAAGTCAGTCACAGTTTCCGATAACCCTGGTTACCAAAAAAATAATGACTATGGAATTCAGGTAGCAAATAACACTCCCAGTCCTCCGCTTAATAATCAAGAGAGAGAAGAGAACCCACTCAATCAACCCACTTTACCTGCTTCAAAAACACCGCAAAACAATGCATCTTCTGTTGTCGCCACCCAATCACCGATGACTCGTCCTTATTCAATAAGTAATTCTATCCCCTGGGAAAAAAGCAGTCTTAATAGCACCAATGCCAATAAAACAAGGTCTGGTCAAACTCGCGCCTCCATTGCAGAGAATCCCTGCCATTTCTTTCAAAACCCGTGGGCCTCACTGCCTTCTTCCAGTTTAAATCCACTTACCTATGCTCAAGGTCACGCTAAGAAAAGAAAATTGATACCTTAACCTGTGGATAAGCGTTAACTTTGGTGCTTATAAGCGATTTCTTAAACACTGAACCGCCAATGCCCGCATATATTATATCCTTCCCGGCAACTACACTTACTGACTTGGGAGTTGCAAATGACAAACAAGGGACTGTTCTTCAGGTGAATTTATCGCAGGAAGCGATTGATAGTGTGAACAATCAATTGCAATTGCTCACACTTTTTCCCGTTTCTGCAACACCTCATAGCGAGAAATTGTCGGCGCATAATTTATCGTCACTTCTAATAGAAGGATTTGTTGTGGTGGGAGAAAACATTAAATCTCGACTTGTTTTAATAGTCTCTTTTTTTATCGCATACTTGGAAATGGCTTCTTCTTTAAACTTTTCCCACTGAAGAACAAATGATTGAATGTTTTCATCAGATTGCTTCGAATAATACTCTATACGCGTCGATAAAATATCAAGAGCAGTGCTTGTTTGCGTTGAGTTTTTTAGAGTTGGATCACCGCCTGTTTTTAATAATTTTTTTGCATATTTCAGAGTGAATTCTTCTTTAGTACTTGTATTGGGAGTTAACTTAATTTGCTTAAATAAAAGATGAAATGGCGTTTCCTGATTTTGATTAAACGCATTCGCGGCCTTTCGATTTTGTTCTTTTTCATTTAACAAAAGAGGTAGAAAATATTCTCCACCAGTCTCTCCTGCATGAAGATTAGTATTATGAGGACGATGATAATATTTTATGCCAAGATGCAAAATGTTATCACCCTTTTTATTTTGTATACTAAAATCTACTTTAGGAGCATAAGTAAGTATAAGTTCACAATCGGATGTCCCATTGGTTTCATAAAAAACATGCAACAAAGTATTATCGTTCTCGTCTTGCTCCCTGATAAGATCTGGATACTTGGCTAACGTTAAAAATAATTCATAAGGATTTGTAGTAATTAATTTTTTAAAATATTCACCTGTGGTTTTAAATGAAGAACGATCTGTTTTTGGGGATGGAAGGGTTAACATATTTAACTTGAACAGCTCCCATAATGTTTTACTATAAACAGGCTGCTCACAAAATAATTCGGCTAAATTGTACTGCCGATGACAATAAGTTGTTTCGTTTGTAGGGCTTAATAAACCAGTCTTTTTGTTTTCTACTAGCAGCTTAAAATAGGCTATAATTGAATCCGCATCATTTATTTCCGACACTTTATCGAGTGTGGATTTCAGCAATTCTTTATTGCCTGTTGCTATTATTTGTTTTAATGCGAAATATTCAATAGAGAAGGCTGCACCACGGGGTGGAAGGCGCCTCAAAAAAAATAGTGAATAAACGTCCATAATTTGTTGCGGGGTGCCTTTCTTTATAAGGAGCAAAAAACTATCTTTTTTATCTTCAAATTTACCTGCTTTTTTAATTTCTGCAAACACAGACTTAATTTGTTCGCTGTCCTTACTTAAAATTACATTTTCAGTTTTTTTCCTAAACTCTTCTGTAAGAGGCATTCTATTCTCCATGAGTCATTGAGTGTCACAGGTAAATTATCTGTTTTCGAATGAAAGCATCATTGCAAACTTGCAAGCGCTATTGCGCCAAAGGTTTAAGATCTTCATCAAACTGTAAAGCACGCTTCACTACCTTGCGTCCGTAGAAAAAACGTCCAAGAACCTGTGTGACAAATTGATTAATCAGGTGAGGAAACATTGGCATGGGACGTAATACATCAATGATCAATACGGCGCGAAAATCATCACTTTCATTTCTTACTTCGTGCGGCCAGGAATCATCAAATAATACGGCCTCTCCTTCTTTCCACGTATACGGTTGATTATTAATAATGATTTGTGGTGGATTATTTTTTGGAATATGAATACCCAGGTGATATCGTAAATAACCAATATATGGGCCTTTGTGCAGAGGAATAGACTTCCCTGGTTCCAGGATGGAGAAAAAAGCCTGAATTAAATGGGGTATGCCTTTGACCAGATTACAAAGAACAGGACATAAAGCTTGCGCTTTTTCTAACTGATAACCGAGAAGATATAATACAAAAACATTCCAGTTTTTTTGTGTTGTATCCGAGATCTCTGCTTCACCCGGATCAATATCATGATAACGCGGTAATTTGCTGGTATTCGCTAATACATTTTCAAACTCTTGTTTTATAGAAGGAAAATTTAAGGTGATCTGGTTTAAAGAAGGAAACGTTTTTTCAATGTCAAAAAAAGTAGGCCGTTTATCATAGCCTGCATAATAAGCATATAGATTATTGATGATGTCCTTAAAAGTGTGATAATCCATTATTTTTTTCATGAAGAGAACTCTTATTTTAATTTGCGGCTATCATAGTAAAAGGCTTCATTACCTGTCAATTAACTTATCGATCCCCGCGATGCGATTTTAAGTGCAGTTAAATCGGTTTTACCTCGCAATTAACCTTAAGTTTTCCTTGACACCCGCAAAGCCTGCGTGCTGTGGCTTGCCCACAGCATCCCGTAAGAAGCTGGCTAAGTGAGAGACTTTTTAACCGACGTCATCAATCAACTGATTAAAATATATCCCAAAATATATTCCATTATTTCACCATCGCAATCAGAGTGAGTAGAAACAAAATGGGATTTATACCTGGCCGGACTCCAGCATCGATAAAGCGCCGTAGTATTGGCCTGCCTGGTCTTGTATAACCAGCCTAATGTACGCAAACGCTTATAACCCGCCGCCGCACACGTTCCGTTGGGGGTAATAATATAATCGCTGGCCCCAGCCCCTTGCCAGTCACTCACACACTCTTCAATTCCTATAGTAGCCGGTGAATTTTTTCCGGATAATTGACGTGTCATCAAATAACCCAGCTTGCCTTGATAGGTCAGACCATTTAAAACAGGTGCATTAGTAGTCTGAATTTTTGCCGGAGTAGAACCTGAACCATTTTCCCACCGACTTAATTCGACTCCCACTTGAGGCAGATTTCCCTCGTTATCAGGCACAGCATCAAGAGAAAGACTAACGTCCCGACTGATCAGATAGCGTTGAGAAAACCCTGCCCCTGGTGCCAAATACATATAGGTGAGTTTAAAAAAACCATTATGCCATGTTCGATTACCTTCTGAACTAATTACAGAGGCGTAGGCTTCCAATTGACTGGAATCTGGTGTTCTAACCCAGCTTGCGTTATCACTAATAAGGAGAGGATCAGGAAGATTGAAAAAATTAACCCTATCGGAAGAAAAAGCAGCTTTCATACCGCTATTTCCTGAAGGAATACTTACCATCATAATATAGTCTTTTTCAGCCCATCTTGAAGGAGAACCATAAACATTCAGTGGCGTTGCCTCCCCTCCCAGACCGGGGGAATTCCACGTACCATTTAAATATTTAAACCACATACCGCTTATAGGAGGACAACCTTTGGAGGCACGTGCCACAATGGTTTTATAATCTGTATTTCTATAACAATAGGTATAGTAGTACTTATCATCAGCTATTGTAGTACAATCACCTTCCCCCGTGATTTTTCCTCCTGCCGGAGAATCCGTACCAGTAATGGTTTGTCCAAATAAAGACCAGCTTTTACCTCCGTCAAACGATTGGGCAACCCCCATGGATTTATGCGTTTGATCCACTTGATAATTACACCCGGTTTCTTCGTGGACAAAAGCATAAAAATGGTTGGAGTTGTGCACATCCTGAATAATATCGTTGATCCACAAACCACAATCGGCATATCCATTATTTACCGGTCCGAGTATGGGCGTTAAAGCACTATCGGTACAAAGAGAATCTTTTCCCTTCATCAGATAACTGGTAGCATTTGCCGTTGAACATAAGTAGGAGCCATCTTCCAATCGCATGGAGTTAAAGAAATTATCAACGATGTTGGGAGCCGGTCCTAAAATAACGGTGGGATGTCCTATACGAATTTGCATCTGTTGAACATCCGTCTGAACATTCGCTAAACTAATAGCAGGAATAAAAGTCCAAAATAATAATTGTAATTTTTTCATACCAATCCTTAGTTCCTGATAGCAGTTCCATTTCACGACTTAAGTGACAACCGCAATGAAGCACTGCTTTGTTGGCACTAACAAAAGAAACACGAACTATTTTGCATTCATCAACATTCTTGTGAATACTATTTTTTAACCGGTCTATCAAGATAAATGAATCTGATTTTAATTTCCAGTTCCCCAGCAAAAATTAACGGGTGATAATATTTATTTAGATCCTCAATCGGTTGGTTATTTGTTAGAATTGTTTGTTTAATTAAATGGTGAAACAATCGTGGATGAACGCCTATATACTCTGGATGTCAATAATTTAACTGTATTAACTAAAGAGGAGAAGCATCTGGCACTAAATGCTTTAGAATGTGGTCAGGTTGTTTATTTTCCTGGTTATTCTTTTAATTTACAGGTTAGCGAACAAAACACCTTGCTGACGGACAATATACTCGATGGCAAACATAAAAATGTCAGTTTTGACTACCAAAAGCAGCGCCTGGGAGGCTTTCATCAACAAAATAATGACTCTTTAACAGCTATCCTCCACTCTTTTATGCAACGTTATTCCACGTTTGCCAGAAATCTCATAGAGACTCTCTTTCCTCAGTATCAAGATGCTTTACAATGGGGAAGAACCAGTTACAGACCTGCTGAAGTCAAAGGACGAGTCAGTTCAAAACGTAAAGATGACACGCGTCTGCATGTAGATTCTTTTCCCGCCACGCCAGTCAACGGGCGACGAATTTTACGCGTTTTTACGAATATCAACCCTTATGGAAAACCCAGAATATGGCATTTAGGTGAACGGTTTGACCAGGTAATTGCTCGTTTTGCCGCATCCATTCCAGCTTATAATTTAAATCGCGCCAAAATATTGCATTGGTTTAAAGCAACAAAAACCTTGCGTTCTGCCTATGATCACTATCAACTGCACTTACATGACCAGATGAAACTCAATGATAATTATCAACACTCCGTGTCGAAACAGCGAGTTGACTTTCCGGCTCAAAGTACCTGGATTGTTTTTACTGATCAGGTTTCTCATGCCGCACTGGGAGGACAATATTTATTGGAACAAACTTTTTATTTGCCCGTCAGTGCGATGGATAATCCCCATCTGTCGCCTTTAAAACATTGGGAAAAAGAAAAGTCTATTGCCTAATCGTTAGTAATCTTTCACTCTCATGCCAGGATAAGTTTCTGTATTGGTTTGCCGAAGGGAAGGGGATTTAAAAAAATGACAAAAAGAATACGTTGCTGTAGCACAGGCTGCTATCGAACTTATAGCCAATCCTTCTTCCCTATAACTTTCCCCCGGATCATATTGTTCAGTCATTGTAGCAATACTAACCATTATAAGAGACGTGAAAGCCGTCCCAGCAAAAACCACTCCTGCTTTTAATAAAAAATTGAAATTAATTTTAGATCCAGACTTTGTTGTAGCCTGTATTTGTCTTATTTTTTCAATCATTGCATGAAAAGGATTGCGGCCAAGAACTTCCTGCGGGCAAATTGCCCCTATTAATAGTGAATTACCCACATAGTCAGGCTGTTCCAGAAAAACAATTCGATCCTTTTTATACTGCTGATAGGTCTTTTCATAGTCACTTAAAGTGGGCTGATTATTTTCTTGAGATAAATAATAATGTCCCTCTGCACTATTAAGTATTAAACCGAAGACTGGCGAGTCATTCTCATTCCTGCTTTTAGCTAACAGGCTGCCTTCATAATTATAAATGATAAAAGGTTGACCTAACCCCATTAAAATAGCTGATACCTCACCCGGCGTTAACTTGACAAATAACGTAGCAAAACGTCGGCAATATAATGCATAACCTTCCTCTAGCCAATAAGCTTCAAGCGCTTTTTCTTCTGATTCGTTCACATTAAAATAAGGGTTAAATTTACTGGTTTTCAAAGATAATCGGTTTCTGGAAGATAAACAAAAATATTCTAAAAAATCCTTGTTTGCTTCGTAGAGTAACCCTTGCTCACTTGCAAACAACTCATTTGCAGTCATTACAGACTTAAACTCCCTGTATTGCAAAAAAGCCTGACAAACACCTGATTCCCCTCCAAACATCCTTTTCTTAAGTTCTATATTATTTAATAATTGAGTGGCACACCATTCTCGTAATAAAACGCCCAAAATCAAGGTTTTTTCGAATACACTGCTGGAAGCTGGTACAGCGTTGCTTAAAAAGAGAGACAGTGATTCTTCACTGGTAAAAATAGTCTGTAATTGAGAGGCGGGACTATATCGACCTAAAAGAGACCTGAACGTGAATAAATCTTCAGGCAAGGGTAAATGACGGCTCAGGCAATAAAGTATATAACAATGAAAAAAACAATTATTAAATGTTGCTGAGACATCTAATAAATCACCAGACTTAAAAAATTCATTCGCATGCATAAGATAGTCCCTTAAAAACAGCTCCATTCCACAATATCAGCAATCAAAAATTACACTGGATCTTACTTATATACAAGTTTAAGATTTCTGTTCGTGTAGCATTTCATAACCTACTCATTTTCCTTCTTTAAAGTTTACAAATCCATCATTAATAAAAATTCGGGCTATAATTAATTTATTTAGAAAAATTACTAATCGCGTTCTTCAATTAGTACAACACTCATTTGAGGAACTAGTTAATGAAAAGGAAAAAACTTATCCAGGCTTTTGAAACCATACGACAACAAACCGAGAGACTTTGTCAGCCTTTGGTTATTGAAGATTATGTTATCCAAAGTATCGAAGAGGTAAGCCCTCCCAAATGGCATCTGGCGCATACCAGCTGGTTTTTTGAAACCTTTATTCTAACCAGGCAATTCCCAAAATATAACGTTTTTCATTCCTCTTTTCATCACTTGTTTAATTCTTATTATCAAAGTATTGGAACTCCTTATCCGCGCGCCCGGCGAGGATTATTGTCACGACCCACTGTAGAACTTGTCTATTCTTATCGTCAATATATCGATAATCATATCCTGGCTTTACTTGAACAGGTATCCGATACGGATTTTATAAAATTGAATCGACTTATAACGTTAGGATTGCATCACGAGCAGCAGCATCAAGAACTTTTATTAATGGATATTAAACATAATTTTTCTTTTAATCCCGATTTTCCAGCATACCATTCGCCCCCTAACCTCCCAGCTCATAGACAGTACAAATCCGATTTTAGCGAAATAAAAGGGGGGATAGTCACTATAGGTCATTCGGGAAAAACATTTTGTTTTGATAACGAATTACCTTGCCACAAAACGTTCCTCAGACCGTTTTCGCTTGCTAATCAACTCGTATCAAATGGTGATTATTTAGAGTTTATTGAGGCAGGAGGGTACCAACAACCTTGCTGGTGGCTTGCTGACGGTTGGGAGTGTGTTTTAAGAAATCAGTGGCGAGCGCCTTTATATTGGTACCACGTTGCTAATGAATGGCAAATCTTTACTCTCCATGGCCTTACTGCAATTAATCCATCAGAACCGGTATCTCATGTAAGTTATTACGAAGCCGATGCTTATGCACGATGGCGAAAAGCGCGATTACCTACGGAAGAGGAATGGGAACATTTCGTAATATCCAGGAATTTGTCGCCCGAAAAAGGCAATTTCATGGAAACCCGCTTGTATCATCCGCAATCTGCTGTTTCTGATGAAAACGATCCCCAACAATTTTTTGGTGATCTTTGGGAATGGACTGCCAGTGCGTATTCACCTTATCCAGGTTACCAACCGCTTAACGGTGCGTTAGGGGAATACAATAGCAAATTTATGGCAAATCAAATGGTCTTACGGGGTGGCTGTTGTGTGAGCGCCCAATCTCACCTTAGAGCCAGTTATCGTAATTTTTTTCAACCGGATAAACGCTGGCAATTTAGCGGCATTCGTTTAGCGAATTAAAGGAGAAAATATGACAGGCAAACTCCAGATTCTGACCAATGAAAAGACACACTCTACACATAATGAAAAACAGCAATTTAAAAATGATGTATTAACTGGTCTTTCTAAAGTCAATAAACAAATTCCTTCAAAATATTTTTATGATGAACGAGGTAGTGAGTTATTCAATCAAATTACTCGCCACCCTGATTATTATCTCACGAATTGTGAATTAAATATTATCAATTTCTATAAACAAGATTTATCAAATTTATTAAAAAATGAATCGTTTAATCTTATTGAATTAGGCCCTGGCGAAGGGGTAAAAACGCGTCTGCTCATTGATCAATTTTTACAGGACAATTTATCGTTTACTTATTATACCATCGATGTATCCCAAAAATTTTTAAATCACCTTATTGAAAATTTTGATAACGAACTACCTACACTTGAAACGGTTGCTTTAAATTCCGATTATTTAAATGGTATAAAATGGCTTGGTTTAAACTCTAAAAAACGTAATTTTCTTTTATTTTTGGGATCAAGTATAGGCAACTATCATCTCCATACTGCAAAAGAGTTTTTGCAAACCATTCGTTCTTTTCTTCATCCAGGTGATTATCTGTTTATTGGTTTTGATCTATTAAAAGATGTTCACGTCATGCTTAAAGCTTATAACGATCGAGATGGAATTACTCGGGAATTTAATTTAAATTTACTCAGACGCATAAATAATGAATTAGGTGCCAATTTTAATCTCGATGCTTTTTATCACTACGGCACTTATAATGTTTACACGCACGCGATGGAAAGTTATTTATTAAGTAATAAAGCACAAATTGTTTATATTGAAGCACTGAATAAATCCTTTGGGTTTAAAAAACTGGAACCCATCCACGTAGAAACTTCACAAAAATATTGTTTATCACAAATAGAAAAACTGGCTTATTTTTCGCAATGTAATCTTATTAAGAATTATAAAGATCCAAGACATTATTTTGTTAATTCATTATGGCAAGTCACTTAATCCTTTAATTTTTAGAAAGACCTCCAATAAAAGCCAGGCAAGCATTAATAAAACACCGCCAAAAGATGTATCATAATTAAAAACAGGCGCAGCAAAAAAATGTTTAACTCACTCGACTTTCAGCCAGGATATCCTGGATTTGAGTATTTTTGAAAATGACATGTTGATCTAACCCAATGGTTATAATAAAAGGCGCAAGTTCTTTTAGAGCAATTAACGCCTGTTTTCTGGTATCCAAACACGAATCCGGGTTTTCCAATAAATCGATGTTTGCAATAAAAGCCGCAACGGTACCTTTTCTTACCGATACACCATTAATTTGCGTATAGTCTGCGCCATCGGGAATAATATCTTCGGGACAAACTGTGTTATTACTCATTCAATACCCCTGATTCACAATAAGATGGATTAGTAATACAGCCTATAACATTAAATTTCAATACATTGCGTTAATTTAATCAGTGAACGCATCCAGGGCGGGGATTAAGAACACTCCCTAAACATAATAATTAGCATTCGCTTCTTCCCAATCCTTAACAAAATCCTTGGGAACAGAATCACCCAAGAGAGCACCCGGTTGCAAACCGGGGTATAATTGCGCATAGGTTTTCGCTTTGTGATTTTCCAATCGATACCAAATCATATCGGGAGAAAGTTTATCAGGATGATCAACCCCTAATGCTCCTACAAGATGCAAAAAACTTTGGATGGTTCCCTGATGATAATTTTTAACACGAATCGCTTTGCTATCAATATGAATAGCCTTCACTCGTCTGGGGTCTTGAGTAGTGACGCCCGTTGGACAGCTACCCGTGTCACAGCGTAAAGCCTGAATACATCCTACCGCAAACATCATCGGGCGAGCTACATTACACAAATCTGCACCCAGCGCTATTTTTTGCACCATATCAAAACCACCTACTATCTTTCCACTCGCAATAAGACGCAATTTATCTCTCAGATTACAACCTACCAAACTCGCATGAACAAAAGGTAATGCCTCATCAATTGGAAGCCCTACATAATCAGAAAATTCAGTGGGTGCTGCCCCTGTTCCTCCTTCTGCCCCATCAATAGTAATAAAATCAGGCAAAATTCCTGTTGCAAGCATGGCCTTACATATCCCTAGAAAATCACTGCGGCGGCCAATACATAACTTAAAGCCCACCGGCTTACCGCCACATAATTCCCGTAAACGATGAACAAATTCCAATAATCCGCGAGGTGTGTCAAATTCGGGATGAATAGCAGGCGATTTACAGTCAACCCCTACCGGAACTCCGCGGTACAAAGCAATTTCCGGGGTAACTTTTATACCCGGCAAAAGTCCACCATCGCCGGGTTTAGCGCCCTGCGATAATTTAATAGCAATCATTTTTACTGATTCCCGATTGGCTTTTTCCTGAAATTCTTCATCATTAAATCGTCCTTCCGGTGTACGACAACCGAAATAACCTGAAGCAATTTCCCAGACTATATCCGCGCCATATTGAAGATGATAAGGTGTTAATCCCCCTTCTCCTGTATCCTGAGAAAATCCTCCCAATTTGGCTCCTTTATTCATGGCAAGAATTGCATGAGAGCTTAATGAACCAAAACTCATTGCTGAAATATTCAGTCGGGAACTATTATACGGCTTTTTACAGAAAGGCCCTCCTATTGTTAGGCGGGCAGCATCTTCCGGCACTGACTTGACAGCCATCGAATGCAAAACAAAATTATAACCGGCGTTATCGATATCCTGCTCTGTACCAAAAGGATGGATACCTCGTTCACCACGCGCTCTGCTTTTTACTAAATCACGCTGTTCACGGTTATAAGGACGGCCATTTTTGTCATCTTCAAGAAAATATTGTCGTATTTCGGGACTAATAAATTCCATTAAATAACGAAAATGACCAATAACCGGATAATTATACAGTACGTTATTTTTTGACTGTGTATCCAGAATACCGAGAAAAATAAGAGGAATAATTACTATAAATAAATAGACCCCACTGCTCCAGATAAAAGAAATAGTAACAATAAACAAGCAAACAAGTAATGAAATGATATAAAAGTGTCTTTGCCACATGAATGGATTTCCCTTCCAAATAAGCAATTGATTCAATATAACTTATATTAGCCAGGATAGCATTTTAATACTGAGTTAATTTTGTGCCAGATAAAAGAAAGCAAGGTTGGACCAAGGCCCAACCCAGGTCATAAAAGCTTAATAGCGATTCGATAACAAGATGTTCTCCTTTGTTATATCTTCATAACACTGTTGCTACATTGCTGGGAAAACTCATCGAGTGAGTCTAATAAGTTAGAACGTTGTTGTAATGACGGTAAGCGAAAGAGACTGATACCTGCTACTGAAGCACCAGCCACAACGCCTCCCGCAAGAAGGGTAGAAGATAATGATAAAACCGTTACCCCTATTGCAGCAGCGACTGGTGGGAAAGAAAGAACAGCGATAGCAGTTACAATGGCAGCCAAAGCGAGTATCGCAAAATTCAACCGACGCAATGCTTTTACCCCTATTATAGAATTGGAATTAATTAGTTTATTGGTTTCCGTCCTATAATTCTCTACCCTTTCTTCTGTATAGGGTTCTTCTAACAAGTCTTGGGTCTTAACCAATATTTTGGTTAAGGCAGGATCAAAAGGAGAATAGGCGGCTGTACAGTTTTCTACTTCTTCCATGACGGATTGAGCGGCTTTTCTTAGCTTGTTATGGTTAGTTTTAGCCAGAGTAGCCTGTAATGATAAGCACGCAATGATATAATCATAGCGGTTGTATTCTTTGATGTCACAAATTTCAACAAGCTTCGAATCAGACGAAGTGGATTTGAAAAATCGATTTTCAGGCGTTTTCTGGGGATCTTTCCATAGAAAGAATTCTTCATCTCCCAGTTTATAGAGTTCTAACTCAATCTCAACCAAGAGGTTGGGTAAAAAGACTTCCTCCGTTTTTCCCAATGGTAAACCTTTTTGATCTGTTAATGGATGAGCTACAAAAATATTGTCTCTTTTTCTTTTTGCGAGCTGTAATGTGGTCATTTTATATTGTTCTCTTGTTAAATAAACCATTATATATTGATTATTTTTTAATCTCAATAGTTAAATTATGATCTAATATAGATTTTTTTATGATCTATTTAGAGCGAAGAGTGTTAATTTATAGACAGGCGTCAGTGAAAGAGGCGAAGGAATGTACAAACGAGTCCACGATTGAGCCAAGAGCTGACGACGCAGTATAAAATTTAGTGGGCAGTGCTATAGAGGTTTTTGCTGACATACATCTGAGTTTCATACCTGATTCTCAATTCCAAAAGACAATAAAAAACCCGCCTTTTGGCGGGTTTTTTAGAAGGGGTTGAGGCTTACATCATGCCCATACCACCCATTCCGCCCATGCCGCCCATATCACCAGCACCGGCCATACCGCCTTCTTCTTTCTTAGGCAGATCAGCAACCATGCACTCAGTGGTTAACATCAGGCTGGCAACAGATGCTGCATTTTGTAAAGCAGTACGAGTTACTTTAGTTGGATCAATGATACCCATCTCAACCATATTACCGTATTCACCGCTCGCTGCGTTAAAACCAAAGTTGTCTTTGTTTTCAGCTACTTTGTTAACGATAACAGATGATTCGTAACCTGCATTGGCAACGATTTGACGGAGTGGAGACTCAATCGCACGACGCAGAATGTTGATACCCATATCTTGATCAGCATTCTCACCTTTTAAACCATCCAATACTTTTTGTGCACGAATCAGAGCAACGCCACCGCCAGCAACAATGCCTTCTTCTACAGCAGCACGGGTTGCATGCAATGCATCTTCAACGCGAGCTTTTTTCTCTTTCATTTCAATTTCAGTCGCAGCGCCAACTTTGATAACGGCAACACCGCCTGCTAACTTGGCAACACGCTCCTGTAATTTCTCACGATCATAGTCAGAAGAAGTTTCTTCCATTTGAGCGCGAATTTGAGTAATGCGTGCATTGATTTCACTTTCTTTACCTTCGCCATCAATGATGGTGGTATTTTCCTTGGTGACAACAACACGTTTTGCAGTACCCAAATGATCTAAGGAAGCTGATTCGAGAGTCATACCTACTTCTTCAGAAATAACCTGACCATTCGTCAAAATAGCAATATCTTGTAACATCGCTTTACGGCGATCACCGAAACCAGGCGCTTTAACAGCACATACTTTCACGATACCACGCATGTTATTAACAACCAGAGTAGCCAGCGCCTCACCTTCAACATCTTCAGCGATGATCAATAAAGGACGACCTGCTTTGGCAACACCTTCCAATACGGATAACATTTCACGAATGTTAGTGATTTTCTTATCAACCAGAAGAATGTAAGGATGTTCAAGCTCAGCACTCATGTTTTGCTGATTGTTGATAAAATAAGGTGATATGTAACCACGATCAAACTGCATACCCTCAACAACTGATAATTCGTTTTCAAGGCCATTACCATCTTCAACAGTAATCACACCTTCTTTACCTACTTTCTCCATTGCTTCAGCAATGATAGAACCGATTGATTGATCAGAGTTAGCAGAAATAGTACCCACTTGAGCAATCGCTTTGCTATCTTTGCAAGGTTTAGACATTGCTTGCAATTCTTTAGTCACAGCAATCACTGCTTTATCAATACCGCGCTTCAGATCCATAGGATTCATGCCGGCAGTTACTGCTTTATGACCTTCAACCAGAATAGAACGAGCTAATACGGTAGCGGTAGTGGTACCGTCACCAGCAGCATCAGAAGTTTTGGAAGCAACTTCTTTAACCATTTGCGCACCCATGTTTTCAAAACGATCTTCCAGTTCAATTTCTTTCGCAACAGACACACCGTCTTTCGTGACAGTAGGAGCACCAAACGATTTTTCCAATACCACATTGCGACCACGTGGACCCATTGTTACACGTACCGCATTTGCCAGAATGTTCACACCGGCAATCATTTTTTGACGTGCATCGTCACCAGAACGTAATTCTTTAGCCATTGTAATGATCTCCTAAAATCTTGTTAAATTACTTCTCAACCACGCCCATGATGTCATCTTCACGCATCACGACCAGTTCCTGACCCCCTATTTTAACTTCAGTACCAGAGTACTTGCCAAACAGGACGATATCACCCACTTTTACTGCCAGGGCACGAGTATCACCATTGTCCTGAGGCTTACCAGGACCCGCAGCAATAACCTCACCTTTTGAGGGCTTTTCTTTAGCATGATCCGGAATCACAATACCACCTGCTGTGGTACTCTCTTCTTCCATACGACGAACAACAACTCTATCGTGTAAAGGACGAATTTTCATACTTGTTTTCTCCTAATGTGGTTAATCACCTATACTATTCAGAGTAAACTCTGACTTTTTAGCATTGCCTGATAATCTACAACGCTGATGAAACTGCCAGATGGGGGGCGGAAAAGGAATTTCAAGGGGAGACATCAAAAAATTTTGGTTTTTCTCGAATAACAACTACAATATTATACAATTTTTACAGGTTCTCAACAAATTATGAAACAATGGTTTGTATTTTTACTCTTTTGTCTTGCTTCATGGCTTAGTTACGCCAATCCACTTCCTGCTGAAGAAGTGTTCCAGATAAGCGCTAAACGTATTGATCCCAATACTTTTGCAGTTAACTGGGAGATTAAACCTGGCTATTTTCTCTATAGCGAGCGCATTAAATTAATCCCCCCCACCCAATCAGGAATTCATTTAGGTATTGCCTACTTCCCTATTACTTCGCAAAAAACAGACCCTAAAGGGCGCAGCTATCCCGTGTATAGAAATCAAGTGGAATTGCCTGTTGCAGTGCTGGGTGAGCATCCCGGAGAAACATTAATTACCGTGCAATTTCAGGGTTGTGCGGATACTGGTTTTTGTTATCCGCCAGAAACCAGACAAATCAAATTAACAATTAGCAAGGACTTGACTCTCAGCAATGCCAGCCTGGAAGCTATATCCCCTTCCCCTGTCAACCAGCAACCGGTTAATGATATCGAAGCACTCTTTGTGAATAATCATTGGATAATGGTTATTTTAAGTTTTTTCGGTTTTGGTTTATTATTATCATTTACACCTTGTGTTTTACCGATGATTCCCGTTCTATCGGGCATTATTGTCGGTCATAGTAAAAATCTTTCTACCCGCAAAGCTTTTTTTCTTTCTCTAAGTTATGTTTTAAGCATGTCATTCACTTATGCTCTGGCAGGTGCAGCTATTGCCCAATTGGGTAGTAATTTTCAGGTTGCCATGCAGATACCGTGGGTTATCGGTTTATTCAGTCTCCTGTTTGTCCTTTTGGCCCTATCAATGTTTGGTTTTTATGAATTGCGTCTACCCACATCCTGGCAAGCCAAATTAGCAAATGCAACCCGTCATCAAGCAAGCGGACATTATATGAGTGCCGCCATCATGGGCTCATTATCCATTTTAATTTTATCACCTTGTGTTACAGCACCATTAATCGGTGCTTTGGGGTATATTGCTCATAGTAATAGTATCATTCTAGGCGCTTCAGCCTTGTTTTTTTTAAGCTTGGGCATGGGGACACCTTTGCTTTTGATTGGCACTTCTGCCGGAAAATGGTTACCAAAAGCTGGAAAATGGATGAATGCCGTTAAAGCATTCTTTGGTGTCATGCTACTTGCAATAGCTATCTATTTACTGGAACGAATTTTACCTGGCCCTTTTGTAATGGGTTTATGGGCCAGCCTGCTTATCTTTTCAGGTCTTTATTGTGGTGCCTTAACCTATGCAGCCAGTAATCTCGATAAATTACGCCAAGGCTTGGGCCTTATCTTGCTAAGCTATGGCATTCTGGATTTGATAGGCGCCAGCATGGGAAGTTCCAATCCCTTGCAACCACTTACAGGGTTTCAGTCAGTGGCCAATTCCGCCTCTACCTTGCCTGTTCAAACAATTAAAACAGTGGATCACCTGGAGAAAGCCTTTGCAAATGCTAAAGGTAAACCTGTTATGCTGGATTTTTATGCTGATTGGTGTACTTCCTGCAAAGTAATGGAAAAAACTACCTTTAAAGATCCTCGTGTTGAAAAAGCATTGAAAAAGTTTGTGGTATTAAAAGTCGATATTACAGCCAATAATGCGCAGGAAAAAGCACTTTTAAACCAATTCAATGTCATTGCGCCTCCTACTTTTTTGTTTTTCAATAAAGAAGGCAATGAACAATCGCATCTACGAATGGTTGGTGAAACCTCAGCCAACGAATTTTTAAAGCAGTTAAACCTGGTGTTGGGATTAGACAAGACTGACGGGAAAGCGTTATAATCCGCCCACTTTTTTTGCAGTCAAAAATTTATGAATCATAAAGTGGGCTTTGTAAGCCTGGGTTGTCCTAAAGCATTGGTGGATTCAGAGCGGATTATCACCCAATTACGTGCGCAGGGTTATGAACTGGTTTCGTCTTATCAGGATGCGGGAGTTGTTGTCGTTAACACCTGCGGTTTTATTGACGCGGCAGTCACTGAATCATTAGACACGATTAAAGAAGCAATGGCTGAAAATGGCCGTGTTATTGTAACCGGATGTTTGGGCGCTAAAGCAGAGATTATTCGTGAAGCCTGTCCCGATGTTTTGCATATCAGTGGCGCCCATGCTTACGAAGAAGTTGTACGCGCGGTGCATCGTCATTTACCACCACCAGCTGATCCTTTTACGCAACTTATACCCCCTCAAGGGATTAAACTCACGCCCAGGCATTATGCCTATCTGAAAATTTCCGAGGGCTGTAATCAGAAATGTACCTTTTGTATTATTCCGACCATGCGCGGTAAATTACAAAGCTATCCACTGACTCAAGTCTTAAGCGAAGCCCAACGATTAAAAGAGGCCGGTGTAAAAGAGTTATTAGTCATCTCTCAGGATACGAGTGCCTATGGAGTTGATACGCGCTATCAACCCGTGGAATGGAAAGGTAAAACCATCAAAACGCAATTTTATGATCTTTGCCAGCAATTGGGTGAATTAGGCATTTGGGTGCGTCTGCACTACGTCTATCCTTACCCTCATGTCGATGAGATTATTCCTTTGATGCGCGATGGCCTCATTTTGCCTTATCTGGACATTCCCTTGCAACATGCCAATTCACGGGTTTTAAAAGCGATGAAACGTCCGGCCAGTAGCGAAAATACGTTGGTACGTATTGGCCAATGGCGAGAAATTTGCCCTGATATTACTTTACGATCTACCTTCATTACAGGTTTTCCCGGCGAAACAGAAGAAGAATTTGAAGAACTATTAGCTTTTTTAGAAGCAGCCCAATTAGATCGCGTTGGTTGTTTTCAATATTCACCTGTTGCAGGAGCAAAAGCCAATGAACTGGCTAATCCTGTTCCTGATGAAATAAAAGAAGAACGTTATCACCGTTTTATGCAATTACAGGCCGAGATCAGCCGCAACAAACTGGAAGCAAAAATCGGCACGAAACAAAACGTGCTTATTGATGAAATTACTGATAAACACATTATTGCCCGCAGTAAAAGTGATGCTCCGGAAATTGACGGTCTGGTTTATTTACCTTACACGGATAACCTTAAAGTGGGCGATTTGGTAGAAGTAGTCATCACCAATAGTGATGACTACGATTTGTATGCCGATCTCGCTTCACCCCCGTCAATAAACATTAATTGATATTTCCCCAAACTTGCCTGTCGCAGCTTGTCCAGACTATTCAGGAATGCTAGTCTCATAAAAATATTCGGATAAGCTTGGCAATGGCTTTAATCCCTGTAAAACTCCAAATGTAATTTAATAAAAGAAGCTCAAATTAAACTTAAATAAATGGCAAAACTCTATGATTCAGAGGGATAAATGTCCAGACTTAATCAATACGCTATTCCTGTCGGGGCTGTGGCCTACTCTATTCTCCTATCTTAATCCTCAAGATATTGCGTCTTTGTATGAACTGAATAAAAAATTAAATGACCTATTCGGTCAAAAACCACCTGATGACGAATTAAACCGGAAAAGAACTCTCGCATACAGCCAAATCTTTGTGGGTTCTTATCAAACATTTGTTTTATTACGCAGGCAAAGTAATCTCATGCTTTTTGCCGCAGGTCAAAATAGTTATGGTGAACTGGGCATTGGACAATATTTTAGTATGAATACCAATTTGTTCTCTCCTTGTTTCCTGCCAAAAGAGATAGTTTGTATTGATGGCATAAAAGCGGGCCTTAAACGGACGATTATTTGGGGTCGAAATAAAAATAATCAACTGATGCTCTTCCTCGCTGGAAGTAATAACGCCAACGAATTTATTATGTCTAATGACCGTTTTCTTAAGCCTTTTTTAGTCATGCAGGATTTAAACAATTATTATTCTTTTTCACCGGGCAAACTTCCAGAACGGCTGATCAAAATTAATGGAATTAAACTATATAAATCGGCTGTCTTGATACACGGTGAAGATCAATTCAACAGACCGTTACTTGTGGAAACAAATCATCCTCGTGATTCAAACCAATATACCTTTCTACCACTACCCAGTCAGTTGCGATACATTATTGACGTACAACGTTTTGAAAACAGCCTGATCATTTATGGCCGAGATAAAGATAATCAATTCTTCATCGCTATGGCAGGAGACTATCCTTTTCACTACCCCGATACTCGACTGGACAATCATTTTTATCGCTGTGTGCTTCCTGAGGGAATTACCACGATTGAGGGGGGATGTATAAGTCATGAATTTAGTTTTATCTATGGCCATGACGACAACCGTTTGCCACTGGTTTTTGCCGTAGGGGAAAATACTTACGGTCAGCTTTCCACAGGGGACACGAAGCAAAAACTTCATTTTACCCCTTGTTTACTTCCTCCTGACCTGGCGAAAATCAATACTATTGAATCAGGTGGCTCCCATGTCATTATTAATGGCAGGAATAAACATAATCAGCCTTTCCTCGCAGCGACTGGAGATAACAGGTTCGGTCAACTGGGTGTTGGCGATAATGAATATAAAACACAATTCATCCATGTGCCACTTCCTGCTGTTGTAAAACACATCGATAAAGTTGAACCCGGAGTCTACCATACCGCAGTCACGGCCAGAGATCCTTTTAATCGACGACTTGTGCTAACTACAGGATATAATGCTCAAGGCCAACTCGTTACTGCTGATTACGAGGACAAAAATAAATTCACATTCATTAAAAAGCCCGTTCATAAACTATCAATAAACCAACGATTGAATTTTTTTACCTTCAAAAAACCCAAGGAAAATATCACTGAGCCAACATCTTTGCTGAATTTGCGTCCACGGAGTTGTCTATAAGAAAGCATGGAGACGTAAAATAAATTAACGTCAATTTATATCATGTCAGTTATAGATAGAGCTGAGTTTTCATCCCCCCTAGGTTGAATCACCATTTAATTCTGCCCAAATAGCAATGGCAGCAAGAGCAATGGACGAGATAAAAATGGAATCACAACGGTCATATCGAGTAGCGATTCTTCTCCAGTGCTTGAATTGTGTGATTCATAGACATTGTTTCAATTAATTGATAGACTTATCCACCTTATGAAGCAGCAGATTAAAGCCAGGTTAACGTGGGTAAATCTATATCTTGAAACGAAGGATGCAGGTTATGTTTGTCGTAAATATGGCATTTCTCGCCCTACACTGAGAAAGTGGCACAAGCGTTACCTAGAAGTGGGTATCGATGGATTAAATGATCATAGTCACCAGGTGTCGTTTATTTTTATTGAATAATCTGTTTCATCAGGCAAGGAGTGTTTATGAAGCATTGTTTTTTTGGGGCTTCCCTGTGGTCAGGGTTAATGTTGATAACCGCATATGCCGGTACCCTCGAATGGTACCGCTTTGGTGCAATACCGTATTACCAACCAATCAAACAGGCCACATACTTTGTCCATGCAGCCGATCCAGGGTATTGCACAAATCACCACGGGGCCAGGTGTTTGCAGCAGTCCTTTTGTGCTCAGGAGCAAGAATTCCTGTATTCTGTCTTTAGCGATAAATGGCGGGCAGTTAACTAACCCGATTACCAATAGCCCCGTGGTTTGCCAACAAGGCTCCACCAACCAATGCTATCGACCCAGCGCCGTGAATATTTTGCATATCACCCAGGCACCACCGACAACCAATGCCATCATTTCCGTTACGGGATCACCTTTGACCTTGACTGTGAATGGTGCAAACGGTCAACTCACAATTAACAACACTTCGACGCAAATAACAGCTACCAACATTATTTCAGATTTCGCCGGAACGGCATTGGATGGCCATGTCACAGAAGTCAACAATACCTGTGCTAATGTACCACCTGGTGGTAGTTGCACGCTGACTTATGCGCCAGGCACTACGATGGTAGGGCAAACGAACTTTACTATTCAGGGTACGAATACCAATACAGCGACAGCAGCCATTGCCATCCAGTCAGGGAGTACTCTCACAGCCATTAACCCAAGCTCAGGAACTGCAGCAGGCGGTACTGGCGTGACATTGACTGGAACCGGCCTGACTGGAGCAACCGCGCTGACCTTTGGTGGCGTAGCGGCAACCAGTGTCAACATAGTCAGCTCCACCACCGTGACCGCAGTAACGCCTGCCCATGCTGCCGGTTCGGTGGATGTAGTCATTGACACGCCTGCTGGCGGAGCGACACTTGCCAGCGGGTATTCTTATGTAGCCACTGCAGTAGGACAATCCTCAGGAGGAGGGACTATTGCCTGTCTTGAAGGCGGATTGCAAAATCTGCTTGCAGCCACTGCCGATAACGGCTCAGGTATTCAATGGGGAGGTTTTGGTACGATAACCAATGCGCAAAGCGACACCGATGGCGCAGCCAACACCACAACCATTGTTACCGTATTAGGTGCTGGTACTTATGCGGCTCAAATTTGTAATGATTTCGAAGTGGATTCACAAGGCAATACCCCTTGCCAGGCGGGAAATGCCTGTTATAACGATTGGTTTTTGCCTGCCAAAAACCAACTCTTTTGCTTATTTCTTAATCGCTTTGCCATTGGCGGTTTTAACGTTAGCGGCGCCGGCTACTGGAGCTCTACCGAGTCTTCTGCCAGTCCTGCGAACCAAGCCTGGATTGAGGACTTCCTCGCTGGCGTCCAGCTTACAAACTCTAAGCTAAACGGCGTTCGAATCAGGTGTACCCGATCTTTTACTCCTTAATTGTAGTCCGGTCATGGAGCACAGCGTTATGTGGAAAATAGTTATCTCGTATTCGCTACTGCTCATACACGCTAATGTGCCACCGTGACCGGTTACGGCCGTTTTTTTCGACTCATACAAAGCCTGATCGGCTGCTTCTACTAATTGGGTTTGATTTTCTTATCTAAAAATTGGTTAGATATAAGCATCAATAAATTTATTCACTCGATAGGGGAATTTGAGAAATTGATCTTTCCGATGAAGCTACTGAAAGGGGGTTGTCATTGGGTAATTGCCATAAGAAAGACCCCACTCTCTTTTTTCCAAAATCTAAAATAAATATCACTTTAGGAATTAACGGAAGATGTATGAATATGGAGTAAAATAGGAAAAAGGTATACGAAAATTATATTAATTATCTTGCTTTCATACAGGATTATTAAAGATAAAGACTAATCATAATTACCTTTATTATCCGCAATGTACTCATCTACCCAATTAATAATTAATTTTTACATTGAGTTTACTTCCAGTAGTAGATTTTAGTAGAAATATAATAAAAAATGTAGACAAGTACCTACATTTGTTCTATATTGTAGATATGTAACTACATGTCAAGGGTTGGCAATGGCAATTTCAACTTTTTCTAGCCGTGAATTTAATCAAGACGTCAGTAAAATAAAGAAGGCTTCTGCGCAGGGGCCTGTTTTTATCACTGATAGAGGACATCCAGCTCATGTACTTTTAACCATTGAAGACTATTTAAAATTATCTAAAACTAAAGAAACAATAGTCGATTTGTTAGCTATGCCTGATACAACAGATATAGACTTTGAGGCACCAAAGCTAAAAGGAAATATTTATCGTACGGAGGAGTTTGATTAATGTATTTAATGGATACAAATGTTGTATCAGAAATAAGAAAAGGCACGAACGCTAATATTAATGTAATATCGTGGGCAAAAGCCGAGTCTACGGCATCTTTATTTTTATCAGTAATTAGCATACTTGAGATAGAAATGGGGATTTTACAGAAGGAACGTGTAGATCCCTCTCAGGGTGCCATTTTGCGCACGTGGCTTAACACCCATGTGCTTCCTGCCTTTGCAGATCGAATTTTAAACATAGATGTTGCAGTAGCACAACGATGCGCTAAGCTCCATATACCTGATCCTCGGTCAGAAAGAGATGCATTAATTGCTGCTACAGCTTTAGTTCATGGATTTGTGGTTGTAACAAGAAATATAAAAGATTTCGAAGATTCAGGGGTAGAGTTACTCAATCCTTGGGAGTACACAAATTCATAAAGAGAGAAAATCTACGGACAATAATAATAATGCGCGAACAAGGGATTTATGACAAGCCCAATTTACGAAAAACAGTAGAAGGAATACTGTATCGTATGCGTGTTGGGGGATAGATAAATCGAATCTATTTTTGACAGGATGTTTTTTTTCTAATAGTATGTATTTATTTTGATCTAATGAGGCATATATTACCATGAAAGATAAACAAGAACCTGAACTACCGAACCTTAACAAGTTAATTTTTGGACAAGGTGAAGTATGTAGTAATGAAATGGCTAAAGCGAAAACGTACATAATACATTCTTGTCAAACATATGGATTTTTTACACCCTATAAAGAAGGTTTCAGAGAATTTTGCCGCGCATGGGCAATTGTGATTAATCTGCCCCTGTTTGTAAGCCTTACTATTGGAATTGCAACAATTATTAGTGCAGCAGCTACTGTCGGCTCCATAGCAAGTTTGGTACTGACATCCCGTTCTTTTTTCCTGGATCTCAAAGAAAACGATTTTAAAGAAACTAACATGATGTTTTCGAGTGCAAGGAAATTAGCATCCATAGCAGCTATGGCGGCTATAGTTGCTTTAGCGGCTGTAGTTGTAACAGTTCTATATCCCTTAGCTTTAGCATCTATTTTTACTCGTTCTGGAGCTACTATTATTTCGGAGATATTCAATAGGGTCACTAAATTAGTGGATTGCTTTTCTATGCCAGAAGAGCCTGGAATTGGTGAGAATAATCTTTCTATATAATCTGACAGTTTGTCGGATCAGGTTTTGTTGATTTACCGGTGTGTTGACTAAGAAAGTTATTCTCTGGAAAGCTGTGTTTTTGAACCAGATTCCAGGTTCTACGCTCTTCTATTATCTATCTCCGTGAGTAAGTGTTCACGGAATAGAGAATTAAGAAGTATATAACGTCAATGTCTTTCCCGCGCAGTCGGGAAAGACTAGTCATGGAACAAAGTCTGGAAGAGAAAATTTGCATATCCCGTGAACCCTTACCGCCGTGAAATTGCACATAAAAAATCTATTTCATTAAAGAACAGAATTACTATTTTTGAAACAAAATTGCCAAAATAGCTAACAGTTTAATATGAACGGTATTTTTTAGTGTAAAGTTTCACCATTTGTAATACAGGAACTAATAATTTGCCGAGTTATAAAATCACCTTTGCTTGCTCCATACAGTGATTTGAAGTGTTCAGCCAGAATCATTACCCACGAAGATAAGCGAAAATCCATGCGTTTTTCTGCCTGATTGACAACTATTTCAAATAATCCCAGGGAATCTGTATTTTGCTCATTCGCATACTCTTCCATAATACGCAGAGCAATGTTCATATCTTTAGCTTTTGTTGGCCAATTTTTATTCATAATACCCTCGCTTCCTGATAATAGCCAGTGGAAAATTTACATTGGGACAAATTGGGTCTAATAAAAAAATTACAAGGCTTAATCATTTAATCAATGACTATATTGCCATATTCTGTATATATTTTCAATATATTGTTTCATTTTTTGTCCAATATTGCTGACTTATCCATTCCTTGCGATTCTTGCCATAATGTTATAAACAGGACCATAATAATAGGGCCGAGAAATAAACCGAGCAACCCTAACGTTTCTACGCCACCTAAAATGCCAAAAAGCACAGCAAGAAAAGGTAGCTTAATCGCCCCACCGATTAAAACAGGTTTAACGAAATGATCCGCCACAAACATGACAACAGTGCCCCAGATTAAGACTATAATAGCGCCAATCATCGAACCACTCATCAAGAGGATCAACGCAACTATAATAAACACAACTGGCACGACAAAAGGAATCATTGCAGCAAATGCTGTTATAAAGCCAACCAGCGTTGGGGCAGGAAATCCCACTAAAAAGTAGCAAAAACCCATTAAAATCCCGACGCCCAGACCCACTACAATAGTACCATTGACCGTCGAACGTAAGGCTGAAGGCAAGCGATCAGCGTAGCGAAACCAACGCTCACCCAAACAAAAACCTCCAATATGGCTGATTTGCTGAAATAATTTATCCCCATCCCGGTAAAAGAAAAATAAAGTTAACAACGTAAAACCTAATTGAAATCCACGATGTGCAAGATTAACGCCGACCTGTTTGATGTAATAACTGGCGGGAGTCAAGGAGAGATGAAGATTGGACAGGAAATTCCTGACCTTACCCGGCTGACCAATGTTAACGTCCCAATAGGTCACTAATTCATTACCCACAATAGGAAATTGTTTCAGAATCTCAGGAGCAGGGCCGCCTTCTTTATTAATAGACTGTAAATAATTTATAAATAACTGTAGTTCAGTAACCAGAATACTTACTAACCAGCTCAACGGAACAAGAAGCAGCAGACCCAAAACCACCGTAAACAATAACGCAGACCAATCATCATGCTTACCAAAAAAACGGCGCCAGCGTTTATAAAGTGGATAAGTCGCTATCACAATAATAGCTGCCCAAATAATAGAAGGAATGAAACGGTGAACAATGAATAAAGCAAATAATACGATACCAATTGTTAAGCCGATGCTAATTAATTCCTTATGGTTTTCATTCATTTTGCAAAACCCCAAACAAGTAATTGCATAATTAAACAGGCAGGTATTGCTGCGAGAGCATCATCCAGCATAATCCCAAAACCGCCTGAAACTCGCTCATCCATAAAACGAATAGGCTGTGGTTTCCAGATATCAAAAAGACGAAACAATAAAAAACCAATAATCATCCATCCCAAGCTAACTGGAACCATGATCATAGTCATTAGATATCCTACAATTTCGTCCCAAACTATTCCACCATGATCATGAATACCCAAATCTCGTGATACCTTTTCCGAAACCCAAACACCCAATAAAAAAGCAGAAAAAGTAAAAAATAAATACAATGATAAAGAATGTTGAGCAATTAATAAATAGACTGGAATAGCCGCCAATGTTCCCCAGGTACCGGGAGCTATAGGCATTAAACCGCTACCAAAACCAAACGCAAGGAAATACACAGGATTTTGCCACACCCTCTCTGCTATATTGATAGTTTTCATTGAACCTTCATATTGACAAGAAAAATTAACAGCCCCTGTATGTTATGTTGGATAACTAAAAATGACTATATCCCCTTGGTATTAATTTTTTGACCTGACCCTCTTCGGTGATTAAACGTAATCCTTTTTTTTCTTCGATATATCCAATCGGATAACAGATTAATCCGGTTTGAGCCATTAACCTGGATAACATTTCTTCTTTTTGCGCGGAAACGGTAAAACACAACTCATAATCATCACCCCCGCCGAGGACAAAATTAACTGCATTTGAACTCTGATACTTTTTCACCAAGGCATGAATTGGAATGGAATCGGAAAAAAGAGAGGCGCCCACATGACTTGCCGTACAAATATGATTCAGATCCGCACTTAAGCCATCAGAAATATCAATAGCAGCAGAAGCATATTGTTGCAGAATGTCCGCCAGATCCACACGAGGAGAAGGACGTTGAAGTTTTCGCATTGCTATTTGCCTGTCTTCATCCTCAATATCCTTACGCTGTAAAAAAGAAACAGCGAGAGCCGCAGCACCCAACATGCCACTTACATAGATTTTATCGCCTGGCTTGGCACCGCAGCGCCGTATTGCCCTCCCTGCCGGTGTCAGCCCATGAATAGTTATTGTGATGCTTAACGGTCCGCAAGTTGTATCACCGCCAATTAAAGCAATGTTAAATTGCTTTAATGAATCATGTAACCCTTGAGAAAAACGCTCCAACCAGCGCTGATTAAATTCAGGAAGTGTGAGCGACAATGTTAACCAGCACGGTTTTGCTGCCATAGCAGCCATGTCACTAACATTTGCCATAACTGCTTTGCAGGCCATGTCATAAGGATCCCACGTGCTTAGGAAATGAACCTCAGCAACCAGAGTATCGGTACTAATTAATAAATCCTGTCCAGTAGCTACCCTTACACACGCCGCATCGTCCCCTATTCCATAAATCACGTCATCACGTCCGTGAGCAGTTTTTTTAAAAAAGACATCAATTAATGAAAATTCATTCATTGCTATGACTAATCTCCACTGCTCTGACTTTCTGAGCCAGATTATTCAGCACACCGTTCACATAACGATAACCATCCTGAGAACCAAACGCTTTGGTTAAAGAAATGGCTTCATCCAATATAACGCGGTAAGGAATTTCAGCACAATGAAACAGTTCGAAAGCACTCAGACGCAAAACAGTTAACTCCACCGGGTTTAAGCTTTGAATAGGTCTGTCAAGAAAAGGGATTAAATTTTCTTCCAGATTTTTTATATGCCCAGGGACGCCATGAAGCAAACGGCAAAAATACTCCGTATCAACTTTATCCATATTATTTGCGACCCGAAACTGCGCTTCCACCTCATATAATTCATGGCCCGACATAAGCCATTGATAGAGAGCTTGCAGAGCAAGCTTTCGGGCACGCCTTTTACCTTTAATTGATTGTTTTTCCACAACTACCTCATGAATTTCTATCGTCTTTCATCTGATCGATAGTTTGTCTGAAATCACTGACATCTTTGAAGCGCTTATAAACAGAAGCAAACCGAACATAAGCAACATGATCAAGACGATACAACTGTTTCATAACCAGCTCACCAACCTCTCGCGAATCAATTTCGCGTTCTCCCCTGCGACGGATTTCCTGCATGATACTTACAATGGCTTCCTCCAGTGCATCAACGCTGACAGGCCGTTTTTCCAAAGCACGCAACATACCTGCACGCAGGTTATTAATATTAAAAGGCTCTCTTCGTCCATCACGTTTAATGATCAGGGGCATGATTAATTCTGCGGTTTCAAAGGTGGTAAAACGTTCGTGACAGACAAGACATTGCCGTCTTCTGCGCACCTGAGCACCTTCCGCAACCAGACGTGAATCCACAACCTTGGTTTCTTCTGCATGACAAAATGGACAATACATGATTAGCCATAGACCGGAAATTTACGACATAATTCCAACACAGCTGCCTTTACTTGCATCAGGACTGTTTCGTCATGCACATTATCAAGTACATCAGCTATCCACTCACTCAACAAACTCACCTCTTTTTCCTTAAATCCGCGCGTAGTAATTGCCGGTGTCCCTAAACGAAGTCCACTTGTTACAAAGGGTGAGCGTGGATCATTAGGCACTGAATTCTTATTCACAGTAATGTTGGCGCGGCTTAAAGCAGCGTCCGCCTCTTTACCCGTAATCTCTTTTTTAATCAAATCAATTAAAAGAAGATGATTCGCTGTGCCGCCTGATACAACAGGATATCCACGTTCCTGCAAAATACTCGCCATAATTCTGGCATTCAATAACACTTGCTGCTGATATTGTTTAAATTCAGGTTGTAACGCCTCTGCAAAAGCAACTGCTTTTGCCGCAATAACATGCATCAAAGGCCCTCCTTGCGTACCTGGGAAAACCATGGAACTTAATTTTTTCTCAATTGCTTCATTAGCACGTGCCATAATCATTCCCCCGCGTGGCCCGCGTAACGTTTTATGCGTTGTAGTGGTTACTACATCCGCATAAGGCAATGGAGAAGGATAAAGACCGACTGCGATTAAACCTGCGACATGAGCAATATCTGCCATTAAATAAGCATTCACTTTATCAGCAATTTCTCTGAATCTTACCCAATCAAGAACCTGTGAATAAGCAGAAAATCCGGCAATAATAAGTTTAGGGCGATGAGTGAGAGCTAATTGTTCCAAATTATCGTAATCGATTAAACCAGTATCGGTGTTTAAACCATATTCTACCGATTGATATAGTTTTCCGGAAAAACTAACTTTGGAGCCATGAGTTAAATGGCCTCCGTGCGATAATGCCATTCCCATAATGACATCGCCAGGCGAAAGCAAAGCCATCATAACCGCTGCGTTAGCTTGCGAACCGGAGTGCGGTTGCACATTCACGTAATCTGCCGCAAATAATTGTTTAGCGCGCGCAATAGCCAGATTTTCCGCGATATCGACATATTCGCAACCACCATAATAGCGTTTCCCGGGATAACCCTCCGCATATTTATTAGTAAGAACTGAACCCTGAGCTTCCAGGACACGAGGACTCACGTAATTTTCTGAGGCAATCAGTTCGATATGATCTTCCTGACGCATCCTTTCAGATTCAATAGCCTGCCAAAGTTCCTCATCAAAACCCGCAATTGTGTAATTTCGATCAAACATAACAATCCTTAACCTGTAATTGTCTCTCTAAATTATAGAACTTGCTCAAACAGCCTTGTTACCTGAATTATTCCTTTCCTGCAAACTCCTTGAACCACATAGAGGCATTAGCTTCCAATTAACTTAACGTATTTGTTAACATTCGACCGTGATTGTTCACGGCAGGAAGAAACCAGCATACCTCTTTGAACACCGCAGGCATTGTTAAAATCAAGTGAAACTTAAGGCTAATTGAAACGTTAGTAACTTCTGCCATGAAATTACACAAGCTTATCACAGTGTCTCAAACTAGTCATGACCGTGAACAGAGGGATTTGCTCGGCTATGGCCTCCTCTTATAATCGCTTTACCAGTAGAGGGGATCACGGAACGGTGCCCATGACGAGATGCTTTACCTGGTATAACAATTATTTCTCTGCGATGCCCATGATGATGAGGAGCCACAGGAGGTGTTACATGATGATGACGATGGACAGGATGAGAAACTACTTTAACATAGGGCAAAGGCGAACGGTAATACCCATGATGCTCTCTTTCTGTCATACATACAGCCAACGAAGGCAGCAAAAATAATAAGACAAACAAACGTTTCATAATAAAACCTCTAAATCAAAAGGAGCACAATTCAATCATGCTTCTTTGTGCCAGACAATAGCTCTGTCATTCCCGCGAAGTTGGGGAATAACAGGGTTTCAAAAATTATCCGACACCAAGGCATGCTTCAGGACAAATCAATTAATTACTTGGCATGGACTTCGACTTTGGATTTCTTTGCGTACATGGGAAGAATTTTAATAGTTTGCTGCACTGGTGTATAACCTGCATAGAGACGGTACCCACTGTTGATACTATCAATATACAAGTTCATTCCAGAATGACAATACTCATAATAATACAGGCTAATAGTTTGCGGCGTGTCATAACCATAGCGATAAATGACAAAAGGCTCCAGCGTTGTGCCATCGTCAAACTTGCCAAACACACGAACATCATCATAGCTATAATTAACTATTTCTATTTCACAAAAACCAGGCCACCTGGCTCCTTTCGCAGCTGATTTATTATTAGTATTACCCTTGATATCTGCCTTTGGATGAACATGTCTGTTATCAGCGGATGCAAACGAAAACAAACCAAGACAACAAACAAACAGCAAGAATTTCAATTTCATTAATGACCCCTCGTAATAAGTGGAAGCCAAATAGTAACAAAGCATTTTACTTAGTCAATAGGTTTTTTTTATGTTCACGAAGATCATTTCCATTACTCTGCACTTACTTTTTTGAGTGAACAGAGATAGTATATGAGGCCAGCTTAGAGGGTTGTTAGAGGGTCCAATGAAAAAACGCATGATCATCATGCTCAGTGCTTTAGTAATTGTGTTTGGAGGTATTGTCGGCTTCAATCTCTTCAAGAGCTTCATGATTAAGCGCTTTTTTGCCAACTATGAAGCCCCTCCTGTCAGTGTCTCTGCTGTAACAGCCCGCAAAAAAAATTGGCAGCCCTATATTGCAGCGGTGGGTAATTTCGTTGCTATTAATGGTGTAGATGTCAATGCCCAATCGTCAGGTAATGTCGTTAAAATTCATTTTGACTCCGGCCAATATCTTGAGAAAGACAGTCCTTTAATTGACATCGATGACCGAGTTGACCAGGCAGCGCTTAAATCCCATCAAGCTGAACTTGCATTAAGACAATTGAATTATAAACGTCAGGATGATCTGTTTAAGCGAGGAGCCACATCCAGTTCTGCGCTTGACGAAGCCACTGCAATGCTTCAACAGGCTCAGGCAATCGTTGAGCAAACAGAAGCAGAAATAAAGAAAAAACATATCATTGCCCCCTTTTCAGGGCAGCTTGGTATCCGCCAGGTTAACCTTGGTCAATATGTTATGCCGGGACAAACGGCAATTGTCACTTTGCAATCGCTTGATCCGCTCTATCTGGAATTTTATTTGCCAGAACAAATGTTGCAAAAATTATACATTAATCAGCCTATTCAATTCAGTATTGAAGAATTTCCCGATAAGGTGTTTGAAGGTAAAATTACTGCGATTAATGCTAAAGTTGATACTGGAACTCATAATATTCTTATACAAGCCACTTTACCAAACTGTCCATCAGACGCACTAAAAAATCCTGGTTATTCAACGCTAATCCAGTTGAAAAATCAACCTGATAATAAAAAAACCATTATTAATTGCAGCACGGAAACCAATACAGCCAATCATATTAAACAGTTCGCCTTTATACCTGGCATGTTTGCTTCTATTGCAGTGGAGCAACCTTCTATTCCTGAAGTGATTGTTCTACCATCAACCGCTATTTCCTATAGTTTGTATGGTAACTCCGTTTTTATTATCGAAAAGGATGTCAAAAAAGATAAACAAGGTCATGATCGATTACGAGTTAAACGTGTGTTTGTGGAAACGGGGGAACAGGAAGGCAATTACACGGTCATTAAAAAAGGGGTAAAAGCGGGTCAGCAAATTGTAAGTTCAGGCGAATTAAAGTTGCAAAATGGAGCCACCGTAGTCATCAATAACCATGTAAAACTTGATGATACCAATAGGCTTGGTCAGTCAGATCAATAGAAATAACAGGATACTCATGAAGTTTACCGATTTATTTATCAAACGCCCTGTTCTTGCTACAGTAGTCAGTTTGTTCATTTTTTTATTTGGTTTGAATTCGATTTCCACGATGCAGATACGTCAGTATCCCCGTATGGATAATACGGTTATTACCATAACAACCAGTTATCCAGGCGCCGATGCCAAATTAATCGCAGGATTTATTACTACTCCTCTGGAAGCGGCCGTTGCCAGCGCTGAAGGTATTGATTACATGACCTCATCGAGTATGCAAGGCTTAAGCACTATTACACTAACACTTAAATTAAACTTTAATCCGCAAATTGCCTTTACAGATATCATGTCCAAAGTGCAGCAAACCATTAATCAGCTACCCCCCGAAGCACAACAGCCGGTCATTATAAAAAGCTCTGACACAGCCACGCCTTTGATGTACATCAGTCTGGATAGCCAGGAGATGACACCCCAACAGATTACTGACTATGCCACTCGTGTCGTACAACCTCAACTTCAAACCGCAGAAGGTGTAGCAAAAGCAGATATTCTCGGTGGGGCTACTTATTCAATGCGTATTTTCCTGAATCCTGTCAAAATGGCAGCGCTTAAAGTATCTCCCACAGACATTGCTACGGTTCTTGCTCATAATAATTTTCTCACCGCAGCAGGCAATACCAAAAGCGAATATGTCGCGCTCAATATGACCGCCAAAACTGATTTGAATACAGCAGAAGAATTTAGTCAGTTAATAGTGCGATCTGACAAAAACTCTATTATCAGGCTTCGTGATATTGCCAGAGTGGAATTAGGTTCAAAAGATTACAATACGTCAGTACGCTTCAATGGTAAACAGGCTGTCTTTATTTCCATTACCCCCACCCCAACGGCAAATCCACTGACAGTAATAACCAATGTGCGAAAAATAATGCCCTCTATTCAGCATGAATTTCCACCCTCTTTATCAGGAACAATTGTATACGATGCAACTGATTTTATTCGGGCTTCTATCAATGAAGTCATTCATACTATTGTTGAAGCCGCAATCATTGTCATTCTTGTCATTTATTTATTTCTGGGTTCTTTTCGTTCGGTTATTATCCCCGTTGTTACCATCCCTTTATCCCTGATTGGCGTATGCACCTTAATGCTCTTTCTAGGCTATTCCATCAACCTTCTGACCCTGCTTGCTTTTGTTTTAGCGATTGGCCTCGTTGTGGATGATGCGATTGTGGTCGTAGAAAACGTCCACAGGCATCTGGAGGAAGGAGCAACCCCCTGGCAGGCGGCCTTAACAGGGGCGCGTGAAATTGCTGTGCCTGTGATTGCAATGACCATTACTCTTGCTGCTGTTTACGCTCCGGTTGGTTTTATGGGAGGACTTACAGGAGCATTGTTCAAAGAGTTTGCTTTTACCCTGGCCTGCGCAGTCATTATTTCAGGCATTATTGCTTTAACGCTTAGCCCCATGATGTGTTCTAAAATTTTAACTGCTGATATGTCCAGTGGGCGTTTTGTACAATTTATTGATAAAAAATTCAATCAACTAAAAATCCGATATCAACGCAGCCTGCATAGTCTTTTAAAAACACCGGCACTGATCCTGATCCTGGCGGCAACTGTGTTATGCATGTTACCTTATTTATATAATCATACCTCTGCAGAAACTGCTCCTGAAGAAGATCAGGGTTTCTTCTTTATCGCTTCTCAAGCTCCTCAATACGCTACTATCAATTATGTCGAAGCGTTCACCAAATCCTTTGATGCTATTTATAAAAGCTTTCCTGAGACTGAACATTATTTTACTGTCAATACAAACGCCCCCATTTCCGGTCTGGTTTTAAAACCCTGGGATCAACGCAAACGCACTCAGTTTGAGTTAAAAAGCGCTCTCCAGCAAAAACTTGATGAGGTAACGGGTCTTAAATCCTTTGCGGTTATTCCTCCCCCTTTGCCCGGTGGAGGGAAAGGGACTCCTGTTCAATTTGTAATTAAAACAACTAATGATTTTCAAACCTTATATGAAGTTTCCAACCAGTTAGTGGATAAGGCAAGACAGAGTGGTCTTTTCGTCTATTTGGATAATAGCCTCAAATTTAACCAGCCTGAGATTGAGTTTCAGATTAATCGTTCCAAAGCTTCGGAATTAGGACTCGATATGCAAGCAGTGGGTAGCAGTTTAACCAGCGCTTTATCAGGTAATTATATTAATTATTTCAACCTGGAAGGACGCAGCTATCAAGTCATTCCTCAATTGGAACGACAGTATCGGCTTACAAAAGAACAACTGGGGCAAATTTTTGTAAAAACGACTCACGGCATGATGGTTCCGCTCTCTACTGTTGTTACTCCTAAAGCAAAGGTACAACCCAACGCAATAGCTCATTTTCAACAGCTTAATTCAGCGACTATTCAAGGGGTTATGATGCCAGGCACAACCTTGGGGCAAGGGCTGGCCTTCCTGCAAAAAGAAGCATCCGAACTTTTACCCAAAGGTTTCACTTATGATTATGGCGGACAATCCAGACAATTTATTCAGGAAGGTAATGCCTTAATTTTTGCTTTCTTTATGGCTATTATTGTTATTTTCCTTGTTCTTTCTGCTCAATATGAAAGTTTTAGAGATCCTTTAATTATCTTAATCAGTGTGCCCATGTCCATTTGTGGCGCTCTAATCCCTCTTAATCTGGGCGCTGCCAGTATGAATATTTATACGCAGGTGGGTTTAATTACCCTGATAGGGTTAATCAGCAAACATGGTATTTTAATTGTCGATTTTGCGAACCAGCTACAGCGAGAAAAGAACCTGGATCGTAGAGCCGCCGTTGAAGAAGCAGCAGCTATTCGTTTACGCCCTATTTTAATGACTACCGCGGCCATGGTTTTTGGTGTATTGCCTCTCTTGATTGCTGATGGTGCAGGCGCTGTTAGCCGTTTTGATATCGGACTGGTCATTTCCACAGGCTTGTTAGCAGGTACTGGTTTTACTCTCTTTGTGGTACCAACTATGTATTATTATATTGCAGCTGATCATCGGCAAGAGCGAGATAACACGTCTGATCCCGCCGGAAACTTTATAGAAAATATAAAGAAATATTGGCTGGCAAAAAAAGCTGAGCGAGAAATATGGACCGAGAATAATTAAAAAATCCGGAATTGATGCAATAAAAACCAATACAACGTTCAAATCAACCGGATCTTCATAAATCTGCTATGCTTAAAAATAAACCAATTTATTTACTCTACTGGAGAAATAATAATGAGCACGCCAGAAGACAGGATCAAAGAAGAAAATCAAAAAAAAGAACAGGATATTAAAAGACTCATCGAACTTCATGGACTGCAAGTTAACAAAATGACAAAAGAAGAAAAAGCAGAATATAAGCATTTATTGGCTATGTATGAAAAAGAAATACTGACAGCACCAAGCGCTTTTCGGCCTCAGACTGAACACCTGATATACTTTAAAGAGCCTCCTTTAAATAAAACAAATTTAACTACATCTGATTTAATTAAAGATGATTTAAAACCGATGCTTGAAGATTACAAACGGAAAACAGGCAAGGAGCCTGATAAAACTGATAAAGGAGTAGCATTCACTTTCAAAACACAAAATGATGCAGTCTCTTTTTTCAAAGAGCAGGCCACCAAGGGCCATTCATTTACTGTTTATTGCGCGACCAGAGATCATTGTATTTTCTCCGATGGCAACGGATCAATTGTGCAGGGGACTAAAGCAGAAATTGATGCTTATCGTAAAAATCCTGAAAATTACAAGGTAGATGAAAAAGGGGCATTAACGTCAAAAAATACCCCGGAAGAAACAGATACCCAACAGAAAGGTTTAAAGATATAACAATGATTTATCCATTCAGCAGGTTATGTTAAAATCCCTCGCTTTCATTAGTACAGACTAAACTATGGATAAGACCTATTCTCCACAAGCAATCGAGCAGTCCTGTTATCAAGCATGGGAAACCCACCATTATTTTGCCCCACGCGGTGAGGGCAAGAGTTATTGTATTATGCTGCCCCCCCCGAATGTTACTGGCAGCCTGCATATGGGACACGGCTTTCAACACACATTAATGGATGCGTTGATTCGCTACCAACGGATGCGGGGCTTGAAAACACTCTGGCAACCCGGTACTGATCACGCAGGCATTTCTACTCAACTTGTCGTGGAGCGCCAGTTGGATGCCGAAGGTTTATCCCGCAAAGACATGACTCGTGAACAATTTCTTGAACGGATCTGGCAATGGAAAGAAGAATCAGGCCACCAGATTACCCAACAAATGCGCCGCATCGGCTCTTCAGTTGACTGGTCACGAGAACGTTTTACCATGGATGAAGGTTTATCCGCTGCCGTGCAAAAAGTGTTTGTGCAACTTTATGAGGACGGTTTAATTTACCGCGGCACCCGACTGGTTAACTGGGATCCTAAATTGGGAACAGCTGTTTCTGATCTGGAAGTTATTTCTGAAGAAGAAGACGGTTTTTTATGGCATATTCGCTATCCTTTAGTGGATTCCGATGAATCGTTGATCGTTGCTACTACCCGGCCGGAGACTCTCCTTGGCGATGCGGCAGTAGCTGTTCATCCTGACGATCCACGCTACCAGCATTTAATTGGTAAAACAGTTCACCTGCCCTTATGTAATCGTGTTATTCCAGTTATTGCCGATGATTATGTGGACCCAGCGTTTGGAAGTGGCTGTGTCAAAATAACCCCCGCTCATGATTTCAATGATCATGAAGTAGGTAAACGTCATCATTTAACATTGATTAATATCCTTACTAAAAAAGGAACCATTAATAAAAACGCCCCTCTTGATTATCAAGGTATGGATCGATTTGTAGCGCGCGACCAAATTATTCATGATTTGGAAAAGGCAGGTTTATTAATTAAAACCGAAGCGCATCAATTAAAAGTACCACGCGGGGAAAAATCCAACGTCATTATTGAACCTTTGCTCACTGATCAATGGTACGTAAAAACAGCCCCTTTAGCTAAACCAGCCATTGAAGCCGTACAAAAAGGCGAGATACGCTTTACTCCTGAAAACTGGACTAAAACCTATTTTCAATGGATGGAAAATATTGAAGACTGGTGTATCAGCAGGCAATTATGGTGGGGACACCGAATTCCCGCCTGGTACGATAATCAAGGAAATGTCTATGTTGGCTATAGTGAAAATGACGTACGTTTTAAATATCAATTAGAAGAATCCACTCCTTTAAGACAAGATGATGATGTTTTGGACACCTGGTTCTCATCGGCTCTTTGGCCTTTCTCAACCTTGGGCTGGCCTGAGCGAACCCCTGAATTGGAACAATTTTACCCCACATCGGTCCTTGTAACCGGTTTTGATATCATCTTCTTCTGGGTCGCGCGCATGATTATGATGGGGCTGAAATTTACCGGAAAAGTACCTTTCCGCGAGGTAGTCATTACTGGCCTTATTCGTGACAGTGAAGGCCATAAAATGTCCAAATCAAAAGGGAATGTACTGGATCCTATTGATATTATCGATGGAATTGATATTGAGAGTCTGGTCGCAAAACGTACCTCTAACCTGATATTACCTTCTGTGCGCGATAAAATTGCCAAAGCGACTCGGAAAGAATTTCCCGAGGGTATTCCGGCTTTTGGCACCGATGCACTGCGTTTTACCTTTTGTTCTCTGGCCTCAACGGGCCGCAATGTACGTTTTGACCTTGGTCGGGTTGAAGGCTACAGGAATTTTTGTAATAAATTGTGGAACGCCTCTCGTTATGTATTGTTGAACGCGAATGAAGAACACATTGATTTTGGTGATGGCGCATTTCAATACAGTCCGGCTGATCAATGGATACTTTCCCGTTTGCAACATACTATTATGCAAAGCCACCATTACTTTGAAACCTACCGTTTTGATTTATTAGCTAACCTGCTATATGACTTTGTATGGCACGAATATTGTGACTGGTACCTTGAATTATCCAAGCCCGTGCTTTATGACACGCAGGCTCTGGCCGCAATGAAACGTGGTACACGCCGAACATTAATTCACGTGCTCGATCGTATTCTAAGGTTGTTACATCCTATTATGCCTTTTATTACCGAAGCAATCTGGCAACGCACCAGCAAGCTGACCAGCCAGAATGGTGAAAGTATTATGCTAAGCACTTATCCTGAGGTTGACAGTCAATTTATCAATCCGGAAATAGAGGAAGAACTGACCTGGCTTAAAACAATCACACAGACTATACGTACCATTCGCAGCGAAATGACTATTTCTCCGGCTAAATTAATTCCTCTTCATTTACGCAATGTGCTTCCTTCTATTAAAGAGCGTATTGAAAAATACCGTAATACCTTAATGGTCTTGGGTAAATTAAACCAAATTCACTATATAGAGCAGCAAGAAGCAATCCCTGTATCAGCTTCTGCGGTTATTGGTGAAATGGAGCTGCTTATTCCCATGGCAGGACTCATTGATAAAGAAGCTGAATTAGTGCGTCTTAATAAAGAAATCACTAAATTGGATAAAGATATCACGCTGGCTGAAACCAAGTTAAATAACCCTCAATTTACTGGTAAAGCACCCGCTGACATCATTGCCAAAGAACAGGAAAAACTAAATCAGGCCAAACTTGGTAAGGCAAAGTTAATACAGCACAGAAAAACAGTTGAAGGACTTTAAAATTGACTTGGGATCATGGATAGCCTTTCTGAACGAAGGCTCTTCCAACTGCTGTGCATAAGCGATTAGCAAGGTTAAGAAAAACTTAAGGCTAATTGGAAGCATCGAGGGGGGAGCCTTAACAAGGCATGCCGACCTCGGCAATTCGCGTTAATGGTTCTTGTCCGGCACAAAATTAATGCATAAATAACAGTCACGAATTTAAGGCTTTCTTAAGATTAAAATGATAAAGTGCCTTACAATAAAAATCGGAAATCTGTTGTAGGTACCTATGCAGAGCAAAAAAGAGTTAAAGGAAAAATCGTCTAAAAATAAAAAAAGACGGATAGCTATTATTGAACCGCATGATAATAAACGCATTGTAGCTACTTTTGATCCTCAAGAAGTGGCTACTGCTTTATTAAAAAACTTACACAACTCACTGGAACAATTTCTTTTACATTTCATTAAAATTGATTTAAATAATATAGAAAGGAATAACGATACCCACATATTAGTTGAGCAGTTGATCGCTTTTATAAGCGAGTTAGTTGATAATTTGGAAAAGATCCCCCTTAATAGCGATAAAATTGAAGAATTTCGCCAAAAACTACTCCTACATATAGGTAAAAAAAGAACAATCCGTTTATTCAAGCAGAACGTTCCACCTTGTCGTATTGAACTTGATGACGTTCATTCAATACTGAAAGAACTATTGGATTCAGATCCTGGCGGACTCACCGCAAAATTTAAGAGCAAATTAGGCAATTTAGTTAAAAAAGATTCCTATCAGGATGTGATTAAAAATCAAATCGCAGTAAATGATCACTTATGCGCTAAATTACAGCACTTTCCTGTTAACAGGATCGCTGATTATTGTATCTTTACAAAACTCATGGATAAACAACACGAAACTATTAAAAAAATTAGGGAGGAAATGCAACGAAATATTGAATCCCTGGCCGCATCACTAAAAAAAGAATTACAATTTTATGGAGAAGAATTCTTAAACAGGCCGGAACGAATAAACGGCAATCACTCTTTAAGCGAGCTGGAAAATATACAAGACTATCTGGTTAAAATAGAAAATGAATATTTACAAAAAAAATCTATTTGTAACTCCTTGCATGAAAATCCAACGCAAGAAGAATTAAAACAGTATATTGAATATTTAGACAACATGACAATCATTCAAAAGAATTTATTAAACGAATTGAATGATTTGCAGGGATTCTATAATCACCAGGATGGAACGAAAAAAATGGCATTGAGTAATATAGAGAAACTCAATAGAGAGTATTTTTCAATAAAAAACGAATTAGGTCAACATTTGCAACAAACCCTTAACGACGCCAAAGCTACTTTGCTTATCTATCCTGAAAACGCCGACGACCCGATTGTCTCTGAAAAAAAAATATTGACGAATGAATTGAGAACACGGAATCAAACTAAAAGTCTGACTGCTTTGAAACGAGAAGTGACGCTGGCTATTCATGTTCTCAATGAACACATTGCACAAACAAGAGTAAGATTAAGAGCAGACTATCAGAATAGTATAAGAAGAATTAACGATAAACACGGTAACTTTTTATTTCAACCTTTCTTTTCCTCTCTAAGCCAGGAAAACCCTTTTAAAGATGAAATTAACCGTGCATATAACCGTGAAACGCAGGAAGTTGCCAAACTACAAACGCTTTATCAATCAATAAATACGGTTCCTCCCATGCGACTAGCGCAAATTGTTCCTGATCTGAATGAGGCAATCAGGCTAACAGGCGATGAGATCCTTATACAACGCGAAGAGCTTTGTGAAAAAGCAGGTATTATTGAAATTCGTTTAAGATCACCTCATTACTTAACATCGCTTCGAATTATTAAGAAACTCGAGAATGAATATATTCGCATTATTAATGCCCATATCGATGAGGCAATTGAGAAATTTCCTGCAAAAAAAGATCGTTTAAACGGTATTAAAACTAATCCTGCCAGTTTTCTTGCGGCTCATACTCCACCTGATATGGAATTATTAAACACTATTGACCCGAGATTAAATAAATTACTATCAATAAGTTATCAATTTAAACAAACTAATACAGAATATATCAACACTAACCTACACGCCATGAATAACGAACGCTATTTGAATCATCTGATAAAACATGTAGAGACGCACATTCACAATAATCACATGGAAGATCTTTCAGAAGGCATACGTTCCCCGTTTATTCAATGGATTCGAAAAAGCGTGTTAAAACCCTTACAGAATTTAAAACATCAGATTATAGAAAAAAAATCACCTCATCGCTTTTTTACTACCCTTGGTGCCTGTAAAACGGAAAAAGAACTAGTTGAAACAGGTAATCAGGTTTATAAGTCGCTTGTCGATTCGTCTCCACAGCGGCCGAAGAACATGCCGAAAATTATTATAAAACCACGATAGACAATAAAATTCAATTGATCAAAGAAACTGCTAATCAAAAACTTGGCACTCAAACAAAACTACTTACTTTTCAAAATTTCTATTCTCAACTTATTCAAATTTTACCTAGTCTACTTGCTGCTCCTCTCTATTTTACAGGACTTATTGAACTTGGCCAGTTAATGCAAATTGGGATGTACTTTACTCAAGTCAACCTGTCATTAAGTTGGTTTTCTACCAGTTATGAAAATTTATCCACTTATAAGACAAGTATCGCACGCATTTCCGAATTACAACAAACCCTCGCTAAAGAAGGGCTGGCTACTAATACTAAATCAATGGTAAGAAAAATAAGAAATAAAGAATCACTCCATATTAAAGGATTAACTATTGCTTACCCGCAAAATGCAAGTACAACGTATATTATGCGTAACCTGAATCTCAAGCTAATACCTGGTGAACACATCCTGATTAAAGGCAAGTCCGGTTTAGGTAAAAGTTCTCTTTTTAAGGCAATATCAGGAACCTGGAAATATGGTGATGGGAAAATTTCAATCCCCGCAGGCAAGTCTTTCTATTTTTTACCGCAAAAACCTACCCTGCCTTGTGATACGTTAAAGGCCGTTTTAGCCTATCCAGAACCAGTAGAGACTTACACCGAAGAACAATATATCACTGCGTTACGCGCTGTAGGTGGAATGGACGATTTTATTCCAAAACTGAGCGAAAAGCGTGCCTGGTCAAAAGAATTGTCCGGAGGACAGCAACAACGAATATCGTTTACCCGCGTTCTATTAAAAAAACCGGATTGGCTCTTTTTAGATGAAGCCACCTCTTCTCTTGATGAAGAAAGTGAAGAATATGTTTATAGTGCTGTAAAACAATTAAAAAATACCACTATTATCAGTATTGCTCACCGTAGTACTGTCGAGAAACACCATTCAAAAATAATCTTTTTCAGTGCTAACAATGAAAGAGAAATTGAGGTAAAAGAACAGCCTTTGGCTCCTATGCCCCTTTAAAAAAAGCAGAAATCAAAAGTGATGAGTCCTATACTAACCTCTCAAGAGCGCAAATAAGATACCATGTTGTTTTATAACTATTTAACTGCCCAGCAATTTTTTTCACCGGAATTGACCCATTTTTATAAAGTGCTTCGGCGATAGCCGCTTTTCCATTGCAGTTTTTGACATTCCTTTTAGCCTACCTCATTTTCTTCCACGAGTACGAGCCGATTTTAACCCACCTTGACTTCGCTGCACTCATTAATAAATAGGTTATTAAATGAACATAATTACCTAAAAAAATAATACCAGTTAATTTTTTGATAAGATATCAATGATAAAATAGAAAAATATTGATCTTATTGAGTAATTAAATCATGAGTCTGGATGAATTAACCTTTTTTGAATTACATGTAATGATTTATAATTCTTCAGTAAAAGAAGCTTCTGAAGCTTTAAGCATAGATCATAAAGTTTGTAAAAAATTTATTAAATCTCGATTTAATCTAACGGCTACAGAATTAAAAAAAATTCATCCTAAAAAAGCAGCCGCATTACTGGGTGAATGGTGTCATCAACCAATCAAAAGCAACTATCGGCAAATAAGACAAAAAATTATAGATAATTTACCCTCTCTTTTGCTAACAGAAGAATATCTAACCGGAAAAGAAATAAGTACACAAAGTGTTAAACGCGATCATTATCCTGGCATAATTATTGCTGAACACTCTCTCGATTACATAAGTGGCTATGAAGAAGGCTATACAATTAACTTACTTAATTCTTCAAAAAGCTATCAGGAAAAAGGCCAAAAATTAGGTGTACTTGCAAAACGTCTTAAAAAGCAAAGTCTGGAAGAAATGGACTTTATTCAATACAGTCGCGATAGTCAAATCCGAGACAATCCTGAATTTTTATCAGGGTTTGAACAAGGATTGAAAAATAAAAAAAAGAAAATTAACCACTCTTTATACTCGGAGCCATATAAACAAGGAAAAAAGCACGGGCAAGGATGTTTCAAAAAGAGGAGTTGTGCTGGTAAAAATATTGGTAAGCATACGCCCTGTTACTTAAATGGCTATGAAGAAGGCTATACGATTAGTTTACTTAACTCAGAAGAGCCTCTCCGCCTAAAAGGAATAAAATTGGGTGTGCTCGCTGAACGTCTTGGAAAAAAAGAGTTGGAGGAATTACAATTCATTGCAAATAGCGGTAAAAGTCAAATTTTGCATGAACCTGAGTTTTTAAATGGTTTTAAAGAAGGTCTTAATTTTGCTTCTCTTCCAGATCGAATATCAAAAAAGATGCTGGATGCTCTAATGAATAAACATCCAGAAAACGTCTCGTCTCCTGCATCATCTGGTCAAGAAAATTACTCACCCGTTTTTACTCCTCGCCAGGAATCACCAGCAACGCTGGTACAGTGCTCCTCTCCTGCTCATTCCAATTTAGAAAACGATAATACAGGGGATAATTTTTCCTCATTGGAAACGAGCAACACTTCATACACAGCACTAACTCCAAATTCAACGGTAACAACAAACACTTTTCCTTCGTTAAGACAGGAAAATGATAATGATTTGACTCATTCTGATGGAGGAATGGCTTTGCCTGTTCATCCATTTCAGCAGACAGAAAAAAGAAGTACAGTTCCCGATAACCCTAGTTACCAAAAAAATAATGACTATGGAATTCAGGTAGCAAATAACACTCCCAGTCCTCAGCTTAATAATCAAGAGAGAGAAGAGAACCCACTCAATCAACCCACTTTACCTGCTTCAAAAACACCGCAAAACAATGCATCTTCTGTTGTCGCCACCCAATCACCGGTGACTCGTCCTTATTCAATAAATAATTCTATCCCCTGGGAAAAAAGCAGTCTTAATAGCGCCAATGCCAATAAAACAAGGTCTGGTCAAACTCGCGCAGCCTTCGTTGCAGAGAATCCCTGCCATTTCTTCCAAAACCCATGGGCTTCACTACCTTCTTCCAGTTTAAATCCACTTGCCTATGCTCAAGGCCAAACCAGGAAAAGAAAACTTACACCTTAATCAATAAAGCGTTAACCTCAGTGCTTATAAGCCATTTCTTAAGCACTGAACCGCCGTTTACCTAATGCATTAATCCTTTCCGGGATTTCTTGCTATTTAATAGCAATTAGCAACTCACGTGCTAACATCAAATCACCAAGGGTATTAATATCTTGTAATGGTAAAGTAGAAGCAACATCCACCCTGATTTTGCCTCCTGCCCACAATACCCGTAACTGCTCCAACGCTTCGTAAGTTTCAAGCTCGCAGACAGGCCAACTAACAAACTCTAATAAAAAAGCAGCACGATAGGCGTATAAACCAATGTGACGAAAGGCTTGGGGAGTCATACTACCCGGTTTATCACGATATGCAGGGATTGCACTTCTTGAAAAATAAAGGGCATCATTATAACAGTCCCGCACAACTTTCACGACATTGGGATTATTTAACTGTTCCTCATTTTCAATAGGCCAACATAACGTGGCTATTTGATGGGGGGAATGCGCAAGGCTCCTGGCTACTTGAACGATTAATTCCGGCGCTATTAAAGGTTCATCCCCTTGAACATTTACAATAATATCGTGGGATGTAAAATGTCCTTTAGCAACCACTTCGGCAATCCTGTCAGTGCCTGTCTGATGATTAGTTGCCGTCATTTGTACTGCTGCGCCAAATTGGGCCGCATGCTCCGCTATTTCCGAATTATCCGTAGCGACGGTAATGGATAAAGGATTGGCCTTGAGAACCTGTTTGTACACCCTTTCCAACACACTATAGCCGGCTAATTCCATTAATAATTTGCCAGGCAAACGTGTGGATTGATACCGAGCAGGGATGATGACGTGAAAACCAGCATTCATAATTGCTCTTTTTCCTCCAGAGGAATTAACCTTGCTTCCTGTTCCAGCATAACGGGTATCTCATCGCGGATGGGATAGGCTAAACGATCAAAGCGACAAATTAACTCATTATTTTTAAGAAGCAGTTTACCTTTACAAAGCGGGCAAACGAGGATTTCCAGCAAACGCTTATCCACGAGGTTCTCCTTGGGTGATTTGATTACGAATATAAACAGGTGATGCATCAATAGCACTGACCGGTTTTATTTTATTTGCCAGAACAAGACGAAGCATCGCCTGCGCCCTGGGGTAAATAGTAAAATGATTGATCATGCGGGAATGAACCGCAGAAGACAATCCTGGCAAATAAGATTCATACCCGACACCCGCTACAACGAGCGGTTGTTTGCCTTCCGGCAGAATATCGGTTACATCAGAGACTTGCTCTTTCACCTCTTCATTAAGCTGCCTATCAAAACATGCCCAATATAATTGGTTCATACGAGCGTCAATCAAGGCTAATACCGAGACATTTTTGAGAGTCTTATCAGTATAGAGTACTTCATGAGCAATCGCGGCGAGACTGCTCACCGGAAATAAAGGTAAATCATGGGCATAAGCCAGACCTTTTGCAACGCTGCAAGCAATACGCAGACCAGTAAAACTGCCAGGCCCACGACCATACACAATCGCATCAAGCTGATTCATACTTAATTCAGCTTCCGCCAGCAACGATTCAATCATGGGGAGAATAAATTGGGCATGTTGCCGCGGCCCCTCCTGTTCTTTGCTGAACAGGCTTTCGTGGCTGGCCAAAGCAACAGAAGCGCATTCTGTCGATGTATCAATTGCTAACAGGTTCATTTTCTAAAGCCAATTCCTCAATAAAAGTTAATACCGTTTGCTCATTCCGGGTTTTACGCAGTGAAGGGAGACTGGCAAAAACAAGACGACCATAGTCTCTGGCAGTCAAACGGGGATCAGCTATCATTAATACGCCCCGATCATTACTATCACGAATCAACCGACCAACCCCCTGCTTCAACGCTAAAATGGCATTCGGTAAAGACAATTCATCAAAGCCTGATAAACCCTTTGATTTAAGATAATCCATTTTCCCCCGCATTACCGGATCAAAAGGATTGGCAAAAGGTAACTTATCAATGATTACGCACGATAAAGCCTCGCCTTTCACATCAACCCCTTCCCAAAATGTTGCCGTTCCTAATAAAACTGCGTTACCTAACTGGCGAAAACGCGCTAATAAAATGGGTTTTGCTTCATCACCCTGAATTAATAGCGGGTAGTTTAAAGTATTGTTTAGTCGTTGAGCAACCTGTTTTAAAGCTCTATGACTGGTAAATAGAAAAAAGCAGCGTCCACCACAAGCGTTTATTAATGGCAATGCTTTTTCTAACAACGAATCATAATAGCGGGCATCTTTCGGATCAGGTATATTGCGGGGTAAGTATAATAACGCTTGCTGCTGATAATCAAAAGGGCTTGGCAACGTCAAGGTTTTAGCGGTGGTTAAACCCAGCGGTTTGGTAAAACAATCAAAAGAATCAGCCATAGTCAGGGTCGCTGAAGTAAAAATAAAAGCACATTGCTGTCGTGTTAAAAGTCCGCTGAATAAATCAGCGATATCAAACGGCGTGGCATGAAAAGTCAGGCTGTGTTTAAAACGTTCTAACCAACGGATATAAGCCTTATCGGTTTGAGTAAAATGGGATAAACCTTCCCTGAACGCCTCTAACCGTTTCATACAGCGGGTTAAACCCGGATGATCGACAATACCTGCTTCATTGATGCATTTCAAAAAATCGTCAACTAAGGCTGCCAAAGACTCCCATGTCTCAATAAAAGAGGTATTACGTTGAAGTTCCTGCCAGGCAACACGTTCTTCACGCAAAGGCAACGCCAGTATCAATTGGGAAATAATCTGATCAGTTTGATGACTTAATTGTTTTAAAGGCCGGTTAGCCAAATCAAGAACAGGCCATTCACGCAATAAATCGTTCACTAAATCCCGAAGTTGGCGTGTACTTAATCGTTCACCGTTAAAATTAGCAGCAATTTCTGCAAGTTGATGCGCTTCATCAAAAATAACAACATCGACGCCGGGCAGTAATTCACCAAATCCGTCTTCTTTTAATCGTGAATCAGCAAAAAACAAATGGTGATTAATGACTACAACGTCCGCATCCAATGCCCGTTTTCGCGCTTTAACCAAAAAACAATTCTGGTAATGTTCACATTCACTACCCAAACAATTGTCAGTCATCGAAGTCACATAAGGCCAAACCGGTGAGTCCTCACTAATTTCCGGTAATTCAGAGCGCTCCCCTTCGGTAAGTTGTGCCAGTTTTTCACGTATGTGCAACACCTCGTGCGCCGATTGTGGGCTGGAAAAATGACCTTCCTCTGCATGCAAAGCAATGCGATAGCGACAAAGATAATTCGATCGGCCTTTAAGATTTTGTACCCGTAAGGATAAACCCATCGCACGAACAAGCATGGGTAAATCTTTATGAAATAATTGATCCTGTAATGTCTTGGTTGCCGTAGAAATCAAGGCTTTTTTACGACTGAGAAGACAGGGTATCAAATAAGCGAACGTTTTTCCCGTACCCGTTCCGGCTTCCGCCACCAGCATGGCGCGATCAGCAATAGTCTGAGCGATAGCTGAGGCTAATTCAATTTGCGCCTTACGAGCCACAAAACCAGGAAGCGCTGTAGTAAGTCTGCCTTTCTCACTTAATACCCGTTGACAATGCGCGACCACATCATCAACAACCTCCACTTACTTCTCCCACTCTTTTTGCAAATAGCCGAGTTTATCTTTAACGCCTTCCCATTCTTTCGCATCCTCGGGCGCTTCTTTTTTAGAGGTGATATTGGGCCAGACTTTGGCAAGTTCTTCATTAAGTTCGCGAAACTGTTGTTGGTCAGGCGTTAAATCGTCCTCAGAAACAATCGCCTGCACAGGGCACTCTGGCTCACATAACGCACAATCAATGCATTCATCAGGATGAATAACCAGAAAGTTAGGACCTTCATAAAAACAATCAACAGGACACACTTCCACACAATCTGTGTATTTGCATTTAATACAGCTTTCAGTAATAACAAAGGTCATAATAAAAACCCTGAGCCTTAAAAATAACACTATTAAAGCATAAACAGGGCCGATTTTACCAGACTTCCTGGTGTTGATGCGAATTTATAAAAATATTCGATCAAATTAATGTTATTTTTGAGAAATAATTGATGAATCCATAAGGCTATTATCTGAAATGTTTAGAATTTACATGAGCATCCGCCTGTAACTCCTCCAAATGCGATTTAAATATAGCGGTTTGCTTGATCTTTAACTCATCCAGCCAGGAAGCAATCTCTTCATGCCCATTCTTCCTCGCTGTTTGGGCCGCAGTAAGACCAACTTTATCCGTCACCGTTAAAGAGGCCCCCTCTTCTGCGAGCATCTTCACTATCTCAAAGTTGCCCTCTATAGCAGCCATAAAAAAACCGGACATTTCAAAATCACCCACCTTATCCGTATAAACAGCCCCGTCATTAAACAACTTCACGAGCGCCGATGAGTCACCATTCTTGATGGCTTTAACCATCAAAGCTCCATCCTCATCATGCCTGATAGCTTCTCTATTTTTCTTTTGCTCTAATAAGTCAATAATATCTTGATTTAAATGAGATATCTCTTTTTCTCGTTCGGGAGTGAAAAAATCTGATAGAAACTTTTTATCTACAGTATCTCTATTCATTTTATTGATTAATTGACTTTTTAAAGATAACACTTCATGGGTCCTTAACAAAGCCCCTAATTCTTTATGACCATTTTCCATCGCTATTTCTGAGAGTTTTTTCCTGGATCCTGCTCGGCGGTAACCTAAATTAGATCCATTTTCTAGCAGTACTTCGACAATTTCTTTATTACCCAAATTAGCTGCTATACTCAAGGGCCCTCTTTTCGAAGTAAAATCTCTAGTGCGTGGATCGCTTAGAAGAATCTTTACAATATCAATATTCTGTTTTTCCACAGCTAACATTAAAGGAGAAGTCTTACGTGCCTCATCATTCTCTTTGAAAAACCAATGGAACTGAATATTAGGATTTGCTCCCATCTCTAAAAACACTTCCACTAATTTACTATCTTCCTTCTCAATAGCGTAAAATAACAAAGTCGGGATCTTGCCAGGTACGAAACTGTTAATATCCAGATCTTCTTCACTCAATACCTGGTAAAGAGCTTCATAATCTTTATTTTCTATTGCACTAATTGCCGCTTTCAGCAGACCCTCATTCATAAATGAACCATTTTAATTAGTTTTGATAGGTAAATTATTAATCAAATCCGCTTTTAAGTCAATATTTAAACAAACTGTATTTAAAATTAATTGATAGGTAATTTTGGACCCACAGGGACAATCTGCGTAGGGTTGATTGTTTTATGACTAAAATAATAATGTTGCTTGATGTGCCAGAAATCCACAGTTTCACGAACACCGGGATGATGATAAAGCTTCAGCAAATAGGCTTGTAAAGCAGGATAATCGCTGATTCGTTGTTGATTAGCCTTGAAATGACTAAAATAAACCGCATCAAAGCGAATTAACGTTGTAAAAAAACGCCAATCCGCTTCAGTGATTCGTCCAGCGACTAAATAATCATGTTTGCTTAAATGTTTTTCCAATTCGTCCAGCACCGTAAAAAGCTCATAATACGCTTTTTCGTAGGCTTCCTGAGTGGTCGCAAAACCACATTTATATACCCCGTTATTAACCGCATTGTAAATTTTATCATTCATTGCATCAATTTCCCCGGCAAACGCTTGTGGATAAAAATCCTGTTTATCGCCGGTTAAATGATTGAATGCCTGATTAAATTGACGAATAATTTCTGCTGATTCATTAGAGATGATAGTTTGTTCTTTTTTATCCCACAATACCGGCACCGTAACTCGTCCCGTATAATGCCGATTAGCCTTGCAATAAAGCTCGTAAAGATAACGCAATCCATACAGGTTATCCCCTGTTGCACCTCGTTCAGCCTTGAATTCCCAGCCATTTTCCAACATATGAGGATGAACAATGGAAAGACTGATATAAGGTTCCAGCTGCTTTAATGTTCTAAAAATAAGGGTGCGATGCGCCCAGGGACAAGCCAATGAAACATACAAATGATAACGATCTTTTTCCGCCGGAAATCTGGCCTTTTTATCGGGTAAAATAGCTTCTCTGAATTGAGCAGATTCTCTTTTAAAGGTACCTTTTGTTTTACTGGTGTCATACCAGTTATCGTGCCATTGACCCTCTATCAAAAGTCCCATGATATCTCCTTGACAGCACCCCTTTTTATTTATCTTAGACTAAAAGAAAACGAAAGCTCTTCTGAATCTCATTTAAACTGAATTTATTCAAAAAAAGAGAAAAACTCATCCACGCACCAAGAGCAGCAAGATCACGAAATGGCAGCGGTAAATAAACAGGGGATATAAGTAATTCACGATCACGCAATTCGGTTAACAAGGGTAGATCATCAAGGACTAATTTGCCGGTAAATAGCAAGGGAATGGCATCAATACGATGCTGACTAATTGCAAAACGCATGAAATTATATATCAATAAAAATCCTTTTGCATAAGATAAATCTTTGGTAAATGGCCCACCCTCCGGCGTACTCCCCCGAAAAATACGAACAGTATGGTTGTAACTGTCTTCTTCGCTCAAGCCGCACTCGATAAAATAGCGATAAACATCAATAAAATTGGCACCCTGCCTTACCATATCAAGAGCAATGACACGATTGGTTATTCGTCTCACTCGACCCGGATAGGAGGACAGCGTTACTATCTCTGTTATGACTGCCAAACCCTCCTGAATCACACTGCTGGAGGGAGAACCTTTTGATAAAAAGAAACAATAGGGTTGTGTAGCACCATTCAACGTCGTGCCTACATGAACCCATCCTTCATGAACTTCCAAATATCGAAGATCGCGATCACTAAATCTCGCTTGCTGGCTCAATTTGATATTATCGGCACCGGCTGCTGCATCGGCTACCATATCGTCACTAACCATCACAGTAATTTTACCAGGATGTTTATCAAAAAAATGACTTAAACGCTCCTGTAACAGGTGTTGCGCCTGGGCAGGCGTATAGCGCTTGATATCTGCATCCGATTGAAGTTGCACATCCAAAGCAGTCAGCACATCAAAAAGAAGCGTCCCTAACTCCGACAAACGAGGACCACCAGAATAAAATGCATCATCAGGACTACCATATAATTCTTTAGCCAGATCGCTAAAAGCAGGTGTTCCACGAGCCGCTAACATTTGTGCTGCACGTGAATACTCTTCACATTGACGCTTAATCAGTCGCGTAATTGCCGAATACTGTCCCAATTCATTATGGGCATCCCGTAAAATTAAACGAAACTCTTCCTGCTTGGTTACTGCATCGAAAGGTAATGGTTTATTGTCGTAATACGTTTTGTCCACAGCAGGCATACGCTGCCCTTGATGGCGAAAAAAATCCTGCTTGATGGAATCATCCCATTTAATACTATCCAGAATGCGTATCTTGCTTTGCGCCTCTACAATACGCCGGGACAATTCCTGAATGACTCTCAACTCGTTTGATTCTGTCGACATTCTCCAACCTTTCGTATTAGTCAGCTTTTGCTTTTAAAGCCTGATCTGCCGGCGGTACAATACTTATCAGCGCATTTTGATTTTGTGGTGGCAGATCATAAAAATGACTGATATTAGTATCAGTTAAAGGCGGTGGTACTATAATATTAACGCCATTTTTACTTTGCAAATATCGCCTTTCCCCATTGCTGATATACTGAGAACAAGACGTTAAACACAGGGTGACTACAAGAAAGGATACCTTTTTTTTCACAACGATTCCTCATTTAAATAAGCTGTAGTGAGCGAAGCGTCTGTTCTAACGCAGGATGATGTTCTTTTGATAACCTTGTCAAAGGCAAACGCAGCTCTCCACTCATCAAACCCATTCTGCTTAAAGCCCATTTTGCAGGAACGGGATTGGGTTCGATAAACAATAATTGATGCAACGGCATTAACTGTTCATTAATTCGCAAACAAGCCGCGTGGTCGTCATCCAAAGCCGCATCGCACAATTTGGCCATTTGCCGGGGTGCTACGTTGGCTGTTACCGAGATCACACCTTTCGCCCCTGCCAACATCCATTGCGCTGCAGTTAAATCATCACCGCTAAATACATCCAGACTGTTTTCACAACCGCGCATTAGTTGCTGCAAACGTGTCATCTGTCCCGTAGCGTCCTTTATTCCCACAATATTGGATATTTTGGCAAGTCTTACTACCGTTTCAGGTAACAAATCACAGGCCGTACGACTTGGAACATTGTAGAGTATAACAGGTATCGGTACTGAATTGGCAATGTGACTATAATGCTGATAAAGTCCTTCCTGCGTAGGCTTAATATAAGCCGGCGTCATAATTAATGCAGCATGGGCACCGCACTCCATGGCTTCTTGAGTTAAGGCAATACATTCTCGGGTAGCATTTGCTGCCGTACCTGCAATAACTGGAATTCGTTCACGAGCCTGTTCTATTACGGTTTTTATGACCAGTATTTTTTCCTGATGGGATAATGTTCCCGCTTCACCCGTTGTTCCCGCTGCAACAAGCGCATGTGTTCCTGCTGCGATATGAAATTCAACCAGCTCCTGTAAACGAGACACATCCACTTTATCATCAAGCATCGGTGTTACTAAAGCGACGATACTCCCTCGAAACATAATGCCCTCTTTTTCTAAAAATGATTTGCCAATACTACTGGGGGATAACTATTTTCTCAAGATAAAAAATTCTGCATTATTTAAGTCACTTTTCTTCTACGCATGTTGCTATCGCGAAAAGTGGAGTAATTTTGAATACTCTATGAATTTTATACCCACTTTTTCTATAAGACTTTTTTAAAAACTTTAGCCTCATAATGGTGAATAGTCACTATTATACTATTCACTTCTTGTAATCATTCCTTTTTAATCAGGGTGAGGTACTACGTCCTTCGGTTGCCCCTGAGGGTAAGCTCGTGACACCACCTGGACAAAATGTGACCTGGTAACTGGTTAACAAGGGAGTGCCATTATCTTCAGTGCATTGAAAAGATGAGGATGGATCATCAAATTGATAAGAATAAGCGGTGGGGCAAGCCTGTTTTAACCATTGAATCGCTTGGAGTGGCGTATAGTTACCAATAGGTGCTGCGATTTGATTAGTTGTCCAGTCTAAATTCCAATCAGGCTGATAATTTGGACTACCATTTCCACATTGTTCAGCAGGTAAAGTAATATTCCAATCGACACATCCTCCACAGTGTGCAAAAAAGGAATTCCCAATTTGGTAACATGAATTGAGCGATCCATTGTTAGTTATACCAGGGATAGACAATAACACATTGTATGCCGGATAGGTGTTCCCTGGTAAAACAATATTGGTCCCACTTACTAATTGTGTACCATAATTATTTCCACCGGTTTGACCTGCAATTTCAATCCCCATGCCATAGAGTGTAAATAAGTTTCTACTTCCCCATTGAGCAAGGTTAATGTAGGCTGCATCATTAACTAAGGGATTATAGCCCAGAAAACCACCTTGGCGTCGATTAATCGGCCCCGGTGAATTTCCATTGGATTGAGGAAATTGGCTATAGGACATGCCACAATTGATCCCGTCAGTACACCCGTCATCGGCTCCGGGGATTACCCAGTAAAAGTCACTATTAATTGAAGAAATTGGGATAGTCGATTCAGGATTTAAATCCCAAGAACAATTTCCAAGCGTATTATTGGATGCAGGTTGAAGCAAAGCACCTGCGCCAGAACAGTTATACACGGTACTTGGTGTATTACCAGTGCTTGGTCCAAATGCTTTGACTTCTACAGGAACAGTCATCCCGTTGATCACTGAAACATCATAGACTCCGTCTCCGCCAGGTGTACTGACAATAGTTGCCTCAAACTTGGTGAAAGGACTTTGAGGCTGTACTGGCCCACTTCCTCCATCTGGCGGTGAAAGACAAGTTGCGCTATTAGCCATTGTTTGACAGGTTCCAGTTGCACAATTAAATTGGCCACTTTGCATAGTACACCCCGTTCTCGGCCAAAATGCGCCATTTTGATAGCTTGTCATGGAGACATCAATGGTAGAAGGTGCGACATTTGAAGTTTGTGCGGCAAGGTAATAAGCGCTGGCAGGCGCACCGCTTGGGTAGGTCGTTAAATTAGGATCTTGTGATTCACAAGCTGGTCCTGGACAACTACTATTACCACCATTTGCCACACCATACCAAACGTCAAAAGGACATTGATTGACAAATACAACGTGATGAGTCGGTTGATTATTAGAATTCACAGTGGTTGCAGTGGTATTACCTGTTGCAGGAGAGGAGCCTCCTGTTGGCACGCTTGCAGTCACTGTCAAACCGGCTGCATTAATCGGTGGTGCAGGAATAACCGATGCAGTGATGGTGCAACTTTGACCGGGTAGTAATGTTTCATTTGAACAATTATCATACGTTGCAGGGGGTTGGGCAACTGTACCGGTAATAGTGGCACTCCCTGTTGTTGCCGTAATTGCTACTGTGCCTAAACTGATATTATCAGTAGCGCATGTATTTGTGATCTGAAATTTTACCATATTATCCGCATACAAGTATGTGCTTGTTGGTAAAGGTAACAGGGCGTTCACACTTGCAGAGGTACAGCCAGATTGAGTTTGAATTGCAAATGATTTTTGGATTGCGGCAGTTGCTTGATCACAAGTCACTTGCGCGGTTAATGTGGCATTATTTGTATTTTGCAAACTGCTTAACTGACCATAAATAGTGCATGGTGGATCACCAGGATTAAGAGTTACAGGAGAGCTCACCGTTCCGCAGGTTCCCATAGCAGGAACATCCGTTGTCACGATAGCTGCAGACAATGGATTGATGGTTAATTGATTCTGTCCAGGCGCTGTTCCCGCTCTACAATGAGTGAGCGGCCTATTTCCCGTGTTGCTGAATTGAGCGGTAATAAATGGCGCCTGATTAGTATAGAATAAACTGGGAAAAGGAGCTGGTTCAGAAAACTGCCCTGTTATTGAAAAATGACTTGATGGGGATGCTATTGCAGTCCAGACCGGTAAAGGAATAACATCCCGATTATATTGATAGGTGAGTTGAAATGTTGCGCTTCCTGCCACTATTGGATTAAAAAATACATTAATATTGCAACTGCCACCTGGCTTTAAAGTATTTTGGTTACATTGATCAAAATAGGTCAGCGAGAGACCTGACGCTCGAATCATAGTGGTGATTCTCGTTGGCCAAGGTAATTGATTGGTTAACGTATAAATAGCTGATGCCTGTTCACCGGCTTGAATATTAACGAAATTAGTCGAAGGGGTTAATCTCCACGCAACCGGATCTAATCCGGCAAAGCCTGTAGATAGAAAAGAAACACCACAAAAAAAGATTAGGCTTCTAAAGTTATTTTTACTCATCCTGCTTCCTTTAGTCAATGAGATAAGTGACGCTAAATAAAAGAGTATTTGCCTGATAAGTACCCAGGTATAGCGATTCTGGAAACCATGTACTCTGGCCTTTTCCTGAGGAGAAATCACCTAACGATTCAAACTCATAGCCTACAGAAAGTAACCAATGCCGGGCATAGAAGAAATCCAAACCTGCTCCAACATGATAGGTAAAATGAGTTAATGTGTGATTTGCGTAAGCAGGGCTGACTCGTGGTGTCACCTCCGGCAAAGCAGTTTCCCTGTAAGAACGAGCCTGATTAAAAGAAACACCTAGCCCACCATTTATATAGGGTAAAAAATTTGAAAAATTAAATAAATTTAATTTAGTATCCGCAGTCAATGCCAAAGCAGAAAGTTTCCAATTATAATTGTAATTTAGAAACTCCGGGATACTATACTGCATGATGGTCTTACCTACATTAGCAGGCAATACATATTGTAATCGTCCACTGAAAGTATAATGGTCTATCGTGGACAATTGAGTGGTCATTCGATGCCCCACTGTTAATGCAATAGTTCCCGGATTTGACTGTTTCACTGAATAAATATCTACATTTCCAGGCGCTGGAACATCTGCTCCATTATCGATTAAGATTTGCCTATCCATTAAAGGGAAGAACACACCGCCCTGTAACTGAACAAACCACTTGCTGCCATCCAAGCGACAATCTTTACACCTGCTGTCATTTTTAAAATGCTGTGCGGTTGATTGAATTTGCTCAACTTGTTTACTGTGTACTGAAGTAGTTATCTTGTCATGATGGGGTTTTGTAGGTTTAAACACCATTACTTGTGAACGATTATGCGTATGAGTGGTCAATTTATGGAGTACTCGAAGGGTGGTAATTGGACCAATATATACAAGGTATAAATTTCTTTTTCTTTTAATTCTGGCTTTATACCCTTTAGCATCAAGCGTGAGTTTCATCCTCTGTGCATTGTTATAATTTACATAAGCTCCAATGTACACAGTATAGGGCGCTGGCGATTTACTGTTAACCTTATGAATATTACTTAAACCCCACACATTGGTCCCGGCATGAATATAGCCATTTAAAAAAATAAAAGCCCCTAAAAGATAACCCGTTAAAAAAATCGGTTTATTCATAATCTATCCTTAGCTGAACCACTGTAAATCCTTTATCCCTTTGTACCGGGCAAAAAATTCAAAGAGTACCGATTGCCCATGAAAGTTGGCAATTTGCGTTAATAGCTACTTTTTGTTCGGTATAAAGCCTTTCACCTGCAATCAAAAAATTATCAAATACAATGACGTTTAAATCTATTTACCAATAGGCCCCCACTCTCTCCAAATTTTCAGCCCTTGTCAATGCATCGCTTCTTGGCATTAAATAATTCACAAAAAAAAATGATTCAATATTAAGCATATTGTTTATTTTGTACTAATATACTGTTTGAGGGAACAACAAACAAAAAAAGGAAACAATCATGAAAAAAACAATTGCTACTTTATGTTTTGCTGGTTTAACCACTTTAACTCTCAGTGCTTGTACTTCCACTCAGGTTGGTACAGGAGTGGGCGGTGCGGCAGGAGCTGGTTTAGGTTACGTGGCTACAGGTGGTAGCGCTGTAGGCTCTGTTCTTGGAGGGGGCGTGGGTGCTCTTGTGGGCTATCAAGCCGGAAAACAAGATCGCAGATATTATCGCAATGGTTATAAACGTTATTACAATAGCTATAACACGCCTGGATACCGCAAAGGGTATTATCGTAATAGTTATTATCGCGGTGGCTATTATTACTAATAATACCTTGCTTAAAACACTTCAAACCCTGATGACCGTCAGGGTTTTTTTATATCAGGCAAAATCGAAAACTCACTGCTATACTGGTAAAACAATATCTGACAAGGACGTGAGTCATGCGATTAAAAGATAAGGTTGCCATCGTAACGGGAGCCGCCAGTGGAATTGGAAAAGAAATCGCTCTCGTTTTCGCAAAAGAAGGAGCAAAAGTTGCTATTGCCGATCTTAATCTTGAACAGGCGCAACAGGTTGCGAATGATATTAATGAAATGAAAGGCCAGGCAATGGCTGTTGAAATGAATGTTATTGATGAATCGCAAGTTAATCAAGGTGTAGACGCCGTAGTCAACCAGTTTGGGGGTATTGATGTGCTCGTAAGTAATGCGGGCATACAAATTATCGAACCTATTGATAAACTTGCCTATGCCGATTGGAAAAAATTACTTTCCATTCATTTGGACGGCGCTTTTCTTACTACCAAAGCCTGCCTGAAATACATGTACGCGGCAGGAAAAGGAGGTAGCATTATTTATATGGGGTCTGTTCACTCCAAAGAAGCGTCCAAACTGAAAGCCCCTTATGTCACCGCCAAACACGGCTTATTGGGTTTATGTAAGGTGGTCGCTAAAGAAGGTGCGGCCTATGGCGTTCACGCCAACGTAATATGCCCGGGTTTTGTCCGTACTCCTTTAGTAGATAAACAGATTCCGGAGCAAGCAAAAGAACTGGGGATAAGCGAAAATGATGTCATCCAGAAAGTCATGCTTAAAGACACCGTAGACGGCAAATTTACAACGGTCGATGACGTTGCTCAAACCGCACTATTTTTTGCATCGTTCGGCTCCAATGCCTTAACAGGGCAATCGCTTGTTGTAAGTCATGGCTGGTTTATGGAGTAAGAGTCTCAATAATAACCAATTATTAAACAAAAGCACATCATAGAGGAGATATTTGCCATGGATGAGGCGCAAGTAAGAAAAAAAGCATTTGCGATGCCTATAAATAGCCCTTCTTATCCACGCGGACCCTACCGCTTTGTTAATCGGGAATATTTTATTATCACTTATGAAACGGATATGGAGCTTCTTCGAGACGTTGTGCCTGCTCCTCTGGAGGTCGCCGAACCGCTGGTTCATTTTGAGGTAATAAGGATGCCAGACTCTACAGGTTTTGGTGACTATACCGAGTCAGGTCAGGTTATTTCCGTTTATTATAAAGGTAAAAAAGGCAGTTATACTCACGCGATGTATCTTGATGATCAACCTCCTATCTTTGGTGGCCGGGAAATCTGGGGGTTTCCCAAAAAACTGGCGCAACCTCGCCTGGCTATCGAGAAAGATACCCTGGTAGGCACTCTGGATTATGGCGATAGCCGCATTGCCACAGCCACAATGGGCTATAAATTTGATACGCTTGATAAAAAGACGATTACTGAATCGATGTTAAGCTCTAATTATTTATTAAAAATAATTCCTCACGTTGATGGCAGTACTCGGATTTGTGAACTGGTCGAATATAAATTAGAGGATGTAACGATCAAGGGAGCATGGACGGGGCCGGCTCAATTACAACTATTTCATCACGCCCTGGCCCCTGTTGCCCAGCTGCCAGTAAAGAAAATAGTGAGTTCGGCGCATATTTTGACCGACTTGACTTTACCCTATGGCCATGTGGTACACGACTATTTAAAGTGAAAAAATTTTCCATAAATCAGAGAAAATAGGTTAGCTTAGGTTGAATTGTTTAAATTTATGTTTCAAAATCAATTAGATAGTTAATTTAGGGATGATAAATGCTCATTTTGCTTGGGTATACGGTAATTTTACTGTCAGTCTTTGGGGGGTTTGCATTAGCTGGTGGTCATCTGGCAGCCATTATTCAGCCTGTTGAATTACTCATCATTGCCGGAGCGGCGATTGGTTCGGTTATTGTAGGGAATAAAGCCAGTGTATTAAAAGCGATTGTTAAAGCATTGCCCAGTGTTTTTCGCGGTTCGAAATCTGCCAAAGTGATGTATAGAGATTTATTGGGTTTACTGTACGCTTTATTAAATAAAGCGCGCCAGGAAGGACTTATGTCGCTTGAAAACGATATCGATGATCCGAAGAGCAGCCCGATTTTTTCTAATTTTCCCCGTTTAATGACACAACACCACCTCATGGAATTTATTTGTGATTACTTTCGATTAATCATCACTTCCAATATGCAAGCCTTTCAACTGGAATCGTTAATGGATAGTGAAATTGACACTTATCATCAAGAGGAACTTATTCCAGTGAATGCCATTACAAGACTGGCTGATGGTATGCCGGCCTTTGGTATTGTCGCGGCTGTTTTAGGGGTAGTCCATACGATGGAATCCATTGATTTGCCTCCTTCCGAGCTGGGTGTTTTGGTTGCTCATGCCCTGGTAGGTACTTTTCTCGGTATTTTACTGGGATATGGGTTTGTTGGTCCCATCGCTACTGCCATGGAACAACGCGCCAATGAAACACTACTCATGATGAATTGTATTAAGGTAACGTTATTAGCAAGCATGCATAATAATCCACCTGTTATTGCCACAGAATTTGGCCGTAAAGTCCTGTTTTCTGCGGCAAGACCTTCGTTTAATGAATTGAATGAAGAAATTAAAAGTGTCAGATCATGACATCCCTTAAAGGAGATGGTGATGGCTGGATCTAATGAAAAAAATCCGATTATTATAAAAATAGTCAAGAAAACACCGCATGCTCATCATGGCGGCTCATGGAAAATTGCCTATGCTGATTTTGTTACTGCTATGATGGCTTTTTTCTTGCTCCTGTGGTTACTGACGTCAGTCAATAAAGCACAACGAGAAGGAATATCCGAGTATTTCAAGCAACCATTAAAAATTGCCCTGATTGGCGGTGACAGCATCGGATCAAGAAAAGAAACGATTCAAGGTGGTGGCGATAATTTCAGAAAACGAGATGGGCAGGTATCTGCCGATCAGACTGCGGATGGTGAAAAAAAGGAAAATCCACGTGATATTGTGCAGGAAATGCAGCATTTACAGCAACTAAAAGCGAATATCTTATTAACAGTGGATCAAGATCCCAGTCTCTCTGATTTAAAAAACAGATTATTAATGGATGTGGTTTCTGAAGGGTTACGTATTCAATTAGTGGATAATAAAAATAAACCCATGTTTCCTATGGGCAGCGATCAAATGGATCCCGAAGTAGAAAAATTGTTGACCCAAATCGCCAAATTATTAAACACTGTGCCTAATAAGCTTAACATCCAGGGACATACTGACGATCATCCCTATCAAAACCCAGAGGATATTAATCAGTCTAACTGGGAATTATCCACTCAAAGAGCGAATGCTGCGCGACGAACCCTGCTAAAAGCAGGCGTGCCAGAAGCTAAAGTCATGCAGGTTACAGGTTATGCTTCAACCGTTTTGCTCGATAAGAAAAATCCGCTGGCGCCAATGAACCGTCGTATTAGCATAATTGTTATGAAAAAAGCAATTGAAGATAAAATAATTAAAAATGATTAAAAATTGTCTTATAAAGGAAGTCGATCCACTTAAATAAGCTGTTCGATAAAAAGGATACCAGGATGAAAACCAGGCCAGTTTACATTGCAGGAAGTGCGCGTACTCCTTTTGTAAAATCACTGACTGTTTACCGTACTGTTTCTACTCAGGATTTAATGATTGCCTCATTACAACAGTTAGTAAAAAAAATGCATCTTGAAGGACGTATAATCGGTGATGTGGGCCTTGGCGCCGTGATCACCAGCCCTTTTAACTGGAATTTGTCACGAGAATGTGTATTAGGCTCTGCTCTCAATGCCCATACACCCGGTTATACTTTGCAAAGAGCCTGCGGTACCAGTCTTGAAACAACGTTGCAAATTGCTTTAAAAATAGCGAATTACCAAATTAATGACGGGATTGCTGGCGGAGTGGATACTAATAGTGATTTGCCTGTCCTGTTCAGTCATTCTTTTGCTCAAAAATTACTTCTTTTAAATCACGCCAAGGGTTTTTTTGCTAAATTAAAAGCGCTTGGTGCTTTTCGTCCCCATGATCTACAACCCCAATTTCCTGCTGTAGTTGAACCCCGTACCGGCTTATCTATGGGACAACATACCGAAAAAATGGTTAAGGAATGGGGCATTACACGCGAAGCACAGGATGAATTAGCGTTCTTAAGTCATCAAAAAGGCGTCAAGGCTTATGAGGAAGGCTTCTATGAGGATCTTGTTTTTGAATTTCATGGCATAAAGCAAGATAGAATTTTACGAAAAGATACTACATTGGAAAAATTGGCCCGATTAAAGCCCGCCTTTGATTTTAGTGGCTCAGGCACATTGACTGCGGGTAATAGCACCCTGTTAACCGATGGTTCATCAGCAGTTTATTTAGTCAATGATGAAGTAGCCACCCAATTTAATCATCCTATCCTGGCACGTTTTGTTGATGCTCAGGTTGCCGCTGTGGACTATGTACAGGGTGAAGGGTTATTAATGGCTCCTACTTTCGCTGTCAACTCACTTTTAAAACGCAATAAGTTATCGCTGCAAGATTTTGATTTTTATGAAATTCATGAAGCATTTGAAGGGCAAGTACTCTGTACATTAAAAGCCTGGGAATCCGACGACTATTGTAAAAGGGTACTTAAATCCGATGCTGCCTTAGGCCCCATTGATCACGCCAAATTAAATATTAAAGGGGGCAGCGTGGCTTTAGGTCATCCTTTTGCCGCCACAGGCACTCGTATTGTAGGTACCCTTGCCAAATTATTACATCAGAAAGGAAAGGGACGAGGCTTAATCTCTATTTGCACCGCGGGCGGTATGGGTATAGCCGCTCTCCTGGAAGCAGTTTAATGCTCACCAGAATTAGTTGCGCCCTGCTCTCTACGATTTTCGAAACAGGTCTATTTACTAACTACCCAATTAATGCGATTCTGACTCAGCGGTAATTAAAATTATTCTTACAAGATCAAAGGAAGCAGCTAATGAATAATGCGATTGCTCAAAATTACGTACAGCGTGCCTTATCCAAAGCAGAGGTGACTCTCAATGGCTCCAAAGATCACGACATTCAATTAATAGATAATCGTGCTATTAAACGTATTTTACTCGATGGTTCATTGGGTCTCGGAGAGACGTATATGGAGGGCTGGTGGGATTGTAAAAGACTGGATAAACTGTCTTATCAACTCTGTACAGCCGCCCTGGAAAAGGACGTAAAATTCAATTTTTTTCATCTTCTATATAAACTATCCGCAAAATTATTCAATCAGCAGAGCAAAAAACTGTCCAAAGAAGTTGCCGAGAAACATTACGATCTTGACAATCATTTGTTTGCTTTAATGCTGGGGGAAACGATGGCTTATAGCTGTGGTTATTGGAAAAATACTCAGGAATTGAATACCGCTCAACGGGCAAAATATGAATTGATTTGCAAAAAATTACAACTGACAAGCCAGGATACGCTGCTGGATATTGGTTGCGGTTGGGGTGGATTAGCCGCCTACGCTGCTGAACATTATGGCTGTCGAGTAGTTGGCATTAGCATCGCTGAACAGCAGATCGCTTACGCTAAAGAACACCATAGTCATTTACCCGCTCAATTTTTTACAGCCGATTATCGTGATAGTTCGCTTTATAACCCTCAGCAAAAACAATTTACCAAGCTGGTAAGTGTGGGGGCTTTTGAGCATATTGGTCCCAAAAATTATCGAACTTTTTTCAAACTCATGGAACAGCAGCTCACTGATAATGGTTTATTTCTACTGCATACTATAGGCAGTAATGAAACGGTTACATCCAGTGATCGATGGATTAATAAATACATTTTTCCTCATGGAATTTTACCCTCAATGAAACAGTTATCAGGCGCATTAGAGCGCTCTTTTATTATTGAGGACTGGCATAATATTGGCATCCATTATGACAATACGCTGCTGGCCTGGAATAAAAATTTTGAAGCGCATTGGGATACTATAAAATCACGTTTTGACGAACGTTTCTATCGTATGTGGCGTTATTATTTATTAATGTGCGCTGGCATGTTCCGTTCCAGAACAGCACAGGTATGGCAACTGGTTATGTCTAAATCAGGTCTCAGAGAAGGCTATGAAAGTATACGCTGAAGCCCAGCAGATCGGTAAATGTTCACGGGATGCAAATTTCCTCTCCCAGACTTTGTTCGATGACTTGTCTTTCCCGCGCAGACGAATCCATCCATAAAATTAGCACTATGTCTGATTTATGGATAGTTTCCCCGCCTGCACGGGAAAACATTGACATTATATACTTCTTAATTACTTATTCCGTGAACAATGCAGATCATCCTTGCCTGAGTCCCAGGATAATGAGCCAGTTCAATCCTTTTTGCATCGGAGCTGAGTTTTTTAGGATGCAGACGCAAATTTAACGCAAAAAAGTCTAGCCGTTGCAACATTTTCAGCAGCATTTTCTCGTCTGATTCTTGAAGCATCTTCCTATAAGTGACATCCAAAACCCAGTGTACCTTATTTCCCACCTCCCCATGACCTCCTGGGAGGAAAGATTATCTGAAGACCAATAGCCTGATTGGGTGAACTCTCTCCAAAGAAAGCAGGAGAAGAAGCTCTTAAAGGCATTCTTGCTTTGGTTTTATTAATTTTATCGATTGCCTCGATTTCTATTATTCCTTTTTTTCCCGAAATGACATCTTCCAACAACTCCTGGGTTAACACCAATCTTTTATTTGCGATAATAAGGCAATCTATTTTTCTGTCCGATAGTTTTGTACATCGATCATAATTTTTCTCATTCAGCAAATTATGATTACCAAGTACATTAATGATAAGACTATTTTTTTCAAGTGTTTTATTATCTTCTGGCAAGTTAGCAGAAATCCCTGCTTTCTCAAGCTTAATCATATTTTTTACCCGATTAAACAGGCAAGATCGAGTCAAAATTATACGAACATGCTCATATTTTGTTATTTCTTCTTTAAGAAGCGTTAAATTATAACGCATATTATCCCATGGTATTTTGGATGCCTTAAGATCATCGAAAACATGATTCCAATCGATGCTGATCCTTGAACTTAAACAGTTTATTTCCTTTAAGACATTCATTAAGTCAGTAAATACTCCCCTGGAATTTTTATTAAAGTAATGAAGAATAATCAACTTGAATTTATTCAGTTTATCTACAACAGTGCCCTGCTGTCCGATAATATTTTTTATTATTTGCTCGATAACTTCATGACCCACATTATTTTTTTTTAATTCTGCCAAAGTTGCTTCGGCAAATTCTTTTTCACTATTCGCCGATAAGAATGTTCCCGTAAGCACAGAGCGTAACTCACCAAGAAACTGTTTATCAGACACACACAGGAATTCATCATTCAAGATTGTAATAATCTTTTCCAGTTGTTTCACGCTGAATATTTCTTCCAGTTGTTTCACACTGAATATTTCTTCCGATTGACCCTCATTGAGTATCTCTTCCAGTTCTTCCACATCAAATATCTCTTGCGACTCCGTCACACTTATTATTTTTTCCATCTGTTTTGCACTTAATATCTCTTGCAGTTGCTTGATATCGAATTCTGAATCTTCCACCAAATGGGTTTGTGAAGAGGCTATTTGCAATAATCGATCAATAGCGGGAGCAAAACCTGCAATATTTCTTTTAGATTCCCCTGCCTTTTTTTTATAATCAGAAAGTCTTTCAATAAGTTCGTGTCGTTTCATCGCATCACTCCCATATAATTTGGCTTCTTTGTTATTATTTGCGAGCCATTCTTAGTATGCAAGCCTTATATTCAGACTAACAAGTCTATTTTTATACTTTTCCACAAACCCGATGTCCAATCCAGCCTGCCAGGATTAATGTTGACACTACTCCCAGAATTACGCTGTACCCATACCAGTCTGGTCCTACTAAAGTTAAGGCATCCGGTGAATGAAGAATAGAAAATGGAATGGCGAGCAGTACATCAATTAAGGCAGATCCGGCTACCAATCCACAGGCTATAAGTACCCCCTTTTGTTTACGCAATTGCCTTTCATTTTTTTTAAACTGTTTTTTTCGTAAAATCCCCTGGACCAGTAAAGCAATCATCCCACCCAGGAATAAGGGAAAGGAAGACGCGATAGGTAAATACATACCAATTGCTACGCCCAGGATAGATAAACGGATATACCGTTCCAGCTTAGCCAAATTATTTATGATAATAAGGGCAGAAATAATCACCGCTCCAATAACCATCATCATCCATGGCAATGTATTACGAAACACCGCTTCAGTAATTGCCGCCATTAAGGCCGCTGTTGGAGCTGGTAAGGTTTGAGACGCATCCATCCCCTCATGGGGCATGACTCCTGCAATACCATAGACATTAAATAAGAGTTGCATAACAGGTGGAATAACCAATGAAGAAACCACGACACCCAGTAAAAGCATAACCTGCTGACGCCAGGGAGTTGCACCTACTAATTGGCCTACTTTTAAATCCTGAGTATTATCATTGGCAATTGCAGCAATACCAGTAACTACTGAGCCAATAATAATAGTAATTGCCTCCGCGGCTTTGATTTGCTCATTTGACAAAGGCAAAGGGACTATTTTATTGATCATGGTTAATAGCATCCAGGCAGCAAATAACATTCCGGCTATTACTATTGAGCTACCTGGACTTGCGGTTACCCCGACCATTCCGGAAAAATAACCGGTAATAACAGAAAATAAAAAACCTATCACCAACACGTAAATTACTGCACCAAAAACCAAAGTTGGCGCAAAATCGCCTTCAATTCCAATTTCTTCCACAGGAAAAACGAACTGAAAAAACAAAAACAGGATAGCGGCCATAAGAATAATGCCCATTAGAATAAAGGGCATAGGAATATCTCTGTCTGTGCGCGGTAATTGAACCTCACTGCGACTTTTTGTCATAAACGCGCTAAATGAAATACTGATACTTCTGGTCAGGGGTTTTATTAATTTCAAAAAAGTCCAGGTACCAGCAAAAAGCATGGCTCCTATGCCTAAATAACGCATCTCGCTATTCCACAATAAAGTGGCTGCTTTGTCTGCGGGATAGTGTGTCAGAAAATCAGGGTAATATTGACTCACGACAGGCATGGCAATAAGCCAGGAAATAATCGCACCTAGAAAAATACTTATCGCCATCTCATGACCCACAAGATAACCTGCGCCAATCATTGTAGCGGAAAATCCGGCACCAAAACCAAACAAGGAACGTTTGGCAGTGAACCATAACGACCAACTATTCGCAATAATTTTAAAGCCTGTTTGTAACAGCTCAAGGAGTCCACCTACAGCCCCTCCTAAAAAAATATCACGAATACCTACTTTCTCAGCCGAAGATTTTAATACTTCGGCAATCGCCTGGCCTTCCGGAAAACGCAATACAGGCTCATTGACCAAAACACGACGCAAAGGAATGGAAAATAAAACACCCAGAATTCCTCCGCAAGCAGCAATAAAAAAATTGGTTAAATAGTCAAATTCATTCCAATATTGAATAATGATTAAAGCAGGTATAGTGTAAACGATGCCTCCTGCCACAGCTTCTCCAGCTGATGCGGCGGTTTGTACCGCATTGTTTTCAAGAATGGTTGCATCCTTAAACAAACGTAAAATACCAATAGAAATAATTGCCGCTGGAATCGAGGCCGAGGTCAGAATACCCAATTTCAACGCCAGATAAGCATTGGATAAAGCAAGTAATATAGTTAGCCCGATAGCTAAAATAATACTTCGAACAGTCAATTCAGCAATTTTTTTATCCGCTGGCACAAACGGCACAGATTTACTCATTACTTACCCCATACAGCGTTAACTACTTCCGGACGTAACCATGCAGCAAGTGTCGTGCGAGGAATTTGAACCGTTTGTGGGCCGTACACATAGGGAGCCACCTGATAAGTGTCAAAAACGACAGCCAAACCGTCTGACGTAAAATACCAGTTCTCGTAATTATCCGTTGCGGGACTGGTTCCTTTTGCTACCCAATCAGCATCAGCCAGCTTTTTTTTCATGACGGCATTACGGCTGAAATTGGCAATTTCAGTTAAATAGTTACTATCTGGTTTGAACAGCTGATCCAAAGTCACAACCTGACCATTTAAGAAATTCAAAGATTTCATCACATGATTGGGATGTGCCGCACCGCGATTATAAGAGGAAACAGTGAATAAGAGGCTAAGTGCATTTTTATTCTGGAATTTCGTTTTATAATCAATATACAACCCGCTTTTGCCCGGAACATCAACAGGCATAGTCTTATCAATAACAGGCATATTATCTTTTTGTGCTTTGGTAATCAGTAAACGCACTGCCTTGTCAATGTTATGGTCATAAAAACCTTGAGGATATTTAATCTGCACTTCAAGATCGGCACTACTCTTTTTAATGACAACCGTTTTGGAAGATTGAGCCGCTATAGTACTTAATGAAAAACACAATAATAGTATTGCAAAAACCGATTTTTTCACCTTCGCTCCTTATAAAATTCACTTAATATACTCACCAGCCACCATGGTTTGATGGGGTGGAATGTAACCAAAATAATAGCAAAGTGACTCGCTATTTTTCACTGACCAACGTACTAAATCAGCAGCTAGTCCTACTTTTATTGCTCCTGTTTCGTTTTCAATACCCAGCGCCCTTGCAGCCTGATAAGTCGCACCGGCTAATACCTCCGGTACAGTAAGATTAAAAAATTGACAAGCCATATTGAGCATTAGCAATAATGAGGTGGTAGGAGAAGTGCCTGGATTTGTGTCGGTCGCAATGGCCATTCCTATTTTTTTTTCACGCAAAAGAGCTACCGGCGGTTTTTTAGTTTCACCTAAAAAATAATAAGCGCCAGGTAAAAGAACTGCTACAGTGCCGTTACTGGCCATGGCAGAAGCACCCAAAACATCCAAGTGCTCCAGATGATCACAAGACAATGCGCCCATATCTGCCGCCAATCGACTTGCACCCAGATTGGATAATTGTTCAGCGTGACATTTAACAGGCAATCCTGATTCTTTCGCTTTAAGAAACAACTGTTCTGTCTGGTCCAGAGTAAAACCAATGGATTCACAGAATACATCTACCGCATCGGCAAGCCCGGAACTGACTACGGCAGGTAACATATCAGAGCAAAGGAAATCCACATAGGTTTGTTTATTATTAAACTCCGGAGGCAACGTGTGTGCGCCAAGAAATGTCGTTTTAATTCGTAAACCACTCATTGCGCCCAATTGTCTCGCCACACGCAAAATTTTCAATTCATTTTCCAAATCAAGACCGTAACCTGATTTTATTTCTACCGTAGTAACTCCTTCAGCTCGTAAAGCCAGCAATCTCGGCAATGACTGCTCTAAAAGCGCCTCCTCTGTCGCGGCACGAGTCTGACGAACCGTTGATAAAATGCCTCCACCAGCGCGTGCAATTTCAGTATAACTTAACCCCTCAAGGCGCTGTTTAAATTCATGGGCGCGATTGCCGGCATAAACCAGATGGGTGTGACAATCGATTAATCCAGGAGTAACTAACTGGCCTTGACAATCTTCAATAACAAGCGCTTCCTGCTGATAGCCCGGAGGAACTTCATCGGTTTCTCCACACCAGATTATATGACCTTTAGCGATTGCAATAGCCTGTTTTTCTAATTGTTTCCCATTAGAGTCAATGATTGTCGCATTTAACAACAAGCGATCGCATCCTTGCATGGCTACTCCCAGAAAGGCACGCAATGAGGCGCTACGAGCCATGCCGGATGGTGGCTTTTATCATAAATATCCCATTCTTTTGAACTATAAAGCCCTTTATCAATATCCAATAATAACCAGGTTAAAAAAAGCGCTACGGTAGCTGGAGACAATAAATGTCCTTTTTGGTGGAGCGAATCGTAGAATGCGCGTTGCTCTTCATCCATAAAGGGAGTGTGACGAATAATTGCCTGCATATCCGTATCAATTATTCCAGGCATAACACTGGCAAAAGCAGCATCCTGACTTTCCAATTGCCAACAACGAGTCAGCATGGCTAAAGCTGCTTTGGAAACGCAATAACCTGCCCAGCCTTTGACTGGAAAATAAGCCACGCCGGAACCAATATGTAATACCTTCCCCTCTTTTAACTTTTCCAATAATAACTGATTCAAAAACAAAGGGGCATTAAGATTGGTAGCCATAATCTGTTGCCAGGATGATTCTTCAATAGTGGCAATTGACGTAATTGGTTCAATAATACCGGCGTTATGAATCAGCCCGGTAATTGAAGAAACGGTTGCCAGGTAAGTGACGATGTGTTGTCGTCCTTTATCCGTAGAAACGTCTGCGCATAGATAATTAATTAATGAAGAAAAAGCCGCTGTCTCTGCCAGCATTTCTTCCCGCCGGCCCACAATCAGCACTTCTCTGCCTCGCGTTGCCAAAGCTTGTGCCAAAGCTCGGCCTATCCCACTGCCCCCGCCTGTGATTAGAAACACTATAGACTCCTCTGTAGCGAGTACAAATAAAATAGTGCTGATAATAACAGACGTGTCTGCAATTAGCACGATTTTAGCGCAACCAAGTGCAAATAATTCTGGAGCAGGATATCATGGACTATCTGGTATTCATTCCGGAACTTACATGTTGCCCGACCTTTTAAATTATGAATCAACAGAACCATCCATCTGGCAAGGAAGAAAAGATAGCAGGCCAGGAGAACGTTTTTTTCAACATGTGACTGTACTTGATCTGACTCAGCAACGCTTAAGGCAAACCCGGGGAGAAACTGTTATTACAGGATTTTGCAGCGATGAAGGAATAAAACGCAATGCGGGCCGTGTTGGTGCGAAAGACGGCCCATTACAATTGCGAGAACAATTAGCCAGACTCGCTTGTCATTCCGACCAGCAATTTATTGACATAGGAAATATCATTGCTACCGACAAACTGGAAGCTGCTCAGGAACAATTTGCCCGTTTAATCGATCATTGTCATCAGCAAGGTTATAAAACCGTTGCTTTAGGGGGCGGGCATGAAATAGCCTGGCCTCATTTTCGTGGTTTAGCTCCCCATTATTCCAACCTGGGAATCATTAATTTTGATGCTCATTTCGATTTGCGCCCCCTCAAAAAGGGCCATTATGCAACTTCGGGTACACCTTTTCGCCAGATTGCTGATTATTGTTTACAACATCAATTCGTTTTTAACTATTGTTGTCTGGGCATTCAACGGATCGCCAACACTGAAAGTTTATTTGCCAGTGCTCATGAATCAGGAGTTGCTTACCTTTATGCCGAGCAAATCCATGAAAAAAGTCTTGCCTGGCAAACCGATTTTCTGGATAATTTTATTTCAAATCATGAATTTATTTACCTGAGTCTTTGCCTGGATGTGTTTGCTGAATGTTTCGCTCCTGGCGTAAGCGCCCCTCAGGCGACAGGTTTAACACCGTGGCAGGTTATACCTTTGTTGAAATACATTTTGCAAACTGGCAAAGTAGTAGGTTTTGACATCGCTGAACTCTCGCCTCCTCTTGATGAAGGGCATAAGACTGCGCGATTGGCTGCCAGTCTTATGGCGGAGTTATTAACTTATTATTAATGCAAAAGGAGTGTTAGCAATGAAAAAATCCATGCTGTGGGTAGGATTAATGACTATCTTAGGGGCATCGGTACACGCCGAAAACAATAACAACACCCATGCAAAGCAAACACAGGCAATGCCCGTTTCCACCGCCACCGCGGATTCAATACAGACCCCTTCCGGCCAAGGTATTCAGGTACCCGCAACTCCCGGTACACCAACCCCTGCCAGCCCTGGAAATCAGACACCCTCTACTCCTGATAATCCAACACCAGCAGCGTCCAGTAGCTCGGCACCCACCACAGGAGCATCAACACCATTACCGCAACCACTGAATTGCAATTACCACATCCCCGCACAAACCACTCACATTGAACAAGCCATTGTCCTGAAATGGGCAGAAAAAGCAGCGGAACAATCATTTGAATTCGATCATAATTTGCTGGACAAGCAGTTATCTGCTCTAAAAGCCTGTTACACAGAACAGGGCTGGCAAGGGTTTAATGACGCCCTGGAAAAATCAGGAAACCTGAATGCCATTAAATCTCAACAATTAATAGTCAGCAGCATGGTGAGTGGCCAGGGAAAAATAACGGAAGGGAAGGATAATCAATGGAAAGCCACTATTCCCATGCAAGTAGTCTATCAAAATGATAAAGAAAAACTGACGCAATCGCTCAATATAAACCTGGTTGTAGGACGTAAGGTATCTGGTGATTTAGGTATCATGCAAATGATTGCTGTGCCTGTTCAGGTTAACCCTTTACCACAGTCAACAACCAATCAACCTGCAACAACCACTACCACACCAGCAACACCACTTCAACACCCGTCGCCTTAGCATCAGAGTAAACACACAAACAAAGACAACGTTCCGCGCTTTATGCGCGGAAGCTTCGATCTCTACTCAAAATCGTATGCATGCTGTGCATAAAGCACATACTTAGGGGGAAAATTATTTAGTGTTCAAAATTTAGATGAATTTACCCTTAGCATCCGATCACCGATTAATCTGCCCTATTCTGTATACATTCCAAAAGTAACAGTGAGATGAACCAGATTAATCCGGCTCTCTCACTCTGAACTACTAATTCTTATGGCAATAATGGCAATAAGAAAAAGTTGCTCTGCCCTGTTACTGGTGGAGCATAACCTCCGCTAACGTATTGTTGCCAGGTTTGAGCTGGTTGAATATTAGAATTACAGGGAACCATGTGCCACCCTGTTCCTGAAAATCCCTCCTGAACTGGACAGTGTGTACTGCAAGCTGCCTGAGCTGCTCCCGCTGCTCCAATCATGGATATTGAGATTATTAATCCAGCTATTGTTGATTTAATCTTCATACAAATCTCCTTATACCAAGCTGCATCATGAGAATGCATAATCTCGTTTTTTAATTATAGACTATTGTTCCCGATGCGGGTTGAGATTATAGCTAAAAGTGTCCTTCAATAAGGGTAATAAAGAAAGCTTTTGATTTCAAAACATCAACGAAGTATGATAATTTACGAGAGTTTATCGATGTCAAATCACGCCAAATAACAACAAGCAAAATTGCTGAGGCAAGGAATGAATTTCACGAGTAATCATCCATACCCCGACACCCATGAGGTGTGATTTAATCTTACTTACATCGCATAAGGATAAAGATGAACAGTAGACCGGTTATCAGGATAATGACAGGTGCATGGCTGGCGTTGGCCATGGCTTTCGTGCACGCAGGTATGCCCTTGTGGACATTTACCCCATTAACTCCGACAACGCTCACGGTGGAAGCAGACGCTACCGCTACGGTCAGCTATCAAGTGACCAATCAATCCAGAAGACCTCATACGCTGATGATGAGAAACATACCCGGCGTGACCAGGTAACAACGCCAGGGTACTGTTCCAGTTTTTTTGTTTTAGGTTACCAGCAATCCTGCATTTTAAGTTTACTTATTAACGGTAACACCTTGAAAGGGGATATTCTGGGCGGCCCTGCCGTGTGCGAGCATGGCAATCCCAACCAATGTTATCAGCCAGGCCGCCCTGACATCTTACATATTATCAAAGGAGCCAATTATACCGTAGGGGGCTCTGTCTTTGGTCTTTTAGGGACTTTAGTGCTTGCAAATAATGGGAGTGATGCACTGACCTTGAATGCAGACGGAACCTTTACCTTTTCAAGTGCGCTCCCTCCGGGAAGTGCTTATTCAGTCACGGTGCAAAGTCAACCTGCCACTCAAACCTGTACCGTAACCAATGGCAGCGGTATCCTCATTAATGCCAATGTCACCAACGTGACTGTGAATTGCTCCACAAATACCCGCTCTGTGGGGGGAAGTGTTACCGGGCTGGCGGTATCAGAATCAGTGGTGCTGCAAAATAATGGCGGCGATACCCTGACCGTCAACAGCAATGGAGCCTTTACCTTTCCCACACCCATTGCTCAAGGGGCAACCTACAATGTGACGATTCTGACACAGCCTGCAACACAAACCTGTACAGTAACCAGCGGCAGTGGTACCGCAGGTGGCTCTAATATCACCACTGTACAAGTACAATGCTCCATCAATGCCTACACGGTGGGAGGCACTTTATCCGGTTTATCCTCCGGAACCGTTGTGTTGCAAAACAATGGCGCGGATAATTTATCCCTGAGTAGTGACGGGGCGTTTACCTTTACTTCAACCGTGGCTCAGGGGGCGCCCTATAATGTGACGGTATTAACGCAGCCACCAAGTCAAACCTGTACGGTCACCAATGGCAGCGGTACGATGGGTGCGGGGAATGTTACCAATGTTGCAGTGAATTGTGCCGTAAATACGACATTGAGCACGAGTGTTAGTAACCTGGCCTTAAGTGTAACAGGGTTTACAGAATACGGAATCACTGGAACACCTTCTTCCGGCCTTGCCCGTGTAATTACGATTACCAACACAGGCACTAATCCAGCGGTGAACTTATCAGTCACGCCACCAACCTGGCCCGCAGGAACCTCAAGCACCACAACCTGTGGGAGCACATTAGCAGCAAGCGGCAGCTGTACGATTACCATCACCCCCGGCGCCACAGCCACCTCCGATGGCACCAATCCCTGTTCAAGTGGAACAGCGCCTGTGCCCGGCGCAGTTCAGGTCAGCGCTGACAACGCCACGACCGTATCGATTGATGTGGTCATCTTAAGTTATGGTTGTATTTATCAGGGTGGTTATGTCTTTGCTTTTGATGACACAGCTCCCAATACTGACAGTGTGGGCGGGAAAGTTTTTACCACAACAAACCAGGCCGCTATTTTTCCCAATGGTATTGTCTGGAGTTCAAATGGAGGTATTGGTGGCGGAAGCGGTGGTATGAACAATGCTGATGTAAGCTGGGATATGATTCCTGGGGTTGATCGGACCTCCACGTCCTCCCTTGGCTCCCCCACTTACGCCGCTTTTGCTTCCTTTTTTTCAACGACCTATACCAATCCCAATCCTTTTACCGCTGCTGATTTTGCCCAATGCGATGGAATATTAGATGGCTCTTGCAATACCAATAACATCATGAGATTTTATGACCAATTCATTACCAATAATACTACGGCAAATGGAGGTACTCCTCTCTTTACTGCAACTCCCGGACAAACCCCCATCACTTACTTCGCCGCAGGATTGTGTACGCAAGCAATCAGTGGGTATTCCGACTGGTACCTGCCCGCCATTTGTGAGATGGGGTATGGAAGCAGCAGTTGCGGCACCCAAAGTATACCACTCCTGCAAAACATACAATCCAGCTTGATAGAAATTAGCAACTTCAGTATTCCTGCAAACGCTTACTGGAGTTCTACCCAGTATATGATGGTCTCACAACAGGAGGCATGGGCCCAGTTCTTTGGCCCTGGTAGCAGTAGCTATCAGTCCCGCAGCCAGAAGTCCAGCCAGGCTGGTGTTAGATGTTCCCGTGTTTTAACCCTTTAGCCATTTTTCTTGCCTTGCTTCGCTTTAATCCGCGAAGCAAAGCAGGTATTAACAAGGTAGGTCTCCTAGATACAGCCCTTAAGAGTGTTCGAGTACATCACTGATGATTAGTAGAGTTATCAATGGATTATAAACGGAGGGAGTTGTTTCCCACCTCTATGAGGAATGGTATAGCACTACACTGTAGCCACATTGCTTATCGAGATGGATTTATACACGGCTGTATCTGGCCATTCATCTTGAGCAGTACTTGTACCATCAGATAAAAATAGAATACTAGCAAGATTACTGACTATTTATTGATCTACAAATTAATAAATAGTACAATCGTTCATTTATTTTATTCTTTGATTTAGTGAGCAGCATCATGTCTTTTTACCACCACTTAGCTTTTGAATACGCTTCACTACCAGAATCTCACCCTGTAACTATTACAAATCGATTACTATGCCTTGACGAGATAAAGTTGGCTAGCTATATAATTGATTTGTCTAATTCTTTTGATGTAGCTCGATATCAAGCTGAAATGGAAACAGTCCAATATATTTATCCTCATGCTACTATTTTGCTAGTTGGCTTACAAACTGACAATAACCCAATGAATATTACTGAACTGCAAAGTCTTGCTGGAGCAAGACCTTATTTCATCATACCTAATGTAGGTAGCAGAGACCAACAATACAAAGTAATTGCTATACAGACAATAGCTATACTTTATGAGCAGCTCAGAACAGCCATTCAACCCTATGGCAATACTCCTCTGGGTCTGGCATTACAAGATCTGGTTAAGCTTGCCCAGCAAGAGGGACCAGAGACTGCTCTTGTATTAGCCTGTGAAACATTCAATCTGATTAATGGATTACAGCAATCAGACGACAGTAAAAAATTGCAAGCCGTTGCAGACTTTTATGAAACGATGAAAGATAAACTTATATCTCGTCAAAGCATATTAAGTACATGTTTGACTGTACTATGCCGGATATTACTCTGCGTATTGACGGTTGCTGTTTGTAGTGGTGTTAGTGGCGGATTAGGCTTTTTGATTGCAGGACCTGTTGGTGCAACTGTTGGTACGCTCATCGGTGTCGCTCTTTCCATATGGCTCAGTGATCTCGCCGCCCAAAAGTTTAATTCAACACCCCATTTTGCGGGATCATTTTGCCTTTTTAAAACCTCTATCGGCAAGAGCCTTGATAAGGTTGTATCGACTGCACGTCGAAATAGTCTAAACACAGAAGCATCAGCAACAGACTTTCCAGCAGATAATAGTACCCTCTCGGCGCAGCAGTCATGGTCTAAAGTCGGCCATCCATAGGATCTTTAACAAGATATTGGAGGCCGACTTCGGTGGCAATTCGCCGTTAATTAGTGATCCTTTTCATCAGCATAAGATAAAACAATGACTTCTGTTCCTACAGTAATGAACTGTTCATTTAACCACTTGGCCGCACTGGGTAACACCCGAACGCAACCATGGCTCGTATTGGCATAAGGTACTTCATAAGCCGCATGAATGGTAAAACCTTGATAAAAATACATGCAATAAGGCATCTTTGCCCCACCTTCTGTTTCTACTGGATACTCTCCTGAGCGGCATTCCAGGCCGCGTTTATTGTAGACGTGGAAAGTCCCGGTAACTGTACGGCACGATTGATTAGCATTTTCATCACAAACATCTTTACCACCCGAAGCACTACCCGTCATCAGGCGATTGCCTTCAGGATCATAAGCAGCCCAGGCATAGGCTTTGGGATCAAAAATAAATTGTTTTTTCCCCGGAGGGGTAATTTTCACAGGAAAATAATCTCGTCCCCGTTTATCCCGTAAATAATGGGTAGTACGATGCATATATCCATTATCGTCAGTAATTAAGGTCGATTCATCATAATATTCCGCACAGCCAGCAAGCCCAAAACACAACAAGCCTGCCAAAAACAACTTATTCATGTAAAAAAATCTCTCTATTAAAAAATAATTTAATGGTAACCATAACAACCTTCATCGCTGATATTTATTGCTTTAAACGGCGATATTTAATACGGGAAGGTTTGGTGGCTTCATCACCTAATCGTCGCTTTCTGTCCGCTTCATAATCGCTATAGTTGCCTTCGATATACACAACCTGGGAATCTCCTTCAAAGGCCATCAGATGAGTGCAAATCCGGTCTAAAAACCAGCGATCGTGAGAAATGACAATGGCACAACCCGGAAAGTTTAATAGCGCTTCTTCCAAAGCTCTCAACGTTTCCACATCCAGATCGTTAGAAGGTTCATCAAGTAACAAAACATTCCCGCCTCGCTTAAGCAATTTTGCTAAATGAACGCGGTTTCGTTCACCTCCTGATAATTGCACCATTTTCTTTTGCTGATCAGCCCCTTTAAAGTTAAAGCGTCCAACATAAGCACGGGAAGGCATTTGAAATGAGCCTACTTGCATAATATCGTGCCCATCCGAAATTTCCTGCCAGACTGTTTTATTATCATCCAAATGATCACGCATCTGATCGACATACGCTAAATTTACAGTATCACCAATACGAATTTCTCCGCTATCAGGACTTTCCTGTCCTGTAATCATTTTGAGAAAAGTGGATTTACCTGCACCGTTAGGGCCAATAATTCCCAAAACACCGCCTTTGGGTAATTGAAAATTCAAATCATCAATCAGTAAACGATCACCAAATGATTTACGAACCTGTTTTCCTTCAATGACTAAATCCCCCAAACGCTCACCGGGCGGAATATAAAGTTCATTCGTTTCATTACGTTTTTGAAATTCTTTGGAATTCATTTCTTCAAAACGGGCAAGTCTTGCCTTGTTTTTGGCATGACGTCCCTTAGGCGATGTACGTACCCATTCCAGCTCCGCTTTAATCGCACGCTGATGAGACGCCTGCTGTTTATCTTCCATCGCTAAACGTTCTTCTTTCTGCTCAAGCCAGGCCGTATAGTTTCCCTTGTAAGGAATACCTTCGCCCCGATCAAGCTCTAAAATCCATTCAGCCGCATTATCCAGGAAATAGCGATCATGAGTGATAGCAACAACAGTCCCGGAAAACTCTTCCAGATAACGTTCAAGCCAGGCAACACTTTCTGCATCCAAATGGTTGGTTGGCTCGTCAAGCAACAACATATCAGGGCTTGATAACAAAAGGCGGCAAAGCGCAACACGGCGGCGCTCACCACCCGATAATTGATTAATTTTTGCTTCCCAATCCGGTAAACGAAGAGCGTCTGCAGCGATATCCAGCCTTCGATCAAGATCCCAGCCGCCATGAGTTTCAATATCATTTTGTAATTCACCCTGTTTAACCAACAGGTCATTCATTTCCTCATCACTCATTGGTTCAGCAAAGCGCATACTAATCGCATCAAATTCAGCCAATTTCGTCTTGATGTCTGCAACACCCTCTTCCACCACCTGTCGTACAGTCTTATTCAGGTCAAGCTGTGGTTCCTGCTCCAAATAACCAATTTTAATACCGGGCTGTGGCCTGGCTTCCCCTTCAAACTGCTGATCAACGCCAGCCATGATACGTAACAAAGTGGACTTACCCGAGCCATTTAAACCCAAGACGCCAATCTTTGCTCCTGGAAAAAAACTCAATGAAATATCCTTTAAGATAAAGCGTTGATTATCCACTATCTTGCTGACGCGGTTCATGGTAAAAATATATTGTGACATAGGTGTTTTATCTCAATTAAAACAAGTGCAGAAGGTAAACCAAACAGAATGGTTTCTCAAGAGGCAGCTGCACCTGCTGATTAACGTTTAAATAAGGCATGCATCATCAAGCGTCACTTTATTAAGACCAATCAAGAATAACTTTTCCTGACTGACCTGACGCCATGATTTGAAAGGCATGCTGATAATCTGCGACAGGAAAATGATGAGTCATCACCGGTTCCAAATTTAATCCACTTTGCAGCATAGCAATCATTTTATACCAGGTTTCAAACATTTCCCGACCATAAATTCCTTTAATGACCAAACCTTTAAAAATCACTTCATTCCAATCAATCAAAGTTTCCTGCGGGGGAATACCTAACATGGCAATATGACCACCATGATTCATTGTCTTAACCATATCATTCAAAGCCATAGGATTCCCTGACATTTCGAGTCCCACATCAAAACCTTCTATCATACCCAGCTCGTCCATGACCTCTCGAACAGGCTGATATTTAACATTCACGGCACGGGTAGCACCCATTTTACGTGCCAACTCCAGACGGTAATCATTAACATCAGTAATCACTACATGACGTGCACCCGCATGACGTGCTATCGCCACGGCCATAATACCAATAGGCCCTGCTCCTGTAATTAACACGTCCTCACCTACAACATCAAAAGCCAAAGCGCAATGAGTTGCATTACCGAATGGATCAAGAATTGCAGCTTGTTCAGAAGTAATATCATCAGGTAAAACCAAGACGTTAGTCGCAGGCAATGCCAAATATTCGGCAAAGCAGCCAGGTCTGTTCACACCAACACCTTCTGTATTACGACAAAGATGTCGTTTACCTGCCCGGCAATTTCGGCACATACCACAAGTAATGTGTCCTTCACCTGAAACACGCTGCCCTGCTTTCAATCCTTTTACTTCCCGACCAAGTTCTACAATCTCGCCATAAAACTCATGACCTACCGTCATAGGGACAGGAATGGTAGCCTGCGCCCAGTCATCCCAATTATAAATGTGAATATCAGTACCACAGATCGCTGTTTTATGGATTTTAATAAGGACGTCATTGACACCGTACTCAGGAGTTGGCACATCCTGCATCCAGATTCCCGGCTCACGCTTGGCTTTCACTAATGATCTCATGGGTACACCTCTCAAAATGTTTTATATCAACAAATTTTTAATTCTTTGCCTACTTTGGCAAAAGCATCCAGGGCTCTATCCAAATGCTCTAACTCATGAGCCGCAGACATTTGCGTGCGAATCCTTGCTTTGCCTTTTGGTACAACAGGGTAGGAAAAACCAACAACATAAATGCCTTCTTTCAATAAGCATTCAGCCATACGTCCAGCCAATGCCGCATCACCTAGCATGACAGGAATAATCGGATGCTCACCAGGAACCAACTCAAAACCCAGTTTTGTCATTCCTTCACGAAAATAGCGACTGTTCCGCTTTAATTTTTGTGCAAGCTCATTACTTTCTTGCAATAAATCCAATACGGCAATCGAACTATGAGCAATCACCGGCGCTAAAGTATTAGAAAAAAGATAAGGTCTTGAACGCTCACGCAACCACTCAACAATTACAGCATTTGCCGCAGTATATCCCCCTGAAGCACCACCCAGTGCCTTACCCAAAGTACCGGTAAGAATATCAATTCTATCGGCAACCCCACAATATTCAGGCGTGCCGCGACCTGTTTCTCCCATAAAACCCACTGCGTGCGAATCATCAACCATCACCATCGCATCATAACGATCAGCCAGTTCACAAATCGCCGCCAGATTAGCAATAATGCCATCCATCGAGAAAACCCCGTCCGTGGCTATTAAACGAAATCGGGCATTTTTGGCAGCAATAAGCTGTTGCTCCAGATCTTTCATATCATTATTGGCATAGCGAAAGCGCGTTGCCTTGCACAAACGCACCCCATCGATAATACTGGCGTGGTTTAAAGCATCACTGATAATTGCATCTTCTGCACCGAGTAGTGTTTCAAATAATCCTGTATTGGCATCAAAACAGGATGAGTAAAGAATAGTATCTTCTTTGGCAAGAAAATGACTTATCTTTTTTTCCAATTCTTTATGTACTGTTTGTGTGCCACAGATAAAACGCACGGAGGCCATACCATAACCATATTTTTCCAGCGCCTTTTGCCCCTCGGCAATTAAAACCGGATGGTTAGCAAGACCTAGATAATTGTTAGCACACAGGTTAATTACCTCGTTATTTTTTACTTTAATTTCTGCCTGCTGGGGACTCGCAATGATGCGCTCCCCTTTGTACAGACCTTCTTCCTTCAGTGTATTTAACTCAGTTTGCAAAAACTCAGTAAATTGCTCGCGCACATTACTCTCCTTTTGAGTTTATAAAAATTTAAAGGGGGTAATGATAACAAATTTTACACACGCTCACTATGAAATCATTTAATTTCACCGGGAACTGCCTAAAAAACAATCTCCCGGATGAATTAAGATTGAATCAATCGCACCTTTTATCAATTCTTGCTAAAATCCTCGCAACGTTTTAACCTACGCTGTGCTTATAATTAGACTTCTTCTCTGTGTAGCAGCGTTTTCGATGAAGTCTATTCACTGGTTGAAATCTTATAGCTCATTACAACGTGTTAAATTAAAATCGCTTTTACTAATATGATGGTGAACTAATGACTAATGGTCAAAATGCTCGAATCAACATGGTCAAACAACAGCTTCGTACTGGTGACGTACTTGATGAAACTATTCTTTCTTTATTTGATATTTTCCCACGTGATGAATTTGTCCCTGATAACCAACGTGCTTTTGCTTATTCTGATATGCAAATACCGCTGGCTCATGGTCAACGAATGATGACCCCTCTGGAAGAAGGTACCTTACTCCAGGCATTGGCCTTACGAGGTCATGAAACGGTGTTGGAAGTAGGGACGGGGACGGGATTCTTGACCGCTCTTTTGAGTCGATTATGTAAAAAAGTATTAAGTATTGATTATTATCAGGAATTCACCCGTATTGCACATCGTCATCTCGATCATTATAAATGTACGAATGTCGAACTCATTACGGGAGATGCCTGCCGTGGCTGGCTTGATAAAGCGCCTTATGACGTCATAGTATTTACTGGTTCGCTGGAGAAGCTTACGGATACGCATCGTCTACAAGTCCTGCCCGGCGGCAAGTTATTCGCTATTATTGGTAAAGCACCTGTTATGCAGGGCCAATTACATCATTTACACCATGACGGCAGCTGGCATGGTCAAGTGGTATTCGAAACCTGCATTCCTCCCTTAATTGACAAATTAAAGCCGAAAGAGTTTGTTTTCTAGGAACAAGGTTGTATGAAAAAAATAGTGTTGTGCCTGTTGGTGTTTGCTCAGAGTTTATCGTTTTCCTCGCATGCAACCGATCTGATGGATATCTATCAGCAAGCCCTGGAAAATGATCCTCTGTTTAAACAGGCTTATAGCGCTTATATGTCCAGTAGTGAAGCACTACCCCAGGCACGCGCCGCACTATATCCTCAAGTGGGTATCAGGGCTTTTGTCTCCCGCAATGTTGAAAGCGTGGCTGCCGCGCACGACAAATTTGAAGTCACTTATAATAATAATCAATGGCAGGTGAATGCCTCCCAGGCACTTTTTAATTATCAGGCCTGGGCTCAGATACAACAGGCAAAAGCGTCAGTCAAAGCAGCACAGGCTGGTTTTAATGACGCTGCCCAAAGCTTGATTTTACGTACTGCAAATGCCTATTTTCAAGCGCTACTCGCTAAAGATACCCTTAATTTTGCTGAAGCAAAGAAACGAGCTAACAAACGCCAACTGGATCAAGCTGAACAACGCTTCAAAGTAGGATTGGATGCAATTACTTCTGTCTATGAAGCCAAAGCTGGCTATGACCGCTCGCTTGCACAAGTTATTTCTGCAAGAAATAATCAGATTAATCAGAATGAAAATTTACGTAAACTCACTAATCATGTTTATGACCATTTATCTTCTCTGCGAGATAGCCGAATCCCTCTCATTAAACCTGAACCAGCCAATGTCGATGAGTGGGTTAATACCGGTTTGAGGCAAAATTATAAGCTGTTTGCTGCACGATTCAGTCTGGATGCAGCACGTGAAGCGATTAAAATGCAATCAGCCAATAGCTGGCCGGTTTTTGCATTACAGGGAAATGCGACTGAAACGCACAATCAAGGTAATAATAACTCTTTCAATAGAGCTATTTTCGTACCTAATCGTCAAGCGAACGCGAATGTTGCCATAGCAATGACTTTTCCTGTTTTTCAAGGCGGATTAGTTGAATCAAAAACCAGACAGGCCCAATATGATTTCCAGACAAGTAGCCAACAACTGGAACAAATTTATAGGGATGTGGTAGTAAATAGTCGCATTGCATTTAATACCATTATTGATGGGATCAGTAAGGTCAAGGCAGACAGGCAAACTATTATTTCGCAGCAAAATTCATTAGAAAGTACAGAAGCCCAATTCGAGGTAGGAACGCGCACCATGGTGGATGTCGTCAATGCCCAACAACGGCTTTTTGAGGCACAGCAACAGCTTGCCAGTGATCAATATGATCTGATTAACGCAATTTTAAATTTAAAATACCTCGCTGGTACACTAACCGTTACTGATCTGGAAGAAATTAATTCCTGGTTAGAAACAACCCGTGTGATGAATTTTCCTCCAGAAGGCACAAAATAGGTTATTAATATGTCTGTCAATCCCTCTTTTATTGAAAAAAAACTCCTGCATTACACAGGGAAAGCCATTGCTGATTTTAATATGATCCAACGCGGTGATCGTGTCATGGTTTGTTTATCCGGGGGTAAAGATTCCTTTACCTTGCTCACTTTATTACATCATTTAAAGCGGCGTTCAAATAATAAATTTGAACTGTTTGCTTTTACGCTGGATCAGGCACAACCCGGCTGGAATGATAAAGCACTGAGGCATTGGCTACAGGAACGAACTATTCCCCATGAAATTCTTACCCGTGATACTTATAGCATTGTGAAAGAAAAAGTGCCGGAAGGTAAAACTTATTGTTCCCTCTGTTCAAGATTAAGACGAGGAATTATTTACCGTTATGCCGAAGAACACGGGTTTACTAAAATAGCACTGGGGCATCATCGTGATGATTTGATCCGTACCTTACTCATGTCCATTCTTTACAATGGCGATATACGATCAATGCCACCCAAACTGTTAAGCGATAACAAAAAACACATCGTTATTCGTCCGCTGTGTTACGTTCAGGAACAAGATATTATTAAATACGCACAGGAACAGGCTTATCCTATCATTCCCTGTAACTTATGCGGCTCCCAGGAAAATCTGGCCCGAAAACGAATTGGAAAACTCATTGATCAACTGGCAGAAGAAAATGCTAAAGTCCCCAGTAATATTTTACACGCACTGCAAAGCATTAAGCCTAGCCAATTGATGGATCAGGAACTCTGGCAATTCAGAAATCTCGAGCAACAGTTAATTAATAATTCTCCTTCGATGGACGCCGAAACTGTTCTTTCCGAAAAAGAAATCCCCGAATTGGAAGAATAAAAACTAATAGTGTCAAGTAAACTTAAGGTTAATTAAAAGTCGAGATCCATGGGGATTTTTAATAAAACATTGGATGCCGACTTGTGTTGGCAATTCGTGTTAATGACTATTTTTTATCCGGTACAAAGGCAATTAACGCCTCGAAAACCTGTGTGATTTACAAAAAAGTTACAATAGTTATCATTTTGGCAACGTTCCCAAATCCCACTTTTTACGTTACTATTGGTATAAAAAAAGAAAGGCTATTTGAATTATGACTGATGCATTCAACACAAGTTTTCGTAAACTTCGTATTTATCAGCACAGAAATTTAAAGTTTGATGTTATCGCAGCGATTGTTGTCTTTTTAGTTGCAATTCCGCTATGCCTGGGCATAGCGTTAGCTTCGGGTGCTCCTTTATTCTCAGGAATTTTAAGCGGAATAATCGGTGGTATTGTAGTGGGTACTCTTAGTGGCTCACAGGTCAGTGTGAGCGGACCTGCGGCTGGCATGGCTGCTATTGTAATTGCCGCCATTACCCAATTAGGTGATTTTAATATTTTTCTTCTCGCCCTCGCTCTGGCGGGAGTTTTGCAGATTATTGTGGGCATCATGCGTGCCGGTTTTGTAGCTGATTATGTCCCCTCCAATGTTGTTCAAGGTCTTTTGTGTGCGATTGGCATCTTATTAATCATCAAACAACTTCCTTTGGCCTTTACTTTATCAACTGATTTAAAAGAACTTCAACATCATCTGTTAGAATCAGCAGAAGGCATCACACTTACCCCTCTTTATGAATTATCGTCTCACATCAACACAGGCGCTGTCATTATTTCGCTTATTTCTTTTATTGTGTTAATCTATGCCGATAAAACAACTATCAAATGGGTTCAAAGTGTTCCTGCTCCCATTGTTGTTGTCATCATGGGAGTTTTAATTAACGAATTTTTTGTGATGATCAATTCGCCTTTTGTGCAAAACAGTCCTCATCTGGTCAAGGTTCCTGAGCATGACGGTTTTTCAGATCTGGTGAGTCAATTACAATACCCCGCATGGTCAGCCTGGACTAATCCTAAAGTCTACTTATATGCTTTTATTATCGCTATCGTAGCCTCGCTGGAAAGTTTGCTTAACGTGAAAGCAGGTGAAAAATTAGATAAAAAACATCGTTATTGTTCAAAAAATCAGGAGTTGTTCGCTCAAGGCGCTGGCAACCTGATCGCGGGCTTAATTGGCGGCATTCCCGTTACTTCCGTTATTGTGAGAACTTCTGTCAATATTCAAGCGGGTTCTAAAACCAAGGTTTCTGCTATCTTGCACGGTGTATTTCTTCTCATTGCCGTGCTGTTAATTTCAGAGTGGCTGAATAAAATACCCTTATCTTCTTTAGCAGCAATTTTAATCTTCACCGGATATAAACTTACAAAACCATCGATATACACCACTATTTATCAACAAGGCGCAGACCGATTTATTCCCTTTATCGCCACTGTAATTAGTATTGTTGCTTTTAATTTACTTGCCGGTATAGTGATTGGTCTGATAATCAGTCTTTTTTATATTTTAAAATCTCATAGTCAAGCGCGCCTCGACATTATTAAGGAAATTCATCCCACGGGTGAAATTAGCCGTCTTGTTTTGCCCCAACACATTACTTTTTTAAATAAAGCATCCTTAATTGCTGAACTTGACTCTATTCCCAGACAATCTCACATGATTATTGATGCGCAAGATTGTACTTATATTGATAAAGAAATAATTGAATTAATTAAGGAATTTAAGGAAGAACAAGCTCCTTTAAAACAGATAGCTTTAAATCTCGTTGGATTTCAGGAACATTATGACATCCATGATTATATTAACTTCATAAATTTTACAACGTATGACGTTCAGGCAAATCTTGCGCCCTATGAAGTGCTCAACATTCTCCGTGAAGGTAACCATCGATTCATTAATGATACTCGTATTCATCGTCGTTCTATCAATGAAGTGCGATATACTGCCCAGTCCCAGCACCCTATTGCCGTTGTCCTGGGTTGCATTGATTCACGTGTGCCTGTAGAAACTATTTTTGATATGAGTTTTGGCGACTTGTTCTGCATACGTGTTGCAGGGAACGTTGTGAACGACGATATCCTCGCCAGTATTGAATATGCCTGTCATGTAGCAGGCGCAAAATTGATTGTCGTTTTAGGTCATACACGGTGTGGCGCAATTCAGGCTGCCTGCGATGGTGTCGAGAAAGGCCATATAACACAACTGCTTGCTAAAATTAAACCCGCTGTCGCTGCAGAAACACAAACTATAGCTGAACGCAATTCTGGCAATCAGACTTTTACTACTCATATTACCGATCTTAATATAGCCAATACTTTGCAGCAAATTTATCAGGATAGTCAGATTTTAAGGCTAATGATCGAACAGGAAACAATCGGGTTGGTGGGAGCTATTTATAATGTAGCTACAGGAAAAGTAATGTTTAAGAATTATAGTGAGGCATTGGCTCAATTAGATAATAACACCGACACCAATCTGAACGAAAAGTTAGGAAAAATTCTGAATGAAGCAAACTCTCTTCGAACGACAACAGCCTAAATTACAATAGAATATCCGGAATCAATTTATTTGTCTCGAAGTGGAGTATATAATTTGTTCCCTGACATTCACAGGAGCAACGATGCGCGCATCACAATGGCTACTAGCCACTCTCAAAGAAACCCCTAACGATGCGGAAATTATTTCCCATCAATTGATGTTAAGAGCAGGGATGATTCGCAAACTAGGCTCAGGTCTTTATACCTGGTTGCCACTGGGACTTAACGTGTTACGCAAAGTTGAATCCATTGTAAGAGAAGAAATGAACCGTGCCGGCGCTATGGAAATACTAATGCCTGCCGTACAACCCGCTGAGTTGTGGCAGGAAACAGGACGCTGGGAAACTTTTGGTGGTCAACTGTTGACCATGCATGACAGTAACGATCGGGAATATTGCTTTGGCCCTACCCATGAAGAAGTCATTACGGATTTAATCCGGCATGAGCTTCAATCCTATAAACAATTACCTATCAATTTGTATCAGATTCAAACCAAATTTCGTGATGAAATCAGACCCCGCTTTGGTGTGATGCGCGCCCGTGAATTCATTATGAAAGATGCTTATTCTTTCCACCTGAGCCAGGAAAGCTTGCAGCAGACTTATGAGATCATGTACCAGACCTATTGTCGTATTTTTGATCGGCTTGGTCTGCGTTATCGTGCAGTAGAAGCTGATACCGGAGCAATTGGTGGCTCAGCCTCGCATGAATTTCAAGTATTGGCTGATTCTGGGGAAGATTTAATTTTTTATAGTGACAATAGCGACTATGCAGCTAACGTTGAACAGGCAACTTCTCTTCTGCCTGAAAAAGCAGGAAGCAATTTTAAAGAAACGATACAATTAATCAGTACACCCGCACAAAAAACAATAACCGATGTTGCACAATTTTTACAGGTCAAGCCAGATCAAACAGTAAAAACATTAATTGTTGAAGGTAGCGAACACCCTTTAGTCGCCCTCATTTTAAGAGGTGATGACGAATTGAATGAAGTCAAAGCCAGCAAACATCCTCTGGTCAAATCTCCTTTATCTTTTGCAAGTGAACTCGTTATTCTGCAAACACTTAAAGCACCTGTTGGCTCACTTGGACCCGTTGGCCTGACTATCCCCATTGTTGTCGATCATCATGCGCTAGCCTTGACTTCGTTCATTTGTGGCGCGAATCAGCCGGATAAGCATTATCGCAATGTCGTCTGGGAGCGTGACGCGCATTATCATGATGCTTATGATCTGCGAAACGTTAAAGAAGGAGATCCCAGCCCTGATGGAAAAGGAAAACTGAGGCTCTGTCGCGGCATTGAGGTAGGTCATGTATTTCAGCTGGGTGATAAATACGCGCGCGCAATGAATGCGAATGTAGTTAATGAACACGGACAGTTGCAAACCATGATTATGGGTTGTTACGGTTTAGGGATATCGCGAGTCGTTGCAGCGGCTATTGAACAACATCACGATGAACGCGGTATAATCTGGCCACAAGCTATCGCTCCTTTTCAACTGGTGATTATTCCAATTAACGGTCACCGTTCAGCGCTTGTTAAAGACACCGCTGATAGGCTTTATCAACAACTTGGTACACAAGGCTATGAAGTCTTGCTTGACGATCGGAATGAACGGCCTGGTTTTTTGTTTGCTGACAATGACTTGATTGGTATCCCGCACCGTCTCGTTATTAGTGAACGGCATCTTGCACAAAAAACAGTTGAATACAAAGCTCGTTCGAGCGATGAGATATTACAAATTACACTCACTGATCTCCCAGCTTTTCTTGATGAAAAACTAGGGGTGATTAAGTCAATGTGATATGCGACTAATGACAGGAAGATTATTCATTGAAATATATGAATTAAATATATACAATATACATTTAAAAAACGCAGGTTGTAATGATGCCCCAGGATTTATCTGTAGATGCACCAAGCCCTTTTCATAATTTTTTAATGAATTATGGCAATTTAATACAAGCGCTCATTGAAAAACTCGATATGACTTCGTTAATCATCTTACAGGGAGTCAATAAGAGTCTGTATCAATGTATTTTGCGGTATTTTTTTCAGCAAACAAGTACAGAGGCGTTACAATACCAGGGTAATTGGCTTAAAAACGCGGTTTTTAACCCTCAGAGTCCATTAGAACCAGACTTTCTAAACAGACAGTTAATCCACCAGCAATTAATCCAGCAATGGCCTGATAAAGACGATCTGACCATTGAAATGCGGGTTTATGGCTTAATATATACTGCCCGTCAACAAAATACATCGTTACAATTAGATAAAAACTTTCTTTTGCTTTTAAACAACGCCCTGACTGATCCCAGTCAAGAAAATGATTATCGATTACAGAAGCTTGTCCCCCCCTTACTACCCCTGCTTCCTCTTCGATACAGGAACGAATTGTTTGAGAAAATTATCAACCAAATCGATAACGATAAGCAGGTTAAGCGTTTTGATGAACTAATTCCCCGCAATCTGAAAATATTACAGTTAATGGTACGGGGGAATTTACTTACTCGACTACAAATGACCCGTTTAAGTGAGAAATTAGCGCCTATACTTGAACACGCTGAATCTGGAAGCTGGTTTGTTGGTATTGCGGCGTACCAGACCCTCCGCGTATTAGCACCTAAACTTCAAAAAGAGCTAGTTAAACTACATTTGCCTGTTATTATTAAATTACTAAAAAACGGAATTGGTTTTCGTTATGGAAAAATAGAGAGGACATTGTCAGCATTATCCCCTTATTTATCATCAGACCAAATTCATGCTCTTTGGTCTGATGCCATTAAGATGCTGAACGACAAGGATAAGTGTTCTCAGTGTGCCGCTTGTGCAATATTGTTCGCATTAGCATCCCGTTTATCATCACAGCAAATTAAAAGCATTTTACCTGATATTATTGACTTGCTGAATGATAATGATACTCGTACAGCAGGACTTGAAGCATTGAACGCTTTCTTATCTTACTTATCATCGGAGCACATTCATGTTGTTTGGCCCAATTTTGCTGATTTGCTGAACCATCAGAATTGGGCTGACGAGGAAGGAACAGAGAAAAATGTATACTCGATATTGTCTGCATTGTCATCCCTATCATCGTATTTGCCTCAAAACCAAATTAACGCTATTTTGGCTAATGTTGTTGACTTGCCAGGCAACAATAATCTGTCTGGCCAGATTGCATGCGAGACATTGTATATATTATCATCCCGGTTATCATTTGACCAAATTCAAGATAGCTGGTCTAAAGTTATTGAATTACTGGAAAAGAATATTGTACCTTACAGAGCACGTATTAACTTGTCCCCATTTTTATCCCTGATACCAGCAACATATATTAACTCTTATGTTACCGAATTGGTAACAAATAAAAACAGGGCTTTCCTTCAAAAAAAATACAGAATATTTTCTTTATTGTCATCACGTTTTTCATCAGAACACATTGATTCTATTTTGCCTGAAGCTATCAAACTACTAAGAGAGGACATGAGTGTTATTTGCGAAGATAACCTCTCGATTAACAAGCCTATCAGACACAGTATGGATATATTTATATCTCGTAATGCATTGTGTGTATTATTCGCCCGTTTATCATCAAGCCAGATTAAGACTATCTTGCCCGAAGTTATTGAATTACTGAACAGTAACGATGAGACAACTCGTCAAAGAACATGCGAAACATTGCCCGCATTAGTATCCCGTGCATCATCAGACCAAATTAAAGCTATCTTGCCCGAAGTTATCAAATTAATGAACGATAAATCTCCTATTCGTCAAACAATAGAGGAAATATTGCCTGCATTATTACATCGTTTATCATCAGAACATATTGTTGTTATTTTGCCTGAAGTTATCAAATTGCTAAAAGAGGCTCTAATTGATAGTAACGAAAGAATACACACATTATTCAGATTGTTCTCTCGTTTATCATCAGAGCAGATTAAAGCAATACCAAGCAATATTAAACGCTACTGTATTGATACTCTTCGCTCTTATCTCAAACTTAAAAGTATATTTACTTTTAAATTGTTAACCATTTTTTTACCTGAATTGACACAGGAAGACCTGTTTTCAGTACTGTTTGGCATCGAAGTGACACAACGTAACGAAGACTTGCCATTCTGGGTATGTAATTTTATTAACAAAGCCTTACCTCGAATTAATTTTACCCTGATTTCTCAAGAATCATTAAAAAACCATCCTCTTTTAATGCTGATGAAATTAATGGCTCAATGGCAACAAGAAATTAAATACACTGTTGCCGGGCTTTCTCCGGCTTCTGACAGAAACAATCGATTTTTTCCAAACACTATTGTGGCTCCAAATAACCGGCACCCAATGGTAAACCAGGATTCTTCATTAACTGAGGAACAAAAGAAACGTATTCAAAAATTAATTAATACGCTGGATAGAGAAATCCGTAGTTGCTGGCCTTATCCTAATAAGAAATTAAAACGAATAAAAATGCAGGCTTTAGATAGCCTGCTTGAATATGATGGTCGTCTTACTTTGAAGGAGTCGCTTGCCAGAGTCAAAGCAGATTATCCGCTGGCTCTGGAAGGAAAGATAAGTACTCGTATACGAGATCTGTTCATCAGCTTGAAAGAGAACAGATTTCACCAGGTTTGACACCAGCAACCAGTGGCTGAACCTCAGACCAGGTAATCATAATAGCTCACCTGAGCGCTTCATCCTGAACATAATGAAGGAGCCAGGCATAGATGAATTTTAATTAATATCAATAATTCAGGACAATGTATTGAAAATTAAATTCGCAACACACTATTCAATAATTGACGTGTGTAAGCTTGCTCAGGAGCATTTAAAATTTGTTCGCAAGAACCTGTTTCTATTATTCTGCCTTCTCGCATGACAGAGACTTCATCAGCGATATAAGACACAACAGCCATGTTATGTGTGATAAACAGATAAGCCAAGCCTGATTCTTGCTGTAACTCTTTCAATAAATTGAGGATTTGTGCTTGTACCGATACATCCAGAGCGCTGGTAGGCTCATCACAAATTAATACTTCCGGCTCAGTGGCCAATGCGCGAGCTATACAAATCCGTTGCCGTTGACCTCCGGAAAATTGGTGAGGATAACGATGCAAACTATGAGCAGGTAGATTCACTTGCTCTAAAAGTTTCGCCAGTTTTTTATTAATTAATGCCGTACGTATACCCTGAGCGTGCAATCCTTCTGCTAAAATTTCACCGATGGTCATACGAGGATTCATCGAAGAAAACGGATCCTGAAAAATAATTTGTACTTTTTTACGGTAATTACGCAAAGCTCGTCCACGCAGTTTTCTCACATTTTCATCTCGATAAAAGATATCGCCCGCAGTAACAGGCAGAAGACGTAACAATGCCCTGCTTACTGTTGTTTTGCCACAGCCCGATTCCCCAACCAAGGCTAACGTCTTCCCTTTGTATAAAGTTAACGACAATCCATCAACGGCTTTAACCAGCTCTCGCGAGGAAAAAAATAATCGTTTCTTTGCTGAAAAATGAATTGATAAATGACTTACTTGCAATAATTTGTCATTCTGCTTCATCATGGGCTGCCAGTTTTGTTTCTCATAAGTTAAAAGAGGGGGTTTATCCTGTTCAGGATACAAATGACAGCGTACCTGTCTGTCTTGTCTCGTTTGTAATTGTGGCTCTTGATTCGCACAAGGAGCAAACACATGAGCACAACGAGGATGAAAACGACAACCGGCAGGCAAAGCATGCAAACCAGGCACAGAACCTGCAATGGCTTGTAACCGATGCTTGCGTTTGTTGAAATCGGGTAAGGACGCCAATAATTGCTGAGAATAAGGGTGTAACACCTGAGAGAAAAATTCAGCCACAGAAGCCTGCTCCACGATTTGACCTGCATACATCACACAAACACGATCAGCAGCAGCCTTGACAACACCCAGATCATGAGTAATTAATAACATGCTCATTTGATATTGATGCTGTAATTTTTTAAGTAGCCTTAAAATTTGAGCCTGAATAGTGACATCAAGTGCAGTAGTAGGCTCATCAGCAATCAGTATTTCGGGTCGGGATGCCAAAGCCATGGCAATAACCACACGTTGTTTTTGTCCTCCCGATAACTGATGAGGATACTGATAAAGTCGCAGTTGGGGCTGCGATAGTTCTACTTGTGTAAGAAGGTTAATTAAATGCTCTTGCGATCTTCTTCGTTCATTCTTTGGTAGACTTTCAACTAATTGCTCACCAATAGTTAACACCGGATTTAACGCCGTCATCGGTTCCTGAAAGATCATGGCGAGACGCCGCCCCCGCAAAGTTCGCATTACCGATTCAGGCAAACCTAATAAGTCTTGTCCTTCAAACCTGATTTCACTATGGAAACCATAGAACGCTTTATTAGGTAAAAGCCGCATCAGGGCCAGCGAGGTTAATGACTTACCGCAACCGGACTCACCTAATAAAGCGAGAGTTTCCCCTGCATTCAATGAAAAATTGATTTGGTCAACAGCAGTAATAGCTTGTTCTCTGTTTTGAAATGCTACACTGAGTTGAATAATGTCGACAAGATTAACCATAGACGCTGTGCAGAATGAAGAATTCTCACTGTAACAAGAGATCCAATAAGCAGCAAGATGTTTGCTGACAGAATGAGGTTAGCCACGTATAATTTTGCATGCCTGAAATCAGCTATGAATTCTGTAGCACCACTCATATAAGAAGAATAACTATGTTAAAAACTTCCATTTTTTTACTACTGGCTTTCTTGTCATGCGTTATACGAGCGAAAGAGCCTCCTCCTCTTTATCAGATTGATTTAATTATTTTTACCCATCAACCCTCTTCTGCAAATCCTGTCACACTGTCACTCAACTCTACCTTGTCATCCGATAATTTTCAGGCTATTCCCTTGCGAACAGTATCGCATAAAGATTTCATCCCCTATCATTTATTGCCTTCTTCTTCTTCTCAATTACAACAAGAATACCGGGCTTTACATCGAAAACCACAATATCGGGTTTTACTACACTATAGTTGGTTACAACCTTATAATAATCAACAGGCTATTCAATTACCCAAAGTTATTCAGGAGGGTTGGGAACTGGAAGGCAGGTTACGCATTCGACGTTCCAATTATTATCTTTTAAACGCTGAGTTGTTGTTTTCTCCTCTTACTGGTCATCAAACTCCTTTTACAGTAAGTCAAAATCAACGAATTAAAGGAGGAAGTGTTTATTATTTCGATCACCCACAAGTGGGAATGTTAATTAAAGTGCATCAACTTATCAGTTAACAAACGATTCGCCACGGTACTAATCAACTCGGCTATTGCTGACAGGCAAGTACGTTTAGCTGTTTCCGGGCGCCAATAAAGCGCAATGGTCCGTGAAGGCACGGGCTTCAGAAAAGGGATTATTTGTAAATTATTATCATTGATTTGAGAAACAGCCAAAGCGGGTAAAAGTGTCACGCCAAGCCCTGCTTGTACCATTAAACGCAATGTTTCAAGACTGGTTGCAGTAAAATCAGCGCGCACTTCGGCTTTCGCCAATTGACAAACGGCTATCGCCTGTTCACGTAAACAATGACCTTCTTCTAAAAGCATAACAGGTTGATTCACCAAATCAGAAAGAGTCATTTTATTTTTGTTTTTAATGGATGCGTTTGTCGTTGCAAAATAAAAAGGTTCTTCAAACAGAATCTCACTGCTAAATTCAGCCGTAATAGGTGTTGCCATTACCGCTGCATCCAACTGACCTGTCGATAGTTTATCGATTAACCGGGGTGTTTTATCTTCAACCAAAAAAACGCGTAACCCGGGAAAACTGGCCTGAATTACCGGTGTCACATGAGGCAATAAATAAGGAGCCAGCGTGGGAATAACACCTAAGCGCAACTCACCTACATAAGGATCGCTGGCAGCTTTGGCCATTTCTTTCATTTCAGAAATTTGCGTTAATATTTGCCGGGCACGAGGGACTAAAGCATTTCCGTTATCCGTTAACATGACCTGTTTATTAGTCCGTTCGAACAGCACGATACCTAATTCATCTTCCAGTTTTTTAATTTGCATGCTAAGAGTAGGCTGGCTCACATGACAACGCCTGGCAGCTTCACCAAAATGCTTCACATCAGCCAGAACAACAAAATAATGTAAATCACGTAAATTCATTTTTCTCGTGGTCAGTAGACTATGTTGGATATTCTTTGAAATTATACCGTGTCCTCAATCTGTTTGTCGAAGCGAAATTAAGCTAATTTGTAGTCGATAAACAGATTGTGGACACGGCCTAATATACATGACAGTGTAAGCTGAAGAATCAGGATTTACGCTGCCGGAGACGCCCCCAACAATCCCTCTTCATTGGTTTCATTTGTAGAAAAATCTTTTTTATTTTCCAGCAAAGCTCTAAAATCACTTTCTCTCCTGGTTGGTGCATTGCTAAAGAAAAACGAATTTCCTGTGCATTTCCGTGCTACACCTACTACAAGCCCCGCGATCACCAAACAGCCAAGCATCATCAACACGTCTGCAAAAAATCGTTTTCCCTGATCTCGTGGCTTAAACACGTCATGAGCAGTCTGCAATAGCTTCTGGCGTTGCATTTCAGGCGCTTCATTCGACAAACGTATCTCTATTGCCTTACGATAGAAAGTGATCAACTCGTTTTCATATTGCAAGGTTTCTTTTTCAGAAGAAAAACTTATTGTGTTAATTTCATTTTGCTTCCTTATTTTATAATCTCGCAACTTGATTAAATCACCAGAGATTCCTTTAGGTAAATCAGCTAATCGTTTAGATGCTTTTTGAAGCTCCTCATCAAGAATCGGGCATCCATTATCTTCCTTTAATTCCTCAGTTTGAGCCGGTAAGAGTGCCGATACAACCGGTGGTTCAGCGTCAATAATGGTTTCTTGTTGCATTGGCACAGGAACTGACTCTTGCGGCTCTTCGTTAACTTCCGAAGAATTAATTGCAACTTGCTCTTCTTTTTGCTTAAGCTTTTCAATTAACTGTTGAATCTGATCTTCAAACTCCACAAGCAGTTTACTCGTTGACAGTAGCTTAATTTCCTTTCTTAAACTTTCAATTTTGATTTCCACTGCTTTTTTAGCCGAAAACTCAGCCGGATGCTGCTGAAAATGAGTTTCTGCAGCCTTTTCATATTTGGCTATAATAGCCTGTTTTTGTTCTTCTTTCTTTTTCTTTTCCTGTTCTATCATGAATGCTCTTTTTGAGCTATCGTCATCAAGATCTGATTGCCAATTTTCATCATTAGTTTCATCTGTCAGATAGACTCTTCGACGAACAAGCGCTTTTTCCAGATCTTGCTTCAAAAAATCTCTATTATTTAATTTTCCTTTCTCCATTGACAAAACACTTTCTTTTTTCTTGTCGGTTAAATTTGACTGAGCAACCGGTTTTGATTTTTCCTGTTGCAATCCTGTTTTCCGAGCCAAAGGAAGTGGTGGTGGTGGCGGAGGAGGCAGAGCACTTTTGCTACTAATAGTAATAGATAATGTCTCTTGTTTCTGTTTTTTTTCTTCAAGTTTTTTCTGTTGTTCTTCTTTAAGAGAGATAATTTCTTTCTTTACCTTTTTAAGTTGTTCTCTCTGCAAAACCAGACTGTTATAAAGCTCATCTTGTGCTTTGTTACATTCCTGTAAACTGGCGATCACTTGTTCTTTTTCATAAATTTTTAATGAATTAGCATTAAGTCTCGCCTGAATATCGGTGACTGATATTTGTGGTTTAGGCTTATTTATACTCCCTTCTCTCCGATTGCTTTCTATAGACAAAAACTTTTCTGAGAGTTGTCGACTTAAATCCCTTATCTGCAACACCGGAGATTCGTTACTCTCGGTTGTAATCGTTTTCTCCATGACTGGTGGTCTGGCAGGCTTCAGCTTAATTGCGGTAAGTTGGTCGACGCTGATTCTCATTTCCGATTTTTTATTCTCTGAATCAGGCAACTCTTGTTTTGATTTACCCGGTTGTGCCTGAAGATTACGAGGTTTCATTGGAGCAGGAGGCGGCGGCGGAATCATACCTGGCATGGAAATTAAATGAGAACCAGTCGTTGCTGGCGTAAGGTCTTTTATTATTGCCTTAATTTCCCCAGAAGCGGTTTCTATTTCTTTTTTTACTCCGAAAATCAGATTTTTTTTATCTTCATTTTCTTTTTTTAATCTATCTGTTTCCAAATCCAGTTCGTTAGAACGTTGATGCAAAACATCTTTCTCTTTATTGAGCAAGACTGTAAACAGATTATTAGCTGCTTGCATGAATTTAGCTTTTATTTCTTCAGAAATAGGGCGTTTGCCAGCCAAAGATTGATGTTGCGCTATTGATTCGCTTTTTATAGCAAGAAAGTTATCGTAGTCTTCTATTGAAAGATCTTGTTTTTGGAGCAATGTTTTATAGGTTTTTACCCACGAAATGGTTTCTTCCCATTTTTCAAAATTTAATTTCAACATATACTTCTCCACTCTTAATTACAATATACAAATAATACATTTTTTTTATTAATAGATTATTAAGTGATCACAAAATGTGAAAAAAATCTTTATGATGGATAAAAATGATGTCTACGTACCGCTGCTTGTCTGCGGTACCCGGAAATTATGGACGAAACCAGCCTCTTCCTGCCGTGGAGAAATCACGTCACGGGGGTAATTCGATACTCTGAATTTTTTTGGCCTGCACAAAAAATCCCAAAAACCATAAACAATTTTTAATCATAAAGATCAAAATATACCCCAAAATAGACTATTCAGTCAGTATTTTCCCTTGTTTCAAATCGCTTAACGATGAAAAAACCTGTTTTTTCTTAAACTTTTTGCATCGAGGTAAACAATTTCGTATAGTCACGCTTTTTAGTTCTAGCGAAATCAATGACTGCTGTTAGTATCCCGGTAAAAACAACAAACCCTTTTGGTATTTGGTTCATTGGCGTATCCTTTGTGTTGTTTCAGTTTTTTCTTCAATTATCTTCTGGCGTAGTTATAGGCGGCATTATGCAGGAGATGAACCTTTCTGCTTTGGAAGCTGGACTTATAAGCAGTGCGTTCTATTATATTTACACAAGCCTGCAAATTCCCGTGGGTATGCTTTTTGATAGAAAAAGTGCTCGTTTTTTATTAACGGGTACCGCCCTGATATGTAGTTTTGGTTGTGTTATTTTTGCTCAAAGTCATACCCTTGGTTATTTAATTACAGGGCGATTATTAATAGGAGCCGGTTCTGCCTTCGCTTTTGTTGGTTTATCTCATTTGTTGAGAGAATATTTTCCTTTAAAACAATTTGGTTTTTTAATTGGTTTATCAGAAACATTGGGGTTTCTTATTACAGTGTTTGGTATGATTTCAATGGGGCATGTCATTCACCAATGGGGGTGGCGCAGTTTCATTAATAGCTCAGCACTTATCGGTCTTTTCATTGCTACTTGCTGTTGGTATTTTATCCCCAATAATTCACCACGCAATCTGCCTGTAATCAACCAACAGGCACCCTTGTTAAAAATTTTGCTCAATGGCAAAGCATGGATTAATGGTTTGTTTGTCAGTTTAAGTTTCACTGTGATTACTGTTTTTGGCGCCATGTGGGCTGTGCCCTTTATTCAGGTAAAACTCGGTTGTGATTTACAACAGGCGAGCAAAATTGATGCCATGATTTTTCTCGGCGCAGCAGTTAGCTGCCCTCTTTTTGCTAAACTTGCGAGTACTTTGGATCGTAAACCATTAATGTTAGCTTCTTGTTTGTCCACTGCCTTTTTATTCCTGGGTGTACTTTACCTACCTATTCACAGTAGCTATTTTTTAACTCTGTTATTATTTATGATCGGTGTTTGCTGCGGTGCTTATATGCTGTCCTATTCAATTGCCAATGAACTGGCCCCCAAAGACTCCTTATCGACTTGTACAGGGTTCACAAATACACTTGCCATGCTTAGCGCTCCTTTAATCCAACCATTAATTGGCTATTTACTGGATCTTTCTAACAAGTCAGGCCAGGGATATAGTTTGACCAGTTATCAATATGCTCTTACTCTTATTCCGGTCAGCTTGCTTATTGCCGCTGGACTTGTCTTTTTTTTACCAGAGAAAATAAAATCCACACAGACTTGAGCCTGGCATTGTTATTACCCGATTCGGACTGGAATTGATAACCAAGTCTGAGTACACTAGCACTTTTGACAACAGTGAAGTAAAAAATGAATTATGCTCTTCTTGACAAGCCTTCTCTGCAAACCAATGAATGTTTGGTGCTCGGTCTTTTTTCCGATGACCCTTTTCCAGAGTTTGTGCATTCACTCGATCAGCAACACAACAATCTTATTAGCCGCCTGTTTACTAAACTTGGCGAGGCTGGTGATTCAATGTGGCAATCTGACATCGAAGGTCATAGTTTATTATTGCTTCATTGCGGTAAAAAAACAGAATTCGATCTGATCAGTTTAAACAAACGCTTGACTGAAATAACCTCCGCGCTTATTAAACAACGGGTTCGCTCCACAAGTATTTGTTTGCCGGCAATTACTGATTTCGATGCCGATTGGCAAGTGCAGCAAATGCTGCTGCAAATGGATGCTCAGCTTTATCAATTCAATGAATTCAAGACCAAAAATAATAAACCGCTTAAACTTGAAAAGGTACAGTTTTATTTACCCAACGCTTCTAAAGAAATTATAAACAGAGCAAAAGCAATTGCAGCAGGAGTCCAGTATGCCCGTAACCTGGCTGATTTACCTGCCAACATTTGTACACCAACCTACCTTGCCGATCAGGCGATATTCCTGACCGAACAATATGATCAACTCACTGCAAAAATTATGAAGCCTGAAGACATGAAGGCCATGGGCATGGGGGCGCTGCTTGCTGTAGCTCAAGGCAGTGCAGAAGAACCTCGTTTGATAGAAATGCAGTATAATGGTGGCGGCGATGCCCCTCCTATTGTTCTGGTAGGTAAAGGTATTACCTTTGATTCCGGCGGATTATCTATAAAACCTGCCAATATGATGGATGAAATGAAGTATGATATGGCAGGTGCCGCAAGTGTTTTTGGTACACTCAGAGCATGCCTGGCACTTCAATTACCTGTTAATGTAATTGGCTTGATAGCCAGTGCTGAAAATATGCCCAGTGGAGCAGCAGTCAAACCTGGAGATATTGTCACCAGTATGTCTGGTCAAACCATTGAGATATTAAATACTGATGCAGAAGGACGTTTGGTACTTGCTGATGCTTTAACCTATGCAGAACGTTTCAAGCCTAAACTGGTTATTGATTTGGCAACACTGACTGGCGCTATGGTTGTCGCATTGGGTTCCGTTACGACAGGTTTTATGACAGAAGATGATGAGCTAGCCGGTCAAATCCTTCTCGCCGCCAGGGAAAGTAATGATAAATGCTGGCGTATGCCTTTAGAGGATGCCTATCAGGACGCTATTGATAGTCCCGTGGCCGATATGATTAATGCGTCTTTTGATCGCAGCGCGGGGGCTATTACTGCCGCCTGTTTTCTCTCCCGTTTCACTAAAAAATATCGCTGGGCACATTTAGATATTGCTGGAACAGCCTGGATTTCAGGAAAAAAACGAGTTGCCACAGGACGCCCGGTACCCCTTCTTATTCAGTTGCTACGCCATGCCGCCAATTCGCGTTGATTTTTACTTGCTAAAAAGCAATCAGGCACAAGCTCGCTTATTGCTAATCTGCCGATTACTGGAAAAAGCGTACTTGCGTGGGCATCGCATTTTTGTTTATTGCGACAACCAAAAAGATGCCGAGGAGCTGGATGAGTTACTTTGGACTTTTAAAGACAACAGCTTTATCCCGCATAATTTACAGGGAGAAGGTCCTGAACCTCCTCCGCCCATTCAAATTGGTTATAGTAACGAACCTCGCGGATTTGACGATATTTTATTTAATTTATCCGCCGAAGTTCCGAGTTTTTATTCACGTTTTCGGCGGATAATAGAAATCGTTCTGAACGAAGAGACAGCTAAAAAATCAAGTCGTGCACATTATCGTGAGTACCGCGCTAAGCAGTGCGAATTGCAGACTCACGAAATTGCTTAACGACTAAAAACAAAGCGATCTGGTATTTTGATCTTCCTTACCGCCGTCTTTAGGCTGCTCCACGCCGTTTGGCCATTGAGCAACAACAGGCAACTCTACATTCAGGCTGTTCCGGGTTGAATTTGTCCCAATCTTGTCTTTCCAGGAGGAAGGAGAAGCACCTAAAACACCAATAATGGTTGCATAAGTATCATTGTTTTTTCTTGTTCTCTCTATAAACTTCGACACCTCCTCTGGGAGGAAGCGCATTTTTATAGAACTGATATTATTAGAATGAATTATTGCAATGGGTTTAGGATTATCACGTTTTGAAAACGACACAGGAATTTGTCTATACTGACAATCGAGCACTAATTTTTTAAATGCATCAGCTTCACAAAAAATAATCGCATTATTTTTATGAATTACGATTAGATTTTGCATTTTATCTAATGGACGCTTAGTGATAGGACAAACCAGCGCTTTAACCGCTTCTTTATATTCTTGATAATCGTTCTTCTGCTTCTGCTTCTCGGCATCACTTATCGTTGTGGACTGATCTATTCTATCAAGCAACTGTTGTTCTTCTTCAGAAGAAAGCAGAACATTGGAAGAGGAGGATTGGCATTTATCAATTTGAGTCAAGCAATCATCCCAGGTATGTTGATTGTATATTTTTACCGGGTAAAAAAACGCAGCCCTTAAACCCTGAGTTGCCCCCACAAAGGCACCTTTCAGGAGATGTAAGCTTATAAAACCAGGTAAAAAAAGAAAATACAGTATTGCACTGGTTAGATGGGGAAGATCACCAGTGTGATCCCAAGATTGTTTCTTCAACCAATGATTAGCTTCCAAAAAACCAGCTAATATACCAGAGATTGCGCCAATGAAAAAACCTGCTATTCGACTGAAAACTTCTTTGAAGTTGAATTTCATTTTAAAACCCTAAAATGTTCCTATTTTGACTCTAGTGTTCAATAATACATTAATTTTTTCTTAATTCAAATTTATCTGTGAATAAAAGATAATGTCATTAATATTGGCTAGTGACTATAAGTTTTCCTCAAATAATGCATTAAAGCACGTAAAGCCATTGCTTCTCCTCCTTCAGGTTTACCGGGTTTTGAACTGACATTCCATGCCATAATATCAAAATGAACCCATGATACCTTTTTTGCAACAAAACGCTGTAAAAATAACGCAGCACTAATTGCACCCGCGTAAGAGGAAGCACTTGCATTCGCTAAATCGGCAATAGAAGAATCGAGCATTGACTCATACCCTTCAAACAAAGGGAGACGCCAGACAGGATCATTAACAGCCAGTGAAGAATTCATAAGTAGTTGAGCCAATGTTTCATCATTACAAAACATGGCAGCGATATCGGTACCTACAGCAACACGAGCAGCGCCTGTCAATGTCGCAAAATCAATTAACAAATCGGGCTTTTCTTCACAGGCTTTAACCAGGGCATCAGCCAATACTAAACGGCCTTCTGCATCCGTATTATCAATTTCAACGGTCAGTTTATTACGCATGGTTATTACATCACCCGGTCTGAACGCATCAGGACCAATCGCATTTTCAACAGCAGGAATATACAGTTCAAGATAAACGGGTAATTTCTGCTCCATGACCCATCGAGCTAAAGCAATGGCATGAGCAGCTCCACCCATGTCTTTTTTCATTAAACGCATTGCTGTTGAGGGTTTAATGTCCAATCCCCCACTATCAAAACAAACCCCTTTTCCTACCAACGTAATATGAGGGTGGGTTTTATCTCCCCAACTTAACGATAATAATCGCGGTTCCTTCACTGAAGCACGCCCTACGGTATGGATAGCAGGGAAATTAGCGGTTAATAATTCTTTGCCTGTCCAATATTCATAATGAGCATCATACTTTTCTGCAAGCTGAGTCACGATAGTTGCCAACTCTTCCGGGCTTAAGTCATTAGTGGGTTTATTAATCAAATCCCGCACCAGAAAAATAGCAGACGACTCCGCCAGAATGGCTGCCAGAGACTCCTCCTCTATCAGTAAAATACGCGGTAACCAATCCTGCTTTTTATAATCCGCAAACCGGTATTGCGCAAGCGACCAAACCACAGAAGCAGTGTGAGATAAAACCTGTTGCGGTGCATAATGCCCCGGAGGTAAACGGGTTGCTGCATGAGCAAGCGCTAAAATCTCATTACCATTATGAATACCGATATAAGCCTTGCTAATGCCGTCTTCTTGATCAGGGATAAGACACACATCACCTGACTTCGCTGCAAATTGTTGAGTAGCAAAACAGTTTCGTTCGAAGGTAGTGAACGTTTCTTTCTTATTTTCCCACTCCTGGGTAGTGATTAAAAATAAGGGGATCGCCTGTTGAGAATAGGTTTCGTAAAATATACTCGGGCACATAACTACTCCTTCATCTGACCACGAAATTGCGCGAGTCGAACACCGGTCAAACGCAAAATCATTAAATAAATAAACACCGAAGCCACGACATGCATCATCAACAACATCAAGCGCATCACAGCAGTCTGACTCATCCAGGCATCAAGATTCCCTGTCACTATAAAGAGATAAAAGACAATCGTACTATTTGCCAGTATTAATTGCAGTATAAATTTCTTCCACCCCGCAGCCGGCTTGTAAATACCTCGGCGGTATAACAGCATGATCAATAACCCACAATTGACATAACCGGCTAAAGCAGACGCCAAAGCAAGACCTGCATGCGCCAAAGGCCAGATTAGCAACGCACAGAGAATTGAATTAACAACCATGGCAATAGCACCCACTTTAACCGGTGTTTTGATATCCTGACGAGAGTAAAACCCGGAAGCAAGAACTTTGACCATCATAAATGCTGGTACACCTGAAGCAAGCGCAATCAGGCTTTTTTGCGTTTGCAAAAGATCATTGATAGAAAAATTACCATAGGCAAAACAGCTCGCAATAAGAGGCATGGAAAAGCAAGCTAATCCCAAACCGGAAGGTATGCCGATTAACAAAATCGAGCGTAACCCCCAATCCAGTGCCTCTGAAAATTTCTCAATGCTTTGCTCGGTGTAACGTCTGGATAAATGAGGCAAGATAACCGTCGCAATAGCAACACCAAATACACCGAGAGGAAAATCCGTAAGTCTATCCGTATAGTATAACCAGGTCACACTACCTACTTTTAAAAAAGAAGCAAAAATAGAATCGATCATCAGGTTAAGTTGCGCAATAGAGACACCGAATAACGCTGGAACCATTAATTTTAAAACCCGTTTTACACCCGGGTCATTCCACATCACTTTAGGCTTGACAAGTAATTTCCGCTGATAAAGAAAAGGAAGCTGAAATAAAAACTGCGCGATACCAGCAATTAAAACACCCCATGCCAGACCCACCACAGGTTGCTCTAAACGAGGGCTTAGATAAAGAGCAGCCAAAATCATACAGATGTTTAATAATACCGGGGTAAAAGCCGGAACACCAAAATAGCCATAAGTGTTTAAAATTGCTCCAGCCATAGCGGTTAATGAAACAAGCATCAGGAAAGGAAAAGTTAAACGCAACATCTCGGTAGCAAGCACCGAACGAACACTACCTTCACCAAATCCGGGCGCAAACAAAAAAATAATGAGTGGAGCCGTCAATACACCAATGACGGTTACTAAAGAAAGAACAGCCCCTAACTGACCTGCAATACGGGCAATAAATAAACGTACATCATCCACAGGCCGTGTTTTTTGATACTCCGTAAGTACTGGTACAAAAGCCTGTGAAAAAGCACCTTCGGCAAAAAGGCGGCGCATAAAATTAGGAATTCGGAATGCAACGTAAAATGCATCCATTCCAGCTTGTGCGCCAAACAGTTGCGCAATTAACATATCCCGTACAAACCCTACCATACGGGAAAGCAACGTCATTATTGACACCAGTGAAGTAGAGCGCAACAGACTTTGTCGTTTAGGTATCATGGTTTCAATCGCTGACATAATTTAAAGTAGTTTGAAGAAATGCTCTATGATATACCCGTTCAGTGAAATCCGGAAAGTATATTGACAAATTCTGTTCCATTGTGCATGATCACCGTCTTTTTTGTGACATCTGAACGAGTGGAGATTTTAAGTGGCAAATATTAAATCAGCGATAAAACGAGCCCGTCAAAACGTAAAATTACGTCAGCATAATGCAAGTGCGCGTTCCATGTACCGCACTTATGTTAAAAACGTAATTAAGGCTGTTGAAGCTGGCGATCAGGAAGCCGCACGGGCTGCCTATACCAAAGCCCAACCTGTCATTGATAAAGCGGCTGATAAGGGGTTGATTCATAAAAATAAAGCCGCTCGAATCAAGAGCCGTTTGAATGCCCGTGTTAAGGCAATGGCTGCTTAATACTGCTTCTTTTATTCGAATATATATAAGCAAACGAATCGGCACGACCGAATTCGTTTGTTTTATTCATTTAACCAGAATGGAGCCAGATTGATTGGTTCTATTATTTGTTGTTCACACTGATCAAATCTGACCTATTTTTTTACTGGCCAATATCTTTGTTATAATTGGATTGGATTCAATTCAACGCGCATCAAGCAAACGTAGGCTGGGCTTTACAGCCCCCTTTACTGAAATCTAATCGCATAATTAGACAATTGGGTGAAACAAAACAAGGAGATTGGAAGAGCGCTTATTGACTAGTCTTTGGCTGTTGTGGGAATGGAGGTAAATCAACAAGATCTACAGTTTACACATAGCCCTTTCATTTCCACCGTATAGCTCATAATTTCAAATTCAATCATTGCCGCTGATTGGGTTACAGGAGTAAAATCAACAATATCATCTAACTCTTTGACAAACTCACATTGACTGCAAATAAGAAACTTGCTCTGTCCAATGTGTTTTCCATGTGAACACGCAACATAAGACTTGAGGCTATCAATGCAATGAATAAATCCCTCCTGATGCCAAAACTGGATAGCGCGATAGATAGTGGGTGGATTATGTTTGCCCATTTCATTAGATAGTCTTTGTAAAATATCATAAGCCCCCATAGGCTTCGATTCATCGAGAAGTATTTTTAGTACACGTTCTCTGGGTGCAGTAAATCGATAACCATTTTTGACGCAGTGTTTATATGCCTCATTTAGCAAGCCCTCAATCATTGTTTGTACTACCTCCTGATTCCAAGGTCTTAATTCTACCATAAATATAACACCGAGCTGTTCCTGTGGGGTAAACCAGCACAATTAAAATTTAAAAATGTTATATTGTAACACAAAATAAAGTGTTATATTATACCACTTATATGTTATGTTGGAGTGAAATTCATGTTTAAAAAACTATCTGTAACTGTATTATCAGGTGATCTCGATGCAGGAAAACAAATGATATGTGCCGAAATCAACATTGCTGCACAGACGCCAGGAGCTTGTTTTCATTCTTGGAATTGATATCGATACAATCACAAAAACGCTCGAAACATGTTTGCTTTCTGAAGAGGAAGATGCATTAGGAAAGAGTGTTGGAAGCACTTTGTAGATCCATTCCCACATTGAGCTTTTGTAGAAACTTGGTTTGCAATCATTTTTTATTTCATCCTCTTTAACCCCCATTAATAAGGTGTTGTATGTCTTTTAAGTATTTTCGTTTTTACCTTTCTGAATCAGAAACCTATGATGAAAAAGAATTGGCAGAAGTTTTGGAACAATATCGATTGATATTGGGTGTTCGCAAAGATCTTGGGTTTATTCGTGCCTCATTTGCTTTAATGAGCGCAGATACAAGCATTAGCATTTTATGTGAATCAGAAGACGATATTGAAATAGAAAAAGAGAAATGGCGGGATTTTTTACAAAAAAACAATATTAATCTCAAAGAAAATATAGAGTATGAAGTGCTTCAGGAGGAAGAACGATTCAAAATCCATTGTGCACATGATCAACATTGTTCTCATGACCATCATGACCATCATGACCATCATGACCATCACGACCATCATGACCATCACGACCATCATGAACATCACAAACATCACGACCATCACGACCGTCATTGGTTAAAAGCTGGTATCGGTTTAGTATGTGGCATAGGATTGCTCATACTCTCCGTTGCAAGCGTCAACATCCCGATGATTGCCTATTATTTAATTACCGGTTTCTCTGCTTTGGTCACTTTATATCTAGGGCACAAAGTATACCAATCTGCCTGGCGTTCTTTGATGCAAAAGAAATGGGATATGAGCACTTTATATACCATAAGTACTTTAGCAATTCTTGGGATTTCTATTGTCAGTTTATTTGTTCCAAGCTTACCCATGATGCTTGAGTCAGCCCCCCTTATTTTAGGATTTTGGCACTTGGGCGAGGCGATTGAACATACTTTATTGGATAAAATTAATAAAAAACTGGATATACGGGATTGTGCCTCTGAAACCGCCTTATTAAAAGACGGTGTAGAACATGAAATTTTGGTCAAACAACTAATCCCTAATGATATTATTATCATAAAAAAGGGGGAAGTTATTCCTGTTGACGGTGTTTTAACGCAACCAGCACTATTATATACCACAAGAGTGGACGGTTCACCTTATCTAAAACAATTTGCCCCAGGAACTGCTGTAAAGGCAGGGATGTGTTTAGCTAATCATCTAACACAAATAGAAATGCAGGTTACAAAAACGCACCAAAACTCCTACCTGTCGTTAATTGAAAAAAATATAAGCAAAGCAAATGATAAAAAAGCACCTGTTGAGCTAGTTGCAAATAAAATATTGAAGTATTTTGTTCCCGGTTTGCTGGCCGTTGCTCTGGTATCCGGAGTTGTCGTGGGCTTATTATTTCCTCCTGCACTTGCTATTCAATGTGTCATCTCCGTTCTTGTCAGTGCATGCCCTTGTGTACTGAGCATGATTACACCAATGGCAGTTAGAATTGGCATGAAAAAAGCCTCCGAACAGGGAATCCATTATAAAGACGGTAACATATTGCAGGCGGCTTCAACTATTGACACTGTCGTTTTTGACTTAAATGGCACGCTTACTCAAGGAGAGGTTTCCGTTAATGCGATAAAGATGGATGATAAAAACAAAGGACTTTTGAAGTATTTTGCATTGTTAGAAGGAAAGTCTTCTCATCCTGTAGCAATAAAAATTAAGAAATACATAGAAGAACAAGGTGTCGTTGTTGATGAATCATTAAAAATAACGTCAATTGATACAAGTCATCATTCGGGTATTAAAGGCACAATTTTTGATGAGGTATTAATTTCTGAGAAGGTATTTATGATTGGCAACAGTGATATGCTTCGTGCCAATGGCGTTGGGGTTATCAACTCACCTTATCAGGACGTTAGAAACGGCACCCTTTATATGGTACTAGGTAAAGAGGTGGTTGGACAAATCGCTTTAACGGATCACTTGCGTCAAGATGCCAGAGCAACAGTAAAACAATTACAATTAATGGGGAAGCGGGTTCATATTTGTACTGGTGCTGATCAAGAAACCGCAGAACAATACGCTCGGTTATTGGGTATTTCTACTGATAATATTTGTGCAAATACGGTAGGGGTAGCTGCTACAGATAATGAGAGATCCAAAGAAGATTACATTCGGCTGTTGCAAAGCCAAGGGTGTAAGGTTGCCATGGCAGGTGATGCTGCTAATGATCTTACGGCTATTGCATCTGCAGATTTAGGGATTGCAGTAAAGTCAAACATTGGTGATACGTTAACGGAGCAACGTGCGGGCATGGTTGTTCAACAAGGCTTACTATTCCCTATTGCAACGGCATTTGACGTTGCATCAAAAACCAAACAAAACATTTTTCAAAATTTGTTCGTGAGTCTCACCTATAATTCGGTGATTACATTGGTGGCGGCAGGATTATTTGTTGCTTTAGGCTTTGCGTTGAATCCCGCTCTTGGTGTTGCTTTAATGGTTGTAGAGTCAGCGATTGTTTTAGCTAATTTATACCGCTTAAAGCATCAAGAAACAGTATCTCTTGCCTCGAATATCGAGAACGACCGTGAAACTGAACATACTGAGGAAACAACCTCAAAAATGCTCAAAGGGCTAAATTTTAGCCCAAAATCGTCATCAGAACAAATAGCTTTAGCAGAGGAAGAGCATTTACTGGGACATTCCGTTGGATCAACGTCCTCTGGACATCAATACCCATTTTTTAAAAATACGCCTCCTACGCCCGGAGAAATTATTGTAGATCAATCGCTTGTTTTCAATTGAACAAGATTCAGGTTTAAGAAAGTTATCAATTTGCAACGTGGTTTGAATCAGTTAATAAGGTGGACATAAAATTGGCTATTTAATTGACTCAAACGTAGGCTGGGCTGAAAAGCTCAGCCTACGCTCCCTTCTGTGAGTGTCGTTTTCCCAATAATATCATTTCATCGCTAACTAAATCCTGAGTCAGGTATTTAAATGTCTAAACATTTTTTTATCAAAGCTAACTATTTCTTCATTAAGTAATTTACGTGCTTCATTTTGCTTCCTGATGATATCAAAAAAGCCATAGGAATGACCAGAAAGGCTGCTTTTTTCTAATCGCAATGATTTAGATTCTTTTATAAAAATAGTTCTTTCTTTTAAAAATTCTCTTAAAAAATAATCAAACGTGGATAAATCGTTAAATGCATTGGAAACCAGGATTTCGCGAAAATTTATTTCATTTTTCGAGTCAGAAACTGTCCCTGTACAAGCCACTCCACAGGGGATATTACCAACAAAACTTTGAGATAAATTTGGCACCTTACTTCTTGGATGATGAAATTCAAAATCTCCATTTATTGCAGCCAATGCAGGAATAGGGGGAAGAAAAATAAAATCAGTGTCTTGTTTTAAAATATTATTCGAGATTAATACCGCCATACCTGTTACATCTTTTGTAACCAGATAAGAAAAACACATCCCACTTACAGAATCTTTATAAAACCCTCCGAATATTCCATCTGAATAGGATAGTGTTAAAGGACGCTGCTTTTCTTGATTAATCACATAGCCAATATTCATTTTTTTAAAATCAGGAAATCCTTTGGATTCAAACTCTACCCCACGATATATAATACAGTAAGGTTTATCCTTAAAAGCCCACTCCAGATTAATGATGTTTTTAATAAGAAAAAGCTGTGGATCATACTGATGAATTATTTCAAAAATTTTTACTTGCGGTCCAAATGATTCAAAAATATCAGTATTTATTTTATTGGATTTTACGATATTTAATATGCTGTTGACCATTTCTTCAATTAATGCGTAAAATGAGTTTTCAGCTAACTTATAATGGGTCAAATAAATTGAAATAATATTATTAAACTGAATCCATTCATTAATTACTTCTTCACGATTTAGATAATCTTTACAATATTTATAATATCCGATATTTTTATCAGGACACCAATCAAAAATGATTCTTCTTCTCTCTCTGATCCATTGTTTAAATGGGCGAGAGGCCTCTTCACTATCTTGATTAAGCTGCTCTGCTAATTGATCATAGTTATTGGGTGTTATTTTTTTTGCTGCAAAATCCAGGTCCAGCTGATGATAGCGTTGATCTATCTTTAGAATCTCCGTAGAAAAATCACCGAGACGTTCAAAGAAAGAGCGAATATAAGCTAATTGGTAGAGGGATTTGGGTACATACATCACCTGATAACGAGGATCTATAGCCTCAATTTTGCGTTTAATAAATTCGTGTTCATTCGTGTTAAGCAATTCGATATCTTCATTCGATAAGCGATTTATTTCCAATTTATTTTCGGGATTAACCGACATAGGAAAACGATAAATCGTTAAAATTTTATAAATTGCATTTAATTTTTGAGGATCTCGTAAATCCTCTATGGCGCGATCAAACATTAAAACGACTTCGCAGTTTGAATATTTCATAAATTTTACCTAAATTTGAAAATTAATTGTTTTATTCAAATTTTTAGACGATACAGGTTTAGTAAGGAATTGATTAGCGCCTGATAAGAGGCATTCTTCTCGAAGGCGTTCGTCGCCATGTGCGGTTACCATGATAATAGGTATTGTCCGATAAAGACGAATGGCTTTAAGCACTTCTTTTTCCGATAGATCGGGTAATCATAGGGTTGTTCCATTAAGCATTGCAAGCCCTCGTTTCCACTAGAAGCCATAGTAAGGTAATAGTTTGGCTCTGGAAGAAAACAATAATATAGGCGCTGACAAACCATGCCATCCTCAATAATTAGAATAAGCAACGCCCCTGAAGTTTTTTTAAACAAGATTTAATCTTGAATTGAGCACATATTTTTCAATTTCACTATGATACTCCCCCTCTCCCGCGGAGGGAGCGTTGATAGTATGATGGTGCTTTTCGCGGGAGAGGGTTGGGGAGAGGGCATGTTACGGATGGTCATCGATAACGAGATGTGGTCCTACCGTGCTCAAAATTACCAGCTTTACCAAATATGAAAGCGAAGCTGAGCGTATTTTTACTCTATTAGGTGGAACAATCTAAAGCAATTAATAGAAAAATCAAAGAGATGCGGCTAGCAACCATTTGGCTTGCTGAGAAAAAGTAATATTTAACGCTTGTTTATAGACTAACATGATCTTTTATTATACAATGGGGGTCGCTGTAAAATATGGAGTTGTTCGCTATGCCAACGAATACAGTAGTATCTCAGAGAAATCAAGAACCACGAAGGGAAATAACCACTATCCCAGAAAAACCATTTTTAAATCTATCTTACAAATATACTTCGGATGATGTCGACCAAAGTATGCAGGCGATGCTGAAATGGAAAAACTACCATTTTGCAGAAAAATGCAATTATTTGTTAGAAAAAACTTATGAGGAACACAAAAATACCTTTCTTGTTGCCCTCACTCCTCCCGTCGACCAGGAGTCTTTGCATTCAACCGCTATCGATTACTTTCTTAATAAAACAAAACAGTGTATTTCAGACGCTCACGTTCTTACCAATAAATTAAACCATGATACCTTGGCAACACTGCAAGCGCTTCCTAATAATGAAGAACAAATTCATTTATTAAAAGAAACCTTGCAATCATCTATTGGTGCCAAAAGTGACAATATTTATCCTACACTATTAGCTCATTTACAAGCACATGAATTCAATAGAGAGCGTCTAAAAGAAGCTTATGATAAAGCGTGGGACGATTTACATGATGTATTCGACGAGGTGATGCCGTCCCTTTTAAACAAGCCTGGCCTGGCCGTCAAAATTTTATTTCCTTATCTCAGCGGAGAACGGCTGAATAACATTGATGGCCATTGGCTTACAGGGGAAATACAAATCAGGAGAAAAAGCAATCACTATCAAATCGAAATGACTGCTCATGACCCGTTTGGTGGAGGACAAATAAAGCCTGATATTGCAAACGATTTGCAAGCCAGCATTGCAAAGCGCATGGCTGAGTGCATTGCTAAAATTCATCCTGCGGAAAAGCCAACTTTTACATTTGCAGCAATTCAAAGCACTTATTTTTCATGCCGGCAATTGGATAAGGTTTCTTGTGGCGTTATTGCCGTTGAAGAATTAATGAAACGCCTTGAGGGTCATTCCCTTGATGGAGTGCAGTACAAAAAAGGCTGCACTGATTTAAGAACCCTTCAATACGACAATCGTTGGAAATATTCAAAAAGCGATTTAAATCATTTAAAAACGGCCCCCTCTTCAGTGAAAGAAAAGACCGCCTCTTTGTCTCCTTCCCACTTAAAAAATGGCGATCAGGAAACCAGGAGGGCGCTTCATTTTTTAGATATTGATGAAGCCGAATTAGAACGCATCACGGACAATGATGCTCGATGGAATAAAATTCACTACAAACGCTTGGTAAGAGAGCTTATCTACTCTTCTATATGCAGAACTTACGCAATGGATGAAGCCTCGATGTTAAGAGCGCTGGATATCATGGAAGCGCATCTTATGATAACCAAGACCCAAAATGTTGAAAATCAGCAACCCCAAGAAAATCAGCAGCAATCAGTCGGGCTAAAGGATTTAAAATTAAGAGGCAATTATCAAAAAAGCAATCGTAATCGCCGAGGTTCTGTGATGGAGCTCGGCAAAAAACCGGTAGGAGTTGAACCTGGTTTTTTTGCAAGTCTTGTTGAAGATCAAGTGGCTTATCTTGAGCGGTGTTTTCCTGAGCGCCAGGCACGATTGGACTATTTTTATAATCAATGCAGTGGTGATTTAGCAAAACTTTACCATGATAACGCACAGGAGTTACCCAAGTATTTAGTTAAGATGGATTACACGCTAATCAGCGAAGGACGTGTTGCTCCTGAGCGAGAGAATTTAAAACGCACTCATGTTATCCAGAGGGCTTATCAAGTGCATCCACTCTGGGGAAGTCTCTGTGTTGAAGCATTTCGTTTCTATAAGATAGGCTCGCCGCTTGAGAAAAATCGGGATGCCGTGTTGGAAGCCCTGGCCAATGATTTGGCCCGTGCAAGCGGTATGAATGTACAAGAGCAAACGCTTCTTCCAGGAATTTACGAAAATGGTGATCTTAAATTGTTGCTAAAAGGCAAATGGTTGAATAATGCTACTACCTTGGGTCCTTTGAAAGGAGGCAGCAACCAATTTCCCTACCATAACTATCGTGCAAAAAAGACTGATCTAAGGCAGCCTGCTGGTATTTGCTATATAGCAAATCATTCCATTGCTGATTTAGCCTCCCATTTTGCCACTCTATTAGTACAAGGAGATTATGATGGCATAGGCGAAGAAGGCGGCAATAAGTTAGAAATTAATCAACAGCTTTTTGGTATTGATTTTGGTCATGCCTATCGTGGGGAAAATCAAATTATTCAGCACTTATTGCCGAATTGGCATTTACCGGTAAAGCTTCTATCACGTTATAAGAATTTTTCTATTTTCCATGACAGCAGACGCAGTGAATTGGCGCAAGGCATGCTTATTTATGCCAAACTGGCGGGCAGAGATACGAATGATTCAGCGCTGCATCATGACGTCGCTTTTAGGGAGCGGCTTGAGGACATTGAAAGCAACGCTATTGAAAAATTAATTGATGACTACATTAACCGTTTTCAAAACCTTGCTGAAAAAGAGCCACACCACAAGGCGCATTATTTAGCCATTGTTGAGGCTGTTAAGGGAACTAAAAAAAGAGTTCTGGATGCGATTAAGAAATTATTGGATAAGTTGGGAGATAACATCTACCTTCCTCCCCAACTTCTGGATTGCCTGGATCATTTAGAAAAAATTTCCTTAGGCAAAGAGGGAACCTCTTTGCGTTCACCCGATGGTACTGTGGCATTGCAGCATTTAAGGGTAGTCGATGAAGAACAGCTTATTCCTTGGTCGGTTGTCGAGAATGACGATCGCTATCGATTTTCTGCTAAGGTTTCGAACAGTAAGAGAGCTGAGAAAGTAGCCGACTTTTTAAGATTGTTTCTTACTCAGCAGCGAACCTTTCAAATGGAAAATGGAACCATTACTTTTTCCGTTATGAAAGATGAATTTCAGAAGTTCGCAGCCGAAATTGCTGAAGACATCATTAAGCAGCGCTTTCATCAGGATGACTATACGCATTACCAGGAATTAGTGCAGGAACAAGCAATAATTGATTTTACTTGTCACTGGAAAAAGGAAGTGGATGCTTATAGCCTGACTTTTGCGCTGGAGGACGAAGCGGATAAATCTTATGTTCTCACCTTGGAGAAAAAAGATAAGGGCATTTATACCGCGGAAGAAGCAGCAACGTTAACCAGGCTACTTCCTAAAGGAACTTTTATAGAAGACATGTTTGTCATTTATTTGTCTTCTCAGGATCTCAATGAGTCTTTGGAAGGTTTAACCCAACTAAAAAACAGTCTCCCCAAAAAAAATGTCATCAGGCCAAACCTCCCTTATCAACCTAAAAAAAGAAGGGACATGGAAGACGAAGAATTAAAAGAAAAAGTACCGCAAGAAATAGAGAAAATGGAAGGTATTGAGTTGGATGTAATGAAACATCATTTAATAAACGATCCTCATAAAGGCTTTCTAAGCGTTTTAGCCATTATTAGAAATGGCGACCTCCTGGGCTTGCAAGCCTATCTGCTTACCCATCATGTTGATGAGCCAGTCGATAAAATGGGAAATACCCTTCTCCACTATGCTCTCAGCGAAAACCAGCCTATTCTGGTTCGTTATTTGTTGGAAACCGCCAAAGCTAATCCACTGATAAAAAATAAAGAGGAAAAACCAATTACTCCTATCGGTTTAGCTATTAACTATCGAAAAACTGACCATTATTTGCAGCTGGCGCTAAAGCGTATTAATGAGAGTGCCTATGACTATAAGGAGCCGCCATTACAGCTTTCTCAGCAGGAAACTCTGGCAGCGCATACTAATCCTGATAAGTTGTTGCAAGCACTTGAAGACAGGCGCTTGGAAAGAGAAAAAGAAATCATGAATCCCGCGATTCTTAAACAATTCATATCTGAATTAGAAAAACTTTTTGAATATGGGTTTAAAGTTTTTAAAGAAACCCAGGCGGATAAAAAAAGCCACCTGTCTAAAGAAGCGCAGCCATCGTTTATTGATTTCTGGAAAGAGTTATGCAGCATCCAGCAAGACAGTCCGTTGTTTGGTGATTCGGAGTTCAAAAAATTACAAACTTACCATCAAAAATACACGAATAAAAGCACCGAATTACGCGCCAGGATTAGCTACTCTAATAAAGTGAAGGACGGTTTAAGTTCAAACCAGGACGAAGTCCAGAAGTGGGCTTTAAAGGAAGTGGGTAAACTAGCGCCCGCAAAGTCCACGGAGAACTCAGAGAGCCGTGATCTGGTTGTTGCTCAGAAACAGATAAATTCTCACTTGGTCACATTAAATAAAACTTACAATGACCATATGATTAAAGAAAGACAATATCGACAAGCTGAATTTAATCGTCAAAAAGAAAAGCGCGAAATATGGAAAGAAGATAAAAAAGCTCGCTTGCAAGCGCAATGGACTTACTGGGTCAAAAAAGCAGCCATCGCTAATCCAAATTCGTTGGCAGTAGATGTAGTTTTTCATATCCTTTCATCCCGTATCCTTTTAATAGCGAGTGATTCGCTGTGCGAAGATGATCAATTTGATCGCCTACTGTTTCATTGTGCAACCCAAAGTCAAAATGAAACCATGAAAACCTACTGGGGACCTATTTTACAAGGCCTTGTAGTATTAGGAGCTAATCCAGAAAAAATCTTTCAGAAGCTACTCCACCAGGATGATAAAACTAACCATCAAGATTTGTCGATTGCAATTGTCTACGCCTTGGGGATCTCTTCAGGTTTTATGTTAACGCACCTGCAACAACGGGCAAAATATTTGGAAAACTGCATTATTGAAATGGAAAAGACTTTAGAATCACTGGCTGGTGCGGCCAGTAATTTCGGCAATCAATTGCACGAGGCTGTATACGATCCTGGCTTCCTGCGGCGCCTTTTCTCTAACAATCGTAACCCGCAAGACGGCAGAGAGGAACGTGCCAGGCTTCTGGCTGCCCTGATGCAAATTATTCAGCTACTGTTTAATGACGACTTGCAAGTCGACCCTATAGCGAAAGATAAACTACTTGATCCCAAGGAAGTTGACAAGCAACTGCAACTCAATAAAGACAAACGTTCTCTCCTGGATAAGGCACGAAAAAAATATTATGAAATTGAAAAGCAATGCGATAACTTAATATTAGAGGCAGGAAAAATTGTTGGCTGGTATAGAGAACTCGGTAAAAAAGAATTTGATGCCATTAAAACAGTCATGGGCGAGCTTGAGAATATATTGACGAAATTAAGTGAAAATCGACAGCGTGAAATAAATGCTTTGAGTTTAATGCAGGCAAAAATAAAGATAAACCAATCAGAAAATACGGCCAGGAAAGAACACGAAGGACGAGTGCAGGCTGAAAAAAAGGTTGAAGAAGTCACAATAGCCGCCAGACAAGCTATGGAGAAGGCAGAGCAAGAAGCAGCAGCAAGGAAAGAAGCTGAGACACAAGCGGAGAAAGCCAAGGAAACGGCAGAGAAAGAAGCAACAGCAAGGAAAGAAGCTGAGACACAAGCAGAGAAAGAAGCAACAGCAAGGAAAGAAGCTGAACGGCAGCTCGATGCGCGGAACAGAAAATCCTTAATGAAGGCGTTGTGCAAAAAGCTTGATGGATTACTTTCCTTGCCCTCGCAAGAGATAGAGGCGCATTTACAGGCAATCTGTAAGAAAAAAGCGACGGACTGGGAGAAATCACCGGAGTATATGAAGAAA
>NZ_KK211299.1:113422-158670 GCF_000621525.1 Legionella fairfieldensis ATCC 49588 | reverse complement strand
TAACCTCAACTCGATATAAGAAATTTTTAAATAATAGCAATATTGCAATGAGCATCGGTACCAAGTACATTTTAGTTCGTTAAAAACTCCCCAGTTTATAAGGAAATAAGATGTTGGTACCGATAGTAGAAATATTCTGTGATATTGATGATTTTTGCAAGGCATGGTTTAAAGAAAGTTCATTTTATATACTTCCATCCCCCAATAGAAAGCGTGCTCGGTTTTGTAGAATGTCGGCCAGTGAAATCATGACGCTAGTTATTTTATTTCATTTGAGTCATTACCGTACCTTTAAAGATTATTATCGTGATTGTGTGCAGAAGGATATGAGGAACTATTTCCCAGAGCTGGTGAGTTACAATCGATTTACAGAAATTATGTCGAGCGTTCTCATTCCGTTAACAGCCTATCTTTACTCGCGATTGGGTAAGAAAACCGGTTTGTATTATGTTGACTCAACACCTCTTGCAGTCTGCCATAATAAACGCATTTATCGTCACAAGACCTTTGATGGGATAGCCGAGCGAGGCAAGACATCCATGGGGTGGTTTTTTGGGTTCAAACTTCATGTAGTGATTAACCATGAGGGCGAGTTAGTGGCTTTTTGCATTACCAAAGGCAATGTAGATGACCGGGTCCCATTAGAACAACTCTTTAAAAACCTTGAAGGACTCGCTGCTGGGGACAAGGGGTATTTGTCAAAACAAAAAACAGAGTCCTTATTGGCAAAGGGCTTACGCCTCATCACCAGGGTGAGGCGAAATATGAAAGAAAAAACAATGAATCTTTTTGACCAGTTCTTTTTGAATCACCGTGGACTGGTTGAAACGGTAATAGAGCAACTAAAGTCAATTTGTCATATCGACCATTCAAGACACAGAAAACCTGATAATTTTGTCATTAATTTGTTGGCGGGACTCATGGCTTATATGCTTAAACCAAGAAAACCCTCTTTACATCTTCATACAAAAATACAAAATAATAAATTCCTTATGTCGAGCTGAGGTTAAGTAAGGTGAAAAATGATTTATTTATGGCAAAAACCTAAAAATTGTACTAATAAATTAATAGCTGAATACGATAGAGAACACTCACCCGATCGGTTTTTATTTTTAGATGGTGTTCGATTAGCAAACAAGAAAGTAGACAAGAAAATCATTTTTGTACATGAAATGTTGCAAGAAAAAATTAGTAGCTATGATTGTATTCCCAACAACTCATCATCTCCACTAGTGAATCAAAAGATAGTAGATTTATTGCTAGAATTAGCGCCTGCTGATGTGCAATTTTTTGATACAGAGGTTCACTGCAAGGATGGTATCCTGATCAATTATAAGTTATTAAATGTCACTTCTACCATTGTAGGCATTGATCGTGAAAAATCTATTTATAATCTAATAGCGGGGACAGATGCTATCGATACTTTTAGATATTTAACCTATAAGCCTGGTTGCATGGGAGCGCATAAGATCGCAAGAGATGAAGAATATACAAATCACTTATTAGTATCTGAAGGAATAAAAATAGCTTTTGAAAAGGAAAAAATTAAAGGTATTTGGTTTATAAGGGCTGAGGATTTATACGCTAGTCTCTACCGTTAGGGTCGCCAAACAAACAAGTTGCCTAAAGCGAGCATTTAAATGATTTAACATTGACACTGGATGATGGTAAAGTTTTTGAAATTTTGATTACAGAGGCTGAATGAATAGATGGAAATTCTTACTATTAAAAAAGCTGAACCAGAAGATGCTCAAGAAATAATTGACTTTTTAAATAGTATTGGAGGGGAAACGGATTTTCTCACATTTGGTCAAAATGAGTTTCCCGTTTCCCTTAAAGAAGAAATAGACATTATTAATGAATGCTTAAAAAAAGAAAACTCACTCATGCTTGTGGGTAAAATAAATCAGATGATTGTTTCACAATTATTTCTAGATGTTTCAAATGCCTCTCGCTTAGACCATATTGGGCACTTAGGTTTAAGCGTAAAAAAATCTCATTGGGGGCAATCTATTGGGAAAAAAATGCTGGTCGAGGCGATTGGTTGGGCTAAGAAAAAAAATCTCGTTAAAATACAATTGCAAGTAAGAACAGATAATTTTTCTGCTATTAATTTATATAAAAAATTTAATTTTGTTATTGAAGGAACAATCACTCAAGCTCTGAAAATTAATAATAAATTTTATGATGATTTTTTAATGGGCTTAAATTTGATTTAATCATAATCTATGCAGGCGGTGAGGTAATCTCCCCATTTTTACTCGAGTTTGCCATATAGCGGCTATTGAGAGCTGAAAAGTCCAGCCTACGCTCGCTTTATACTCCAATTAAGCTTGCGAACAATTATAAGTACATGTACCATATTAAGTACAATTATTACCAGGGAATTATTATGGAAGTTTTAAGTTACTCCGCTTTAAGAAATAATTTGGCAAGCACTCTTGATAAAGTAAATGAAGATCATGTTTCTATTCTCATCACCAGACAAAATGGAAAACCGGCAGTCATTATGTCCCTGGAAGATTTTAAATCTTACGAAGAAACAGCTTACTTAATGACAAGCCCGAAAAATGCAGAGCGTTTAAGTCAAGCAATAGCTGAAGTCGAAGCTGGAAAAACCCAAAAACATGGAATCATTGAAGAATGATTTTATCATGGGCTGAAAATGCCTGGGATGATTATCTTTACTGGCAGGCAACTGATAAAAAAATCATTAAACGAATTAATGCACTTATAAAAGATATTCAACGAAATCCCTTTGATGGAATAGGTGACCCGGAACCTTTAAAACATCATTGGTCGGGTTATTGGTCGCGACGAATTGATAGAGAACATCGAATTATTTACAAACCGACTGATAAGGCTCTTTATATTGTCCAATGCCGATATCACTATTAATTTCAATTATCTATTGAATTAGTTAATAGGCTAGGCTGTGAAGCCCAGCCTACGCTCGCTATTCAAAACACGTAGGTTTAATCAAGGTAACTTTTTCAGACAAGTTGAGTATCATGAAACGATATCTCCCTCGCGACAAAGAAAACGTTAACGAGGCCAAGTTCAAATAAAAAAGAATATTTTGATTTTAAACATCAACAAATTATGATAATTTTTGAGAGTTTATTGATGTCAAATCGCACCAAATAACAATATGCAGGATTGCTGAGGCAAGGAATGAATTATCTATCAGCTATTAAAAAGGGACTGCTTGTAAGAGGCAATAACAGAGCTATTGCCCGGAGCTGCCAACCCATACCGGATTTTGTTCGATTTTGGTTTCTTTGTTTCCAGTTCTGTTTTCTTTTTTTGAGTTGTCTAAAACTTACGGTGCGTGTTGCATCCCTTTCCTCATTATTCAAGATTATGGCTGGCTGCTTTTTTTCCATAATTTCGTTTTTACTTTGTAGGAGCACTTATGAAGCATCGCATTTTTTCTCTCGTCACGAGCAATCCTCCATACCCCGACACCTCTGAGGTGTGGTTTACTCTTACTTACATTGCATAAGGACACCTGATGAACAGTAGACAGATTATGAGAATAATGACTGGCGCATGGCTGGCATTGGCCATGGCTTTCGCGCACGCAGGCATGCCCTTGTGGACATTTACCCCATTAACTCCGACAAATCTCACGGTGGAAGCAGACGCTACCGCTACGGTAAGCTATCAAGTGACCAATCAATCCAGAAGGCCACATACGCTGGTGATGAAAAACATACCCGGAGTGACCCAGGTAACAACGCCAGGTCACTGCGCCAGTCTTTTTGTTTTAGGCTACCAGCAATCCTGTATTTTAAGTTTATTCATTAACGGTAACACCTTGAAAGGGGATATTCTGGGCGGCCCTGCCGTGTGCGAGCATGGCAATCCCAACCAATGTTATCAGCCAGGCCGCCCTGACATCTTACATATTATCAAAGGAGCCAATTATACCGTAGGGGGCTCTGTCTTTGGTCTTTTAGGGACTTTAGTGCTTGCAAATAATGGGAGTGATGCACTGACCTTGAATGCAGACGGAACCTTTACCTTTTCAAGCGCGCTCCCTCCGGGAAGTACTTATTCAGTCACGGTGCAAAGTCAACCTGCCACTCAAACCTGTACCGTAACCAATGGCAGCGGTATCCTCATTAATGCCAATGTCACCAACGTGACCGTGAATTGCTCCACAAATACCCGCACCGTAGGGGGAAATGTTGCCGGGCTGGCGGTATCAGAATCAGTGGTGCTGCAAAATAATGGCGGCGATACCCTGACCGTCAACAGCAACGGGGCCTTTACCTTTCCCACACCCATTGCTCAAGGGGCAACCTACAATGTGACGATTCTGACACAGCCCGCAACACAAACCTGTACAGTAACCGGCGGCAGTGGTACCGCAGGTGGCTCTAATATCACCACTGTACAAGTGCAATGTTCCGTCAATGCTTACACGGTGGGAGGCACTTTATCCGGTTTATCCTCCGGAACCGTTGTGCTCCAAAACAATGGCGCGGATAATTTATCCCTGAGTAGTGACGGGGCGTTTACTTTTACTTCAACCGTGGCTCAGGGTGCGCCCTATAATGTGACGGTATTAACGCAGCCACCAGGTCAAACCTGTACGGTCACCAATGGCAGCGGTACGATGGGTGCGGGGAATGTTACCAATGTTAGTGTCAACTGTACCCCGGATCCGACCGCGCTGAGCACAAGCGTAAGTCAATTAGCGCTAAGCGTCACAGGGTTTACAGAATACGGAATCACTGGAACACCTTCTTCCGGGCTTGCCCGCGTGATTACGATTACCAACACAGGCACTAATCCAGCGGTGAACTTATCGGTCGCTCCACCGACTTGGCCCGCAGGAACCTCAAACACCACCACCTGTGGAAGTACACTGGCAGCAGGCAGCAGTTGCACAATTACCATTACCCCCGGCGCCACAGCCACCTCCGATGGTACCAATCCCTGCTCAAGTGGAACAGCGCCTGTGCCCGGCGCAGTTGAGGTCAGCGCTGACAACGCAACGACCGTATCGATTGATGTAGTCATCTTAAGCTATGGCTGTATTTATCAGGGCGGTTATGTCTTTGCTTTTGATGACACAGCTCCCAATACTGACAGCGTGGGTGGGAAAGTCTTCACAACAACAGACCAGATCGCTGTTTATCCTCCGGATGGGATTGTCTGGAGTTCAAATGGAGGTATTGGTGGCGGAAGCGGTGGGATGAACAATGTTGATGTAAGCTGGGATATGATTCCTGGGGTTGATCGAACCTCCACATCCTCCCTTGGCTCCCCCACTTACGCCGATTTTGCTTCCTTTTTTTCAACGACCTATACCAATCCCAATCCTTTTACCGCTGCTGATTTTGCCCAATGCGATGGAATATCAGACGGTTCTTGCAATACCAATAACATCGTGACCTTTTATAACCAATTTGTTACCAACAATACCACGGCAAATGGAGGTACTCCTCTCTTTACTGCAGATCCCGGACCAACCACCATCACTTACTACGCCGCAGGATTATGTACGCAATTAATCAGTGGGTATTCTGACTGGTATCTGCCCGCCATTTGTGAGATGGGATATGACATGAATACTCAAGGTAGTGGTTGTGGCACTTCAGCCACCCCCACGTTGCAAAATGTACAAACCAGCCTGTTTGACCTGGCGGGTCTTCAAGCAACCCCTAATGGCAACTACTGGAGTTCCACTGAGCATTCTGCAGGTCCCTCTACCGATGCGTGGGTTCAGTACTTCACCTCCGGTGTTAACAGCTCTCAGGGCCTCTTCAATAAGAGAAATCAACGGGGTGTTCGTTGTGTCAGAAGCCTAATCTATTAACCCATTGATCTCTTACCCAGACCGCATAGCGGTCTGGTGGTTCACACTTTTTTGAAAAAACTAAAGAGTCTTGAATCCTTTCTTTTCTTCTTTTCCAGTTTCTTGATTTCTAAGCTGATTTTCTTTGTTTGTTTCATCGAGCTTATTTCTGTTTTCTTGATAATTAATGATTGTTTCTGGTAATGAAGGCATAATTTTCCCTTTAAAAAGTATATTGGGTTACTGGATTTTCAGGTTAGATTTTGAAAAATATGCCGATATAATACACAAAACAGGATAAACACAGTTAGCAAACTTTTAACGCTTTTTTTCTTCACTGCTATCTTTATTCATTGGAGGACGAGGAGGGCAATGATACTCCCTGGTAATTTGTCCTTGAGGATCTACTGTTTGCAAAACGACTGGAAACTTCCATAATGTGTATAAATGCTTAAGTACTTCTTCGGTGTTCTCTCCTAAAGGCACATGATTTTGCTGAACATATTGCAGAGTAAGGGACCGATCGCCTTCTATATCCACGGAATATATTTGAATGTCCGGTTCTAAAAAACCCAGATTATATTGCTTTGACAACGCCTCACGAATTGTCTTGTACCCCTGTTCATCGTGAATAGCATTAATCACTAAATCAGGATGCCTGTCATCGTCAATAATACAAAATAATTTAAGATCCCGGATTAAACGAGGTGATAAATATTGGGCGATAAAACTTTCATCTTTAAAATTGCGCATGGCCAGATCCAGACTGGTGAGCCAGTCGTTATTTGCCAGATAAGGGAACCAGCGTTTATCCTCGTCAGTGGGATTTTCACAAATACGCTTAATATCCTGCATCATGTGATAACCAAGCGTGTAGGGATTAATTCCATTAAAGTAAGGACTGTTGAAAGCGGGTTGCATAATCACATTCGTGTGATTTTGTAACACTTCCAGCATAAATTCATCCGTAACAAACCCTTCATCATAAAGCGCATGCAAAAGGGTATAATGCCAAAAGCACGCCCATCCTTCATTCATGACTTTGGTTTGACCTTGCGGATAAAAATATTGTGCAATTTTTCGTACAATTCGAATGATTTCACGCTGCCAGGATTCCAGGAGAGGCGCATTTTTTTCAATAAAATAAAGAATATTTTCCTGTGGGTCTTCAGGAAAACGTTTTTTCAATCCATTTTCGTCCCTGTGTTTACCCTGGGGTATAGTTCGCCATAATTCATTCACCTGTGATTGCAAATAAATTTCCCGATTTTGCTGGCGAATTTTCTCTTCCTGAATAGACAGGGTTGGAGGGTGCTTATAGCGATCCACCCCATAATTCATTAATGCATGACAAGCGTCAAGCGTAGCCTCTACTTCATCAATACCATAGCGTTGTTCACACTCACTAATATAATGTCTGGCAAATACCAGATAATCAATAATGGCATCCGCTGAAGTCCACATTTTAAAAAGATAATTGTTTTTAAAAAAGGAATTATGACCATAGCAGGCATGAGCGATAACAAGGGCTTGCATGGCCATGGTATTTTCTTCCATCAAGTAGGAGATGCAGGGATTGGAATTAATAACCAGTTCATAAGCCAGTCCCATGTGGCCACGTTGATAGCTTTTCTCAACACCAACAAAATGTTTACCAAAAGACCAGTGATGATAACCTATCGGCATACCCACTGACGCGTAAGCGTCCATCATTTGTTCAGCGGAAATGATTTCAATCTGATTAGGGTAAGTATCTAATTTAAAATCCTTCGCCAGGCGGGAAATTTCTCTATCGTAGTCTTGAATCAGTTCAAAGGTCCACTCAGCACCTGTGGATAAAGGCTTTTTCTTTTTCATGCTGTTTTCCTTTTGAATAACTCACGAAAGACAGGATAAATATCGGCCACATTATCAATGTTTTCCATGGCGAAATTAGGATAGCCAGCCTTTATCTGCTGATAAACTTCCCAAAGACTTTGATGGTGGCGGGGCATGATTTCAATATAGGCGAAATATTGCAGTAGAGGCATAATTTTTTCTTGTAACAGCTCCTGACAATAGGGAGAATCTGCGTTCCAGTTGTCACCATCCGAAGCTTGGGCTACGTAAATATTCCAGGACGATACCGGATAACGAGCCTGGATAATATTATTTAATAATTCCAGCGCACTCGAAACAACAGTACCTCCCGTTTCGCGGGAATAAAAAAATTCTTCTTCATTGACTTCTTTTGCCGAAGTATGATGACGAATAAAAACAAGCTCTATTTTTTCGTAATTTTTGGTAAGGAACAAATAAAGCAAGATAAAAAAACGTTTGGCAATGTCTTTTTTAGCTTCATCCATCGAGCCAGAAACATCCATAATGCAGAACATTACCGCCTGCGTTGAGGGGGCAGCGATGCGAATTCGATTATTATAACGCAAATCAATCGTATCAATAAAAGGTACGGCATTTATTTTCTTTTTTAAAAAAACAATATCACGTTGCAAGCGTAATAACTCTACTTGATCTGGCGCAGTTGTTTTCTCCAGTCTGGCTAATTCCTCTTCCGCTTCATGCAATTGGCGCTTGTAAGGCGATGCTAAAGCCATACGTCTGCCAGTTGCCTGGCGCATGGAACGAATGACATTGATATTGGCAGGGATACCGCTGCTGCTAACGCCCATGCGCACCGTCTTGAATGTTGTTAAGCGAGCCAACTCTTTTTTAACGAGATCGGGCAGTTCCAAATCCTCAAAATATAATTCCAGAAACTCCTCACGTGATAGTTGAAACACAAAATCATCTTCACCCTCGCCGCTATTACTGGCTTGCCCATCACCGCTACCGCCCTCAGCCTGACCCGGACGTTTAATGCGATCGCCCCTAACAAATTCTTCATTGCCCGGGAGAACTTGTTCTATGTGCCCTCCCCGGCCTCTATGAAATCGAGGCTCAGAAATATCTTTAGCTGGAATGGTTATCTGTTCACCTTGGTCAATCTCGGTGATACTGCGCTTTCCAACAGCCTCAGAGACAGCACGTTTAATTTGATTTTTATAGCGACGCAAAAAGCGTTGACGATTAACTGTACTTTTTTTACCCGCATTTAGGCGTCTATCTATCAATTGCGACATAAACAATCCTTTTTAGTGCGGCATTAAATGCGGCTTAAGAACCCCCAAATTAGTATTGATGCAGGTCTGCCTCCAAGCCGCCAATTCAACCAGGTTACTTTTATTGCGATTTTCTTACTCGTAAGTACCATTCACACAACAAACGAACCTGTTTTCTTGTATAACCTTTTTCTATCATACGAGAGATAAATTCTTCATGTTTTTTCTTGTCATCTTCAGATGCTTTCGCATTGAAAGAAATAACAGGCAACAGATCTTCCGTATTAGTAAACATTTTTTTCTCAATCACTGATTTTAATTTTTCATAGCTATTCCAGACTGGATTTTTCCCCTGGTTATTAGCTCTGGCTCTCAGTACAAAGTTAACAACCTCATTACGGAAATCCTTGGGATTGGAAATTCCTGCTGGTTTTTCTATTTTTTCAAGTTCCAGATTGAGTGAACCGCGGTCGAAGATTTCACCAGTATCGGGATCGCGATAATCTTGATCCTGAATCCAAAAATCAGCATAGGTAATATAACGATCAAATATATTTTGTCCGTATTCTGAATACGACTCCAGATACGCAGTCTGAATTTCCTTCCCGATTAGCTCGACGTATTTCGAAGTCAAATGTTCTTTGAGAAAAGTGAGATATTTTTCATGAAGTTCCTGAGGAAATTGTTCCTGCTCAATCTGCCGCTCAAGAACATACAGCAGATGGACGGGATTAGCGGCGACTTCAGAGTGATCAAAATTAAATACTTTTGATAAAATCTTAAAGGCAAAACGGGTAGAAATACCACTCATCCCTTCATCAACGCCGGCAAAATCACGATATTCCTGATACGATTTTGCTTTAGGGTCAGTATCTTTTAAAGATTCACCATTATAAACGCGCATTTTTGAATAAATACTGGAATTTTGTGGTTCTTTCAAGCGAGTTAATACTGAAAACTGAGCCAGCATTTCCAACGTGCCGGGGGCGCAAGGGGCATCCTTAAGCGAGCTGTTATCAAGCAGTTTCTGATAGATACGCAACTCCTCGGACACACGCAGACAGTAAGGCACTTTAACGATATTAATACGATCGATGAATGCTTCATTGTTTTTATTATTGCGAAAAGTCTGCCATTCTGATTCATTGGAGTGTGCGACAATAATCCCTTCAAAAGGCAAGGCGGATAAACCTTCGGTCGCGTTATAGTTCCCCTCCTGTGTTGCCGTTAATAACGGATGGAGCACTTTGATAGGCGCTTTAAACATTTCAACGAATTCGAGTAATCCGCGGTTGGCACGACACAGGCCGCCAGAATAACTGTATGCATCAGGATCATCCTGTGAAAATTCCTCCAGTTTGCGGATATCAACCTTGCCTACCAGCGATGAAATATCCTGGTTATTTTCATCACCAGGCTCTGTTTTGGCAACAGCAATTTGCTTCATTCGGGAAGGTTTGACCTTAATAACCCGAAATTGGCTAATGTCACCATTGAATTCCTGTAACCGTTTAATAGCCCAGGGAGACATGACATAGCGCAAATGACGTTTAGGGATGCCGAAACGTTCCAGAAGAAGATCACCATCTTCTTCTGGATCAAATAATGAAAGCGGTGAATCAAATACCGGCGATCCTTTGATTGCATAAAAAGGAACCTTTTCCATCAGATCTTTTAATTTTTCTGCCAGCGATGATTTACCTCCCCCAACTGGTCCTAACAAGTAAAGCACCTGTTTTGTTTCTTCCAGACCTTGGGCTGCGTGTTTTAAAAAACCAACAATTTGTTCAATAGGTTCTTCAAGCCCGAAAAATTCTTTGAAAACAGTATAACGAGGAATAATTTTGTTTGAGAAAAGACGCGATAAAACGGGTTCGTGTCGCGTATCAATCATCTCAGGTTCCCCGATAGCCATTAATAAACGCTCAGCCGGGTTGGCATACGCGGAAGGGTCCGTGCGACACAGTTCAAGATATTCATCAAGGCTCATTTCTTCAGCCTTATTGTCAACGAAGCGTTTTGTGTAACCTGACAGGAATTCCTGTGTATTCATAAATCATCCCCTTTACTTATTTCCCGGGTGGGAAAACGCTTTTCTCGTTTTTTGCATTTCGCCGATAAAAGCGAGACACTATCTTCCTAACTTTAGTATAGAGCAACCCTATCATTAATTTAATAACTATTTATAAGTTTTCATAATCGGAGCAAAGTTCATGCCAAACAAAACGATTTATCTTAAAGATTATCAACCCCCTGTTTTTACAGTAAAGGCAGTAGCCCTTGATTTTGATCTTCATGATGATCATGCCTTGGTAATCAATCGCATGCAATTGCAACGCCAGCATCCGGGCAATCTATGTTTATATGGTGATGAGGTGGAACTTGTCGGTATCCGAATGAATGGAGAGCCTCTTAAAGAGAACGCTTATCGTTTAGAAGATGGCGATTTAATCATCTCTGAATGTCCTGATGAATTCAATATGGAAGTGATTACGCGCATAAAACCTCAGGATAATACGCAACTATCCGGTCTTTACCGTACCAATCATTTATTCTGCACGCAATGCGAAGCAGAAGGTTTTCGTCGCATTACTTTTTACCCGGACAGGCCAGATGTATTAGCAACCTATACCACCCGTATTGCCGCTGATAAAACGAAATACCCGGTTCTGCTTTCCAATGGCAATTTAATTGATTCAGGCGATTTACCAGAGGGTCGTCACTGGGTGCAATGGGAAGACCCTTTTAAAAAACCATCCTATTTGTTCGCGTTGGTTGCCGGAGATTTGGCTTGCGTGCGTGATCAGTTCATTACCTGTTCAGGCCGAACAGTCGATTTGCACATTTACGTGGAACCAGGTAATGAAGACAAATGCGAGCATGCCATGACGTCTTTAAAAAAAGCAATGCGTTGGGATGAAGAAATGTACGGGCGGGAATACGACCTGGATATTTTCATGATCGTTGCCGTCAGTGATTTTAATATGGGGGCGATGGAAAATAAGGGGTTAAATATTTTTAATTCCAAATATATTCTGGCCAGACCTGATACAGCGACAGATGATGATTATGAAGATATTGAAGACGTGGTAGGGCATGAATATTTCCATAATTGGACTGGGAATCGTGTAACCTGCCGTGATTGGTTTCAATTAAGTTTAAAAGAAGGATTGACTGTATTTCGCGATCAGGAATTTTCACGAGATATGAATTCTCGCGATGTGAACCGCATTGTGGATGTCAAAATATTACGTAGCAGTCAGTTTCCAGAGGACGCTGGCAGCCTCGCGCACCCGGTCAGGCCCGAATCTTATCAGGAGATTAATAACTTTTATACGGCAACCATTTATAACAAAGGGGCCGAAGTCATTCGCATGCAGCATACCTTGTTGGGCGAAGCAGGTTTTCGCCGCGGCATGGACTTGTATTTTCAGCGTCATGATGGACAGGCAGTAACCATCGATGATTTTGTAGCATCTATGGAGGATGCCAATTCGGTTGATTTGACTCAGTTCAAACGATGGTATAGTCAGGCAGGAACACCAGAGGTCAAGGTTACCAGCGATTATAAGGATGGCTGTCTGACTTTAACCATGAACCAGTCCTGTCCTCCTACACCCGAATGTCAAAACAAAAAACCGTTTCACATTCCGATACGCGTTGCTCTATTTACTGCGGATGGCCACCCGCTGTCACTCGAGCGAGAAGTGCTTGAATTACGTGAAAAGCAGCAAACTTTCAGTTTTACCAATATAGCGACTAAACCCATTGTTTCGTTGCTGCGAGATTTCTCGGCACCAGTTAAATTACATTATCCAATAAGTCAGGACGAATTACTGGCGTTGTTGCGTTTTGAGTCAAACGGGTATGCAAAATGGGACGTAGCCCAACGTTTAATCCACAATTGTTTTGCTGATTATTTTAAAACCCCGCGTAACAAGTGGCATATACCTGCTGAATTAATAACGGCATTTCAGCATGTTCTTGAGGATGAATCTCTTGATTATGCACTACGGGCTGAACTGTTAATACCGCCTGGTTTTGAAGAGGTTGCAGCAACTTTAACCGTTGTTGATGTCGATATTGTAGAGCAGACTCGTGATTTCTTTCGTGCAGAACTGGGCAGACAGCTTTTTCCGCTATTACAGAAAACTTATCAGACTTTATGGCAACAAGAAGATCATCGTATGCATGCCAATGCTTATGGAAAAAGAAGTTTGCGAAATGTTTGTCTGTGGTTAATGATGAAAGCAGATGAAGCCGTTTGTTTAACTGTTTGTCAGGAGCAATTTATTAAAGCACATACCATGACGGATCAAATTGCCAGTTTTTCTGCTTTGGCGAATTGCTCTCACGATGTTGCCCGTGAACAGGCCATCGACAGTTTTTATCGTCAATGGTCGCAAGAAGATCTTGTGGTGGAGAAATGGTTTGCCATTCAGGCAAGTAGCGAATTACCTCATACTTTAGCCCGGGTGAAAACCTTGTTACAACATCCAGCATTTACCATGAAAAATCCCAATAAAGTAAGGGCGGTAATAGGCGCTTTTTGTCACGCTAATCCTCGCCATTTTCATGCCGCAGACGGCAGTGGCTATGCTTTCCTGGGCGATAATATAGCAAAAGTAGATAAGATTAATTCACAAATTGCTGCACGATTAGCAACGCCATTCACCCGCTGGCGGCGCTTTGACACCAACAGACAAACGCTAATAAAGCAACAATTAAAACAACTGACAACACTTGATTTGTCACGCGATCTACAGGAGGTAGTAGAGAAAAGTTTGCTACCCTGATCTGCCGGATTTAGAGCCTTCAGAAATGAGAGAGGACTAATTATGATAAAACGTTTCGCGGTAATGGGTAATCCCGTTGATCATAGTTTATCCCCTCTTATTCATCAGTATTTTGCAGCCCAGGCAGGCATTGAGCTTCATTACGATAAACTGCAAATGGATAACCAGCAATTTGAATCGCAAGTCTCCTCTTTTTTTGCAGAAGGAGGAAAAGGCTTGAATATTACCTCGCCTTTTAAACAACGTGCTTTCACTCTGACAGATTCAGTGACCACCCGTTGCGCGCGAGCCAAAGCTGCAAATACTTTATGGTTGAGTGCAGGGCAAGTCTATGGAGACAATACTGATGGGGTCGGATTCATAAAAGATTTGTCTCGCTATTTCGATCTTAAAAATCAAGAGGTTCTTTTATTGGGAGCAGGAGGTGCTGCGCGAGGAATTATTGATCCGTTACTCGCTTCAGGGATTACTCAACTGACTATTACGAATCGCACGGCAGAAAAACTGCATCATTTACAGGCTGATTATAGCACCGTGAAATGTGTACCGCTCGCCGAATTAATCACTAGTTATGATTTAATTATTAATGCCACTGCTACTGATTCAAGCAAGGAAAAATTACCTCTACCCTCTGTTATCTTACGTCCTGCGACTTTTTGCTACGATCTTACGTATTGTTTAAAAAATCCTACTTCGTTTATACAATGGGCCAATTATCATGGCAAGCAAGCAGTGGATGGGTTAGGCATGCTGGTGGAGCAGGCAGCAGAATCATTTTTTATCTGGCATGATTACAAACCTGAAACCATTCCTGTAATCAGGCAATTAACTAAAAGTCGACAATAGACGCGATGATATTATAATTAGTGCGACTCAAAAAACGTGAAGTATGAATAATCCAATGAGCTTCGGCGTCAAATCATATCAAACCGATTTTGTTCTCGCTATTGGGAGATAGTATTGCCATGTTAGAAAAAATACATCGTACGGGGACCGAACAGCTCGAACTCGGGCAGTCATCGAGTTACGATACGCATTATAATCCTGAGCGATTATTCCCTATTGCCCGTGCCATCAAACGCAAGGAAATTGGCATTAACCCCTGTCAACTTCCTTTTTATGGCTTTGATTGCTGGAATCATTATGAAGTTTCCTGGCTCAATGAAAAAGGCAAACCTGTTATTGCTATGGCTGAAATTATTTATGATTGCGCGACCCCCTGTTTAATTGAGTCAAAATCATTAAAACTTTATTTTAATTCATTCAATAACACTCCATTTAAAAATAGTGAGGCAATAAAACAGACTATCGAGCGAGATTTGAGTTTACGCCTGGGTGGAAATGCCCGGGTAAGAATTCTGTCTTTAAAAGAAAAAGAATTTACCCTGATTCAAACGGCACCTACAGGCGAGTGCATTGATGATCTGGATGTCACATGCTCCGTGTACCTTGTTGAACCGGATTATCTCTCTGTGAAAGAAAATAAGGTCGAAGAAATTTTGTATTCTGATTTATTGAAATCCAACTGCCTGGTAACCCATCAACCCGATTGGGGGAGCGTGCAAATTAGCTACGTCGGTCCACAAATCAATCGGGAAGGCTTGTTAAAATATCTGGTTTCTTTTCGTAATCACAATGAATTTCATGAACAATGCATTGAGCGCATTTTTATGGATATTCTGACTCGTTGCAAGCCCGAAAAACTCAGTGTTTATGGACGGTATACAAGACGCGGAGGATTAGACATCAACCCTTATCGCTCTACTGAAAACGTCCAGTTGCAAGGATTGAACCAGCGATTAATCAGACAATGAAGATAAGGAGAAGCCGTAAACAACCCGGTTATTTCCTTGATCAAATCAAGCAATGTTTAATTGTGCAGGTTCGGGCTGCACTAATGGAGTACTGGGGTAAACTGCATCAAAAAAACCTAATTCGAACCTCATTGATTGTAAAAAAGAATGACTGATTTTTTGCGATAACAGATCGCACTCAACCGGTTCATTTAATTCTGTCATAGTCTGAACAAGCGCCTGAGTGGATGCGGTAAATCGTTCCCCGGAATAAGTGGCAATCCATTTGCGATAGGGGTTATCCTGCTTACACCCTGCCATCGTCATTTGCTTCCCCAACTCATAATAAATCCAGAAACAAGGCACAAGACTGGCAACAGCGACTTCAAGAGGTTCTTGTTCGACAGTTTCAAGAAGATGTGCTGTATAGTTAGTAATCACAGGGATGGCGCGCTGTATCATCAAGCCATGCTCAAAAAAAGAAGCGGGATGAAATTGATTTAAATAATGCAAATTAACCTTACGTTCACTCTCCACCATATTATCAGCAAGCTGGTAAAATTGCTGTGCATGTCTCTCGTTCGTAAACCGCTGCGCAGTTAGTCTAAGCGCCCTGGAAAAATCACGCAGATATAATCTGTCTTGCTGTAAATACAATTGAAAGACTCGAGAAGAAAGTGTTCCTCGATAAAGACCTTGATTAAAAGGGTGAGAAATTATTCGAGCAAGAATGCCAGCACTTTTCTGATTGGTAGAAACAAAACGTGTTCCACGAAACGGTTCTGTCAGGGTATTGGTTCGACAAAATAAAGTCATAAGTTCTCTCGTCATCAAATTACAGGAGACGGGGGAAATGGCAAAATCAACAGCGTTCACTCTCCCTCCGCAAGCATTACCTCGAGCAGGTTTAAGGGTATTTCTCAGCCTGATTTTTTTCAAATCCAAAGCACCCCCGGTGAATTTCACGGCCCAGTCTAATGACACCCATGCGAACTGTCAATAAAATAATCATGATTGAAAAGAACTGTTTTGTGCAAAAAAATAATACGATACAATAACCGCTTTCTTAATTGTCAACCTGAGTTTGCAACAACAACTCACTTACCATTGGCCAGATATGAAACCAAAATTCAATCGTATAATTTTGTATGCACGCCAACATCGTGCTAACGATGATGTCACAGAAACTTTACATCGTTTGGTCGATTTTTTGCAAAATCAAAATATCAGTGCTTTTCTTGATAAAGACACCGCAGAAAACTTTGAAATTAATTTGCCTGTTCTTGATCGAGATGCAATGAAAGAACAGGACTTGATTGTCGTTGTCGGGGGCGATGGCAGCCTTCTTTCTGCGGCTCGTATGGCAATCAGAATGAATGTGCCCGTAATTGGCATTAATCGGGGACGTCTTGGTTTTTTAACCGATATTTCACCTCAAAATATAGAAAACCAGCTTACCGCAGTTCTGGCAGGTGAGTATCAGGAGGAAAGACGTTTTCTATTACATACCCGCATTCATGATGATAAAACAACCTACTTTCACGGCGATGCGCTTAACGATGTTGTTTTAAGCCGAGGGAATGAGACTCATTTGATTGAGTTCGATGTGATTATCAATCAGCAATTCGTTTGTCATTATCGTTCAGATGGACTCATTCTTGCTACGCCGACCGGCTCCACCGCCTACGCTTTATCGGCTGGAGGACCCATTATGCATCCGCAACTTAATGCTATTGTCCTGGTGCCCATGTTTACACATAGTTTAAGCTCTCGTCCTCTTGTGGTTGATGGCCAGGTTAAAATTGATTTAAAAATCAGCGAGAGCAACGAAAACGATTTACGAGTCAGTTGTGACGGTCATGAATCACGTCTGGTAAAAGCAGGCCAACTGGTATCCATCGAAAAGAATGCTCAGCAACTGCGTTTGCTGCATCCCCATGACTACCATTATTATGATACATTACGAATTAAACTAGGCTGGGAATCCAAACATCAAGGATAAATCATGCTGACCACCTTGCGCATTGAAAATTTCGCGATTGTTAAACACCTGGATCTTGATTTCACTCAAGGTATGACCGCTTTTACGGGGGAAACAGGAGCAGGAAAATCCATTATGATTGATGCGTTAATGCTTGCTTTGGGAGGTCGGGCTGATGCCTCCGTTATTCGCAGCGGTGAAGAACGGTGTGATATCAGCGCCTGCTTTCAGATTGATGAACTCTCAGAGCCAGCTCAATGGCTGTTGGAACATGATATTCATTGCATGGATGGAGAAATTCTTCTCCGGCGTGTGCTCTACGTAGAGGGACGTTCCAAATCTTACATCAATGGACAGCCTTTTCCACTCCAAAAAGTAAAAGAACTCAGCGAAATGCTCGTTCATATTCATGGACAACATCAACATCAAACGTTAATGTTGCATCCTGCTCATCGACAACAATTGGATCAATACGCCAATCATTCTGAATTATTAACTGAAGTAACCGCTCTTTATAAACAATGCCAGAAAATAAAGCAGGAACTGGATAATTTGTTAAATCAGCATAAACAAACGGATAAAATCGAATTACTCCGTTTTCAAATTGACGAACTGACTGCACTGGACTTGCAAGACAATGAAATGCAAACGCTGCATGAAGAGCATCAGTTGCTTCATCATGCTCACGATTATTTGCAGCACGCGCAACGTATTCAATATTTACTTAATGATGATGAACCGGCAATTTGTCAAGGACTTAATCAAGTTCTGCATTCCTTGCAGGCTCTGCCACAAGAAAATCCCGCTGTTAAAACAGCGTCTGAGCTGATTAATGGTGCTCTTATTCAGTGTGAGGAAGCCTCCGATGAAATGCGCAGATTTTCAGAACAGGTCTATTTAGACCCGCAACGCCTGCAAGAAGTTGAACAACGGATTAGTGTGCTCCATCATGCGGCTCGTAAATATCATGTTGACGCCAGCCAATTACCAAACTATGTTGATCATTTACAGAGTGAATTAGAAGCGCTGGAAAACTCGGAAAGCAGACAAGCCTGTTTGCAACAACAATATAATCAGCAAAAACAGGCTTTTGAGGCCGCTGCATTAAAACTACGGCAATCAAGACAATTCCACGCCCGAAAATTAGCTGAGGAAATATCACAAATTATCCGCCAATTAGGCATGCCTTCAGGGTATGTCGAAATTGAAATGACCCCGTTAGAAAAAATGCAACCACACGGTTTAGATAAAGTGGAATACAAAGTTTGCACTAATCCAGGTACTACCCCTGATGCATTAACCAAAATTGCGTCAGGCGGAGAGCTTTCGCGCATTAGTCTTGCCATTCAGATGATCACTGCACAACGTGGCGCCACCCCCACCCTTCTTTTTGATGAAGTCGATGTAGGTATTGGAGGGGCTACCGCCGCATTAGTAGGTCAATTATTACGCAAACTGGGAGAGCGCCTGCAAGTATTTTGTGTAACTCACCAGCCTCAGGTCGCTTCCTGTGCCCACCATCATTTTGTGGTAGAAAAATACTCCGATGGTGAGCAAACCTATTCCCGAATTCTATCCTTAACCAGCGAAGAGAAAATTGACGAACTCGCTCGTATGTTAGGAGGGTTGACCGTTACGGAACAAACGCGATCTCATGCAAGAGAACTACTGACTCAAAGTCACTGAAGGCTTTTATTGGACGAACCTGGACTTTTTGGGTGTTACTGTATTGGTCTTAGTCCTTAAATTGCTCTAGTGTAAATCAGTGCAAAGCCAAGCTTCAGTTTTTTCAAACATTTAGCCAAAAATCCACAACATTATCCACAGTTTTTGTGGATTAAATTATCAGGAGTAAAATATAAAAATAAAAATAAAATCAACAGGTTATGTTAAAATGCTCTCTTTTTTTCTGGGGCGAATCGCACATGAAGCAAACTTATCCACAATAAGTTAAGATTATTACAAGACAAAGTCTTTATTCCCCTCACTTATGAAGCAATAACTATATGCTTAGTCCAAAGACGTTACCGGAGCTAGACCACCTGTCTGATTCGTGTTTTTGCTTCTCTTCGCCTCATGTGGATCTAAACTGTGTGTGGTGTATTGAGAAAAAAAACTATAATCAATATTTTCTTTTAAAGAAAGGGAAGCAGGATCAAGTTTTCTTTTCTCACCTTTTCTCTCACGATTTTCGTTAAAAAGCGCGTCGTGAGTTACATTGCTTTTATCATTTGATATGAACTTATCTTCACTTAAATTAGTCAATTCCTGCACGCTGGAAATATCCAGGAAAACATCGTTAGTTTGATGATTATCATTGATGTTGTCTAAAGGTTTGGTTTGCAAGCCGTGATCAATTAAATTGGTGCTGATTTCTGTAGCTACTGGGGTCTTACTCCTTTCAAATTCTAAAGCAATATCATGTATATGCGTTAATGTTTCCAGCGCTTTGTCAATATACCAAGCGTTCTCTTCTGTCTTCTTTTCGACTAACAGATCATATTCTCTTTCGACAAACGAATATAAATCAGATAGTGAATACCCGCCCTTATTAAGCTTTGTTGAAATTTCTTCTCCGCTTAGAGGATAATGATCATTTTCCACTATCACATATATTGTAAATATTATCTGGAGAAATTTAAATTTTTCATAGTCTCCTGAACGCCCTAAAAGCTTACTTAACTCTGTTAAATTTTCATAATGATGTAATCCTGAATTTTCATCACAGTAAGTATCAGGTACGGAAGGGTCAATATTAAAAGGATCAGAATTTTGTTCATATAATTGAACTAATAAGGAAAAAAGTTCATTCGCTTTATCGGTATTATTAAGTTCAATATAACTTTTAATCAATATTTTCAAAATACGGGCTGAAGTAATCCATAAAGTTGGATAGGGAAGAATTTTCTCGGTATTCAATTTGTATGCTTTTTCTAAATCTGTAATAGCGTTATAAAAATCTTTTTCCTCAATCGCATTTTTAGCTCGAAAAATATATAATTCAATTAAACGAAGTAATTTTATATGAGAAGAATATAATGAACAATATAATATTTCATCTTCATATTTTTTTATCTTATTCGATAAATTTTTATTAAAATTATCGATACTATTTTGAAGAATTTGATCAGATTTATAAAGCAATCCTGATCGTCCATTCTTTATTTTTTTAAAGACATACTTAACGAGTTCTGGATCTAACTGGAAATAAATGTGTGAGTAATTAAAGTTACCTATTGTTGCTATTACACCATCACGGGAATCAGGTAAGAGCGTATTAGTAAAACCTGTTTCTTTTGCAAGGAAAGGGACTTGTTCGCTGGCTTCTCCCAGGTAAATTAATACACCATTTTTGTTTAATAATTTTTTTATATTAATTAACATGTTTTTTAATGAGGGAACATCTTCTTTCAAAGAAATAAACCCCGCCTCATTCATAGAAATATACTCCACAACAATAAGGTCGAAATAATTATGTGGCAAATTCCCCGTTGTATCGCAGAGATTAAAATTATAATCCGCATTTGCTTGCAAATTAATATCAATTGTAATGACGGTGTCAGGATCGAACCTTTGAGCACACTTATACTGATGCCATCCAGCAGCAACTATTATATTTTTTGGTAACATATTAATAACCTATAATCACTTAAATTGAACAAATTATACACATAAATAATTATCATTTTATTAAGTGCATTTATGTCTATATTCTGGCTCTTATGTGCACTCTAATACCGATCCTGGTGCGAATTTTTGTAAAGGGTGCTTAAATTAGAGGTATTATCTGCTTAAAATTAATATCCACTTAATACTTATTTATTATTATTAAAATACACTTGGTATATTATTAGGAGATGTTTGTGCATTTTTTTCTTAATTATGGCGGACCCGGTGGTCGTTTTTTTTCTAAAGACAAGGAACTGACCCAACATCTGCATAATAGATGCAAAAAATATTACAAATTTCCCATCAGACAATCTGTCTATCAAGAACAAGGGATGACCATTACTGTCCATACTTATGGTCTACATAGAGCACTGCACGTAGAAATACCGGATACTTGCAATGACGAAACATGGAATGTATATCAAAAAGCTCAAAAACAAGCCGAGTATTTTAGTAATAAAAAATATAAATTACTCGGCAACAATTGTGTGACTTCTGTGGCAACAGTATTAAATACCATCAATCCTAATATAACCCCTCACAATATAATTTATCCATGGGACCTGGATCAACAACTTAAAATGTATAGTCACTATAATCGGAGAACCGCCATAGCGAATGGATTTGACGGTTTTATTGAGAATTATCAGAAAAAATTCCATCAGGAAAGCTTTTCATTTTTTAGAAAAAGAGGGTGGGCAAATAAACCAATAAAGACATCGAGGGACATTATTCACCATGCTTATGGGCGATCAGGAGGTACAGGCGAAAGAACTAAAACTGTCTTGCTGGATGAGGAGTGGGTGGTGGAAGATAAAAATGGCTTATTACAGCCAGGGCCAAAGGCTCCGGTTATGTTTAAAATAGGACTACAAAGCTACAATGGAGATTGGCTCAAAGTTCAACAATTAAAAAAACTTTACCAGCAGGAAGCCAGCTTTTTTTCGTTTCGTTTACACTCTCCTTTTAAAGATCACCCCGATTTTGAAACCGCAAAAAAAAGGCTCGAACTACGAGCACAAAAAAATCCAAAAGGTGCCTCTGCAAAAACGCTTTTACAATGGGAAATGGCTGAGCAGAAGCAACAAAACAGTGAACTCTCACCTAAACCTTATTAGAGAGAATACTCTTATTTCTGATAGGCTCTCATATTGATTGAGCCTATAAAATTTCAGCCCCTTTTAGCTAGTCTATAATAAACTAGAGGAATACTCACAAGGAGACTATTGTGGTTCAATGTAAATTACATCCATTAGCCTTAGGCTTGGCACTTGGTGTCATCTGGGGTATCTCTACTTTGCTGATGGGACTGATTGCTACTTATTATGCTTATGGTAAAACGTTTGTGGCTGCAATGGGGTCGCTATACATCGGTTATGAGCCTTCCGTTTCTGGTAGTCTCATCGGAGGATTAATCGGCTTTATTGATGCTTTTATAGGCGGGGTACTTGTTGCCTGGCTTTATAATCTGTTTGCTGGTTGTTGTCATAAGAAAGATGTACGAGATGTAGACCTCTAGGATCTACTTCTAGCGAGGCAACATAATGAGAGAAATTCGTTTCTCTCATTGGTTAATTTATTCTTTATTTAAATGAGTGCGACGCTCATTCATTGTTTCGACACTATTAATTACGGTTTGGTGGCAAATTTTATGCATAACAGGTATTGTTTCTAATGGATAACCTGCTTGTATAGCATAAGCTATTAAAAAACTATCCTGCCATGTTTTTTCATTTTTTCGTGTCTTTGCTTTTAACCATAGTGCCGTCCAAAGAAAATGAAAAAGCCATTTCTCACGTTGCCCTTCAAATTCCTCAGCAAAAACTAACGCCATTGCTTCTTCTAAAATACAAATTCTTACACCTTGATCAAACCTGCAACATCGATTAACCAATTTATCAATATGAGCATTTTCGACATACCAGGATTCAGTAAAACGTTTATTTTTAGACCAGGATTTGGCGCGTTTAAATGCTGATTGTATTAATTCGGGAGTAAATGGCGTTATTTGCACGCCTAACTGCTCAATTAAATAAGGTACATCAATCAACTTCGGCTGAAAATGCAAACCGAGCAGTTCCTGAATCTCTAACAAATGCAAATCGGGGATTTCGTTGCGTTCAATCGTTACCGCTAAAAAATGCTCAGTCATTCTGATAAGGTAAGGCATATCAATTTCACGCAAGGAAACACTGCCATCAAATGCTTCATCGTAATATTTGGCCATTTCATCAGCAGGTATTTCCGGAGTAAGCCAAGCATCTTTAATGCCGAGATCCTGTTTAAATAATAATCCACAAAGGCGGTGTTTTCTGCCTTGCTTTATATGAATAAAAATACCTTGAGCGCCACTTCCATCTATTTCGCTCGCTTTAATTCGAATGGAAGGCATCGGATTTTCACCACTGTACACAACTCCTTTCTTTCGCTGACTCTTTAACCAATGATTAAATTGCTCATGATAAGTTGCAGGATACCAGTTTTTAATAGCTTGCAATCGCGATAATGAAATTGAACTGAGCATAATTCGTGGTATGAGTTGTGCAAAAGTGGCAATCACAATCTCGCGTACTTCCTGCTTAGGATGCAACAAAGTAAGAAGAGCAATGTCCCGTCCTTCTTCAATACTGTATAAATCAATAATTAAATCCGCAAAAAAATCAGCAGGCATTGCATAACTTTGGGCAAAGAAATTTTCTGCAATATCAAAAATGGATAAATCCGATAAATCATCAATCAACGCTCGAATGGCTTCTATATGATCGATATTATCCTCAGACGATGACTCGTCTTCTTCTGCGGCCAATTCCAGATAGGCTGCCTTTAATTCCGATGATAATTCAACGTGCACTTCATAAAAAGCATTGAGAACTGGTAGCCAAAAACCAAGAGGATGCTGCTTCTTATTAATATGCTGCGCTATATTGGCCATTAGTTGATTTAATAATTTAGAGGCCGGTTTACTGCCATTCTCCTGGGCTGCCTGCAATTGGGCAACACAAATATCCAGAGCAAACACACATGCTGAATAGTACGCATGTTCTTCATCAACCTCGTCATTGATTGCGACAAGCAAATCGACAAGACGTAACCCCAGTTCTGGCTCTTGTAAAAAAGGAGCATAATGCTGAGGATCCAGCTCCGCGTTATGGTCGATCAAAACGGCCATATCCGCTATCCAGCCTTGCAAGCTAGTCAGATTAACAGTCATATTTTATCAGGTACCTGTCTTGGCTTTCCGTACTCATCAATAGCAACAAAAACAAAAGTTCCTTCTGTTACTCGATACTTATTCCCACTGGTAGAAGGCTCTGCCCACACCTCAACAGCAATGGTCATTGAAGTTTTACCCCGCTTGACGAGGTCAACATGACAACTGATAACATCTCCCACATGAACCGGCCTTAAAAAAGACATGCTATTAATCGCTACTGTTGCTGCTCGACCGTGCGACACTTTTTTGGCGAGCACTCCTGCTGCCAAGTCCATTTGCGATACTAACCAACCGCCAAAAATATCACCATTTGCATTAGTATCCGCTGGCATCGCTAATGTCTGGATGGTTATTTCTCCGCGAGGTTTATTCATCCGAGGCTCGTTTTAATTTAGCTAAAGCATCTGCCATGGCCGTGTTAAATACCGTTTTTTTAGTGGCTATTGGCTTCTTGTTTGGCGCTGATATTTTATGAGACGCCTGCTTTTTGACCGTCTGTGGATTTTTTGTTGTTTGCTGCGGTACGGGCTTAACTATTTTCTTCTGTACAATAGCCGGTTTTTCTTCCGTCAATATCATACTTAAGCCAATACGACGACGTTCCTTATCCACTTCCACTACTTTCACAGTAATAATTTGACCTGCCTTAACAATCTTATGCGGATCATTAATAAAACGATTAGTCATCGCAGAAATGTGAACGAGGCCATCCTGATGAACACCAATATCAACAAAAGCGCCGAAATTGGTCACATTCGATACCACGCCTTCAAGGATCATCCCCTCATGAAGATGAGAAATATCTTCGACCCCTTCTTTAAAACTTGCTGTCTTAAATTCAGGGCGTGGATCACGACCCGGTTTTTCCAATTCTCGCAGAATGTCACGAATTGTAGGTAAACCATAATCGTTATCGACATAGTGTTCTGCATTGATAGTTTGCAGTAATTTACGATTACCAATAATTTGCTGTAAATCTACTTGCTGATCAGCAACTATTTTTTTAACCAGTGGATACGCTTCAGGATGGACAGCAGAAGCATCGAGAGGGTTCTCACCTTTTATAATCCGTAGAAAACCAGCCGCTTGCTGAAATGTTTTCTCACCCATTCGCGCAATATTTTTTAACTGCTCACGGTTTGTAAATACACCATGTTGATCCCGGTATTGAACCAAATTTTTAGCGAGTGTTTCGTTAAGACCTGAAACGCGTGTTAATAATGCCACAGATGCCGTATTAACATCGACACCTACCGCATTCACGCAGTCTTCGACCACGCCATCCAGGCTACGTGCCAAACGAGCCTGATTGACATCATGCTGATATTGGCCCACTCCAATTGCTTTCGGTTCAATTTTCACCAATTCGGCCAAAGGGTCCTGCAAACGTCTGGCAATAGAAACCGCGCCACGCAAGGTGACATCCAAATCGGGAAACTCATTGGCTGCTAATTCAGAAGCGGAATAAACTGATGCCCCCGCTTCATTAACAACAATTTTAGCCAGTTTAAGATCGGGATAGGTTTTCATCAAGTCGGTAACCAGACGTTCTGTTTCGCGTGAGCCGGTACCATTTCCTATACTGAATAAATTAACCTGATGCCTTGCTGCTATCTTGGCAAGCTCACCGATAGCCTGGTGCCACTCATTCTGAGGAGCGAAAGGAAAAATGGTTGTATAATCCAGCAGTTTTCCCGTGATATCTACGGCAACTACTTTTACTCCTGTACGAATACCCGGATCAAGTCCCATAATAACCTGTGGGCCAGCAGGGGCTGCCAACAATAAATCACGCAAGTTACGGGCAAATACATGAATTGCTTCTTCGTCCGCTGCTTCACGTAAACGGGTTAATAATTCCAGTTCCAGCTTGGTAAATAATTTAATTTTCCAGGTCATACGCACAGTATCGATTAACCAGCCATCCGCAGCCCGTTTTTCATCGTGGATCTTAAAATAGGAAGCAACTCGCCGCTCCCCATAACTTGCATCATCAAGCGTTAAAGTTAATTGTAATACACTTTCACGACGCCCCCGAAACAGAGCTAATGCCCGATGAGAAGGAATTTTTTTAATTGCTTCCGCATAATCAAAATAATCAGCAAATTTACTCGTTGTTTTTTTATCGCCAGAATGAGGCCCTGTTGCTCTTAAAACAGCATGCTGCCACAGATATTCCCGTAACTCATTAAGAAGCTCTGCATCTTCTGCAAAACGCTCCATTAAAATCTGACGCGCACCTTCAAGCGCTGCTTTTGTATCCTCTATACCTGCTTCGACATTAAGAAATTGCCGAGCATACGCATCAGGCTCCAAAGTCGGGTCCTGCCATAAGGCCAGTGCCAAAGGCTCAAGGCCCGCCTCTCTGGCAAGTTGCGCCTTTGTCCGGCGCTTGGGCCTGTAGGGTAAATATAAATCCTCTAACCGTGTTTTATTTTCAGCGCCCAGTATTGCTTTCTCAAGCTCTGGAGTTAATTTCTCCTGTTCACGAATGGATTGCAATACCACCGCCCTTCGTTCATTCAATTCCCGGATATAATACAAACGCTCAGCGAGTTGCCGTAATTGAGAGTCATCAAGTCCCTCTGTCGCTTCTTTACGGTAACGTGCAATAAAAGGAACCGTTGCTCCTTCATCCAGTAAACGAATCGCCGTCTCCACCTGCGAAACCTTGACTTTAAGTTCCTGCGCAATAATCGTTGCTGACGCCAATATCTCTTGTGTCATTCACATCCTCGTAAAACATAATAAAAAAACGCACTTATTATATACCGATTACTTGTTATTTTGCGAATTTTGGCCACGGCAAATTGGAATGAGGTTTGTCTACTTAATTTCAAGCCGATACTTCACTGAGCTACTCAACGGTTACCGACTTCGCCAGATTTCTTGGCTGGTCAACATCCGTTCCTTTAGCAACAGCCACATGATAAGCCAGCAGCTGTAAAGGAATGGTATAGACGATAGGCGCTATCCATTGGCCACAGGCAGGAACATGAATTAATTGGGCGCCGTTCGATTGCCAGGCTTCTGAATCATCAACAAAAACAATTAATTGACCGCCTCGCGCGCTTACTTCATGCAAATTTGATTTTAATTTATCCAAAAGTTCATCATTGGGCGCGACAGCAATAACCGGCATATTTTGATCAACCAGGGCAAGCGGGCCATGTTTTAGCTCGCCTGCAGGATAGGCTTCTGCATGAATATAGGAAATTTCTTTTAATTTTAAAGCACCTTCCAGCGCAACAGGATATTGTACGCCCCGACCTAAAAAGAGAGCATGCTCTTTATCGACAAAAGTCGTTGCCAATGCTTCGATATCGCCATTCATTTTTAAGACACGCGCACAACTGGCAGGTAGTTCCTGTAATTGTGCCAGTACTTTCCCAGCACGCTCATCATTACATAACGCAGCCGCTAACATAAGAAAAGCGGCAAGTTGCGTAGTAAAGGCTTTAGTAGAGGCAACCCCAATCTCGATGCCCGCGCGAGTCAGAAACACACAGTCCGCTTCGCGCACCAGCGTACTGGTTGCTACATTACAAATAGCCAAACTGGCCAGATAATTCATCGCTTTTGCTTTGCGTAACGCAGCAAGGGTATCAGCGGTTTCTCCTGATTGGGAAACCGTAATAAATAACGTGTTCTCATTCACGACCACTTCACGATAACGATACTCGCTGGCGATTTCCACCTGGGCGGGCAAGCCTGTCAATGATTCCAGCCAATAACGGGCAACCAGACCCGCGTGGTAACTGGTACCGCAGGCAACAATATGAATGTGCTTCACTTGCGCAAAAAGAGAAACGGCGCGCTCACCAAAACTGCCTTTCAACACATCCTGACTACTAATGCGACCTTCTAAAGTATCAGCAAGTACTTTGGCCTGCTCGTAGATTTCCTTTAACATAAAATGACGATAAGGTCCTTTAGTAGCAACCTGCTCATCACCTTCAAGCGGGTGGATAACTCGCTCTACTACCTGCCCCTTCCCATCAAAAATCTCTACCTGTCCTGAAGTAAGGCGAGCGCTATCTCCTTCTTCAAGATAAATGACAGATTGGGCAAAAGAGCGTAAGGCCAATGCATCAGAAGCAATGAATTGCTCGTCTATTCCCAGTCCAATTACCAAAGGACTTCCCTTACGAATTGCAATGATTTCCTGAGGTCGTTGTTGATGAAGCACTCCTAAAGCAAACGCACCATGCATTTCCCGGGCAGCTTCCTGAACCGCGCGTAATAATTCTTCATGTTGCTGGTAATAATAATGGATTAAATGAGCAGCCACTTCCGTATCCGTCTCCGAAGTAAATTGATAACCCAATTGGTTTAATTTCTCGCGGAGCGCATCATGGTTTTCAATGATCCCGTTATGGACCAGCGCGATTTCTCCCTGCGATAAATGAGGATGCGCATTTTGCTCACAGGGTTTGCCATGAGTAGCCCAACGAGTATGAGCGATACCAATAGCCCCTGATAGAGCCGTTTCCTGCATTGCTTCATTTAATGCCTGAACCTTGCCTTGTATTCTTACTCGCTTTAAACGGCCATCGGTGTCAATAACAGCAATACCGGCAGAATCATAGCCTCGGTATTCAAGACGTCGTAATCCTTCAAGTAAAATTCTGGACACATCGCGTTGTGATGCCGCACCTATGATTCCACACATATTGACTCCTCGCCATTTCCTTATCAGCTGTATTCACAGTGTAGAACACAGATGATACTTTCGTAAAATTGGCAAATTATGCCACAGAGATTTTGTAAAGACTAAGTTTCATAGAAATACAGAGAATTAAAACCAGCAACGCTTGTTATTTATGATGCTTTTTCATTAACCGCTCACGATCGCGCTGCCAATCTCTATCTTTAATAGTGTCGCGCTTATCATGTGTTTTTTTACCCTTCGCTAAAGCTAATTTCATCTTAACCCGATTATGCTTCCAGTAAAGTGATAACGGCACCAAGGTATAGCCCTGCCGTTCAACACTGCCAATTAACTGATTAAGTTCGCGGCGAGTAAGTAATAGTTTACGGGTGCGATTGGCATCGGGAAAAAGATGGGCGGCGGCGGTGGGTAGAGGCTGAATCTGTGCACCTAACAAAAACGCTTCGCCATATTTTATAATAACGTGTGCATCCGAAAGATTTATTTTGCCTGCACGAAGACTTTTCACTTCCCAACCTTCAAGAACCAGGCCGGCTTCATAGTCACTTTCAATAAAATAATCAAAATGTGCTTTTTTATTAAGAGCAATCGTAGCACTTTGTTTGACGGTCATAGGACACCTGATTAATCTACAACATTGAATAAAGAAAATTATACACGTAATAGCAAGTCTTCGTGAAATACTCAAGTTTTGATATACGCCCAGCAAAAAAATACGCTTTTAATCGCACCTTCTTTGCATTAGGATCTACTGATTCAACCGAAGGAGTTTCTCATGAAGCCGGGCGATAAAATTACTTCCTTGCCATTCAACGCTACAAACGGCATTGAAGCCAGATTAAGTGATTATCAAGGTAAATGGTTAATATTGTATTTTTATCCTAAAGACGCAACACCCGGTTGTACAACTGAAGGCCAGGATTTTCGCGATGCCTATGCGAAGATAAAAGCACTGAATGCCGACGTATTAGGAGTTTCACGCGATAGTATAACGTCTCATGAAAATTTCAAATGCAAACAGCAATTCCCCTTCGAACTGATTAGTGATCAGGAAGAATCGCTCTGTCAGCTTTTTGACGTGATAAAAATGAAATCCATGTATGGAAAGCAGGTTCGCGGTATAGAACGCAGTACTTTTATTCTTGACCCCGAAGGAGTGTTGCGACGAGAATGGCGAAAGGTCTCTGTTAAAGGCCATGTGGCAGAAGTTTTAGACGTTCTAAAAGAAATACAAAACCAAAGCGCTTGACTGTATAGGAAGCCCTCAGCACAATGAATATTTTAGTGGATAGGATGAAGCATGGATAAAGAAAAAATGGTAAAAAAATTATTCGTACTGGATACGAATATTCTCATGCATGATCCAACGGCTATTTACCGTTTCGAAGAGCATGACATCTACTTGCCCATGGTCGTCCTGGAAGAGCTGGACAGCCATAAAACGGGGATCTCTGAAGTAGCGCGAAACGTAAGGCAAACCAACCGGATGCTGGTAGAGCTAATGAGTAATGCCAGCCATCAGGAAGTCGTTGAGGGCTTGCATATTCCAAGTTTTGCAACACCGGGAAAAGCTAAAAGCAGCGGGCGCTTGTTTTTTCAAACGGATGAATTCGAACAATTGCATCCAACCTCTTTGCCGGGTCATAAAGTAGATAATACGCTTCTTGCTACTGCGCTTGGTCTACAGAAAAAAAAACCTGACTGTCAGGTTATCATTATTTCCAAAGATATTAATCTGCGTATTAAAGCAGGTATTCTCGGTATTCCTGCTGAAGATTATTACAACGACAAAGTACTCGATGATGTTAACCTCTTGCACAGCGGTTTGCACCTGCTTGAAAATGATTTCTGGGATCAACATGCCAAAGATATCGAAGCCTGGCAGGAAAGCGGCAAAACGTTTTACCGTATTAGTGGACCATCCATCGCGCAATGGAATTATAACGATTGTCTTAGTACCCATGACAATCTATTTCAGGCTATCGTAAAAGAAATTACCAATACAAGCGCCGTTGTACAACTCGCTCGTGATTTTAGCCAATCCAAGCATACGGTGTGGGGCATTAACGCCCGTAATCGCGAGCAGAATTTTGCTTTAAATCTTCTCCTTGATCCTGATATTGATTTCGTTACCTTACAAGGATCTGCGGGCACCGGTAAAACCCTGTTGACGATTGCGGCCGGGTTAACACAAGTACTGGATCAAAACCGTTATAACGAAATTCTAATGACCCGTGTCACTATTCCAGTGGGAGAAGACATTGGTTTTTTACCAGGTACCGAAGAAGAGAAAATGACACCGTGGATGGGCGCTTTAATGGATAATCTGGAAGTCCTTCACAGCTCACAGGAAGGAGGTAATTTTGGTAAAAGTGCGACACAGGATCTCTTGCAAAACAAGATCAAAATTCGTTCTCTGAATTTTATGCGGGGCCGAACTTTTTTAAATCGTTTTATCATTATTGATGAAGCGCAAAATTTAACTGCCAAACAGATCAAAACGCTGGTCACTCGTGCTGGTCCTGGCAGCAAAATTATATGCCTTGGTGATATTAAACAGATTGATACACCTTACCTGACGGAAACCACCTCAGGTTTGACCTTTGCCGTCGATCGATTTAAACACTGGCAACACAGCGCTCATATGACATTAACTCGGGGAGAACGTTCAAGACTGGCGTACTATGCCGCTGAACATTTATAACATTGAAAAGAAGAACAGCCCGTCATACTCTTCTTCGTACGCTCAAAACATACCGGATCCAGACTTTGCCTTTTTATAAAATGGGCTAAACTGTCATTGCGAGCTGTCAAAAAAGGCCAAAGTCCAGCCTGGATGTTTTACTTAAAAACTGTATAATGCCTGTTCAATAACGGCGCTTTTTTCGCTTTTTTAAAGAGGATAACCATGAACAATCAAGCCATCACTTTTGATGATGTCCTGTTAATTCCTGCTTACAATCATCATGAATCAAGACGGGTGGTCAATATCGGTATGACTGATAGACTAGCCAAACTGAGCTTGCAACTCCCCGTGATCAGTTCCAATATGGATACCATTACCGAGAGTAAGATGGCTAATTTTATGCACAGCAAAGGAGCCATTGGCGCATTACATCGTTTTCTCAGTATTGAAGACAATATTAAGGAGTTTAAACGTTGTACAGGACTTGTTTTTGTTTCTGTGGGGTGTACCGACGCTGAATTGCAGCGCGCAGAAGCATTGCGCGATGCCGGTGCTGATTTTTTTTGCGTTGACGTAGCGCATGCTCATGCCAAATATGTTGGCAAGACGTTAAAAAGCTTAAGACAGCTCCTTGGTAGCAGCCGTTGTATTATGGCAGGCAATGTAGCCACTTATGCAGGGGCAGACTATCTCGCCTCCTGTGGGGCAGATATTATTAAAGCAGGGATTGGCGGAGGTTCTGTTTGCAGTACTCGTATCAAAACCGGTTTTGGTATTCCCATGCTGACTTGTATTGAGGATTGCGCACGTTGTGATCGCTCCATTGTTGCTGATGGAGGTATTCGTACATCAGGGGATATAGTTAAAGCACTCGCCTTTGGCGCTGATTTTGTCATGATTGGCGGTATGCTGGCCGGTACCGAGCCTACACCGGGTGAAGTCATTGTTAAAAATGACGGTAAACAAATCAAGCGTTACCGAGGCATGGCTTCTCGAGAAGCCCAGGAAGAATTCTTAGGACAAATGCATGAATGGAAAACAGCAGAAGGGGTTGCCACTGAAGTACCTTACCGCGATAACCAAGAAGCAATTATTGCCGATATTGTTGGTGGCTTACGCTCCGGTTTAACTTATGCAGGTGCCGACACGATTAGTGAATTACAACGTAAATTGGACTATGTCATTGTGACTCAAGCAGGGCGTCTTGAAAGCCTTCCTCACAAATTATTAGAAGGCTAGTCTGACTTGGAGAGTGTCCTCAATCTGTTTATCGGTTATAAATAGAGCTAATTTGCTCAAATTTTCGCTTCGACAAACAGGTTGACGGCACGCCCTCGTTAAACCCGATTCATCTGCGTAAACTGCTTAACCGATACGGGTAAAGCAGTTTACTATTGTGGCTTGGTATTTTGGGGATTGGGGCTATTTTCGGTATAAGAAGGAGGAGAAACGTCTTTCCCCAGAGCAGAGACCTGAGCATCATACGCTTCTGCATCGTTCGCAGCTATTAAATTTTGCCCCGATGAGGAAGGGGTTGGAGTGTTTGAAGGCGGTTCCATGCTGACAACTGGTGCAGGTGCAGGTTGAGCATCATTCTTATCCATCGCTGCTTGTATAGCGGTAGCGTCAGTCTGCAACGCTTTATCCGCTTCTTTCTGATTAGTTTGCGCATCATCAGAGTCTTGCACAACAATACTTTCCTGTTGCACTTCAGTATCCGTTTTAATATTCTGCTGTTGCGTATTATCAGATGCCCTTGGCGTATTTAGTTGGGGCGTATCATTAGCGGACGTTGCCGAAGAATCGGGTTGCACACCCTTTGAACTTTGCTGCGTAGCATTCGAGGCCGCTAAAGTACTTTTTTGCTGTGAAATATTCGATGGGATGGAAGCATTTTGTTGTTGGGTAGCATCAGGCGCATCATCAGTATCGGTGGGAACATCTCTTTTTTTATCTTGAAACGCATCTTTTATAGACTTGCCCAAATCTTTTACCCCTTGTTCCACCCCTTCTTTGAACTCACTCCACGCCCGACCTCCGGTTTTATCCCAAACACGGCCCGCTACTCTTCCAATAGGGTTGGTTATTAACTCCTGTCGGAACGCCTGAATAGCATTGAAAATTTGCTTCATCATTTTTAATTCAGGGGCTTCATCCTTTTCATCTTCCTTAGGTCTGTCGGATGGTTTATTATTTGCAGGTCGAGGTTGATTGGTGGGTTTACCCGCAGGCTTTTTATTGCCTTTTTTGTCCTTGGGCGCGTCCTGATTTGGGGCTTCCGTGTTATTATCCGGGCCAGCAGGATTTGGTGCAACCTGAGCAGGTTGGGCAATGGGAGTGGTGTTCGCGCCAGTAGTAGTTTGCCCTGGGGCAGGGGCAGTACTTTTTGTATTACTATTTATAGCATTATTATCATCGTTTGCAGCCATGAGAATCACCTATGCATTAAAACACCTTATTATCTTAAATATAGTACAATTAGACTATTAAATAGTTCAATTTTATTTCCATAAAAATGAAATAGTTATTTGTTTTTATCCTTTATATCATACTAAAATTACCAGCCTAAAGCTGCGTACTTTGTCTTTTTTACATTTTTTTTGCAATTTTTAGCCAAAAAGGATTTGAATGAATATAGATGATTTTCGTTGTATACGAAAGGGCGTCCATCTTTCCACGCTGGATGATATATCTCTCATAGCGCCTATCAATCGATTAATTAACAGAAAAAAGCATAGGGCATTACTCCTTTTACATGGTTTTTCCTCAACACCTGCCGTTTTTCGCTATCTTTTGCCCACTTTTTCCAATTATGACACAATCGTAGGGCCAACTCTTTCGGGCCATGGCACCAGGTTGAATGACTTCGCGTGTGTAAAGGCAAGCGATTGGCTTTTACAAATCGAACAAATCTGTAAAACATTAACCGATCAATTTGATCAGGTTGACGTGATGGGATTGTCTCTTGGTGGTTTATTAGCCTGCCATTTAAGTACGCGTTTTAATCTTCATCATCTTTATTTGTTAGCACCCGCGCTTGATTTGCGTCTTGAGTTAAAAAATACATTGAAACTCGCTAAATCCCTTCATTGGCTCGGCTTCAGACAAATCCGCAGTTATGCTGGTGATTTATTTACTTCCCAACATTGTGAAATTGCTTACCGGCAATTACCGATTTCAACGATTATTGAAATGCTTACCTTTGTACAACAATTTCAATTTTACCAACCCGATTGTCCTGCCGATCTTTTTCTTGGCTGCCACGATAAAGTGGTTTCCTCATGGCGAGTGGCCGATCGCTTTGCAGATAATAATAAGGTCAATATCCACTGGCTTGCTAATTCGGCGCATGTCATTCCTTTGGATGGTGATATAGATCAAATAGCAGAGTGTGTCCAACAAACCAAATAAAGCCGAACGGGAAAAGCCTTAAAAGCGCCTTTGAACAAAATCCTGCACTTGATTGATTTGATGAAGGGCTTCCCGATATTGGCGTTAAATGCTCCTTAATTACCTATATGAACACTTCATGGTGTTAACTTACCGGATTCCACGGACAAGCCGTGGAACGTAGGTATTTTTCTTAAGATAACGCGATTGCGGGAACAGTTGATCGCCATAAGCTGACTTTATTTATTATAACGATCATAATCCCGCATTGCATACCGATCCCACTCTCGCATATCCAATACAGAGCCTTCATAAGCCATAAAGTCAGCTTTTGTATCGGGAATTTTGTAAAAATAGATATCGCTCGCATCCGTTGCCAGAGTATGCTGATGTTTTACGGCTGAAATCTCAGCGATTGATCGATCATAGGTTTTTACAAAAGCCCTCTTTGCTCGTAAATAGCGCCCATAAAAATGGGAATTGTCCCATAACTCAACATCCAGTTTATCAACAATACCAGCAAGCTGCATAAAGGCCCGACCTTTACCACAGACAGTTAACGAATTGGATTTTACCCAATACATACTTAATAACCCATCACCGGCAAGGTTCAGTTTGGATAAATTCATTACTCCCACCAGTTGCACTTTTGTTCGATCGGAAATAGAAAGTTGTAAGTATTGACTAGTGATCCCGGTTATATGTACGTTACCACCTCCACTTACTTGCAGTTTACGCAAAACAAGTGAGCCTCCTAAAGTAGTCTGCCCCGGATTATCAATAGAAAGCTCTAACGCTCCTGACTGTAACCGTGCTCCCTTTATTGTGCCACTACCGGTAAAAGTAAATGAATTAAGATAACGGCTACGAATATCCACCGATAAATTACCATAACGAGGATAACCTTTCCCTGCATGAACAAAAAGACTGCCATTGTCCCTGACTTCCGTAATTACCTGTTGCAAATCACGTACATCGCCGTGCAGAATCACTCGGGGTTGCTTATAGCCTGTATGCAAACTTACATTCATCGTCCCTTCAACCACAATTTGATTAAAAGAACCTACCTGGCGATTTTGTGTAATTCGCCTGGCCTCAGAAATGACGGTAGGTGGAGTACGAGTGCAACCTGCGAGTGCTATTAAAATAAAAATTAATGAGAAAAAAGGTCTCAACATAATCCACGATTCCTGGTAGATAAATTTACCTACATTAGAGCATGTTACAGTGATGTGCAAGACCAGAAATCGAATCGGTAGCTTTGTTACCCGGCATTTATACTACTTGCCCAGCGGCCCAGCCAGAAGACCACGCCCATTGAAAATTGTAACCGCCAAGCCAACCCGTGACATCTAAAACCTCTCCAATGAAATAAAGTCCAGGAATAGATTTAACTGCCATTGTCTGAGAAGAAAGAACCTCGGTATCTACGCCTCCTAAAGTAACTTCTGCCGTACGATAACCTTCTGTACCATTAGGTTTGATACGCCATTGCTTAAAATCCCGGCCTAATTTCTCCAGTACTTTATCCGATAAACCCTGCAATTCGGACTCAAGAAGGGATTCGCTGACTAAAGCAGTAACCACACGCTTCGGTAGGAACTCTTCCAGACAGTGCTTTAAACGACTTTGAGGTGTTAAACGCTTGCGACGAGCTAAATCCAACGCCCATTCATTATTTGGGTCCAGATCCATCGTTAACGTATCACCGGCTTGCCAGTAAGAAGAAATCTGCAACATCGCTGGCCCGCTCATCCCCCGATGAGTGAATAACATGTCCAAAAGAAAATCCTGGCCATTACAATAAACCTGACACGGTAAGGAGATACCGGATAAAGTACCCAGACGCTCTTTATCTGCTGGTTGCAAGGTAAAAGGAACCAAACCGGCTCGGGTTGGCAAAACAGGCAAACCAAACTGGGCTGCCAATTGATAACCATAAGGAGAAGCACCCATTGTCGGAATCGACAAACCACCAGTAGCAACAACTAACGATTGGGCGACCAACTTTTCGCCTGTGGCTAAAAGTACGGTGAAATTCTTATCATTGCTGATCACCTGTTTAATAACTGTTGTTAAACGCAAATTAACATTTGCTTCCTCACAACAAGCCAAAAGCATAGCGACAATATCAGATGCCTTATTCGTACAGAACAGCTGACCATGCGATTTTTCATGAAAAGGAATACGATATTTCTTTACCAAAGTAATGAAATCCCAGGAAGTGTAGCGTTTAAGAGCAGATTTACAGAAATGAGGATTTTTAGATAAGTAATGGTGTGGCTCGATGTAATAATTAGTAAAATTACAACGCCCGCCACCAGACATTAAAATTTTTTTACCCGCTTTATTAGCGTGATCAATCACCAGCACACGGCGTCCACGTTTGCCAGCTTCTATGGCACACATTAAGCCTGCCGCACCTGCGCCAATAATAATTACGTCAATATTTTTCATGGACATTAAAAAAGATCACTCCCCTTTAATGGCGTACAGAGGCCGACAGTAGAGGGGAGAGAAGAGAAACAGCAGGATGATTATATCGCGGTAACTTCTTCTGCTTGCAGGCCTTTAGGTCCTTTAGTTACCAAAAATTCTACGCGTTGACCTTCGATCAATGTTTTACGACCAGCAGCGCTGTTGATTGAACGAAAATGAACAAACACGTCATCTTCACCATTGTCACGGCTGATGAAGCCATAACCTTTATCATCATTAAACCACTTTACGTGGCCGGTTTCTTTTGTACCAGACATTTCACTTTCCAAATTAAATTAAAAACACACTTGTATTATACGATTCAAGATTGAAGCATTGAGTACGCATGCGATAAATTCGCTACTTTAGAACTACAAAAGGAGGGATTTATACAATGGAATAATGGCTCAACCAGAAATACGCACAATATAAGTAATTTTATTATACTCTAATGTTTCCCAAATAGCGAGAATTTCAACTAAATAATAACCATTCGCTTGGATGGCCAATCAAAATATGATTTTGCTTGCGCATAATGCTTATTATACGATAGAAAATTGATTGTAATTTTTTTAAGCAAAATGTTATAATTTATTCTCTCATCCTTTAGTAGGGCTCTCAATGAAATACATTGATTTAATTGATCCCCAGAACTTAATTTCCCCTGAACTTCACAAATGCTTTACAGATAACTCAAATTTTATATATTTTCACCCATGGAGAATACAAAGCGCTTTACGCAAAAAAATTGATACCAATTGGAAGGCACGTATTAGCATCCATCCTGAAGATATGAACAAAGCATGGGAAATAATTCTTCCTTTTCTCTGTCAAAAAAATATGTCTTTTAAAATAGCCAATCCTAATGTCATGGAAGGATTTAAAAAGGGCAGGCAAGAAAAATTAGAGCGGTTAATTGAAGAATACAATCAGTTTTTGCAGAGTTCGAATTCTCAAGATAAAACGTTTTTGAGAAATACTTTTCATAGAATATATCAACAACTAGGTTTATACCGTCGTAGTGAATGGCGATTAATTTCTTTTATCCAAACCTATCTTACCAAGATGAGCAGTTTCTTTAATCAATACAATCTGAATAGAGAAAAGTTGTTGGAATACACAAAAAATATCTATGAAAATTTAATCGATTTAAGAAAGCAAAAACTAAAAAACGCCTCTAGACTCTATGAAGGGATGCAATTTACTATCTATATTTTACCTGGGCTTGAAAAAGAATGTCAGCATACATTGGAAGAAATAGAAGAAAATTTAATAAAAGCAGAAATTAGGCCAGGAATAATTTTTCCTACTGATAGACAGATTGGCGTTTATAGTTCAATTCGTCATCCTGGTAAATGGTATTATCATAACGCCACTGATGTTAATTTAGAGACCTATAATCCTGACAACATTAGCGACCCCTTTAGCTTTCTCAAAACAGTCCCGGCAAAGGAAATAATGCAAAAGGACGAAATACAAACAATAATGGGGCACAGAGACAGCGCGCAACATATAATATCAGCGCTGAGGGCAAAAAAATTTATTCCTCCATCACAATTAAAAGCCCTTGCCGTACATAAAGAAGATGTTTTAAAACACATAAAAACTTCTTCTTTAGAGATAAGGAAAAAATCAATAACCGATTGTTTAGATAAGTCGTCAAACTTAGGAAAGTTTTTTAGAGTTCAACGCGGCCTCTTCAGTCCGAAATTAAGTCATGGAACCTTGAAACAATTAGAACTTATTAGATTAACAATGAGTTAAGACATAAGTTTAATCCATGGTCATTCATCCAACGTACGCGAAGACTTCTAATCTATAAAATAAAATATGTTTTCTAAATAAGTTCAATCTCATATCATTAACAAGTAATATCCTTTTGTTCATTAAAATCAATGGGTGCATTATGCAAGAAAAAAAAGAATTAAATGTAGCACAAAGGGCAGCGTTAGCCACTATGAAAGCAAAACAAGCAGCGTTTTTTAAGCACTACCAACCTAATTTGGGTGATGAACTTGAAGAACATATTTACACATTTATAGATCAACCACCTTTTAATCAAGCACTTAAACAATACGACGCACCTGAACTATTGAGAATGAATATATTAGAAATTGTTATGGCACCCATCATCCAATTGGCTGAAACAATCAATTTGGGTGCAGCCGCAGTATTTGCGGAGCGTATTATTGCTTTAGGCGACAAGAAGAAGAGCTTTATAGATCTATTTTATGAACAAATTTCCAAATTGGGCATCAATGACGCTTCTATTGATAAAGATCCATCAGTCTTTAATTTGGAAATTAGCTTAGCAAATTTGATGAATATATTTACCTTTAATTATTCATTGTTTGAGCTTCACTCCATAAAAACTACACGAGATTTAATCGATACCAAAAGACAAGAAAAATTGCGTCAAGAAATAGCAGATTTAGCATTGGCGTATGTTGTGAAAATTTTGAATCACCTCCAAATTGTCTCACAAAATAAAAATTTTAATTTAGAGGAATTAAAACAGCAATTCTTAGCCAATGAAAAGTCTGCGACGGCTAATCAACGTTGGTTTAGAGTTATGGAAAGTCGTAATCAGATTGAGCATGATGCAAGGATTGCTAGAGAGAGTTTCGTCGAATCTTTAAATGTAATCGAGTCAAATATCAATAATTTATTGTTATTGAAACATCCGATAGACCAATCTGAGTTAGAGAAATGGATTGATCGAGGTCTGTCGATTATTACAAATCCAACTTACTTATCTTTACTTGCAGAAAGTCAGGGACATCAAAGTTTTTTCCACCGCAATATTAGTCAATTAATAGATAATCTCCATCCTAAAATAAAAAATAAAATAGGGCGTTATATACAAATTAGAACAAATGACATACCTATAGCCCATCATTTGAATAGTTTGGGGTGTAATTTTCCAATTGATGGGATAATGTCACTCAGTGTTAAAAGCAAGGAGTTTTTGCAAAATACGCTTGAACTAAATCAAAATAGCGTAGAAATTACCACAATCAAAAATTGTACACTCGCTATGTTAGAGTATATTGAACAAATAACGATGCTAAAAATGTCTTTTTCAGTTATGGACGTACGAACCCTACGTACCTGGCCAAAAGATCGCTTGGAAAATTTGTTAAATACCCTATTAAGTCAAATTAAACGCTTGCAGTATGCGTCAACCACCTTAAAAATTGACATTAATATACTTATAAAATGGCCGCAACAGCCAATAGATAGTCGTATTAATTTCTTGTTGTTTGGTACTATAAAAGGAAGCCGCATAGCTATTGAGTCATCGCTTATTGAGCATATTGTTCAGCAAAAAACTCCTGCTACAGTCTTTGCATTTATCTATAATTCTAAAGTTGTCGCTCGCCTCCTTGAATTAATATTAACATTGCCTGCTAAACTACAGAGTAATTTTTTATCGGGCAAAATGGCAATGGATGGAATGAGGGCCATCGAAAAAATAGCCAGCCAGGGTAAAGCAATAACTCATGGTATAGGCTTTTGTATTCTAAACCACCCGTATTTTGTAAAACGACTTTGTGAAAATCAACCTTGTCATGAAGAAATTGATTTCATCCTGGCTAATAAAGTAACTGCTGAGAAGGTTCAAGTTATTTATAGTAATAACACTATAGCTTGTGCACAAAAAAAATATTGCGACCGGGAAACACTATTTAAAATACCAGTTGAATCTATCCCTTTTGTTCAAATGATTTTATTGGAGCTTAAAAGGCATTATGACCCTCAATTTTTGATGATATTGGCAGATGATCGCGTTATCAATGCTTATAAAGCGAAATTTATCGATACGTTCTTTATTGGAGGTTCTAGTGAAAATGATCTTAAAAAAATCGCAAACTATTGGCAAGCCGCCAAAAAGTGTGGCATTGAAAGTGCATTCGATCCAGCCTTCAGACGCTTCATTAAACACTCTTCGCCTCTTAAAGCGAATAACCTATGGGCAAAACCCGCGGAAAAATCAGAATTTGAAGGCCAAAGCCCTACAATCAATCAACCTGGATAACAGATTGCGAGGACATTGAGCGCAAAGATATCTAATGATGAATTAAATTTTTATTATAGTTTATATGCCATATAGACATGTATTTTATGAAAAATAAAGTAACCGTTCACGCAATGGCGTCAACTTAAGGCCAATTTACATCACCTACGTTCCACGGCTTGTCCGTGAGATCCAGGATTGACTTATGTTCTGGATTCCACGGACAAGCCGTGGAACGTATTCTCCTTAAGTGGACGCCATTAACCGTTCACGGGGTATGTAAACTCATAACTGGCTGAGTAAAATCTGGAAGTTCGTCCTGTAATTGCATAGCAAATTCCAGGAGTAATTTGTCCTTGCCTCTGCCAGCAGCAAATTGCACCGACAGGGGTAAACGGTCATGATACATCACAGGCATCGTCATAGCCGGCAACCCTGCTTGATTAAACAAGGAAGTAAAAGGAGAAAATTCAACATTTTTGCGTAGATAAGAATCAAATTCATCACTCATTGATAAACAGCCAATTTTCAACGGTAACTGAGCTAACGCCGGTGTTAAAATCAGATCGATGCTTGCCAATAACTCATGCACCGGGCGCGTGAGTTGATAAATTTTATTTCTTGCCTTAATCAATTCAGCAGCAGATAATTTTTTACCACGCTGCATAAACTCCCAGGTTATGGGTTCAATTTCATGCCGTTCTACCTGCCGCCCTGTAATTTTTTCCTGCTCCTCGATGTTGGCGCAAGTATTAGCGGCAATAATAATGGCTGTGGCCCTGCCAATCTCCTGCAAATCCAAAATTAACTTATGCTGAATGACTCGATGCCCTAAATCATTTAATACATCTACCATCTGTTCTACAGCCCGGTTACAGGGTGGAGCAACGGGCACGGAAGAAAAAGCGTCTTCAAGAAGTGCAATGGTCAAAGGGGTTGGGCATTTTTGCGAAGGAGAACAATTTTTCATTCGCTTTACTTCAGCTAAAGCAGGGGCACGAAGTAAATCAAACAAAAAGGCTGAATCACGAACACTACGAGTAAGGACATGAATAGCTGCCAGACCTGACCAGGCTTCGCTGACCCAAGGTCCTGTTGAAATTAAACCCGGGGTAGGTTTAAAGCCGAATAAACCACAGCAGGCCGCCGGTATACGAATAGAACCACCTCCATCAGTCGCTGTAGCAACCGGAGCGACTCCTGCTGCCACGGCAGCAGCAGACCCTCCCGAGGAACCTCCGGGTGTACGGGTTAAATCATAAGGATTACGACAAGGTCCCCACAAAGCAGACTCTGTTACATAAGAAAGCCCTAATTCCGGCACATTGGTTTTGGCAAAAGGTAACATACCCACTTCAAGCAAACGCTCAATAAAATCACTTGTTAAAGAAGGTACTGTGCCTGCAAAAAAACGGGAGCCCGCACTATAAGGCACGCCTTGCAGGGTAAATCCCAAATCTTTAACTAACACGGGTACGCCATAAAAAGGTTCATCACCCCGCATTTCCTGTAAATGTTTAAGCGCCCAGTCATGACAATCGATGGTGATTGCATTGAGTTGAGGGTTAACCTCATGCATCCGTTTTAACGCGTAATCCAGGGCTTGCTCTGGACTTATTTGCTTCGCTTTAATAAGTTCAGCCAAACTATGAGCATCCTGTTTACAATAGTCACTAAGCTGCATAAATCCTCTTTTCAGAGCCGATGAATAGGAGGTAAAGGATTCATTCTATCTTTTTTTCCTGAGGATTTTTTTTTAAATTGAACGATACAACGCCATAGAGCTTCTCCTCGCCATGTTTCATGGTTGCTCGTATTATGATAAAGCGCTTGGGATAATTCATTAATCTGATGCTTTAATTCGGATTCGGGTAAAAGTTTATATAAATCCTGTAAATTCAATACAGTGGCTTCAGGCCATTGCATGCGTGCCCATTTAAGTAACACGTCACGCGCTCGTGAAGCGTTATTGGTTAAGCATGCGTCCTGCAATTGTTTGAGGAGTTGTTTACGGCTGGAAGTATTGTTAACAGGCCGACAGCGAAACCACGCCACTAAAGTCAGCAGCCATGCCAGTGCAAAACCACCGGCAACCCACCAGGCAATTGTATTTTCTGACGTAGCGGGTAAGCTCCTTGTCTTATTCCTTTCATTTTCTTTTTTCTGCTGGCTATTGGGCGCTGAATCAAACTGACTCCTGCTAGCTGAGACTGTATCAGTCGCTGTATTTTGTTTGGAAGCGGAATTGGCACCCGCAATGACATTAATGGTTAATTCAGGCAAAGTGCTCGTTTCCTCTCTTCCTGTCATCGTATTAAACCAGGGAACACTCAATGCGGGTATAGTAATTTTACCTGATTTATTGAGCAGGTAAGTTACTTTGATTGTGATTGTACCCACCAGATCCTGCTGCCTGAACGTGTTGCTCTCTACCGGCTTTTCAGGATAAATACTGAATTCATTGGAGTTGCCAAAATCAGGAACAGGTAATAATTGCGCGGGCACAGCAACAGCCTGTAAAACCACTGTACGCACCAACGTACTGCCCTCAGCCAGGGAAGTAATGCTTTTATCGTAATGTTCGCTAAGAGTCACCTGTTTAGCGGGTAACCAATCTCGTCCTTTATATTGGGCAGGAACAGATTGTACCTGAAGTATGGTGGGTTGTGCCTGTACGCTAATCCGTCTCGGTACCCTGTCATAAATTAAAGCATTAAAAATCGGCGGCTTAATTTTCAAATGACCACTTTTTTGCGGAAATAACGCGTATTGTTGTTCTTCAACCGCATACATCCGGCCATTCTGCATAATCTGATAGCTTCGACCATTTCCAAAAGGGACTAAAAGTGCGTCATCCACGGCAGGCGGTTGGTAACTTGCGTCAATCAAACGACGACTGTTATACAATTTAACTGTGTAGATAACCTGCTGATTGATATAGGGGGTTATTGTACTGGCCTCTGCCTGCAATATAACGTCTTGCTGTTGTTGCGCCGCCGGTTGTTGAGTGGGCAGTTTAGTCGTGGCAGGTGCCTGTTGAGTAACTTCTATACTAGCCGGAACAGTTTTTTCTTGCCCTATTTGCAAAGAAGGAATAACCAGCATACCTTCTCGTTTTGCGGTTAAAAAAATGGTCCATTCACTTACCGAGCGCGCCTGACCGTTGACAATACTATAATTCATACTGCGCTCCGTACCAACGATTGTAAAATCGTTTTGCAGCGGCGTCAGATCAGGCACGGCATCCGTATTAGAGCCATCCAATATCAAAGTGAGATTAAATGTTTCTCCCAATTGAACTTGAGACGCTTCCAACTGAATAGAAACTTTTGCCAGTGCAACACTGGAAAAACAAATTAATAAGACTGATAAGATTCGTTTCATTGATACCACCCACTTTGTCTGCGTAGATGATCACGCAAAAATTTCTCTCGCATTAATCCACCAGGATCATCAGGAATCAGGCGTAACCATTGTTCTTTCGCCTGTTGTTTTTCATGCTCAGCAGTTTGACTTGTTTGAGCGTCTTTATCTGTCTTTTTACTGCTTGGTCTGGATAGCTGATTTTTGTCCTGCTGGTCTTTACCCTGTTGGTCTTTACCTTGCTGGTCTTTGCCTTGCTGGTCTTTACCTTGCTGGTCTTT
>NZ_KK211299.1:0-113322 GCF_000621525.1 Legionella fairfieldensis ATCC 49588 | reverse complement strand
CCTTGCTGGTCTTTGCCTTGCTGGTCTTTGCCCTGCTGGTCTTTACCCTGCTGGTCTTTACCCTGTTGGTCTTTACCCTGTTGGTCTTTGCCTTGCTGGTCTTTGCCCTGCTGGTCTTTGCCTTGCTGGTCTTTATCCTGATTTTTATTCCCTTGATCGTTGCTCTGCTTTTTTTTATTTTTCAATAGTTCTTCAATTAACTTGCGATTATACAAAGCATCTTTATTATTCGGATTAATAGCTAATGCTTTATCATACGCCTTAATAGCCTGCTCATATTGTTTTAAATGGGCCAACGCATTGGCATAATTATAATATCCCGATTCATTTTTTTGCGATTGGTATTGTTTGGCTGCTTGAGCATAATCTCCTGCGCGATAAGCAGCAGCGGCGTGCCACTCCTGTTGCTGAAACCTTGCTGCTGCCTCTTTAAACTGACCTTTATTCATGAGAGTCTGCGCTTGCTGATCTTTAGTTGCCCACAAATCAGCCCAGCTGAATGCATACGCATTGCAGACAACAATGAATAATGACAAAAGACTCAAAATCTTCATGCGCCTATCCTCTGAAGCCAACCTCGTCTGAATACCGGCAACATACAAGCAAGCGCCGGAAACAAAAACCAACGGCCTTCATCCTGCCATAAAGCGATATCATTGTCTTTGCTGCGACTGTAATGTTCATCATTCCCAGTGTCCTGAAGCCAGTTATCCAAATCAATAGAGGTCTCAGCAAAAGGAACTACTTGTCCCTGTCCTGCTGCCGCAAGATCCTGGAACAGCGGGCTTAATGTACTGGCAACAATCGGCATCACCGAAGTATGTATCTGTTGCGTGGCTAACTTTTTTGCAGCATCAATTGCGGGCAGTGTGGGCGTCTCACCTGTTAACACCAGAATTTGTCCCTGTTTAAAACCCGCATTGGTAATTAATTCCCCGGCCTCTTCAAGAGCAATATCAAGCCGCTGTCCTTCAACCGGCATAATATCCGGGCTGAGCGAAGATAACAGCGCATCGATGGTATGGGCATCATCGGTGAGTGGGGAAACAACAAAAGGCTCTGCCGTGTAAGCAATCAATCCAAATTGACCCTTATCACGACGCTTAAAAAGATCGTGCAATTTAAACCTGGCTCGAGTAAGTCTATCGGGTGTTAAATCCTGTGCAAGCATGGCATCCGACATATCCAGAACAATGACTCTGGGCTGTATCTTCTGATAAGTAGGTACAGGTAAACGCGTCCAGGCAGGGCCAGCCAAGGCAATAATCATCCAACACGCGCTAATCAGCAGCAATAATAAAGCACTATGGCGACGCCCCTGACCTTTTGTTTGATGTAACAGATGCTCGAGCAGAGGCTTGTCACAAATAGCCGCCCAGGAAGCCTCAAGAGAGGAACGTTGCCGCCACAATAACAAAAACAGCCCGAATAATGGAAATAGAATCAACAGACACCAAGGGCGAAGAAAATGAAAATCAGTCATGCTTCTCTATCTCTCGACGCGGAAAAAAGGAGAGTAAACCAGCCCTTTTTGCCAACCAATAGAATAACAACAAAATTGCGAAACCGAGAAACCAGTAATAATAATCGTATTGAGGACGAATCATTGCCTGTTCCTGACTTATTGTTTCCAATTGATTAATCGTGTCATAAATAGCCTGCAAAGATTGAATATCGGTAGCACGAAAATAACGTCCATTTGTAATGTTTGCCACTGCCTCCAACGTTTTCTCATCCAAATCAGAGGAAGGATTTCCATTAAAAAAAACACTATTTATAGCATTGGGATCTGATTCGGCACCTAACCCAATCGTGTATATTTTAATATTATCCAGTTTTGCCAGTTCTGCCGCTTTTAAGGGCGGTAAAACACCAGAGTTATTCGCACCGTCAGTGAGTAAAATAATCGTTCGTCCCTTATCTGGAACATCCTGAAGACGTTTCACTGCCAGACCAATTGCATCGCCAATAGAGGTCGTTTGACCTGCCAAACCTACGGTGGCGTCTTTAAGTCGCAATAATACGCTGTTTCTGTCATAGGTAAGCGGTGTTTGTAAATAAGCACGGCTGCCAAAAAGGATAAGGCCAATGCGATCACCGGCGCGGGCCTGTACAAATTGTTCTGCTGCCTGTTTTACCACTGCAAGACGGTTTACCGGACGACCGTGGAGCGACATATCGGACAACTCCATACTGCCTGATAAATCCAGTGCCAACATAATATTACGTCCTTCTCTCGTTAAAGGTTGTGGTTCCCCTACCCAACGCGGACCAGCCGCAGCAAAAACCAATAATCCCCAAATCAATCCTAACAACCCCATTTGCGCCTGGCTCGCAAAAGCAGGTTTTTTTCTATCTATTACAGCAAGCATATCATTATAAAAAGGGACTTTTAATGCGGCAGGCAATTTCAATATTGCACGAGGGAATAAAAACCAAATCAAAAAAGGTAATAATAAAAGCAGTAAAACCCAGGGGGATGCTAGTTCGAACATGGCGCTCTCCGCTGCTTGATCCAGGTTTTTGCACCGTTAAAGAGAGGCTGCAAATCAACTTTATGCGTTGGTTGATAAGGCAATTCCAATAAAAAAAAGCGCAGCTCGTTAGTATCAATATTTTTCGAGGTATGTTTGAGAAATTTTAACCAGTCCTCCCCTTGTAAACCCGCAACTTCCGCACGTGCAAAATAGACTAACGCCACCCGACGCAATAATTCAGACACTTGCATACTTATGATCTGGCTATTGCCTCCGCTTCGATAAGCCCGCTCCAAAGAAGCAAGTAATTTCAATGCCTGTCGTTTTGCAAGGCTATTATTATAAGTCCGACGACATATATAAATTAAATAAACCAACCCGACCAGGCTTAAAAACAATACCAGATACCACCCGGGAGCCAAAGGCCACCAACTCACGGGGCTGGGTAAATGAATATCATGAAGTTTTGTCAAAATCTCTGATTCAGACACGAGACCTCCGTGGAAAAGTCTGTCGCACCACACTCGGTAAATCAGATTCCGCAGTGACTTGCACACATTGGACCTGCAAACTTTTAAACAAAGCCTGTAGCATTTTGACCCGCTGCGTACAATAATTTTGATAAGCGCTGGTTATTTCATCACTGGTAGTATCAAGTAATAATTCCTGCTCGCCATTAGTCATGGCGTAATATTGCGGTTTGGGGGGAGCCAGCTCCAACGGATCACACACATAGTAGGCTAAAACATCGTTATGAGCACGTAATCGGCTTAAATGTTGCTCGCTATCAGTATCCATGTTATAGAAATCACTTATTATCACTATAATACTGCCAGGGCGTATAACCCGTCGTAAACGGATTAAAATCTCTGATAATGGATTAGACTTTCCACTATTATTAATTCTGTTATTGGTATAGTGACTTAAAGAGGCTAACAGCGGCAACACAGCATTCTCACGGCTACGAGGAATAAATTCGCTGTGTTCATTGGCAGAAAAAAGCAAGCCGCCGATTTTATCCCCTTGTTTAATCGCAGTCCAGGCAATAATGGCCGCCAAACGAGCGGCTACCACCGATTTAAAAGCGAAGCGCGTGCCAAAGAACATGGAAGGATTAAAATCAGCAAGCAATATAACGGGACGTTCACGTTCTTCCTGATAAAGCTTGACATGAGGTCGGCCTGTACGTGCAGTAACCCGCCATTCCATATGCCGAATTTCATCGCCGGCCTGATAATTACGTACTTCCGCAAAATCCATCCCACGGCCTCGCAATCGCGATAAATGATTACCAGCCCGCATGGCCTTTCTTTCAGGTGGATAATTTACTCTTTGAGCATGGCGCTTGAGTTCAATGAGTTCGTTTAATGCAACATTTACACCATCAGTCATAATCAAACCTTAGGGTACAGCCACCAAACGCAATAAAGAATTAATGAAATCATCGCTATTGACCCCTTCTGCCTCTGCCTCAAAGCTCAACAAAATTCGATGGCGCAACACATCATGCGCAATGACATGAATATCTTCTGGTGTTACATAATTGCGTCCAGCAAGCCAGGCATGCGCCTTGGCGCAACGATCAAGCGCAATAGTAGCCCTGGGGCTTGCACCAAAACGTAACCAACGGGCTAACTCTTCGCTATAAACAGCCGGATTTCGAGTGGCGACAACCAGTTGCACCAAATAATTTTCCAACGCTTCACTGGTGTGAACTCTTAAAACGTCCTGTCTCGCTTCAAACAATATTTTCTGGCTTAACGGGTTAATGATCATTTCCGCATCGCTCTGATGTCCTAATGCTTCGCGACGGGCCAGTTTTAAAATATCATATTCAACCTGTGCATCCGGATAACCAATTTTTACATACATCAAAAAACGATCAAGCTGGGCTTCGGGTAAAGGATAAGTACCTTCTTGCTCAATAGGATTTTGCGTTGCCATGACTAAAAAAAGTTCGGGTAAGGGGTAAGTTTTTCCCCCAATAGTGACCTGCCGTTCTGCCATGGCTTCCAATAAAGCAGATTGTACTTTGGCAGGGGCGCGGTTAATTTCATCGGCAAGAATCAAATGATGAAAAATAGGGCCAGGCTGAAAAATGAAGGAGCTGTTTTCCGGATGATAGACATCGGTTCCCGTCAAATCACCGGGTAATAAATCAGGAGTAAACTGGACACGATGAAACTCTCCTTCAACAATAGAAGATAATTCTTTAACAGCACGGGTTTTCGCAAGGCCCGGCGCGCCTTCCACCAGCAAATGTCCATCAGCAAGCAAAGCGATTAAAAGACGGGAAACCAGATCGGCCTGCCCTAGAATTCTTCCATTCAGATACGTGCTTAATTGTAGAAATTGCTGTTGCACTGTTTGCGTTGAATCGCGATCTAACTGCTCCATTCCTTTTACCTTGCACAAAAAAATAATATCCTAACGCGAAATCGGGGTGGTGCCAAGTTGGTCCTTTAAAGTGGTAAGATTTCTTCCAAACTTGCGGCAGAGAGAAACAAATGCCGTTGTATACAGGAAGATTCGGATTTTATTGTGGCATTCCCGGTAGAAGTCTATTGATAGTCATTGCGTAACTCTAACGGCATCAACTGCTGCAAACGTTCGTAAAGCATCATAATTTCATGACAAAACCCTTGCAGTTGCTCTCTGCTATCCCACAATTCATAATCAGCCCCCTTGCGAAACGCATATTGACGGGATAATACCTTCAGCAATCGAATATCCTGATTATCCAGGCCCAAACTGCCACTTAGCTCCAGCAACTGCACCAGACTTTTATATTGATTATTCTGGTTATAATCATGCAGAAGATAGGCTTTAAAAGTCAGTTCGAAAGCCATGTACATGAGGGAAATGAAAGGAGCGATTGTGTCAATAACACCATGCCCCTGAATGGTTAATTCAGCATTATTATCCAATAAGCATTCGGCGCTATAAGCATGTTGGGTTGCGATTTTTATTAATTCCAAGGGAGAAAAATATTTTTTATCCATAACTTCCTATCTCAATAGACTCCGACCTGAACATTCTAAATCCCAACGGGCCTCAGAAGTGAACTTCATACTTAAACCTCGAATTAACGCAATGCTTTTATTGCAATTTCGCTGTATAATACAAAGAATTTTTGTTCTTTTCACCTTTAAAATTCTAACAATGCATCACCTGCTGTCCAGTTCTTTCTTTTTGGGTTCTTTACAATTAACCAATCGCCTTATTCAAGGTCCGCTCGCAGGTTTTAGCTGCGCGCCTTTCCGTGAGTTATTTTATCAATTTACTCCCCCGGCTTATTGTGTAACGGAGATGATCTCGGCACATGATGTGGTACATAAGCATACCCTGCGTTCGCGATATCTTTATCGTTCATCCAAAGAACAAAAACTTTGTTACCAGATCGCAGGGCATGAACCCGCAATAATGGCACAAGCCGCTGTTTGTCTTGAGCAGACAGGCGCCGATTTGATTGATATTAATTGTGGCTGCCCTAAAACAAAAATTCGTAAAAAAGGTGCAGGAAGCGCTTTACTTGAAAACCCCGAACAATTATTTAATATTATCAATGCTGTACGACAGGCTATTTCTATCCCATTGACTGTCAAGATTCGCATTGATGGAACGACGGATGATTTTAATCGGGCAAAAATGATTGAAGATGCGGGCGCTGATGCATTAATTGTCCATGGCAGGCATTGGACTGAATCGTACGATCCACCGTGTAATCTTGAGCAAGTTGCTCAAATTAAACATTTATTAACTATTCCTGTTATTGCTAACGGTGATATAAGCGATTGCTTAAGCTTGAACAATGTTTTAATGAAAACAGGCTGCGATGCGTACATGATTAGCCGGGCAGGAACAGGGAAGCCCTGGTTGTATCACCACTTAATCCATGAGGGAGAGAAAACCATTACCCTCGCACAACAAATATCGCTTTTCATGCAACATGTGCAAGGGTTAGCAAGTTTGGAAAATCACTATAAAGCAGTTTTACAAAGTAAATCATTGGTACGATTTTACTTTAAAAATCAATTGGATAAGTCTGATTTGTACGATTTTTATCAACTGAATTGTCTTAATGCGATTGAAAATTTTTTATTGACTAAAGTCATACAAAATACATAATGAGATTACTTTGTGCATAGCAGATAAAAATTGAGAGTAGTAATGAACAAAATAAAAAATAGTATAGGTCAATTGTTCTTTATGGGACGCTGGTTGCAGTTACCCCTGTACTTGGGCCTTCTTGTTATCCTGGGCGCTTATGTTTATCGCTACATCATAGAGCTTTTTCACCTGGTGATTAATATTAATGGCTTCGATGATACTCATATTATGCTGGGTGTTTTAGATTTAATTGACGTAGTGATGATAGCGAACCTGTTAATTATGGTTGTCCTTGGCGGTTATGAAACTTTCGTATCTCGCCTTGATTTGCATACTCATCCGGATCAACCTGAATGGCTTGATCATTTGGACGCTGGCGCAATGAAAATTAAATTAGCCCTTGCGTTAATTGGTATTTCTTCCATTCATCTCCTGCGAACATTTATTGACCCTTCAAAACAAACTAACTTCGCCGTGATGTGGCAGATTTTAATCCATTTGACACTTGTAATTTCGGTGCTTTCTATCGCCTATACCAATCGACTATTAGCCAAATCAAAAGAGTGAGAACTGAATCTGTTAAACGATTTTTAGACTTATAATGGTTTTTTAATCCTTTTTATATCACTTTGCCTATTGCCCTATTTTTCGAAGTGTTGACATACGCCTGTCAACTGTTCAAAATGATCCGTACTTACGCTGTCTTTACTTCTAGAAGCATATGAATCCCATCATGCTCGAGAGAGTCTTGAATAGCTAACGCTATAAATCGTTCTGCATAGGTTTTACACATTTTGATAAAACCGGTTTTTATAGGTTTTATTTTGAAGCGATATCAGGCGTGTCCTAAATACTCCGCCCTCCATCCACGTGAAGGATCTGGCCTGTAATAAATGGATTTTCGGCAAGTGCCAACACCGCCTGGGCAATAAACTCAGGCGCACCGTGCCGTCGTAAAGGAGTTTGCCGAATAACAGTTTGCTGTATTTGATTACTCAGTTGGTTCTCCTGCTCTGGCCAAACGATAGCCCCAGGAGCAATTGCATTTACTCGAATTTGCGGCGCAAACTCACGTGCCAATGCTTTAGTCTGCATCACTAAAGCTGCTTTAGTCTGGCAATAAACGGCATAATTTTTAAGCGGACTGTCTGCATGAATATCGGTTAAATTAATAATGGTGCCTTGATATTCAGCAAGAAAAGGGCGGGCAGCAAGGCTTAATAAAAAGGGGGCCTTGACATTGACGGTGAATAATAATTCCCAGTCAGTATCATTAAATACCGTAAAATCGGTGCGCTTAAAAACCGAGGCATTATTGACTAGTAGATCCAGACGGTTTTTCCAGGCGAAAACTGCGCCGACTAATTCAGGTGACGATTCAGCTTCATGGAGATCAAATTGAAAAACTCGAACGCTTTCGGAACGTTGTTGATTTAACTGATCAGCTAGATTTTGGGCTTCATCCAAAGAATGATGACAATGAATAGCTACATGAAAACCACGTTGATGTAACAATTTGACAATCGCTGCACCAATACGTCTCCCTGCTCCCGTTACCAAAGCTACTTTCATCGCTTGTTTGTTACTCTGTTTCAAGGTATGTTTCCTGTTTTATAAATTTTAAGCAGTTATGAGTTTATTGAGCTTAATCCGCAAGCAGCTAAGGCAAAACGGCGAAATGTCTTTCGCGGAGTTTATGCATCAGGCTCTGTATGCGCCTCAACTAGGCTATTATAGTGCAGGTCTACAAAAATTTGGCCCAGCCGGCGATTTTATCACTGCGCCTGAATTAACACCGCTGTTTGCACAAACCCTTGCAAACCAATGCAAGGAAATTTTACTTACTTTGCCTGAGCCTGTTTTATTTGAATTTGGCGCAGGGTCAGGTCGTTTATGTGTTGATCTTTTGCGCGCCTTGGAAGAACAACAATGTCTTCCTGAAACTTATTGTATTCTTGAAGTTAGCGCTAATCTGCGTCAACGACAGAAAGAACTCATTCAACAGGAAATTCCTCATCTTTTTACTCGCATTCACTGGCTTGAGCGTTGGCCAAAACAACCTTTCAATGGAGTTATTCTTGCCAATGAAGTATTAGATGCCATGCCTGTACATCGTTTTCTGCAAACAGAAGAAGGAATTTTAGAAAGCTTTATCCGTGTTAATGCACAAGGGGAATTGATAGAACATTTTAAACCTTGCAACAATCAGCGCTTGCTTAAGCAGATACGCCACAGTCTGCCACCACACCAGATCCCTTATCAATCGGAAATTAATTTATTTGTGGATGACTGGATACAACATTGCTATAACATTCTGCACCAAGGTGTAATGTTTCTCCTTGATTATGGTTTCCCAAGACATGAATATTATCATCCTGATCGTAATACAGGCACTATAATGTGTCATTATCGTCATCAGGCCCATACTAATCCTTTAATCCATCCGGGTGAACAGGATATTACCGCTCACGTTGACTTTACCCACGTTGCTGAAGCGGCGCAAGCGGCCGGTTTTCATGTTGCAGGGTATACCAATCAGGCTGCTTTTTTACTGGCGAATGGTTTGTTAAGCTTATTACAACAGGCTAATGAAAAACAAAATGATAATGTCCGTTATTTAACGACGCAACAAGCGGTTAAGCAACTGATTCAGCCCAGTGAAATGGGCGAACTCTTTAAAGTGATTGCGCTAGCAAAACATTATGACCATGCAATAACCGGTTTTCAATTGCAAGATAAGCGAGCAAGTTTATGAAAAAATATTTAACTACAGTAGAACTGCAAAAAGAATCCATGAAATTTTCTGCAGGACATACTACCATTTTCTCGGCTACGGAACGCGAACCCTTACATGGCCATCTCTATAGTGTCTATTTAGCACTCACAACCTGGGTAGAAGAAAATGGCATGACGTTTGATTACCGCTATTATAAACAACGCATTCATACTTTATGCCGACGTCTTAACCAAACGTTTTTAATGCCTCAATATTCGCCCTTTTTAACGTTTGCTGAAGATAACGATTATTATTATTTTACGTTCAATGGTAAAAAAATACCTTTTTTGAAAGAAGACGTCACCCTTATGCCTTTAACCAATATTACCGTTGAAGAATTATCACGCTGGTTTGTTGCCGAGCTGATTAAAGAGGAGGTTGAATTAAATCGACACCGCATTGAAAAAGTAGTCGTTAAAGTGTTTTCCGCACCTGGCCAATCAGCAAGTCACGAATGGCAACGCAATTAGTGGAAGGTATCTATAAAATCTGTATTCCTTACACCAAACGTGATTATTTTACTTATCAAAGTCATGTATCGGCTCTTCTTGTCGGAACACGGGTATGGGTTCCTTTCGGCAACAAGACGCGTTTGGGTTTTGTGATTGGTAAAGAGGAAAACAGGGAATCAGAAAAAACACTCAAAGTAATTACTACCGTACTTGATAAACAACCCCTATTACCCCAAACTATTCTTGATTTATGTCACTGGGTTAGCAGCTATTATCAAGCGCCTCTCTCAGAAGTGATCCCGCTGGCTTTACCTAAAAAATATCGAATGGGAAGCAATACGCAGCTGCCTTATTGTGATTATTACGAGCTATGTATGCCTGTTGATAAAGCGCAAAAACTCATAGCAACTCAAGCTTACAAACAATCGGCACTTATTAATTTTTTAAAACAGGAAGCAAAGCCTGTCAGCAAATCCCGACTACAACAGAAAGGATTTAATCAGGCTCAATTCATTGCGCTATTAAACCAGCAAATTATTCGCTGTTCTCGCGAGTTGATTCTCCCTTTAACCATGAATAACGCGTTAGAAAAGCCTTTCGAATTAAACGCTGAACAAAGTACAGCATTAGTGACTATCAGCAAACAATTACAGGGCTATCATTGCTTTTTGTTACAGGGCGTAACGGGTAGCGGCAAAACTGAAATTTACTTACAGATTATTGCTAAAATCCTGGCTCAAGGTCGACAAGTCCTGATTCTTGTTCCTGAAATTGGCCTGACTCCCCAGCTACTGAGCCGTTTTAAGGCACGCTTTAATGAGCCAATGGTTGTTATTCATTCCAATTTAAATGAAAGTGAACGCCAGATTGCCTGGCAATTGGCAAATGATAACATCGCCAAATTGGTCATTGGCACTCGCGCCTCGGTTTTTACACCATTGCCTTCTCTCGGTCTGATTATAATTGACGAAGAACATGATTCCTCCTTAAAGCAAATGGAAGGGGTCCGTTATTCCGCACGTGATACGGCGTTAATGCGAGCTTATTCAGAAAAAATTCCTATTATTCTAGGCTCGGCAACGCCAAGCCTGGAAAGTATAAATAACTGCATTCAGAATAAATACACCCTTTTGCGTTTAACTCAAAAAGCGCTCAGTACGACACCCCTCCATTATCAACTGGTCGATATACGCGGCATCGTTTTGCAACAGGGTCTGGCGTCTTCAACATTAAATTGTATTGATACTCATATAAAACAGGGTAATCAGGTCTTGATTTTTATTAATCGCCGTGGCTTTGCTCCGGTATTACTTTGTCATCATTGTGGCTGGATGGCTGATTGTGCAGCCTGCGACTCTCACCTGACTTTACACCGGCAATCAGACCGTTTAATCTGCCATCATTGCGGCATGACGAAAAAAGTTCCCACACGATGCCAACATTGTCAGAGTCAGGAATTACTTCCCGTTGGCGCAGGAACACAACGTATCCATGAGTATTTGCAAACTCAATTTCCGGAAACCGGTATTTTACGAATTGATCGCGATGAAACACGCAAAAAAAACGCCCTGGATAGTCAACTTAAACGTATCTACAATGGCGAAGCACAATTGATTGTCGGCACACAAATGTTAGCGAAAGGGCATCATTTTCCCCGTTTGACTCTTGTTGTCATTCTGGATGCCGATACTGGCTTTTATAATCAGGATTTTCGTGCGCTGGAGCGCCTGGGGCAATTATTAACCCAGGTTTCAGGACGTGCCGGACGCGCAGAACATGCAGGACATGTACTCATTCAAACGCATTTACCACAACATCCCCTACTTAATTTACTCATTCAGCAAGGCTATGATGACTTCGCCAAGGCTCTGTTAGCTACACGCCAACAAGCCCAATTACCCCCTTACCATTATTTGGCAGTTATTCGTGCACAAGATAAAGTACCGAGTAAAGTTTTAAGCTTTCTTCATGCCAGTAAAGAGCAGCTGGAAAGCCAGGGAATTCAGGTATTAGGACCTGCACCAGCACCTCTGGCACGCAAAGCAGAACAACATCGCATGCAATTGCTTATTAAATCGCCGTCCCGAAAAAAACTTCACTACACATTGACGCAATGGCGGCTCTGGTTAACAATAAATAAATTAACTCATAAAGTCCGCTGGAACGTGGACGTTGACCCAATGGATTTATCATGACCATTAAAAAACAGGCCGTTCATCAAAAGATTTTTGCGATAGAATGGGGTGACATGGATGCGCTGGGTCATGTTAATAATGCCCGTTATTTTGACTATTTCCAACAAGCGCGTATAGAATGGATGGAAAGTATCCAGTTAGACATGCGCCAGAACACAGGGCCTGTTGTTATTCAGCTCTCCTGTACTTTTCTAAAACCGATTGTATATCCTGCAACATTGACCCTGAATAGTAGCTTATACAATCCTGGCCGCACCAGCATTATGCTGGATCATGAAATTTACCAGGACAATGAGTTAATGACTCAAGGTAGTAGCAAGATAGTCTGGATCGATTACCAGCAAAAAAAAGCTATCCCTTTACCTGAAACTATACGAAACCTGCTCTTTTAATTTTATAGTCAGATCGATTGTGGTACAATTTGTTTTTTTGAGGGCAATTGTTATGACCGTTTTTTTTAAAACACTTATCCCCATCCATCAGTATGAAAAAACAAAAATTGATATTTACAAAGAAATGGAAACGGCCACGCACGAAAAGGATACCTCTTTTTTTAGTCATTGCATCACCCCTTACCGCAATCTGGAAGAGTTAGGACAACAGATTCGAGCCATACCTGTTAAGTTTCATATTTGCCTGCTTCAATCCGCTATGGAGCTAATTAGTGGTTTTATCACTCTGGCACGTTTTGGTTTTAAACTTTTAACCTGCGATAGTAACAATGCCTCTCAATTTCTATTAGAGACGATTAATCGCTTTGGCAGCGCTACCTACTATCTCGCTTCAGCAATTATTGACCCCCTATTAACCTTCTTAAGTTTTATTTCACGCGATGTAGTAAGCATTGCAGATGGGATTTATCGCTGTATCAAATCTGTCAACAACGAACAAAAAACAGAGGACATACCCACACCTGGCATGTAACTTAAGTGTGCAAGAACAGGTTAACAGAAACAGGGTATGCTGCTTCTGTAATTTAACCCAATATTCTTCACTTTACCTTTGATTTCCGTAACCCTATTGTCATTATTGGTTTTACTCTTTTAAAGAAAGATTTTGACAGAACTAAATCAAACCCTTAATACCATTTTTTTCTACAATATTAAGTAATTTTAGAATAGCCCCATGCGCGTGACGTTTTCCTTGCTCTAAACCGCGAATCATTGCAGGACTTACATTTAAATATTTCGCAAATACAGCCTGACTTAAACGCTGTTTTTTACGTAATTGTTGAATTTCTTCTCCTGTAAATTCGTGCACTACAGGAAAATCCTTTTCAGTAAAGTTTCTCAAGGTTTTTTTATCAATAATTTCAGCGGTATATAGACCTTGCGCCAGATCATTAATGGTTTCTTGTATATTAGACATTTGTATTTACCTCACAAAGTTCACCCAGGCTGATTAATCTGGTAATCTGCTCATCACTCAGCACCAACATAATATCCGCTAACTGCTTTAATTTTCTTAGCTCAGATGTTGTCACATTCCCCTTTTCATTTTTAGAAAACAAATGCAGCCAATAAACACCATTGTCTTTTTTATAGGCTAGTATACTTCTGGAGCCGCCACTCTTCCCTCGCCCCTCTTTAGTTGCAATTCTTAATTTATATAATCCTGCTCCTAGCGCAAATTTTAGCTGTTCATCTCTACCCAATTTTAAAAAATCATTTAAAGTTTCAATTAAAACATTGTCTTTTAAATCAGCTTTCCTGGCTTCAGTATTGAATTTTTTAGTTTTGAAGTGCTGCATAGAAACGGCCAATATATAATACAATATATAATACAATATATTATAATACTACGTATTATATAATACAAGAATTATTGATGCTTAATTTAAGGTCTGATTTTAAATATAATGGCATTTCAATTTTTGTCCGACCTAAAGTGTTATTATTACCAAATAAGCTTAGACATCCTGATCCGCAATTTCTTTTTGTGACTCAGCTTTACGTGACAATCCTAATTTTTCTTTAAGGCGTGCTACTGCATCCGGATCAAACTGACGAGAGGGTTTACGCGTTACAATGACTGAAGCAGCACGCGTGGTTTGTGACAGGGGATTTTGAGCGCTAAATGCAGGAGCGCGCTCCGGATAAGGAGAAACAAACTCCTGTGTTCCTTGCTGAGCATAACTGGCCTGACTGGAAGAAGAGGGTCTAACGTTATAATGACTGGGAATTTTGCCTGCAAGATTTTTCCGGGCATTCCTTGCACTTTTCTCCACGCGTTTCTTAATTTTGCTCGCAGCTCGCTCCGCCTCCTCTTCAGTCACTACAGCCACGGGATTACCCTCCAGATCAATACGCTCTTCACGGGCTTTAAGACAGGTGAGATAATCAATACGGCGAGTAAACAACACAACCGCTTCTCGCAGTTTACTGCGTGAAATTCCCGCCTCAGCCGCTTTATCCGCATGGGTTAAAAGAAGATCTTCCATGATTCCTACTTTAAGAGGCCGGATTCGTAAAGTATTATCAAATACTTGCGGAAAGGTAGCAGCCAACCATACCAAAGCCTCGCTACGGGCTTTTTTGGATTTATTTTTTTGCGTTTTATTAATCACTGCTGTACGCGGATGAAGCTCTTGCCTTCTCATGCTACTACCCTTGTTAGAACCCTTAATTCTATCGCAAACCAATCGTATGATTGAAGAAGAATGTATTGATTTGCCATACTTGGAAGATAATTTTTCGGTTACAAAATGCGCATACAATGTACAAGGTTTAAAATGGATTTGCAAGCTTTATCTGTAGATTATTATTTCTCTTGAAGGATAAAACTATTTTCATTAAAGTAATCTGATATACTTTATTTAAGTCCCCCAAAGGTACATTCGGAATGATAAAACGCCTTCTTATGACATTCCTGGCACTTTTTTTCCCCTGGGTCGTGTTATTTTTAAATGATAATCCCGGCGGGGCTTTGCTGGCACTGATTATGCAGGCTTCAGTGATAGGCTGGTTGCCAGCAAGTCTGTGGGCATTGCGCATTGTGAAAGAAAACAGAAAACTGGAACAAATGCAAGACACGAAAGATACACAAGAAAATAACTCATAAAACCTTTTAATCAAACCATTATTTATAAAACCTGTCTAATTTATAGCTTAATAAAGGGCGATATTTATCTGGAGAAACTATGCGGTCTCGCGTCATCGTAAATGGTGGGCAAGGAAAAATGGGCAGACTTGCCTGTGAAGCGATTAAAAACCATGCTCAATTTGAATTGGTCAGCAGTTTAGGCCGAACAGATAATCTGCGTCAGGCTATTTATAACACCAAAGCAGATATTGTTATTGATCTTACCCGTGCTGATTGTGTCTATAAAAATAGCCAGATTATTATAGAAAGTGGCGCTCATCCCGTCATAGGAACCAGTGGTTTGTCAGATGAACAAATACAATGCCTTAAAAGTGACTGCGACGCTCAAAAATTAGGCGGAATTATTGTACCGAATTTTTCCATTAGCGCCGTTTTAATGATGCGCTTTGCGGCGGAAGCTGCCCGTCTTTTGCCCGAAGTCGAAATAATAGAAGCACATCACCAGCAAAAACTTGACGCCCCTTCCGGGACAGCGATGAAAACCGCAGAAATGATCGCCAAAGCCAGGTCAATGGAAAAAAACACTCTCCCATTACATGAAATAGTGCCCGGCACCCGAGGCGGCACTTATCATGATGTGACTATTCATTCCCTCCGTTTGCCCGGTTTTATTGCCCACCAACAAGTCATTTTTGGTTCTGGCGGCGAAACTCTCACATTGACCCATAACAGTATTGACCGAGCCTCTTTCATGCCAGGGCTCATTCTTGCCTGTCAACGAGTCCAACAACTCGATTCACTGTATTATGGTTTAGAGCAATTATTGTGAATTACAATAAGGGTTCTGCCTACAGCAAAGTTCATGTTACACTACCTCTCTTAAATCCTTAATAAGATGGAAGCAGGATGATAACAATAAAAAAAGGAGATTATACCGGATATTCCGATTCTGGTATTGATGAAGCTGTACAAAATGCCCTGCAAAAGGCAGGCAAGCATACTCATTTTGAAATCATAGAAACTCGTAGTTCTCAAATAGAGAAAAATACACGTCACTATCAGGCAACAGTTACTGCCTTTTTTGACTGACTGTTATTTGAATACTAATTCATGAATAAACACGGATTAAACAGGCTAAAAGGAGTTAGCAATGAGTTATAAAGTGCCTCATTATATTGGCGGCAAAGCGGTTGTTGTTGCCAGCGCAAATTCACATACAATTTATAATCCTGCCCTCGGTGAATCCATTGGTGAAGTGTATTTTGCTGATAACTCCCTCTGTAATCAGGCTATTGCCACGGCCAAAGAAGCGTGGCCTGGATGGGCAGAAACGGCCCCTGTCAAAAGAGCACGTATTTTATTCAAATTCAGAGAACTTCTGGAAAAATTTCAATATGACATCGCTCATCTTATTACACAGGAACATGGCAAAACGCTGGATGATGCTAAAGGCTCCATTACACGTGCGACAGAAGTTGTGGAATTTCACTGTGGGCTGCTTGCCCAACTGCAAGGCAGTTTTTCAGCAGAGGCAAGCACCCATATCGATTGTCACACACTTCGCCAGCCTTTGGGCCTATGTGCAGGCGTGTCGCCTTTTAATTTTCCCGTGATGGTACCCATATGGATGATGATTCCTGCTATTGCCTGTGGCAATACTTTTATTTTAAAACCTTCCGAACAGGATCCTTCAGCCACCATTCGTTTATTTGAATTATTAACTGATGCCGGATTGCCAGCCGGTGTTGCCAATTGTTTACAAGGCGATAAAAACACCGTGGACTATTTAATAGCTCACCCCGACATCTGTTCTTTTACAGCGGTAGCATCAACACCTGTTGCCCGGTCTATCTATACTCGGGCGACAGCAGAAGGAAAACGTGCACATACTTTCGGCGGCGCTAAAAATCACGCTGTTATTATGCCTGATGCTGATCTGGATCAAGCAGCCATTGCTATTACCGGTGCAGCTTTTGGTTCAGCAGGAGAACGTTGTATGGCTATTTCCGTGGTAGTGACTGTGGGTGATCACACAGCTGATCAGTTACTTGCCCGATTGATACCTCTTATTAAAGCCATTCGCATTGACGCAGGTGACGCCCCGGGTAGCGAAATGGGGCCTTTAATCAGCCGGCTTCATAAAGAACGCGTTATTAGTGCCATAGATCAAGGAGTTAAAGAGGGAGCAAACTTATTAATTGATGGCCGCTCCTTCCAGCATCCTCAGCATCCGCAAGGGTATTTTCTGGGGCCTTCTCTTTTTGATCAGGTCACAGAATCCATGTCTATCTATCAAAATGAAATTTTTGGCCCCGTCCTCGTGGTAGTACGAACAGATAATTTTGACGAAGCATTGGATCTGGTTAATCGGCATCAATATGGAAACGGCACCGCCATTTTTACACGGGATGGTTACAGTGCACGGGAATACAGCCAACGGGTTCAAGCGGGCATGGTAGGAATCAATATTCCAATTCCCGTTCCGATTGCCAATCATCCTTTTGGCGGCTGGAAGAATTCTTGCTTTGGCGATACCAATATGCACGGCCTGGAAAGTATTAATTTTTATACTCGTCGCAAAACAGTGACTAGTAAATGGCCCGTTACGGAATTAAATGAAAGTGCGTTTGTAATGCCAACGAATAATTAAGGAGAGCAGGATGGCATGTATCGGATTTGTTGGTCTCGGCCATATGGGTCTACCCATGGCTATCAATTTGATCAAAGCAGGCCATCAGGTTACGGGTTTTGATATACAATCCAACGCGTTGGAAACTCTTAACGCAGCAGGTGGTCTGATAGCATCCTCTTTATCAGAAGTAGCTACCACTCAGGAGGTTATTATTACGATGCTGCAAACAGGTCAGCAAGTTCAGCAGGTTTGTCTGGCTAGCGATGGATTGTTTGCAAAAGCATCACCTCATAGCCTCTATATTGACTGCTCATCTATTGATGTAACCAGTGCAAGAGAAATTCATCAACACGCTATGACAAAACAGCTCTTTGCTCTCGATGCACCGGTGTCAGGCGGCGTGGTAGGTGCCACTGCAGCAACGCTGACTTTTATGGCAGGAGGTGAGCAGACCGCTTTTATAAAAGCTAAACCCATTTTCAATGCGATGGGTAAAAAAATCATTCATACTGGTGCAGCAGGAAGTGGACAGGCGGCTAAAATTTGTAACAACATGATTTTAGCTGTTTCGATGATTGCAGTTTCTGAGGCATTTGTTCTGGCTGAACGCCTTGGCCTGACAGCACAAAAACTTTTCGAGGTGGTAAGCAGCTCCTCAGGCCAATGTTGGGCAATGAATCAATACGCACCGGTCCCAGACATTCTCCCTGACGTTCCCGCTAATAATCATTATCAACCTGGATTTGCTGCTGCCATGATGCTTAAAGATTTGAATTTAAGCCAAAGCGCTGCAAACACGGTTGGCATTGAAACACCCATGGGCGCTCAGGCCACTGCGCTTTACCAACAATTTAATGAAGCAGGCTTAGGGCATTTGGATTTTTCAGCGATCATTAAACTCATTGCCCAAGACACGGTGATTAATGATTAGACAAAAAACAGAGGAAATGCCGTTCTGGAAGATAGAAGAGTTCTGGGCCAACATTGCTGCTCGTTATGTTACCTGGATTAAGCCCTGGCAAACTGTTTTAGAGGGCAATTTCACCACCGGCAATATCCGCTGGTTTAGTGGAGGAAAACTGAATGTCAGCGCCAATTGCCTGGACAGGCATTTAGCCACCAAAGCCCATCATACAGCTATTATCTGGCAAGGTGATACAGAGAATGAGCAAACTCGTCTTAGTTTTGCCGAATTGCATCAGGAAGTTTGCCGCATGGCGAATGCTCTCAAAGCCTTAGGAATCGGCAAGGGAGACAGAGTAGGTATTTATTTACCGATGATCCCGGAAACCGCCATTGCCATGCTGGCCTGCGCTCGAATTGGTGCGGTGCATACTGTCGTTTTCGCCGGCTTTTCGGCGCCAGCGCTGCAACAACGTCTACAGGCAGCGGCCTGTAAGTTACTGATAACAGCAGACGAATACCAGCGTGGTGGCAACGTTTTTGCATTGAAACAACAGGCTGATGAGGCAAATCATCTTCTTGGTATACCAACCTTGATAATAAAAAACACTACCATCTCTACGTCCATTGATTCGAAATACCAGTATTGGTGGCATGAGTTAAGAGAAACAGTCAGTAGCAATTGTCCGCCTGAACCCATGGATGCCGAAGATCCCTTGTTTATTCTCTATACTTCCGGCAGCACAGGCCAGCCCAAAGGGCTTGTTCATACTACAGGAGGGTATCTCGCACAAGTGGCCTACAGCCATCAGTATCTATTCAATTGCCAATCAGACGACGTATTCTGGTGCACCGCTGACACAGGCTGGATAACCGGTCATAGTTATGTAGTATACGGCCCCTTGTGCAACGGGATCACTACCTTACTTTTTGCAGGTGTACCTACTTGGCCTACTCCCGCTCGCTATTGGGAAGTTATTGATAAATATCAGGTTAATGTATTTTATACCGCACCCACAGCCATTCGCGCTTTAAAACGTGAGGGTGATCAATGGCTAATGACAACCAGTCGTCAATCCCTCCGTTTGTTAGGTTCGGTAGGGGAACCCATTAACCCCGAAGTCTGGCATTGGTATCATCAGCAAGTGGGTTTAAATCATTGCCCCATAATCGATACCTGGTGGCAAACCGAAACAGGCGCTATTATGATTTGTCCACAAGAAACCTCAGCGACAGTAAAACCAGGCGCAGCCTGTAAACCTCTTCCCGGTATTTACCCTGTGCTACTCGATGAACAAGATAAAGAAATAAAAGAAGCTGGCGAAGGTCGACTGGCGCTAAAATACCCTTGGCCATCGTTAGCAAGGACTATAGCCGACGATCATCAACGTTATCGACAAACCTATCTGAATAAAGGTTATTATCTGACCGGTGATGGTGCTTATCGGGATAAAGAAGGTGATTATTGGATTACTGGGCGCATTGATGATGTATTGAATGTATCAGGCCATCGACTGGGAACCGCTGAAATTGAAAATGCACTGGTCCAACATCCACAAGTGGCAGAGGCGGCTGTTGTGGGTATTTCTCATGTGGTAAAAGGACAAGGCATTCATGCTTTTATTACATTAAAATATGGTTCTCAATGCAGTGAGCAATTAAAAGAAGAACTGTTGAATACCGTTAAAATAACGATTGGAGCACTTGCCAAACCTGATATTATTCAATGCGTGGTTGATCTGCCCAAAACACGGTCGGGCAAAATTATGCGACGTCTATTGCGACAAATTGCCAACAATAAAGTCACAACAATCGAGGAGCTAGGCGATTTATCAACGCTCGCTAATCCACAAGTGATGGAAACACTGATGGAAAAAAATAATTCGTTTTGATAGATAGATTAATAGAAGCCAGGTAAGTCAGCAAACCTGGATTTATTACTATTCATGACCACAAAAACCATTCATTTAATTGGGTAATTAAATCTTCAATTCCTTCTTTTTTTAACGATGAAAAACTCTGGACGGTAATTAATTCAGCCATTAATTGATAATGATGACGTACTTTAAATACTGCATTTTTAATTTCGCTTCGATTTAATTTATCGGCTTTAGTTAAAAGGATATGTACAGGCAGCTCGCGATCCAAAGCCCAGTCAATCATCATCTGATCCAGTTCTTTAAGTGGATGACGGCTATCCATCAGGAGCACCAGGCCACGCAAACATTGACGGACTTCGAGATAATGAGCAAGATTTTTTTGCCAATCCTGTTTGACTTGTTGAGCTACTTTGGCATAACCATATCCCGGCAAATCAACCAGGCGACGAGACTCATCCAGACTAAATAAATTAATCAGTTGGGTACGGCCCGGGGTTTTCGAAGTGCGAGCTAATTGCTTAATGCCTGTTAAACAATTAAGTGCACTTGATTTACCGGCGTTAGAGCGGCCAGCAAAAGCGACTTCAAAACCTTCATCGTCAGGTAATTGGGCCACACGAGCAGCACTTTTTAAAAAAACAGCTTGAGAATAGGGGTTTATTAACATGCTTTGCAAATTTCATTTTGGGATTTTTAAGCAGTCAGTGTACCATTAAAACAGATAAATCCCTGGGTAAAGAATGAAAAAATTTCTGTTTATTGTTGCCTTATTCAACATCGCTGTATTATCAGCTGCTAAAATGCCTGACACGGGTGGAGAAAAAGTTATTCTTTGTACAGCCTGCCACGGGCAAGAAGGCTATAGCACCAATCCGCAGTGGCCTCATCTTGCAGGCCAGCATGCGAATTATTTATTGAAACAATTAGAAGATTTCAAAAAAGGAACCACACGTAATGCTGCAACAATGACAGCGCTGGTAGCCAATTTGAGTCAAGATGAAATGCTACAACTGGCTTCTTTTTATGCCAGGCAACCTCTGCCACAAGGCACTACGCCGCGAAATTACGTGCAACGCGGAGAACGCTTGTATCGGGGAGGAGATTTTGCTAAACATATTACCGCTTGTATTGCTTGCCATGGCCCCAGAGGAACAGGTAATGCTCAAGCCGGGTTCCCGGTGCTTTCAGGGCAAAATGCGGCTTATACTATACAGCAATTGCAAGCCTTTAAGGAGAACAAACGAACCAACGATTTAAATTCAATTATGCGAGATATTAGTGCACGCATGAGCGAGGAGGATATGGAAGCTGTCGCTTATTATATTCAAGGCTTGCATTAGAACCTAAATTTTCAAGAGAGACAATCATGTTAAAACGTTTACTATCGATTCTTATTCTACTTTTACCGTTGACCGGTTTTGCTGATCATTTTACCGCGGGCAAAGACTACGAAATAATAAGCAGTACTGAAGCCAAGAACAACAATAAAGTTACTATTACTGAATTTTTTAGCTATGGTTGCCCGTGGTGCTATCGTATTGAGCCAGCGCTGATGAATTGGGTAAAACAACAAGGCGAAATAATTCAATTTTCACGTATACCCGTTGTCTTTAATAAAGACTGGGTTTTCTACGCGAAAGCTTATTATACTACCCACCTCTTAAATCGGGAAACAACGCTTAACTCCCTTTTGTTTAAGACCATCCAGGAGGAGAAGCAAGCAATGAATAGTAATCAGGCAATGATTAATTTTTTCGTTGCCCAAGGTATCGATCAGGCTACTGCAAAAAGTGCTTTTGAAAATTCAACCACTATTGATATGCAAATCAAGGAAGGAACTTCTCTGATGTCTCGTTACCATGTCAATGGTGTTCCTGCGATTGTTATTAATGGCCAATACAAAACCGATCTGCAAATGGCGCAGAATGAAGCACGATTGTTTAAAATACTCGACTTCCTGGTTGCTAAAAGCAAAGAAAAAAATTAGCAGGTGTTCATGGAATAGGTAAAAGGTATATAACGTCAATGTCTTTCCCGCGCCTGCGCGGGAAAGATGAGTCATGGAGCAAGGTCTGGAAGAGAAAATTTGCATATCCCGTGAACTTACAAAAATTAACCATCCAATGATTTTTTCCTGTACTCCGGCGACTTAAACTGCAACAGGAGCCTTAATAGCGGGATGCGATTGATAGTTAATCCATTGAAAATCTTCAAACTGATAATTAAAAAGAGAATCAGGTTTACGTGTGATAACCAGCTCTGGCAAGGGCAGCGGTTCGCGTTGCAATTGCCTGCGAGCCTGTTCCAAATGGTTCAAATACAAATGACAATCCCCTCCTGTCCAGATAAAATCACCGACTTCAAGATTACACTGCTGCGCTATCATATGAGTTAGTAACGCATAAGAAGCAATGTTGAAGGGTACGCCTAAAAAAACATCGGCTGATCGTTGATATAATTGACAGGACAAACGATTTTCAGCGACATAAAACTGGAATAAAGCATGGCAGGGCATTAACGCCATTTTATCAAGCTCACCTACATTCCACGCACTAACCAGCATACGACGCGAATCAGGTGTGGTTTGAAGCTGATGCAATACCTGAGAAAGCTGATCAATTTTCCGACCGTCAGCCGCTGGCCAGGAACGCCATTGCTGACCATAGACCGGACCCAAATCTCCCTTGGCATCAGCCCACTCATCCCAAATTGTCACCCCATGCTCATGCAAATAGGCAATATTGGTATCGCCTCGCAAAAACCAGAGCAGTTCGTGGATAATACTGCGTGTATGAAGTTTTTTAGTAGTTACCAGAGGAAAACCATCGCTCAGTTTAAAACGCATTTGATAAGCAAAAACAGATAAAGTGCCTGTACCCGTTCGGTCTGTTTTCTCCACACCGCACTCCAAAATATGTTTTAGAAGTTGCAAGTAAGTTTTCATCGTTTACTCCAGCATAACCAACCTAAACCGATTAATAACATGGGGATGGATAATACCTGTCCCATGGTTAACCAGTCGAACGCAATAAAACCAAGCTGCACATCAGGTTCACGAAAACACTCGGCAATCAGGCGACAAATGGCATAACCCACTAAAAACATTGCTGAAACTTGCCCCGGGAGTCGTGGCTTCGATGCGTACCACCAAATAACAATAAATAAGACAATCCCTTCCAAACCTAATTCATAGAGTTGGGAAGGATGTCGAGGTAACCCGTCACTACCGGGAAAAACGATGGCCCAGGGCGCGTCTGTCACGCGTCCCCACAATTCGCCATTAATAAAATTTCCTGCACGACCTGCCCCAAGACCTAAAGGAACAAGCGGCGCGACAAAATCTCCGACCTCGGCAAAAGGTTTTTTATATCGCCGTGAAAATAACCACAACGCGATAGCAACGCCAATTAGTCCACCATGAAAAGACATTCCTCCTTCCCATAATTTGACTAAAGTCCACGGCTCGGCAACCAGCTGCTGAGTATTATAAAACAACATATACCCTAAGCGCCCCCCTGCAATAGCACCAAGTGCACCATAAAAGACCAGGTCCCCCACTTCTTCAGAAGTCCAATTCAATTGATAATGTTTAACTCGCCACCGTGCCAAAATCCAGGCGCTGGTAAACGCTAAAAGATACATTAAACCATACCAGTGCACCTTGACAGGACCTAAGGAAAACGCCACCGGATTAATATTGGGAAAAGCTAGCATAAGGTTACCTAAATTTTAATAGAGAATTATATACAAAAACCTGCTTAAGGTTTTGGAAGTGTTCTCACAATGCCGTCAACTTAAAGGGCGATACCTGTATTGTCTTTCCCACACAGGCGGCAAACCAAGCACTTCACTAGACCGTAAATTCAATCATAACTACGACAGACCCGATTTTCCAGCCCGGATCAAGCCACCTAATCCTTCTTCTTCCAACGCTTTTTGCAAATATAATCTAATTTCAGCAGGGTGTTCTAACTCCAATACTTCTGCCAGCACCTTTCGCGCATTAGCCAGAGAAATATTACGAATTACCCATTTGATACGAGGCAAGCTTGCCGAATTCATACTCAAGGTGTCAAAACCCATGGCGAGTAAAAGAATAACAGCCAATGGGTCGCTTGCCATTTCTCCGCAAATACTTACCTCGATACCCGCCGCGTGTCCGCCTTCCACTACTTTCATCAAAGTGCGCAGCATCGCAGGATGAAAAGCATCATACAAACCCGCAACTCGGGCGTTATTACGATCCACCGCCAGCAAATACTGAGTCAGATCATTACTACCCACCGATAGAAAATCCACTCTTTTTGCCAATTCTCGTGCAAGATACACTGCCGCGGGCACCTCAATCATGACGCCCAATTTGGGTTTTTCAAGTTGATAACCTTCCTCTATAAGCTCCTGAAAAGCCTGATCGACCAGATAAGTCGCTTCTTCAACTTCGCTTAGATTGGTAATCATAGGAAGCATGATGCGTAAATTGTTTAATTCTTCACTGGCACGCAACATGGCACGTACCTGAATCAGAAAGACATCCGGATGATCAAGCGTTACACGAATACCGCGCCAACCAAGATAAGGATTATCTTCCATCACAGGAAAATAAGGTAATATTTTATCGCCGCCAATATCGAGAGTACGCATTGTAACAAAACGAGGGGCAAACGCTTTAAGGATCTGGCGATAAATAATATGCTGCTCATCTTCCGAGGGAAAACGATCCCGGCTCATAAAAGGTACTTCTGAACGATAAAGACCAACTCCCTCAGCGCCAACACTCATTGATAAACCCGCATCCATGGCAAGACCGGTATTAACTTGCAAGGACACACGATAATTATCCAGCGTTTCGGCGGGTTTATCCCGCAAGCTTACAAGACTTTGGTTTAACTCCTGTTCTTCCTGCGCTAATTTTTTAAATTCTGCCAGGACTGCTTTAGAAGGAGAAATATACACATGCCCATAATATCCATCAACAACTATCGCGCGGCGCGATAAATGCTCGACTTTAAGACCACGGACTCCCATAACAGTGGGAACACCCAAAGCACGAGCCAAAATGGCGACATGTGAATTATTAGCCCCCTTTGCTGACACAACCCCAGCCAGATGCCCCTCAGGCACTTCGGCCAATGCGGAAGCGGTTATTTCTTCGCCAATTAAAATAGTACGCCGCGGATAGGCAATTTCTTCTCGTTGTGTGCGCTGTAATTCGGCAAGTACGCGACGGCCCAGGTCACGAAAATCACTGGCACGCTCGCGCAGATAATCATCTTCCATACTCTCAAATTGCTGAACGTGTTTTTTTATTACTGTGGCCAAAGCAGCTTGTGCGCTAATCTTTTCTTCACGTATAACCAACTCAACTTCTGCACCTAAACTGTCTTTATCCAGAATGCGTAAATACACATCAAACAAAGCGTGTTCGTCTTCCGCTACAGTCGTTTTCATGCGTTTGCTTAACCGATGCATGTCCTCGCGAGCTGTTTGCAAAGCATTAAAAAAGGCGGTAACTTCTTCTTCAATACCATCAACGGTGTGACGGGGAACCGCATCAATATCAGCGGAAGGATAAACCAGAACAGCGGTACCAATACCCACGCCAGGTACAGAACCCACACCGGTTAGAGCTAAAGGAATCGGGTCAATTTTGTCATTACCCAAGGGTTTAGGCTGAGTTAATTGCGCCAGTTCACCTGTCGCTTCAGCATGAGCAATAATTCCTCCCAACTGAGCAGCCAGCGTGATTAAAAAAGCTTCTTCCGCATCGTCAAAACAACGCTGCTCCGCTTGTTGAACAGTTAAAACACCATAGAGCTTGCGATGCTGAATAATAGGCACCCCTAAAAAGGCACGCAGATGTTCTTCACCTAATAAAGGATTATGATGAAAATCAGAATGGGTGGGCGCGTCTTCAATGTTAATCGGCTCTTCGCGCCGGCCAATCAAACCAATCAAGCCGCTATCCATACCCACGCGAACGCTGGATTCTGCCAGTTTATTTAAACCGTCAGTAGCGATTAATACATATTCGGCATGTTTATTATCGATAAGAAAAACGGATACGGCATCAGCATCAACCGCCTTGCGCACACGCTGCACCAAAATGGTCAATGCTTCGGTCAAATGACTTGCTGTAGTTACATCCTGTACGATTCGTTTTAATATTTTAAGCATTTATCGACTGTGATTACCTCGCTTACGACGCGCACCAAAAGGCGTACGGCGTCTTTTTAATAAATATTCCAACTCCTTCATAGCCTGAGCATAAACTTGTCTCTTAAAAAAAATAACATGCTCCTGTGGTTCGTGATAATCAATCCAGCGCCAACTATCAAATTCAGGTGAATCACTTAAATCCAGACGAACTTTTTGATCAGAGGCAATTAATCGCAATAAATACCATTTTTGTTTTTGCCCTATCACTAACGGTTCACTGCCCTGACGAAGATATTGTTTCGGCAATCGATATTTTAACCAGCGCTTCGTGGAGCCTAATACCTCCACGTCTTCCTTGTCTAAACCGACTTCTTCACGTAATTCACGAAACATGGCATCGAGGGGCGACTCACCGATACCAAGTCCGCCTTGCGGAAACTGCCAGGCATCATGACCATTACGTCTCCCCCAAAAAACACGACCGGATGGGTTGGTTAAAATAATACCAACATTCAACCGGTATCCAGCCCGATCAATAATCATATTGTCACTGCTTAAATTAAATCGTTAATACCTTGATTTTTCCATAAACAATAAGAGCTTGGCAAATAAATCTGCATTAAATCGCTAAAAGTAGCCGATGTAAGTACCGTCGTCACTTTTCTTGACTTTAGGCGATCTGGCAGGTGCTTTTAATTGATAAGAAAAAAATGGAGTAATTTTCTCTCGATTTAGTTCCAGCATCGTATAAGAAAAATTCACTTTCATTCCGGCTAATTTAACTTCTATATTAACAATAGCCTCATTAATAATTTTATACGCTTTTTTTAATAACTCAATTTTAAATAAAGGAGTATTGTTCCTGCCAGCACCATCCGCTAAAAAATAAGCTCACAGTAATTGGCCTGTTTTTACTATTACGTTACGGGATTTTTTAGCATGTCTTTCAATAAGTACAAATATCTTATTAAATTGTTGCTCTAAAGAAGCTAATTTATATCCCATATATCCTACTTTGTTTTATTCAGTTTTTTTTACAATGCATCATTATAATTGTCAAGTCGATTTTTATTATACAAATAATTAGTTTTATAATGAGAAAAAACGGTATACTTATTATCAGATTTCGCATGGATAATTTATGAAAAAACATATTTTAATTCTCAATACCGGTGGCACCATCAGCTCAATCAAAACAGATCAAGGTTATGAGCCAGCGCTGGGTTATGTTGAAGCCGCCCTGGCTCAAATTCCCGCTTTAAAACACGCCGACATGCCTGATTACACTATTAAGGAATATCATCCCTTGCTAGATTCTTCTAACATGACAGTAAGTGATTGGAATCGAATTGCAAATGATATTGCCGATAACTATTTTGATTTTGACGGCTTTATTGTTTTTCATGGTACGGACACAATGGCGTACACTGCTTCAGCGTTATCTTTCATGTTGGAAAATCTTGCTAAACCTGTCATTGTCACGGGTTCACAAATTCCTTTATCCGAAGTGCGCAATGATGCGGTAGACAATATCATTACCTCACTTTGGCTTTGTGAACATCAATCTTTTAATGAGGTTTGTATTTATTTTAACCAGAAATTGCTGCGTGGAAATAGAACCCAAAAAATCAGTGCACAACGATTTAACGCGTTTGATTCACCCAATTATCCCCATTTGGCGACTATTGGAATTACAATTGAATTAAATAAAGAATTTTTATTAGGTTCGCCACATCAAACCTTTCGGTTACAAACGATAACGCCTCAATTTATAGCGAATTTTCGTCTTTTTCCCGGCTTTGCCACGGATGTTCTTGCTTATATTTTACAGCAACCGATTCGCGGATTAATATTGGAAACTTATGGTGCAGGAAATGCACAAAATAATGATTCACGTTTTTTACAACTTATTGAAGAAGCCTGTAAACGTGGAATCATTATAATTAATTGCACTCAATGTCAGGAAGGACGAGTGGAAATGAGTCAATATGCGACTGGTTATACGCTGAAATTAGCCGGTTTGATTAGTGGTCATGACATGACCCCCGAGGCAGCCCATTGCAAGTTACTGTATTTATTCAGTAAAAATTTAAATGTTCAAAAAGTTAAACAATTAATGGAAACTAATTTATGTGGAGAACTAAGTTTAAGCCAAGGGCCTGTAGACGAAGTATTGCTTACATTAAATAAGCTCGCTAAATAGCCTCGCTTTAAAATTCAAGTGTGCTATTATGCGAAATATTTAACTCTTCAAAATGGACTTTAAGTAAAAAATGGATTTTGTAAAAAAATTGATTCTTGGTTTTTCTGTTATTCCTTCACTACTTTATGCCAATCATCTGGCCTTGTTTCTATCCGGGGGACCTAACTCTTCGCGACTACATAATGAGCAATTCGTCGTAATCAACGACTTTGTTGCAAATGCCTATCAAACTACTGAAAAAAATCAGTGGCAAGGATTTTGGGGCGGAGGGATAACTCATACTTTTGAAGGAATTTTATCCCATTCAAATCTTTCATTGGGATTAGCTGGATACTCCATTCATTTAGGCAAAGTCCAGGGAAAGGAATATCCTTTTATTAATGATGGGGTTTATGATGCATTAGATTATAGCTTTCACGTAAAAAACCATCTGCTCATGCTTGAATCCCGCTTATCTTACGTTTTTTATAATTGGCAACCTTTTGCTCTGATTGGAATTGGAAAGGCATGGAATCGTCTTGAGCATTATAATGAAATTGCTGCGGATCCTTCATCCAGCGCCACCCCACTCACTCCCGGATTTGGCAATCATACCCATCAGGACTTTGCCTATGAGTTAGGCTTAGGCGTACAGCATCCGCTATTTGAAGATAAACTACGTAAAATGACCTACACAGCGTCTTTAGGTTATCGCTATTTTAATCTGGGTCAAGGTAAATCAGGTGCTCTTCCTGAGCAAACATCAACTGATCGTTTGTCTATTAAGAATCTTTATACTCAATGCATTGTTTTTTCAATTGAGGCTTCTTTTAACTAAAGTTACTGTTAGGATATTGTCGCATGAAACGATGGATTAATGCTTTACTTATTGGACTATCTTCTGGATTTTTAACCGTACACGCTGCAGCTATTATGGACATTGTGCCAAGTAGCTCAAGCCCCATCGCCATTCCACAAAATGGTCAAACTTACCTGACTTACACGGTTAAAAATAATACGTCCAAAATAATAAACGCCCTGTCTATAGATCCTAATTTTGGCAATGCAAATGGGATGTTTTATGTCAATAATAACCAATGCGGCTTACTCACACCAGGAGCCAGTTGTAGCTTTACTGTCACTATACGGGGACAAAATCAGCCAGCGTATACAGCTTTAGCGCCAAGAGTATGCGCCTATAATGGAACAGCCTGTTCTATACCTGTTTTAAGCAATCGTGTGCTGATTATTGCCGGTCCTAATATGCCTAATACTACTTTCCCTACACCTTATGCTGGTACGTTTTATCCAATATACAACTCGGGTCCCGGACAATGGATTGCACCTGATTCTTCCATGCCTTTTCAGCGCGTCAGCGCTATTTTTGTAGCCTTTGCTCATGCCTATCCTTCAGGAAATGGCGCTATTTTTACCTACGAAGCCGGTCAACCCAATGAGCCAGTGCGGCTTGCTCAATTATCGCAAGTAGCTCGTGGGGTTAATCCTTCGATTAAAATTTTAATTTCACTCGGATGGGGAAAGAACGATTGGACTTACATTAATAATGACTATATCAATCATGCCAACCTGTTTGTACCCAGCGTAATACAATTTATACGCGCTAATAATTTAGATGGTATCGACATTGATGATGAAGAAATTGGAGCTTCAACCGGTGTCATATCCCAGGCTAATTTCGATGGTGTTATTGCTAACTTAAGAAACGCATTAAATTATGCGTCCCTGCAAGATGGTAAACCTTATTATTTAACCATCACGCCGGCAGGCAATAATCCCCAGCCTGGAGGCATTGATCATACACAGATCGATTCACAAAATGTCAGTAGTTTTAATTTAATCAATATTCAAAGTTATTTTAATGAGTTTTTTGGCAATGACTTTATAAAAAGTCTTCGTATTATAGGCTATCCCTCCGCTAAAATTGCTAATGGCATTACAACTGAAGAGTGTGATCCTGACTTTCCACCCCACCTTGGCTTTGCTGGCTTATTCAACTGGAATATGTCTGCTGATAGTGTGTGTAGTAATTTTCAGTATACTAAGGAGCTTGCGGATTTAGTGGGGTATTATGGCTAGTTTAGGTAAATAACAGAGCCAAAGGACAGGATATCGTAAGTGTTCATAACGTCAATGTCTTTCCCCCGCAGGCGCTGAGAGATCCTCTCTTTTTTTTGTGTAATTGATGTTTAATTTATTTGAAATTATATTAATCACAATGATTATATTTTTGTCATCCACGCGGAGGTGGGGATCTGTCTTTCAATCAGAACAACCGTGTAATTTGAGAAATAGATTCCCGTTTTCACGGGAATGACCTAAAAATAATTGAAAAGGTGTTTAACAATAACACAAAAAAAAATGAGAGGATCACTCAGCCCGCAGGCGGGAAAGACGAGTCATGGAACAAAGTCTGAAAGAGAAAACTTGCATATCCCGTGAACACTTACCAACCATTTGTCTAAATTAAATAATCGTTCACTGATATTAAAATCTGGTGAACAATTCCCCTATTCCAATCAATTTGAAAACGCTATAAAACCCTTTCTGTTTCGTAGGCAATCATAGCGTAGGCTGATTTTCATTACGTCTGGATTCTTTTTCCTTTTTTTTCTTTCCTTTGCCAAATATAGATAATTCCTTAGCCATAGTTCCCATGCTCAAGGCAGTCTCTTCCTGAGAAGGGTTATCTGCTTTAGAAACAGACGACTCATGATTTTCATTAAATGGAGGCTTATCTTCTTCAACTATAGGCTCTTTTAAGGAGTGTTCTACGGCATGTTGCTCTTTCTTTTTAAGAGATGCTGCTATACGATTTAGTTCCTCTTCTGCTGCTTTCATACATTCTTCCAGCGCTCCCAACCTTTGATTTATAGCACCGGAAATACCAAAACTACCCAAACCTACGTGTACGCTTATCGGAACGCTCGGTATAAGGGCATGTTTGCCGCATAACTCATTATTATCATTACGAATCGCAAGAATACTGAGTTTAACAGTCGCAATCCTGCTGGTTTTATCTGAAGGTTGTAATGCCACTTTACACTGCTCTAATCTCTCCATGAGCCGATCTTTTTTGTCTTTGGTTAACGCAGTTGCAGATGTGACTTGGGGATTTTTAATGAATCCAGTTATAAAATTGGCTAGGCTCCAGCCTTGTTGTTGATTATTTCCGCTCTTTTCAAGTATTTTTTTAGCAAAATAAATAACGGCATGATAGAGTAACACATCAAAAGGATCACCATATCTGTAGCTGAGATGTGTTTTAGGACAACGTGCTGAATTGTAAGTTAGAGGCGTTATAGCTGAATCGATCTCTGGTTCAAGATCAACTAATTTTTTTTCATAACAGTCTTTATAAATGAGATCGATATTATTTATTAACCCTTTCATACGGCGTTCAAAGCGTGCTTCGGGATAATTTCCTCGTTCCTCCTCAACCTTGTCCAGACAATCAGTAATTAATTTTTTTAATTTGTCAGTTGCGACTGCATCATTATTTTCTTCAAAATTCCAAATATCTTTGGCCAGACTTTCTGCATGACCACGCTTCATCTCGGTGACATCTTCATCATGGCCCATACCGCCAGCGTCCTTACGATATTTTTCGATTACCCCAATTGAAAAATGTTTCACTACATCAAGAAAAATAGTCATTGCCCTACTCCTTTTGCCTCATTTTTTTTATTATATTACTCACTATATTTTTGCACTCATAACACAAACTGTATAACTTTTATAGTTTGTTACGCGAAAGCTATATCGATAGGGAACTATAAATTATGTCATTACAGATTGTTATTTTAGCGGCCGGTCAAGGCAAACGTATGTATTCTAATACACCAAAAGTGCTACATCAAATTGCAGGTAAATCCATGCTTGAGCGCGTTGTGGAAACTGCACAGCAATTAAATCCGGATGCTATTCATCTGATATATGGCCATAACGGTGAACAATTAAAAACAGCGTTGCCTCATTTGCCGGTACATTGGGTTTTGCAGGCAGAACAATTAGGCACAGGCCATGCTGTTATGCAGGCATTATGCCATATTCCTTCCGGTTCACAAGTGTTGGTTCTTTCAGCCGATGTGCCCTTAATCCGGGGACAAACCTTAATCGACTTAATTCATGGTAAGCACAATCAGGAAAATAAACCAGCAGGACTAAGCCTGCTGGTTGCCACTCTTGAAAATCCTGCGGGTCTCGGTCGTATCCTGCGGGATACTTCGGGAATGATTTGCGCCATTATTGAAGACAAAGATGCTACTGAGAAACAAAAACAGATTAAAGAAATCTACAGCGGCATTTGTTGCGCGCCTGCGACAAATTTAGCCCGCTGGTTGCCGCAGCTTAACAACCATAATGCGCAAGGCGAATATTACTTAACCGATATTATTAGCATGGCTGTTGCTGAACAGCTATTCATAACTTCCATTCCTGCCCAGGATGTTATGGAAATTCAAGGAGTTAATAACCGCTTGCAACTGCAATTAGTGGAACGGGCCTGGCAACGAAATAAAGCTGAAGAGCTGATGCTATCAGGAGTGACTCTCGCTGATGCCGATCGCATTGATATACGTGGGGAATTGCAATGCGGCCGTGATGTATTCATTGATGTGAATGTTGTTTTTAGTGGTCATGTTAGTTTAGGCGATGGTTGCCGTATTGGTCCTAATTGTACCTTGCATAATGTCGTACTCGGCGCCAATTGCGAAATTCTGGCTAACTCCGTGCTTGATAATTGTAAAGCAGAAAAGGATTGTCATATTGGTCCTTTTGCTCGCTTACGACCCGGTACTTATCTAGAGGCAGAGTGCAAAATTGGCAATTTCGTTGAAACAAAAAATGCCATTTTTGGCAGAGAAAGCAAAGCAAGTCATTTAAGCTATCTGGGAGATGTGACCATTGGCCACGATGTTAACATTGGCGCAGGAACCATTACCTGCAATTATGATGGTGTTAACAAGCATCAAACCGTCATCGAAGATGGCGCTTTTATAGGTTCCGATACACAACTGGTCGCCCCCGTTACCGTGGGTGCCCATGCAACTATTGGAGCTGGCAGTACTATTCGCAAAAATGCTCCGGCTGGAGAGTTAACTTTGACTGAAAGCAAACAAAGAACTATTAGGGGCTGGCAACGACCAGTCAAAAAAGAATAGCGCCGAGCGAACTTGCAATGCAATAAAAAGCGAGTGGCGGGGCGCTATAGCAGGTTATTTCGTGGCGTGAGAAGCGTCATTGAAACTCCAGGCCAGTCGTTTGTGAAAACAGCCCGATAACCATAAAGTTAGTCTCACACCTACCAAGGAAGCGCCTGATTTATATACAAATGTCGTTAGAGTGAGATTTAAAATCTGCTCGCCGGGATAAATTCCTGCATAAAGGAGGCTGTAATTCACCAAACATAGCAGGGATGTGGCCACGATATTAGCAATTAGAATACGCACGCCTCGGCTAATTGTAAAATAGCTATGTCTTAGTTTTTCAAGCAACATGGCATTACTTACAAAAGTGACTAATAAAGCAAGCGCGCCGGCAAAAATACGACGAGGCATTACAACTAAATAAAAGGGGTTCAAATTAAAAAACGCTGGAGAGGGAAGTGTTACAATACCCATTATTAGTAACTCAAACGCCAACTCCGTTAAAATCAGAATAAACGCTAAAAGAAGACTTGCTTTATAACCATATAATTCACTAATGAGATTACTCCCTACTATAGCTAAAGGAAAAATCAGCCCGCTTGCTACCAGAGTCAGCCCATTGGCAAAAGAAACCAGACGGTATTCACATGCAAGACATATTAATAAAATAATCACTGAAAAACTGACCAAATAATGGTACAAAGGAGACGCCAGGTAATAAGAAAGATGGCGATTATTTACTCTCTTTTTTATTGATTTATCACGAAGAAAGTAGGCAAAACAGCTAACTCCCGCCAGTAATAAAGCGACATTAATCATTAAAGAGTTAAAGTATATACGCAAATAACTATGAATAGGTACATCGCAAAAGAGCAACAGAAAATTCAGCGTAAAAAAAGCAACCCCTTTACCCACGATGAATAAAAGCATTTTCTTTAATGAAGTAGCTATTTTTTCCTGTTGTGAACCCCAAAGCATGTGAGGCAAATAAAAACTTAAACCAAAAGCCAACGTTGCTGCAAAAAATTTTTTAGGGATATCATCAAAAATAATTCGATAAACAGGATTACCATACATGTATTCGGCCGCGGGCAAATTCACCAGAAGATAAATACCAATTGAAAATACATACAGCGCAAGTAAACATTGATTAAGAATATGACGCTGTTGGCCAGGAGAACAACGCTTTAAAACCAACAAATAAACAATAGCAACCAGGGCACAAAGAATACTATTGGCGGTAAAGACCAGGGAGTGCATTGCAATAATTTTAAATGAAACATTAATTAAGAGGATAAGGCAAATAATCATTGCCCCAGTGAGCGTTATACAACTTCGTCCTGGCAAGGAGGTAGGAAAAACAGTCATCTCTAAACAAATTAAATGCAAGTCAAGACAGCACACGCTGCCGATTTGCTCAGTAATATATCATTATTATTGTTATTTTTGCAACTTTTACCTTTAAAGGGTGATATTTAACTATTGCATAAGACTAGACACTTGTTGAACCGGGTGTTTTATTTTTATAGTCGCATAAATCACGAATTATACAATCGGGACAATGGGGTTTACGTGCCGTGCATACATAACGTCCGTGCAAAACAAGCCAATGGTGGGCATCCTGCAAAAATTCTTTTCCGATAGTTTTAAGCAAACCATGTTCTACTGCCAAAGGCGTAGCTCCTTTAGCAAGACCTGTTCGATTTGCCACACGAAAAATATGCGTGTCCACAGCAATAGCTGGCTGACCAAATACGGTATTTAATACGACATTCGCTGTTTTACGACCGACACCTGGAAGCGCTTCCAAAGCGATTCGATTGTCGGGTACTTCACCATGATATTGATTAATAAGCAGTTGACAGGTTTTCATGATATTGTTTGCTTTACTATTGTAAAGCCCTATCGTCTTTATATAATTTTTTAATTCTTCTTCACCTAGAGCAAGTATTTTCTGAGGCGTATTCGCTACCGGAAATAATTTAGCTGTCGCTTTGTTAACGCTAATATCCGTTGCCTGCGCGGATAACATAACAGCAATCAGCAACTCAAAAGGCGAATTATACTGCAATTCTGTCGTAGGGTGCGGATTTTGTCGCCGAAAACGCTCGAAAATTGCGCGACGTTTTTCTTTATTCATGAATTATTCCGCTTGGTCTGCACTCGCTTAAGTGCCTGCATAATATAGTCTTGTTTGGCTTGTTTGTCTTGCAGAGCATCAATTGATTGAGCGGCTAATTGACGTTTTTTCTGATAACTTTGCTGCCGGGCCTGCTCATCACGTAACAGTCGTGCCTGTTTCTCATTAAAACGCTGCCTGGCAACTGTTTTATCGTAACCGGATTCTGGCACAGAAACCAATTCAATGCAGTCAACAGGACAAGGTTCAACGCAAAGTCCGCAGCCAGTACATTCCGTCATTACAACAGAGTGCATTAATTTGCCGCTTCCAACAATTGCATCTACCGGACAAGCTTGAATACATTTAGTACACCCCACACACTCCGCTTCACGAATCACAGCAACAGCAGGTACTCGTGTATTCGCCTCCACCGTCTCCCGATAAGGTTCAACAGGAATTCCCAACAACTGTCCGAGCGCTTCAGCGGTAGCAATTCCGCCGGGTGGACAACGATCAATCGGTGCTTTTCCTTGTGCCAAAGCTTCTGCATAAGGGAGACACCCTGCATAACCGCAGTCACCACATTGGGTTTGAGGAAGCAGCGCATCAATTAACTTCACTGAAACCATTATTTGACCTTCATACCCGGCAACGCACCGTTATCCGGTTGCAACAGAAAAATACCCTTTCCATCACCAGCCGCCAAAACCATGCCTTCTGATACACCAAAACGCATGGTTCGGGGCGCCAGATTAGCAACCATAATTGTTAAACGGCCAATGAGTTCAGCAGGCTCATAGGCCGCTTTAATTCCCGCAAAGACTTGTCGTTGCTCGTCTCCTAAATCAAGTTGTAAACGTAACAGCTTATCGGCTCCCTCAACAGATTCCGCAGCGATAATACGCGCCACTCGTAATTCAACTTTATTAAAATCATCAATACTAATGGTGCTCTCTATGGGAGCAGGGGACACTACTTTTTCTTCAGACACAGATGGCTCCTTGGTTTGTTTTAACATCGCATCAATTTTTTCTCTTTCAACCCGTACCATAAGAGGAGTAAACGTATTGATAGTATGATTTAACAGTGGTTTTGTACTGTTTTCCCAGGTTAAAGGTTCACAATTTAAAAAACGCTCAACAGCTTCTGCCATGATAGGTAAAACAGGTTTTAGATAAGTCATAAGTACACGAAACAGATTAAGCCCCATGGTACAAATTCCTTGTACCTCGGCCAAACGCAGATCATCTTTAACCAGTACCCAGGGCTTATGAGCATCAATGTATTGATTCACACGATCGGCTCCCTCCATAATTTGACGGATGGCGCGCGCATAATCACGCTGCACATAGGCATTAATAATCTCTGTACGTTGCAGGATAAGTTCCTCATAGAGGGATGGTTCAGTTAACTGACTACCTAATTGATTAGCAAACCGTTTATTAATAAATCCGGCACAGCGACTGGCAATGTTAACTACTTTACCGACCAGATCTGCATTTACCCGATTGATAAAATCATCGAAATTCAAATCCAAATCGTCCACACGACCATTTAATTTCGCGGCAAAATAGTAACGTAAATATTCTGGATTTAAATGGTGTAAATAAGTACGAGCTTCAATAAAAGTACCGCGCGATTTTGACATTTTCTGGCCATTAACCGTTAAAAACCCATGGGTAAATATAGCGGTCGGTAAACGGTGATCACTCCCTGCAAGAATTGCTGGCCAAAAAAGTGCATGAAAATAGACGATATCTTTGCCAACAAAATGATACAGTTCTGTTGTGGAGTCTTTATTCCAGAACTCAGCAAAAGATAACCCCTGTTCATCACAATATTTTTTAAAACTGGCCATATATCCAATAGGGGCGTCTAACCACACATAAAAATATTTATCCTCAACACCTGGAATTTGAAAACCAAAATAAGGTGCATCTCGAGAAATGTCCCATTGCTTAAGACCCGCTGCAAACCATTCATCCAGCTTATTCGCGACCTCGGTCTGCAAATGTCCTTTACGAGTCCACTCCTTCAACAACTGCTCATATCGCGGTAAATCAAAGAAAAAATGCTCCGACTCTTTTTCAACAGGTGTTGCACCTGAAACAGCTGAAACCGCATTGATTAAATCGGTAGGTGAATACGTTGCGCCGCAGGATTCACAATTATCGCCGTATTGATCGGAAGCACCGCATTTGGGACAAGTTCCCCTGACATATCGATCGGGTAAAAACATGGCTTTTACCGGATCATAAGCCTGACGAATGGTTTTTTTAACTATGTCACCCGATGCCCGTAAACGCTCATAAATGCAGCTTGCCAACTGCTGATTTTCGGGTGAATGGGTAGTATGGTAAGAATCATAGTGAATAGCAAAAGCCTGGAAATCCTGCTCATGACTTTGCTTCATTTGGCCGGTTAATGTTTCAGGACTAAGCCCTGATTGTTCTGCCTTTAACATAATAGGTGTACCGTGTGCATCATCTCCACAAACACTGAGACATTGATGTCCCAACATACGATGAGTGCGTACCCAAATATCAGTTTGAATATGTTCGACCAAATGACCTAGATGTAAATGGCCGTTAGCATAAGGAAGTGCGCTGGTTACCAGCATTTTACGAACTTTTGTCATACGGGCATGCTCGCAGCAATAAAATGGCAAATTATAACGCATAGGCCACCAGAATGCTTCATTTATGCGTTATACTATAAAACTTCTTTAAAAAAAGCAGGATTATGGATGCATCAACCACGGCTTATTATTGGTATTAGCGGTTCATCGGGCATCGTATATGGCATTCGTTTTCTACAAATTTTGCAAAATTTGCCTATAGAAACTCATTTGGTTGTCAGTAAAGCGGCGCAGTTGACTCGCTCTTATGAAAGCAATCTTTCCATGGCGGAATTAAAAGCACTGGCTGATGTTTGTTACCCTAATTCAGACATTAGCGCGCCTATTGCCAGTGGCTCTTTTAAAACCCTTGGCATGATTATAGCGCCTTGTTCAATGAAAACATTAGGAGAAATCAGTCACGGCATCGGCAGTTCTCTACTAAGCCGGGCGGCTGACGTAGTTCTTAAAGAGCGTCGCCGATTAGTGCTAATGCCAAGAGAAACTCCCCTCCATGCAGGCCATTTACAAAACATGCTCAATGTCACCCAAATGGGAGGCATTATTTTTCCAGCTTTACCCGCTTTTTATACACAGCCACAAACTATTGATGATCTTATCAATGAGAGTGTAGGAAGGGTATTGGATTTATTTGCTATAGAAAATGATTTGGTAAAACGATGGGGAGAAGCCAAATAAAAGAAACGTGGCTTCCACCACGCTTCTTTGTGCATTTCTTAGGAAGAAATACTATATAACAGCAGCAGCTTTGTTTTCTTCTTTGTTTTCTTCTTCCGTTTCTGCCACAGAGGCTGTAACACCCTTAAATGGTGATGGGTAGTGCGGAGGAGGAGGAGGAGGAAGCACACCTTGATCTTGTGCATTAGCAGAAGGAACAGGGTCATTCAATAATAATGCATCTCGAGAAGACTGATCTTCTTCTATTAACTCTTCTTCGTCTCTTTCTGTTTCAAGATTTTCATCTACTGGCGCTTGATCTTTATCCAGGCTGTCATCGTTAGCAGGAAAAACAAGGGGTTGTTGTGGTTGTTGTTTGCTAAAGTGTTCCTGACTGAAAGCTTTTACACCTTCCGCTTTGCGCTGAAGGAAATGATTCACAACGTTAAAAAACATACTTGCAGCCACCACGCACGCAGTTACTCCAGCAGCTACAGCAATTGCCGAAGCACCCTCCAGAAAAGCAAGACCAGGAATTAATGCAAGCGCGCCAACAATAGATGCCGGAAACAGAGCAAACAATGTCACGACTGCCACCAGAACAAGAGCGGCACGCCAGTTCCTAAGCAGAAATGCAGCGACAGCAAAAAAGGCACGACCTATTGCTTTGAAATTCATATGTTACTCCCTATAAATTAAAATCATCGCCATCATAACAATTATGCTGTTTAATGTGAATTAAAATTGCGCAAGAGGTTGTAACATTATTGTAAAGCTTATGGCAACGCTATCGATAAAAACTGTTTCGTAAATAGATTATGTTTTTACAAGTATTAATTTTGGTTTAAATAGTTACATTGTATGTATAAAACAGGAGATCAATATCGATCTCCTCAAGCTAGACCGCCGGTGCAACGTTCTCTTGTTCAGGATAAGCATGCTGTTGAATAGTAATCTGAATACCCAAATCTTGTGAAAACCGCGAAAAACCTTTTTCTTTATCATCCATCAATTGTTTTATTTCTTCAGGATTTGCTTTGAGCGGGTTGCCCTCTTCATCATGACGAATTTGTCCACTCTCCGTGCCTTCATAAATAAGGCCATTTTGCGATAATAAATTATTTTTTGCCAACCACGCGGTAAATAATTTATCCATGTCCACAGCTCTGTCTTTTGATACTGCCGTACCATCCACCGAAAATCCCCGGACTAACTGAGATTCATCACTAATTGCCACATCCATTTTTATATTACCTTTTATTTTTGTATTCAAATCATCGGCTATCTTGCGGCTCCAATTATGTTGCAAATTTTGAAACTCATTTAACGTACTTAATTGACCTTTCCATACTCCACTTTGTTCCAGACGTTGCAAAGAAATATTGTCATAATAATCTTGCAAGGCTTCCCTTATCGCTTTACTTTTTTCCACCATAACGGTACCGAAACCTTTCATTACTATCGGAAAACGCTCTTTTAAGTAAAATGCCGCCTCAGGAGTAGTAGCAACAGCTATACACGCACGTATTGCTTTACTATCAGGAGCACGCTCAAGCTGATTACTACCTCGTTTTGTTGTAGGTAATGACATATTTTACCTCTACTTTGAATCAACAATTTGAATACATTTTAGAAAATTATAGCAAATCACATCCCCTTAACGGAATTTATCCCGTCCATGATAATTGTTAAGAGAGAGTAAAAACTCCTTTGAAGTAATTTTCAGATACCACTTGGTCGAAAAAACCAAGGCATAATGATTCACAAAATAGAATCTCGCACCCTGGCTCTCTTTATATAAATACCAATCCCTTTTTCTAATCCATTGGATTAGGGTAACTATCTGTAACGGAATCAAAATGTTTCTTTTTTATGGATTCAAATGAAAATTCATCCACTTGTATAGCATCCCAACACGCTTTTTCCATAGCAATTAGATTGTCCCTATCCTGCGGAGATAATTCACCACTCGTAACTTTTTGCGCTAATTTTTCTTTCAACGCAGCAAACTTAAAACGCTTAAGGTCAGGGATTTTTTTATATAAGTCACCGTGCTTGATAATAAGTTGTAATGTTTGCTCCATTTTGTCAACAGGCTGTTTACCATCACCGCTTAAGTATAATAATTTCATCATACGTTTACGATAATAGTTATTTTGTACCATCAAGCGTGCCAATTTCTGATCAAGTCTGTCACTGGGGTAGTGCATCGTTTGTCCGAAGGGAAACACCAATAACCGAATTAAAAATCCTAAAGGGCGCGAAGGAAAATTATGACAAAAAGCGATGAGGGATTTTTGTGCCTGATAGAAACAGTAACCAACTGCCCATTGTGCATGTAATTCTTCGTCATCGTTTTCTTCTTGCTGTTGGTAGGTATGCAATGCGGCCATTGCCATATAAAGATAAGACATACCATCAGCAAGTCTGGCTGACAAGCGCTCTTTCCGTTTGAGATCCCCACCTAAATAAATTAAAGATAAATCGGCTAACCAGGCAAAAGCATGACTCAAACGTGTTAAATACTTATATTGTCGTTTTAATCCATTATCGGGAACCGTAATAAAAATCCCGCCAGTCCAGGCCGAACAGAACGCTTTGGCAAAATTTCTCATAAAATAAGAAATGTGTTGCCACAATAACTTTCGAAACGCTAATTTATCGTCATTGGCTACAGCGTAAAATTCATCCCGAATAAAAGGATGACATGCCATTGAACCCTGGCCAAAAATCAGCAAATTACGTGACATGATATTAGCCCCTTCCACAGTGACAGAAATAGGGATACTTTGATAATAGTTGGATAGATAATTACGTGGGCCTATAACCACAGCACGGCCCGCATGAACATCCATGGCATCGTTAACAGTGATTCGAGCAAGTTCGGTATTAAAATATTTAGTAATTGCTGAAGCAACCGATGGTTTTTTATGTTGATTAACAGAGGCAACCGTCAAAAGACGAGTCGCATTAATTAAATAATTCAAACCAGCAATCTCAGCCAGTTTTTCTTCAATGCCTTCAAAATGCCTGATTTCAACATTAAATTGGCGGCGGATTCTTGAAAAAGCGCCTGTTGTTAAATAGGCCAGCGAGGAAGAAGCAGCCCCTAATGCAGGTAAAGAAATTGAACGCCCAATGGATAAACACTCTACCAACATCTGCCAGCCATGGCCTGCGTTTTTTTGACCGCCGATGATGGAGCTGATGGGAGTAAAAATATTCTCCCCTCGGAGTGTGCCATTCATAAAAGATTGAGAGGCCGGTAAATGGCGATTACCAATTTCAAGATTTTTCGTATTGCGTGGAATTAACACACAGGTTATGCCTTCGCTGCCTTCACCTTGAAGCAAACCATCCGGGTCCTTCAAATTAACCGCAAGCCCTATCAACGTTGCAACGGGTGCAAGGGTAATCCAGCGTTTATTTAAACTAATAGTAAGGCCAAGTACCATCTTGCCATTTATTTCTTTTTTAACAACGATGGCTTCTGATTGAATGGAGGTTGCATCACTACCGGCACCTGGCTCGGTTAAAGCAAAGCAAGGGATGTCGGTACCGTTTGCGAGGGTGGGTAAATATTTTTCCTTCTGCTCCTTCGTACCATAATAAGTCAGCAACTCACCAGGTCCCAAGGAGTTAGGAACCATTACTGTTACAGCCGCTGCTGGCGAGCGACTCGCTATTTTCATTACCACATCAGAATGCGCACGCGCCGAAAAACCCTTACCACCATATTCTTTAGGTATCACTAATCCAAAAAAACCTTTTTCTTTAATATAAGCCCACACTTCTTCGGGTAGATCGCCATTCTGAGATATTTTCCAATCATCCAACATGTCACATAGAGATTGTACTTCATTATCAAGAAAAGCCTGTTCTTCTTCACTAAGTTCAGAAGTAACCGCTGCCAGTTTTTGCCAGTCAGGAGAACCTGTAAAAATATCCTGCTCAAGCCAGGTATCACCGGCATTCAAGGCTTCTTCTTCCGTTCTGGAAAGTTTAGGAATTGATTTGCCAATACGTTGAAATAAAAAATCACTGATGGCGGAACGCACTGGTTCAACGTGAATAATAATGACAGCGGAAAGAACGGCCAGCCAGGTTAAAAGCCCTAAAAGCCATCCCGGTGTGCCAAACCAAAAGGTAGCCAAAACAAGGTATATCGCACTCCCTGCTTCCCAAAACACCGCCTTTATTCCATGGTACAAAATCAGCAGAGTAACTATTAGATAGACAAGAAACAACAATGTAGCCATGAAATACCGTCCTTTGTATAGGGCACTAAAAACTCTATTATAACTAGCTCACCGGGATGAAGCCAGTTAGCAAAGAATGTTTTACAAACAATTAGTTATCTCAACGTTATCTATTTTTCAATGGTTGCCTTATAAGTTATCATTTCGATCGTTATCAAAGCAACAGGTTCGATGTTTCATTCAAATAACTGGCTTGCTTTACAGAGGCGAATCCTCTAGTTTAGTCTTTTTCACTCCAATGAAAGATAATGAACAAACGTCTAATCTGGAATTTTGAAATTGATGATAAATCGCCAGCGCTATATTATTTAAATGATGAGAAAGATAGTATTCGCTGGGAGGCGCGCTATTTCTGGCCAGACAATACCATTATTCCTCTACACGGTCTGAATGATCGTTTTCTGACATTATCACATTATGAAATTAAACATCGGGAAGATTCTTATATGCTCCTAACAGAGCATAATTACAATATTAAACAGCGTTTTGATCAATTATTATACAAGCCAGTCGTTCACATAACAGACGGGCTTTACGGGTATGGTAAAAAAATTAACTTGAAAAGCTACCCTGCTGATGAAATCGTTCCGGGTACCCCATTTTCTGCCTCGGAATTGCTTCCTAGACTACGCACCAGTGGTCAATCAATCAGTGTTGTCAAAGACGTGCTTATCTATCGCTTCCCGACCGCCCCCACCGTCAAACTGGAACTGGCACGTTTAACTATAAACAAGACAAACTACTTGAGTGCATGTTTGGAAGGACGCTCTTACACCGTGGTTAAAACTTTGGCAAAACACTTGCTGAAAGATGCCATTTCTTGCGACTATGTCCATTTTCTTAAGCAAATTTTAAATCATGGTAAATAATCTTCTCGCCGTTATATATAGCTTTGGCAAAATAGGTCTAATCTCTCTGGGGGGCGGCAATGCCATGTTAAAGTTGCTGGAATATGAAGCGGTCACTTACCGTCATTGGGTGAAACCTGATGAATTTATTGGTATGGTGGGTTCAAGTTTTCTTTTCCCGGGATTAACCGGCGTAAAACTCGCCGCATTGATTGGTTACAAGGCTGCCGGGGGAATGGGGCTGATTTTGGCGGTAGCTTGCCTTAATCTCCCAGGCTTAATTCTTGCCCTGCTGGGTTACCGCATTTTAAGCAGCACTAACGGCCCTATGACCCAAAAAATAATGGTTGCCGTCCAATATGGGGCTTTAGCTCTCCTGGCAGCGGCTTCTTTTTCCATAGCCCAAGGTGTTATCAATATGTATTACACTTTACCTCTTGCCTTTGCTACTATCCTGTTTTTTCTTGGTTTGGTCTATTTCGATATCTCACCATTTTGGGGGTTTCTGGCTTTTATTGGCATCTGTTTTTTTCTGGTCAAACCCGATTGATGATAAGCTTTAAATATTAAAAATGTTTCAAGGAATGAGATGAGCACTGATTTGGATAACCCGGCTTATTATATTAACCGTGAATTTACAGCCCTTGCTTTTAATGAACGGGTATTACAGCTCGCAAAAAGCGAAGAGGTGCCTTTACTTGAGCGAATGAGATTTCTTTGTATTTGCAGCGGTAATCTGGATGAGTTTTTTGAAATACGTGTAGCGGGTTTAAAAGAAAAAATTGCCTTATCATCAAGAAAACTCAATATTGACGGGCTGCGAGCCGATGAGATTTTCAGTCAACTGAGTAAAAAAGCGCACTTATTGAGTGATGAACTCTATCACATTTTTAACAAAGAACTCATGCCCTCAATGAAGAAGGAAAATATCCATTTTCTTTCTTCAGAAGAATGGACTTCAGATATTCACCTCTGGGCCAAACATTATTTTAAAAATGAAATTTTACCTATTGTAAGTCCCATTGCCCTGGATTTGGCGCACCCTTTTCCGCGTCTGTTTAATAAAAGTTTAAATTTTATCATTTCACTGCAAGGAAAAGATGCGTTTGATCGTAACATTGATTATGCGGTTGTTCATGCCCCGCGATCGTTACCCAGAATGATTAGTCTACCTTCCGAGCTGTGCGAACAAGGTAATTACTTTGTTTATTTATCATCGATTATTCAAACGCATATTCATAGCCTGTTCCCCGGTATGGAGATAAACGGTTGCTATCCTTTTCGTTTAACTCGCAATAGTGATTTATTTTTACGCGAGGAGGAAATAGAGGATTTGGCTGTTGCAGTGCAACGAGAGTTATTTTCCCGCCATTATGGTCATGTGGTACGTCTTGAAATTGATAGCCAATGTCCAGCCCCTATTGTTGATTTTCTGCTGCAAAAGCACCACCTGCATCATGAAGACGCTTATTATTGTGATGGGCCAGTCAATCTGCAACGTTATTTTAGCGCAATCAACCGGATTGATCGCCCTGACCTCAACTACCCTCCTTTTGTGGCTCAATATCCCGCTTTTGCTTATAAACGTAATTTATTTAGCGTATTGGATGAACAGGATATTTTACTTCATCATCCTTATCAAAGTTATAATGTGGTAATCGATTTTGTCCGTCAGGCTGCCACTGATCCCGCGGTTTTAGCGATTAAACAAACCCTTTATCGTACCCACTCTGAATCGGTTATGGTAAAAGCCTTAATAGAGGCGGCACGTTCAGGCAAGGAAGTTACTGCCGTTATTGAATTACGCGCGCGATTTGACGAAGAATCCAACTTAAAGCTTGCCAACCACTTGCACGAAGCAGGTATCCTTGTCCTTTATGGCGTCGTAGGCTATAAGACCCATGCTAAAATGACCCTTGTTGTTCGCCGAACCCATGGAAAATTAAAGCGTTATGTTCATCTGGGAACCGGAAATTACCATGAACAAACTGCCAAACGCTATGCTGATTTCGGTCTATTAACCAGTGAACCAACCATTACAGCCGATACTCAAATTATTTTTCAACAGCTCACAGGTCTTGGTAAAACTGTTAAACTGAAAGCGCTATGTCATTCACCGTTCACCTTACAAAAGAATTTACTGCAACTTATCGATGCCTGTAGTGGAGTAGCCCGCTCTGGTAAAGAAGCAGAAATTAACATTAAAGTTAACGGCTTAACCGATAAGACGATGATAAAAGCACTTTATGAGGCATCGCAGGCCGGTGTAAAAATTAATTTACTCGTACGAGGAGTCTGCTGCTTAAAACCGGGAATGACTGGTATTTCTGACAACATTCGTGTCATTTCAATCGTAGGACGTTTTCTTGAACATCACCGCGTGTACCATTTCCGCATGCAAGACGAAGAACATTATTATTGCGCCAGCGCTGATTTCATGGAGCGTAACTTATACACGCGCATTGAAGTGATGTTCCCTATTCTTGATGAAAATTGTCGCAAACGTATTAAACAGGAAATTTTTAAAAATTACCTCAGAGATAATGTCGATGCCTGGGAAATGCAGACTAATGGTAGCTACAAACAAATAACAGGAGGCAGCTCGTATAGCGCCCAGCAGAAATTACTGGAATGGTATGAAAAAACCGAGAAGTAGCCTCATTGACTGCCATCTGCCAAATTTTGCTTGAATAATTCAGACACTTCGGTAATTAAAGCAAATCAATTGTTCGTTGAATTTAAATATACTGCTTAACCCATTTTAGCTTAAGCGAATAAATTCGCTTAAGCTAAAATTGTCTTATTGGGCTTCATGGGCTCCTCTCTCACTAAACGAGGCACAAGATAACCGGGTAATTTACTTTGTAATTGTCGATGAATAAGCAAGGCGCTGGATTCTGGCAAATCAAAATGAGCCGCCCCCGCTACCTTATCAAGGACATGTAAATAATACGGTAAAACGCCACAATGAAATAACCGTTCACTTAAAGCGGCCAGGATAATCGCATTATCATTAATTGATTTTAGCAATACAGATTGATTAAGCAGGTGACATCCCACGTGACGTAATGCATGACAGGTTTGCTGCACTGTATGATCTAATTCCTGAGCATGATTACTGTGCAAAACTATTACCTTCTGTAACCGCGTAGTGGCCAGTATTGCTAAAAAGGACTCATTAATCCGCTCAGGTAATACTATCGGAATACGGGTATGAAAACGTAAAGTCTGTATATGAGGGATTGTTTCCAGTTGATGAATAAAATCACGTAACACACCGTCCGTTGCCAACAACGGATCACCGCCGCTTAAAATAACCTCTTTAATGCTTTTATCTTTGGCAAGATAATCAACGATTGTCTGCCAGCCTTTTCGTCCAGGATTATTAACCTGATAAGGAAAGTGGCGCCTGAAACAATAACGACAATTAACCGCACAAACACCGGTAAAGGTCAGTAAAACACGTCCTTGATATTTATGAATGAGTCCTGGTAAAGGATTAACTAACGTTTCGGCCAATGGATCGGTAACAAAATCGGTAACCGGCTGTAATTCCTCTACCGTAGCAAGCACTTGTAAAAGAAGAGGATCATGAGGATTTCCGCGTTGCATACGGGCAGCAAAGCCGCGCGGCACACGGGTTTTAAATTGTTTTTCCGCAATAGGATCACCTAAGCTTGAGGGTAAAGATAAAAACGCCAGCAATTCATTGACGGAAGTAAACCCTTGAGCCAGAATTTTTTGCCAGGTCACAGAGAATCTCGCATTAATTGTACAAAATTGATAAACTGGCGTGAACTCTAACGAAATTGCAATAAAATCTCAACCACGGAGCGCTGATGGCTACCTATAGTACCAATGAATTAAAAAATGGCTTAAAAGTAATGATTGATAATGCCCCTTGCAGCATTGTCGATTGCGAGTTTGTTAAACCCGGTAAAGGACAAGCATTTACTCGTGTCAAAATCCGTAACTTAAAAACAGGTCGTGTCGTTGAACGCACTTATAAAACGGGCGAAACTTTACCCTCCGCGGATGTAGCCGATGTGGAAATGCAATACCTCTACACCGACGGTGAATTATGGCACTTCATGGTTCCTGATAGTTTCGAACAATACGCAATCAATTCTGAAACGCTTGCCGATGCCTTGCAATGGTTAAAAGAACAAGATCTTTGTATTGTGACTTTGTGGAATAATGAGCCTATTCAGGTCATGCCACCCAATTTCGTTATTCTCACTATTACCGAAACAGATCCAGGTCTTAAAGGAGATACATCTGGCGGGGGAGGTAAACCGGCAATCCTTGAGACTGGCGCCGTAGTTCGCGTTCCTTTATTTGTACAGACAGGTGAATTAATTAAAGTGGACACTCGCAAAGGAGAATATGTTTCCCGGGCAAAAGAATAATCGCTGTTCGAGGTATCGAGGAGGGATTCGCGCACTCCGTGATAAAAGAACGAACTAAGGTTAAATTAACGGAATCGTTATTCGCTAAGGTTCCTTTCTTACAAAGGAGCCAATAAATGTTCTATTGATGAAGGGGCATTAACGATTCGTTTGTTAGCACTTGTTTTTCTATTTTTGTTTTAGGTGGGATGAAGAGTGAGAGTTCGCTTAGTTTTGTGCTTGGAAAATTCCGCCGAGCGTTTTGCACAAAATAAAACCACTCTTGTTTCATATAATCCATCTCTTCAGGGGCATCCCATTTATCAATTCTCTTGATTAAAATAGCAATAGGATTACATGTTTCATTAGATGCACATAAAAATGGGTTAGCACCGCCTTCGAGCATTTTCAGCGCGCTTCGATAAGTTGTTTTGTTGGTAAGACCACCCTGCGAAAGTAAAATGGCAAAAGGAGTCTGATGTTGTTCATTCATTACATTAAAACAAACTCCGGCATTTTGAGCTTGATGAAGAAAATTGACTAAGCCATTTAAGGTAGCGTACCAGACCTCTGGAAGTTGCTTTTGTACAAATAAATTGATTACCTGAAAAATATCATGTTCTTTTAAGGCGAGAAGATTTTTAAATTGTTGCCAATCCTTTTGATAATTATTATTTTCCAAGTACTCGATTAGATGATTTAAAATGTCTAGAGTACTAAAACGTGTTTGATAATGAATTGGAAAGGAGTTCTCTTCGATACAGGTTAAGGCATTACATTGGTTGATTTGCAATAGATTACTCCCCGCTAGCCATAGTTTCACTGCATATACCATGGTTGAATGCTTGCCATATCCTCTATCGATAAAAAAATCTCGATGAGCCAAAAGTAAACCCAGTGGGGTCAATCCTTTGCTGTTAGGTCTATTTAAAGCGTAAGAATCCTCCTCCGCTCTTTTTAATAAATCAGCGAGTAAATCCTTGTGGTACCAGCAGCTTCTCTGGTGATAATAAGCTTGTACTCCTGCATGTAAGGCATTATTCTCCATTCTATCACTAACAGATAAATCTAGAGTAGGGGTGAATGCAAGCAGGGTTCCCGTAGACGCATTACAATATCCTAAACTCACATAGGCATGCAATAAAGTATCACCGTTTTCATCTTTTTGGATGGCTAGCTCTGGTTTTGCCACCAAACTCAAGAATAACTGGTAACAATTTTTATGGTTAACCAATGCCTGGAAATAATTTGTGGTAGTCGAAAAAGAAGAAGGCAGGATATCTGGTAACGGCAGAAAAGATATTTTTCCTAAAGTATGGAGGCGCCATAGCGCTTGGAAATACTCTCTCGGCTCAAGATATAAAGAATCATCCAGTAGAAAGTATTTTGCTAAATGGCTGGTTTTAATCAAATTATCGGTTGGCCGCATCAACTCTGTTTTATGATGCTCAAGCAATTGCACAAAACAAAAAGGAATGATTCGACTGTTTATTGTCAATGCGCAATCAATGGCCGCTCGAATTAATTCGTCTTTTTTGGACTGCATGATGTACTTCATGCACTTAAAATCTAACATTCTACGGCACTCGTCTTCATAATAATTCAAAATAGAGATAAATACCTCAAGAATTTGTGGTTGGTTTCCATGGGCTAATAAGATTAAAAAAGCTTGGTTAATTAGATAATCGAGTTGATTATCTAATAGTAGCTGAAATACTAAGTTAATTTGGCTGCTATTTCCGGATTTGATTTCTTCGGCAATTTGAGTGGCTTGGTTTTTCAGCAATTGAGAATAAGCTTGATCATCATTCGTAGCACTAAGTTCTTTTATAAGTTTTTTCAGATCATCATGAATCATTAGTACTTCCTTAGATATAGATATGAGTAAAAAAGGTCTTGGTGCGCAGCGGACATGAAAACCCTCATCGCAAAACACTTATCAAATCAGAAATTGATAAGTGTATCTAAGATTTCAAAATACTTTTTTAAAACCAGAGATAAAACCAGAGATTAATGCCCGTTTCTAATTGCAAACCTATCATCTTGTAGTACCATTAATTATGTTACTATTTCAAGTTATTTCATTATTTAGGAACAATTTGTAAATTAAGCACCGCTTTAGGTACGAGAGAGGGTAATTTTTTTTACATAATCCAAGAGTTGTAAAGCAATATTTTGTCCGGTTGCTCGCTCCATGCCCTTAAATCCGGGAGAAGAATTAGCTTCACAGATTTTAAAACCCTGTGTATCAAATAGTAAATCAATACCGGCAATTTCCAGATTAAATAAATTAGCACAATCAAGAGCCAAACGCTCAATTTCAGCAGTGATTGGAAAAGGAGCTACCTCTCCACCGAGTGAATAATTCGCTTTAAAACTATCTTTGGCGGTTCGCTGCATACAGCCGATTACTTTGCCCCCTATAACAAATACCCTTAAGTCACGACCGTAACTAGTCGCAATAAATTCCTGGAGAATCATTTGACAACTACCTCCGTGACAGGCAATTAACCCCATTAAATCTCTAAAACTTTGTGCTGACTCACATAAATGAATGCCGATGCCCCGTGTACCAGAAAGAGTTTTAATGACTAAGGGAAAGCCAATCTCACGCTCTACGACATTGACGGACACAGGGAACTTGACTAACATGGTTTTTGGAGTAGGTAAATCACTTTGAGAAAGTAACTGGCTTACAAACATTTTATCTCTTGCTATTTCAACTGCGGTAGAATGATTACAGGTGTAAACACCTAATTTTTCCAGTTGCCGAATAATAGCCAAAGCAAAATAAGAGGTTTCGGCACCTAAACGTGGTAGCAAAAAATCAGGCAGGGAAGTACGGGAATCATCCAGCAAGATGCTTTTTTTATCATCACGGCTAATGACAAGCTCAAATTGTTCTGGCCGATATACTTCCAAGTCAATCTGCAATCGATTTGCTACAGCCAATAATCGATTCACTCCATGATCGGCTTCTGTTAATTCCGCTTTATGACGCTTGTATAAAATCCAGCCTTTCATGTTAGTTTCCAGCAGCCATTGCAATCAATTAATGATAAATTAGCCCCATGATTTTTACTTTAGCACAGTTACGTGGGGAAAGATGGTTTTTTGAAAGATATGTTTTTTACAAGCACTCAATACAGAAAGGCTTATGGTATTCCGTTTGCTTAAGAATAAAAATAAATTTGCCTCTTTTCCCAATACGAGAGGAAAAGAGGCAACCTCCAGGATGACTTGTTATCTATGATGGCCCCAACCACGAGCCCAGCCATGGCCACCCCAGCCTCGGCCTCCCCAGCCCCAACCGCGACCGACCCAACCACGGTTATAAGCACGATAACCGCTCCAGTAACCCGCATTACCCCATCCTCCGGAATAACCTCCCCAGTAAGGACGATAGCCATAATAACCTACGGAATAAACATAATCACTGTTATAATAGCCAGGGTAATAGGCTGCTTCGTTGACTCGACAACTCGTAAGAAACATTGCAGGTACAAACACTAATGCAGCGATAATTATTTTTTTCATGATCGCATCCTTGTATAGTTTGCCAAATAATTATACCACAAGAATTTAAATTGCACAAAACAACTATTTAGTGAACTTCCCTGGAGGATACATTATCTTAAAAAGCAGCGACTGTTTAATGAACATGAAACTATCAGACTAAAATGTTAGTGCCTCTAAAAGGAGAAGGTAAGACAGAGGAAAGAGCAAGAAATGACTAACAAGGAACAGACTAATTCATTTTAATCAGAGTAAATGAGGCAACGACGTCCTGATCATCTGAGCCGCAAAAGTAACCTCTACCGTGGCGATCTATGAGGAGCTTCAGGTTCCCTGCCTCGTAAGACAGGTATACACACCACACCTCAAACTGATCTCCTAACTGCAATTGTATTTTGGTTCAGCCAGGATCAGCCATTACCTATATAGTTTATAATAGACCATGCAGGCTGTTTTTTAAATCCAAAACTAGTAGTAAGTGCTTACAAAGAGTATTCCTGTCGCCTTACTCAGAGAATTTCGAAAACGTTAATCACGAAAATTATCAAATTGCAACGGTAATTCAATGTCTGATTTTTTTAGCAAAGCAATTGCTTCCTGTAGATCATCTCGTTTTTTTCCAGTAACGCGAATTTTATCGCCTTGTATGGACGTCTGCACTTTTATTTTACTGTCCTTAATTAACTTTACAATTTCTTTGGCAGTCGGTTGATCAATGCCTTGTTTAAAGGTCATGGAGAGAGAGTACATTTTACCGCTATGAACAGGTTCTTCTTCCATATCTACTCCAGCCGCACTTACCCCACGTTTGGTACAGTGATTACGAAACAAGTCCTCTAACTGCCGTACCTGAAAATCAGATTCTGATTTTAAAGTGACCGTCAACTCGTTCAACTCTATACTTGATTCAACACCACGAAAATCAAAGCGCGTACCCATTTCCCGCACTGCGTTCTCTACCGCGTGACGCAGTTCTACTTCATTAATTTCTGAAACAATATCAAAAGAAGGCATATTTACTCATTCGTTAATCAAAGAAACATATTAATATACTTAACAGAAAATCCACCGCTATGGAACAATCCGCCGATGTATTTCGTACACGTGAAAACAGCTCATGTCAAACAAAGCGCCTTTCTTGCCATTGATTGATGAGTTTTTATTCGATGATGATTCGATAACTCATCTAAAATCATCACGTATTCATCAACAACATCCCGCCAGCTTCGTTGCATTAACCGATTAAAAATATCCTTCTGTTTAGCAAGCAATGTTTGTCGATTATTAAGTCCCCATTCAATGCGCAGTGCCAAATCACGCCAATTATAGGGGTCGAATAACATAATATTTTGCAAATCTTGATCGGTGATAAGTTCAGTAGTAACTGGAATTCTTGCCATAATAACCGGTGTGCCTACTGATAACGATTCGGTAAAAGTGAAAAGACGATATCACTCACTCAAACTGGGATTTCTTTATTATCCAAAATTAAATCAATACGGAGTAAATTGCTAGAGTCGTCCATAATTATCCTCAAACCGCACAATATCATCTTCTCCCAGATAATCTCCGCTTTGAACTTCAATCATAATCAGGGGTAAAACACCTGGGTTTTCCAAACGATGTTTGCAGCCCGCAGGAATGTAGGTGGATTCATTAGTACGCACGTAAAACGCTTCATCACCGTTCACTACTTTGGCCATACCACTGACAACTATCCAGTGCTCGCTGCGGTGATGATGCATTTGTAAACTTAAACTGGCCCCCGGCTTTACTTCTATTCTTTTAATTTTATAACGTTGATTATCTTCCAGAATTGTAAAAGTGCCCCAAGGTCGGTAAACCGTACGATGGAGCTTATGGGCTTCATGTCCTTGCTCTTTCAATTGTGTATAAATATATTTTACATCTTGCGCTCTTGATTTGTCAGCCACTAACAACGCATCCGCAGTATCGATAATCAGCAGGTTATCAAGACCTACCGCCCCTACCAGGCGGCTATCACTTTTTATATAGCAGTTAGCCACATCATGTAACAGGATTTCACCCTCTACGCGATTCCCTTTTGCATCGGATTCGATAAGCTCGTCCAACGCGTTCCAGGAACCGATGTCACTCCAGCCAATCTGGCAAGGTACCACAGCGACCTGGCTCGATTTTTCCATCACAGTATAGTCAATGGAGTTCTCGGGTACCAACGCAAAAGTTCGACTATCCAGCTCAAGACCAGGATGTTCATTTTTTAGAGCCTGGGACTGTTGAAAACAAGTCTGTACCGCCGTAAGAATGTCCGGACAATGCGCTTCCATTTCTTGCAGCATCGTCCCGGCAGAAAACAGGAACATACCAGAATTCCACAAAAAACGACCGGATGCTACATAATCTTTTGCTTTTTCCAAGGCAGGTTTTTCCACAAAACGAAGGACCTGATTTCCTTCTGCTTCAATGTATCCGTAACCTGTATGAGGACTCTCCGGTGAAATACCAAAAGTTACCAGTTTTTGAGATTGGGCAAGTTTTATCGCTTCAGTAACAGCCTGTTGAAAAGCATTCTGGTTTGAAATCAGATGGTCCGCCGCAAGAATCAACATCATAGTGTTATCACCATGAGTCTTGATAGTTTGCAAAACTGCGGAAGCAATAGCGGCCGCCGTATTGCGACCGAAAGGTTCAATGATGAAAGAAACTTTTTTATTATTTGGGTTAACTTCTGATATTTCTTCTTCGATTTTAAAAAAGAACTCTCTGTTAGTTACAATCATTGTTTCCTGCACGTCAGGTAAAGAAATACCACGCAGAAATGCTTTTTGAAGAAGACTTTGTCCGTCGGCAAGACGAATGAATGGCTTGGGGTGCTGCTCACGAGAGACAGGCCATAGCCGTGAGCCGGCACCACCGCAAAGAATTATGACTGTTAGTGGAAACATTTTTCCTTCCTGTATCCCTTGGTTTTAGGGCACTGAATACATCGTAAGAATTCATCAGGGCAAATTAACACAGCCTGACAATATAAATAGCGTCCAGCATGCTGAATGGTAACAGTTTTTAAATAAAGATCAATAAACTCTCTTCTCTCACCAGGCACAAAGTTAAACAATTACTCAGATCGTCTTAACATAAAAAACGCTTCTCGCTCTTCCAATATTTCTTCAATCACTTGAATTTCATCCGTAAATTTTCTTCTGATTCCCTGGCTTACAAATTGAGTTAACAGAAAAATTCCTGCACTGGCTAAGAGAGCCAATGGCATGAAGACATTTTGCCGGCAAATCTCGTCAAAAATTTTTGAATCGAGGGAAGCATAACACTCAAAAGCCATTGTAATACCTACAGGTACAGACGGAATCACAATGAATTTCCTTGCCAGTGCAGAATAATTGTCTGTCTTTTCTCTGAGTAACGCTATTTTTTCTATCAGCTCATCATGAGTAAGATTTTCATTATTTATCGGGGCAGATGAGAAAAAATTATACATTCCATCTCCTTTACAAGCTTTTCTTTTGATTCATGCTTTATTTCCTTGGGAATACAGACTTCCTAAAGCCTGTCCATAACAAATAGAACTGTTTCTGGTTAAATCATCCAACCACTGTATACTCTTATCAGCAAACAAAAGTACGACAGTAGATCCTAATTTGAAATAGCCCATTTCTTCGCCCTGGCGTACTGACTTTTCTTCCTGAGTGAGAGCAGTCAAATCCAGGTGATACTGGTTGCGACAACGCTTGATATCCCCATGCCACCGCGTACCGATAGCCCCCACAATGGTAGCGCCCACCAATACCATAGCCATCAAACCCGCCTTGGTGTTAAAAAAAGCAACCAGACGTTCATTCCGCGCAAACAGCTGAGGAATAACTCGCGCGGTCGCTGGCTGGACTGAAAATAATTTACCAGGAACATAAATGAGTTCTTTCAGCTTGGCATCAATAGGCATATGAATACGGTGATAATCCTTGGGCGATAAATAAAGCGTGGCAAAACAACCGTTAATAAACTTCCTGGTTAAAACCGAACCAGCCAGCAACTCATCCACCGTGTAATAGCGCCCTTTAGCCTGCAAAATCTGCCCTTTTTCTATTGTACCCAACTCACTAATCACCCCATCCACTGGTGACACAACATCGGCCTGTGCCAATGGTCTGCATTGCGGTTTTAAATGACGAATAAAAAAATCATTAAAGCAAGCGTAATTCACAGGATTCTCATCCTGTGCTTCACTCATATCTACGCCATATTTTTGAATAAAATAGTGAATGAGTCTGTTTTTAACAGCAGGCGCTTGTACATTGGCTAACAAACCAGCAATAGTAGTTACCGCTTGTTTGGGGATAATAAATTGTGGAAACGTTTTTAAATAATCTTTAAACATACTAGTCGCTATAAATAAGGAAAAACGAATAATACCGCGAAAAAACTAACATTCATATTTACTCTATTTTTTGTAAACATTCACGTAATGATCTTAACTTAAGGACAGTTTCATTACCTGATGCATATCCTGGATTCCACGAGACAAGCCGTGGAACAAGTGTCCTTCTTAAGTTGACGCCGTTGGGCTTGTTTATTAATTCTTATTTAATAGAGTCTTATGAGCTACGTTACAATTATAGCTGACATCGAGCGACTTCTAACCCTGAGCTTGATACAGTATTGGGTTGCAATTCATCTGATTCTTTCAGAACTAATTTAGCATAGTGACTTAAAGAATTCAAAAAAGGAGCACTTTTTTCATCGATTTGTGACACTACTTGCCTGGTTTTGATTTTAATAGCAGGATAATTTTTTGATTCTATATGCATATACTTAAGAACCTTCTCAAAAACAGGATCATTCGCGTTAACCATACTTTTCATTAACTCCAGGATTTTCTTGAATAGTTCTCTATTCAAAGCAGATTCGCCATTCTTTTCACTAAAAATAAGAGCAAGAATGTAAGCATTACTTCGTTCTTTATACTTTTCAGATTGAAAATAATCACGAACCAGAGGAGCTCTTACTCGTGGACTTAAAAAACTGAATAAAAGAGAAGGCTCATAACTACTTAGAACCTCCTCAACAATACTCTGAAATTTTTCCCGAACTAGCGTATTAATCCAGCTATACATACATTTATAAAATAATTCGATATTATTTTTTGAATACAAATGGGTAAAATTCACATTATTTAATACTCGATTCTGAGCACTTTTACTAAATAATTTTTTATCAAATTTTCCTGTTTGGCAGGCAAAATGAACACTCAAGAAATGCATATAATGGATGGGATCTCGTCGCTCTTGTCTCATCATGTCCAATACCATAAGGGCTATCATTCGTTCAACTAATAAAGTATTTAATGAATTGTCTTCACACCCCCCCTCACTTAAAATAAGTGCTAAACAAGTCGCATTATCTTCTTTATTAGTAAACGCTTTCAAATAGCCTTTCACTTTTTCGCTACGCCGCCCTTTATAAAGAGAAACAATAATTCCCTCAATGTAAGCAACTAATGCTTCTTTCTCAAAGTATTGATTAATCCATAGGAAAAGAGCCTCAAGACAAGTTTCTACAATAGCAGTATCAGTATGCTCAAATCGTTTTTTTAGTGGAATATTTTTAGGTACCAAGTCTTTAATGTAAGAATTTAATTTATGTATAATTTCATTAAACTGAAAAGCTGTTTCTTTATCCTGAGTTAACACAGATTCTATAATCTTCACATCCTGAGCAATTAATTTTTCAAGTCCTTCAAGATAATACCTGGTACTAGGTCGACCAGTATCTTTTTGTTCCCAGGCAGAATACGAACAGGCATAATTTCTTATTTTTTGAATAAGAATGTTTAATTGATAACAACTTTCACGAACCTGATTTTTTGATACATAGAGTGTCTTTTTTTCCGTATTAAAAATTTGCCATGAATCTTCCAACGAGGAATCATCATTTTTTATTTTTTCTTTATTATTTTTGGGAGATAAAGAAACCTCTTGTCGTTTTTCTGCCAGCTCTTCTTTTAATTGAATTAAGTCAGTAAGAATTATTGCTAAATTTGGAGTATGCGCCGTTAACCATATATTATTATAATAATGCTGCTCCATTTTTTTTAAATTATAATAGCCTTTTGGTGCAACACAATAAGCATCTACAATAGGCCAATTCGCTTTATTAGTTACATCCTGTTTTTTTTCTTTTTGAGATTCCCAGCACTCACGCATTTTTTGATTTTGTTTATCAGCCCATTGCTTAATTTTTAAATACTCTTGCGGCATGGTAGACAAAAAATAACCAAAACCCATAACAGAGACACCCTTATCATTTTTCTTACAGCCAGGATAAGAGACTGTTAGCTGATAAAACTCATTATGTTCTTGCTCCAAAACACGTACTATATGGCTAACAAACGAGTCATTATTTGTATTTTTGTTAAACAAATCAGGATATTCCTGCTCTAATTTTTTAACTTTATCAGAATCAAGAGAATGATAATTCAAGGGTAAATCACCCAGGTAGTCCTCAAGATGGACTCGTAACATATCCGTATCAAAAGTCATTAGCTTTTTTAGCAAAGCACTAAAGAATTGTTGCTGAAAAGAAACCGTTTGATCTCCAAGCTGGAAGGAAGGGTTCATTGCCAATTGTCGTATAGCTTCCACAGTATCAGCATGATAACATTTATAAAGATTAGCATTCAGCGGTCTAATGTTTGCAGGCCAATGGGTCCTTCCTTCTATGTTGGGAAAATTATCAAATTGACAAGATTTAAAACTCATAGCCTTTTTAGGCAGATCTCTTAAGTATCCATCAATTAATAAACGTCCCCCATTCATTATATGAGTAATATCGTAATGAAACATATCCAAATCAAAAAATCCGGCCAACCCAACATTATAGGGATGGGAATCATCTGCTTTTCCCCATAACAGAGCGGCTAATATTTCAACAAAATTTCCTTTTAACAACTCTAGACACGAAACGGATTCAATTAAGGGTTTAAAATCAGGAAGAGCAAACGATAACGTACCAACTATTTTATCTTCTTCATCAAAAACCAAACGCTCTTCAGCAACCCTGTTTCCTATTGCAAGACGCATATCAACACTAAAACCCACGCAGTACATAGCAAGCGTTTGAGAATAATTATTGGCCAGTTTTTTATAAAATCCTGTCTTTTTTATCCCATTCACATCTACGAATTCAACTTTTACTACTTCATGCCCGGAAGGCGTTAGTGCTCCATCTGTAACTATTTTTAACTGACCCTTATAAATAGCTTTCTTTGGCAAAGGCATATACGCCCTTAGTGTGTAACTGTAGAGAATTCATATTAAGTAAAAAACACTGATTAATTCAATAGCTTTTTAAATGTTAACTTGTTTTTCCACAAAACATGACCCCTATATATGAGTCAATATTTTAAATGGTCTGTTTGATATCAGGCGTCTCAAAATACATATCAATTAAGAATAATTTCGTGCAGAAAAAAACGTTAATGGAGAATAAGTGTTATAATTACGCAAAAAAATCAGACTCAATAAGGCTACCATATTCACAAGAAAACCGGGCAACCAAAAGACGCCCTGTTGTATCGCCTGTTCGGCTACAGGTAAACTCGCCGCCCCAAGGCTTGCGGCTAACGCCCAGACTGTTGAAACCCCACGACAACGACATTGAGCTGGTAATTGCAAATAGAGATAATAATAAAGCGAAGCACATATTAATGCATTCGCCACCGCATAACCCAATAGAGCAATCAAAACAAACAAGGGCTGTGCATGAAAGGTGAAATAAAAAAGTAATGGTGCTACGAGACTGACCAGTAGCATGCTGATCTGCATTAAGCGAAAAGCCTGATGTGGTTTGCTAAAATAAGCCATCGGTAATGCTAAAACGGCGGAAGCTAATTGGGCAAGCGACCCTGTCCATGCACATTGGGTTTTACTCCATAGTTGTTTGTCTGTAGCAAAAGAAACCCAAAATACATTGCACAGATAAACAGTCACGCTCACAAAAGCGCCAATAATTGCAATATTTAATAAACCGCGCCAATGAATCTGCCATACTTCATTAAGGCTGATGGAGTTTTGGTGAAACTCTGGTGATTCAGGCAAGCGCTTGCGTAAACGACAAACCCATAAAGAAATAGCAGCAACCAAAGCAAAAACTACTCGCCACATAGCCGATAATTCACCGTATTGTAAAAGTGCTGCCATGGCTCCTCCCATAAATAAACCTAGCGCGCCACTCGCTGCGACCAGACTACCAGCCAGCAGCGGCTTATGGGGGTGATGTTCAACCAGAAACATCGCCGAGGTGTTAATTTCTCCTCCCAAGGCTAGTCCTTGAGCCATACGTAAAACTAACAATCCCCAGGTAGCCCACACACCAATCTGCGCATAGCCTGGTAATAAACAGATACCTAAAGTAGCAACTCCCATTAATGCAGCAGAAAAAACCATCGGTTTACGTCGTCCACTTAAATCAGCTTCACGGCCAAATAACCAACCCCCTACAGGACGGGCCAAATAAGCAGCTGCAAAAAGAGCGAAGCTTAAAGTTAAACTGTAAGAAGAGGGAGGAAAAAAAAGATCCGCAAACACTGTTTTTGCCAGATAAAGATAGAGACTAAAATCTAACCACTCCAGAAAAACAAGGGCTAAAACGAGGAATAAAGCGCTTTGCTTCATAAAACATAATTTCCAATAATTCAGTAACTGATCAATACGGGTATTTTCCAGACAAGGGCCAGAACCTTACTAAAAACCAGCGAATGAAAAGCCAAAATGATTAACTCTGATGCCTCAACACAATACCCATTTTTTTATATTATCTTCTGCTGTATCTTTTGTTTCTAAATAAAGGCAAGTATTTTACCATCTCTTGATTTTTCTTTAAAATTAAAAAGTCTTTTTTTAGCAATTTAACCTTTCCAGGACTACTTTAACGTGAAAAGCCTCACTAATGATTTAAATTTATGCATTATAATCTAACTTCATACCTTCCAGGGTTAATTTTTTTGATAAAATTCGTCTTGTTACCAGAAATAGATAAGTATTTATGAATTTTAATATAATTGGTGCTGGACGCTTGGGTAAAACACTAGCCTATGCGTTGATAAATACAGGCGAAATTCGGCTACAGGCTGTCTGCAATGAACACTTTCATCAAGCCAGACTTGCTATAGAACACATTGGTGCAGGGATTGCTGTGTCTTTATTAAAAGATTTACCACCCGTTGATTTAACTTTTTTAACGGTTAACGACGATGTTATTTCTTCTCTTGCCAAACAGCTTGTTAAAGAAAAAGGCATAACGCCCGGCAGTATCGTTGCTCATTGTAGTGGAGTTTTAAGTTCCGACGCCTTAATTTCTCTGCGAAACCTGGGCTGCCAGATTGCAAGCATTCATCCTCTTAAAGCATTTAAAGCGGGTACTCTGGATAAAAATGCCTTTAAGGGATGTTTTTGCGCTGTTGAAGGGGACGAAGCTGCTGTCGATACTCTATCTCTTCTTTTTGAAAAGATTGGCGCGAAAATTATACCGATAAAACCAGAGGCTAAAACCACTTATCATGCTGCGGCTGTTATTGCCTCGAATTATTTAGTCACCTTAGCGGCTGCTGCTAGTGAGTTGTTTGAGAAAGCAGGCGTGTCTGGCGAATTATCCTCCCAAATAACTACTGACTTAATGCAAAGCAGTCTGGTTAATATACAACAAACACCGACTCTTACCGAAGCATTAACCGGACCTTTGCTGCGTGGAGATCTGAACACTCTTCGTAAACATTTGGATGCTTTGGAAGGAACATCCCTAAAAGCACTCTATTGCACAGCGGCCCTTGCTACCTTGCCCCTCACTTATTTAAGCGAAGAGCAAAAAACCAGGATACATAACCTGATAAACAGTCAAGAGGAGGAATGTTTCACGGGAAACGATTAATAGTAATAGCTCGTCCTTTCAGGGGATGACCTCAATAAAAATCACAGGAAGTGAAATAATTTCAAATAAATCAATCGCTTTTAGAAGACACTTCCAAAGCCGTCACATTTTGCAAACCACGTGGTAAACAATGACCACGCCGCCCTCGCTCACCAAGATAATGATTAAGATCAGCTGCTTTTAGCGTAAAATGACGTTTGCCGGCATGAACAGTTAGTGAATCTTCAATAGCGAGCACTTGTACATCCACAACCAACTCTTCACGCGCCTTAGCTTTTGCCGTTGGGATATTAATCAACTTGTTACCCTTTCCACGAGAAAGTTCGGGTAATTCGGTGAGAGGAAAAACCAGCAAACGTCCTGCATTAGTCACCAGAGCAAGAAAATCAGTTTCTTTTGCGTTAATTAAACGAGGAGATAACAGGCGACTATTTTCAGACAGTTTAAGGCATGCTTTACCATTGCGGTTTTTTACATACAAATCTTGTAATTTCGCTATAAAACCATAGCCAGCATCACTGCTTAACACGACCCAATCATTAGCATCGCCAGCAATAAGCGCTTCAAATAAAACACCTTCTGCCGGATTTAATTTACCGGTTAATGGCTCTCCCTGCCCTCTCGCCGAGGGGAGAACATGACAGGGCAGGGCGTAAACTTTCCCTTCGCTATCAAAAAATAATACCTGCTGATTACTACGAGCGTTGGCTTGTGCCTTAAATTCATCGCCCGCTTTATAGCTTAATTCACGACCATCAATATCATAGCCTTTCGCCGCACGAACCCAACCTTTTTGTGACAGAATCACCGTAACAGGTTCATTAGGTAAAATATCTTCTTCTTTAAGCGCTTGTGCCTCCTGACGTTCAACCAAAGGGGAGTGTCTGTTGTCGCCATATTGATCTCTATCGACAATAATTTCGCTCTTAACCAACCCTTTCAAGCGATGTTCGCTTGCCAGCGTTGATTGTAAGGAATCCCGTTCTGCGCATAATTCATCCAGCTCTCCTCGCAGTTTTATTTCTTCCAATCTGGCAAGGTGGCGCAATTTCATTTCAAGAATCGCTTCAGCCTGTCTTTCACTCAGGGAAAAATGACTGATTAATCCTTGTTTGGGACTTTCATGCTCCCGGATAATTGCAATCACTTCATCAATATTTAGATAAGCGGTAATTAATCCTTCCAAAACATGGATACGCTCCAGCACTTTATCCAAACGATACTGTAATCGTCGCTTTACCGTTGCTACACGATAGGTTAGCCACTCTTGCAAAATAGTTAACAGATTTTTTACCCGTGGTTTGCCGTCCAGACCTATCATATTGAAATTAACACGGTAACTTCGTTCCAAATCAGTAGTTGCAAATAAATGAGACATTACACCGTCTACATCAATCCGATTCGATTTGGGTACGATAACGAGGCGCGTAGGATGCTCATGATCCGATTCATCGCGTAAATCCTCAATCATCGGCAATTTCTTTTGTTGCATTTGTGCGGCGATTTGTTCAATTACCTTTGCTCCGGAAACCTGATAAGGCAAAGCAGTAATAACAATCGTATGTTTTTCCTGGCGATATAGAGCACGCATTTTCACAGAACCATGCCCTGAGCCATATAAGGTTCGAATAGCTTGACTTGGTGTAATGATTTCTGCTTCCGTAGGAAAATCAGGCCCTTTTATATAATTGCAGATAGCATCTAAATCGGCTGCTGGATTATCAAGCAAATGGATACAGGCATTAGCTACTTCAGTTAAATTGTGGGGTAAAATGTCAGAAGACATGCCAACAGCAATACCCATTGCTCCATTGAGCAGAACATTAGGCAAACGCGCAGGCAAAAGCGCGGGTTCTTTCAGTGTACCGTCAAAGTTATCAACCCATTCCACCGTGCCCTGTTGCAGTTCAGCCAAAAGTAGATCTGCATAGGAAGATAAGCGAGCTTCTGTATAACGCATAGCGGCAAATGATTTAGGATCATCCGGAGATCCCCAGTTGCCTTGACCGTCAACGAAAGGGTAGCGATAAGAAAAAGACTGGGCCATTAAAACCATTGCTTCATAACATGCTGTATCACCATGCGGATGAAATTTACCTAATACATCCCCTACTGTACGTGCAGATTTTTTATACTTGGCTGTCGCTTTAAGACCAAGCTCTGACATCGCATAGACAATACGTCGTTGCACTGGTTTTAAACCATCAGCAATATGAGGTAACGCTCTATCAAGAATGACATACATCGAGTAGTCAAGATAAGCTTTTTCAGTAAATTCAGTAAGCGGCTTACGCTCTATGGCATTGTTCATGAAATAAAAGTTCAAATTGTTATAATCAATAAGATCATCCTAGTGCAAGTAAGACTAAGAAGGCAAAATTATTTTAGCAATTAATCTGATCTGTTGTGAATAACAACAGGTTGTAATAAGTTTGTATTAATTTCTAATCTCCGGCGTGGATAGATAATTTATCTTCCTGCCATCATGAATAATTTTCATTGAATACTGACTTAAAATCAATGAAGTAACAGGTTATGAAAATTATGTCTGACATATCAACGTGCCTACCCTATTGTTACAGGTTATTTTAATGTGTCGCAATCGCTCTGGAAGATAAAAGTCGAAGCTATTTTATTTGATGCAAATCTATATTGTGCAGCAGGTATGTTTTTATTATGGAATCCGTCCGTGTTATCTATTACTGTGGAATCCAGAATGTACACCAATCCTGAACCCCACGGTAAAAGTTATTTGAGATTTTTTCTGACTTTTTTAATTGCTCTTATTTGAGCGACAGCACGGGCAAGTTCCACTGCTGCAACGGAATAATCCAGATCGGCATTTTTACTGGCTATGGCTTCTTCAGCCTGTGCTTTAGCGGCTAGTGCCGCTGCTTCATCAAGCTCTTCAGCACGCTCCACCGTATCAGCCAACACCGTCACATAGCGTGGTTGAACTTCGAGCATCCCGCCAGATACGTAATAAATTTCCTGCCCCCCTCCTTGCAAAGTCACCCGAATTTCACCCGGTTTTAAAATGGTCAGGAGAGGAGCATGGCCCGGAACAATGCCTATTTCTCCCAAGTCGCCAGTCGCCACGAGCATTTCAACAGGACCTGAAAAAATTTCCTGTTCGGCACTGACGATATCCAAGTGGGTTGTTATTGCCATGTCTGTTTGCCTCATAGAGTTTTAGCTTTCGCAACAGCTTCCTCGATACTACCCACCATGTAGAATGCCTGTTCAGGTAAATCATCATATTCACCGGCAAGAATTCCCTGGAATCCTTTGATGGTATCTTTTAAGGAAACGTATTTACCAGGCGAGCCTGTGAATACTTCAGCAACGAAAAATGGCTGAGAAAGAAAACGCTGTATTTTACGTGCGCGAGAAACAACTCTCTTATCTTCTTCAGATAACTCGTCCATACCAAGAATTGCAATAATATCTTTTAATTCTTTATAACGTTGTAAGGTTTGCTGAACCCGGCGGGCTGTATCATAGTGCTCTTGTCCGACAATTAAAGGATCTAACTGTCGTGAAGTAGAATCCAACGGATCTACTGCGGGGTAAATTCCCAATTCAGCAATTTGCCGTGATAAAACAACTGTTGCATCCAAATGGGCAAAAGTCGTAGCAGGAGACGGATCGGTTAAGTCATCAGCAGGTACATAAACCGCTTGAATTGAAGTGATCGAACCTGTTTTAGTAGAGGTAATCCGCTCTTGCAACATACCCATTTCTTCTGCCAGCGTAGGCTGGTAACCTACCGCAGAAGGCATTCGACCGAGCAATGCTGACACTTCTACACCGGCTAACGTATAACGATAAATATTATCGATGAATAACAGAACATCACGGCCTTCATCGCGGAATTTTTCAGCCATCGTCAAACCAGTTAAAGCAACACGCAAACGGTTTCCTGGTGGTTCATTCATTTGACCATAAACAAGAGATACTTTATCCAGTACATTGGAATCTTTCATTTCATGGTAGAAATCATTACCTTCACGTGTCCGCTCACCCACCCCGGCAAATACAGAATAACCTTCATGCTCATGAGCAATATTACGGATTAATTCCATCATATTAACGGTTTTACCTACACCAGCACCGCCGAAAAGACCTACTTTTCCACCCTTGGCAAAAGGACAAAGCAAATCAATTACTTTAATACCTGTTTCAAGTAACTCCTGACCGCCTGCCTGCTCTTCATAGCTGGGTGCCTGACGGTGAATAGCCCAATGTTCTTCCGCATCAATGGGGCCTGCTTCGTCTACTGGTCGCCCTAATACATCCATAATACGGCCAAGCGTTTTTTTACCTACAGGAACCTGAATTGGCTCGCCTGTGTTTTGTGCTTTTACGCCGCGACGCAAACCATCGGTAGTACCCATAGCAATGGTACGCACAATACCATCACCTAACTGCTGCTGAACCTCAAAAACCAGCTCACCTTCAACGAGCTTTAATGCATCGTTTACTTTGGGAACATTGTCACGTGGAAATTCAACGTCGACAACTGCACCAATAACCTGAACTACTGTTCCTAAACTACTCATCATCTACCCTCTTATAAAGCGTCTGCACCACCGACAATTTCAGCCAACTCTTGTGTAATGGCAGCCTGTCGGGCTTTGTTGTAAGCTAATTGAAATTCTTTAATTAAATCACCCGCATTGTCTGTTGCACTTTTCATCGCAATCATCTTTGCTGCCTGTTCACAAGCAATATTTTCAACAACAGCCTGGTAAACTTGCAGCTCAATGTAACGTTCCAACAAAGCGTCCAACAATTCTTTTGCATCGGGTTCATAAATATAATCCCAATGGTGGCCAAGATTTTTACTATCTTCTTCCGCCACAGGCAAAGGCAATAATTGTTTGACTGTTGGTTTTTGCGTCATCGTGTTAATGAATTCATTATAGACAACATGCAGCGCATCAATTTCGCCTTGATAAAACGCGTCCAACATAACCTTTATTGCACCGATAAGATCTTTAATACCAGGCTTATCACCTAGCTGATCTACTGTAGCAGTTACTCGTCCACCCACGCGCTTGAAAAATGCCTGACCTTTTCGACCAATAACGCAAAGATCTACTTCTTTACCTTCCTGTTGCCAATGATGCATGGTTCGGATAGTTTCACGTAACAAATTGGCATTCAACCCACCGCATAAACCACGATCAGAGGTCACCACAATAAGACCTATTCGCCTGGTCTCTCGATTAATCATAAAAGAATGGCGATATTCTGAAGTAGCACGAGCTATATGCCGAACTACATTATATATCTTCGTTGCATAAGGCTTTGATGCACGCATTCTATCTTGCGTTTTACGCATTTTGCTTGCAGCAACCATTTCCATCGCTCGAGTAATTTTTTGCGTGTTTTTTATACTCGCAATCTTTGAACGGATCTCTTTCGCTCCAGCCATATCTCGCTTCGCCTTTAACTAACAGGTTGCAGATTTAAAAATACAATCTGTATCATCAATTAAGCCTTTAATCGTATAAAACAATCAAAGACTCTAACTTACCAACTACCACTGTGTTTGAATTCTTCTACAGCAGCCTTTAACTGTGCTTCAATATCGCCATCATAAGCACCTGCTTCGTTAATTTTTTGTAACAAAGAAGCATGTGAAGCACGCATATAGCTATGAAGGGCATGCTCAAACGAACCCACTTCTGCAACAGGGATATCATCCAGGTAACCTTTTTCAACTATAAAAAGGGACACTCCCATTTCGGCCACTGAAAAGGGTGAGTATTGCTTTTGTTTCATTAATTCAGTAATGCGTTGCCCGCGTTCTAACTGTTTACGGGTAGCATCATCCAAATCCGAAGCAAACTGTGAAAAAGCCTCCAATTCACGGAATTGGGCAAGAGCCAAGCGTGTACCACCACCTAATTTTTTCATGATCTTCGTTTGTGCCGCGCCACCCACACGGGATACAGATAAACCCGAATTAATCGCTGGACGCACACCTGAATTGAATAGATCCACATCCAGAAAGATCTGACCATCGGTAATTGAAATAACGTTTGTTGGTACGAAAGCAGACACATCTCCTGCTTGCGTTTCAATAATTGGCAAAGCGGTAAGTGATCCCGTTTTACCTTTCACCGCACCATTAGTTAACTTTTCAACTTCTTTTGCATTAATTCTCGCTGCACGCTCTAACAAACGTGAGTGCAAATAGAAAATATCCCCAGGATACGCTTCACGTCCAGGTGGGCGGCGTAGTAATAAAGAAATCTGCCGATACGCCCAAGCCTGTTTAGTCAAATCGTCATAAACAATCAGAGCATCTTCCCCTTTCTCCATGAAATACTCGCCCATTGAACATCCGGAATAAGGGGCAATAAATTGCAGAGCAGCGGAATCAGAAGCACCCGCAACAACGACAATGGTGTGCTCCATAGCGCCATTTTCTTCTAATTTACGTACAATGGCTGCAACGGAAGACGCTTTCTGACCAACAGCAACATAAATACATTTAACGCCAGTCCCTTTTTGATTGATAATAGCGTCAATAGCAATCGCTGATTTCCCCGTTTGGCGATCGCCAATGATCAGCTCACGTTGACCTCGACCAACCGGGATCATAGCATCTACCGCTTTAAGACCAGTTTGTACAGGTTGATCGACCGATTGTCGTGCAATTACACCAGGAGCAACTTTTTCGATGGGTGACATCTTTGTAGCGTTGATCGGTCCTTTACCATCAATTGGGTTACCCAGTGCATCCACTACCCTGCCTAACAGTGCTTCCCCGACAGGTACTTCAAGAATGCGGCCTGTACATTGGCCTGTTTGACCTTCCGATAAGCTGGAATAATCTCCAAGAATTACTGCACCCACAGAATCACGTTCCAGGTTTAATGCCAAACCATAGACACCGCCAGGAAATTCAATCATTTCCCCTTGCATAACATCAGCCAGACCATGAAGACGAACAATACCGTCTTTCAAACTTACAATTGTTCCTACATTACGGGCTTCGGAAACAACACTGAACTGTTCTATTTTTTGTCTAATTAATTCACTGATTTCTGATGGGTTTAAAGCTACTTGTTCTGACATGAAATCTATCCTCTCTATTACGCGGCTAAATCGCTACTTAGCTTATTTAATTTTCCTCGCACCGAACCATCAATAACCAAATCGTCTGCATGAACAATCGCGCCCCCCAATAACGACTTGTCGATGTGAAGATCAAGTGTTATTTTGCGCTGTAATCGTTTGCTCAGTGAATTGATTAACTGGTCTTGTTGTGCTTTTGACAGTTCAGAAAAACTCGTTACTTTTACTTTTAAAGTTTTTTCTTGTTCAGCACGGAGTGCCTCAAACAAAACTTTAAGATCAGGTAATAACATTAATCGCTTGTTACTTGCCAATAAAGCTATCAGATTGTGAACTGCGAACTTTTCTTTTGATTCCGATTTTGCAAAAAGCGTCTTAAACAATTCGACCTGTTGCTCTTGCGTAGTAGCAGGATTTCTAATGAACGCCGTTACCTGGTCATTCAATACAGCAACAGCCAAAGTGTGTAAAATATCAGACCATTCACCTAATTTATTAACAGCCAATGCATGTTCAAAAATTGCTTTTGCATAAGGTCTGGCCATCGTAGTAGTATCCGCCATATTTAAATCTCTGCAATCAAATTATCGAGCAAAGCACTATTTGCCTGCGCGTCAATTTCACGATGAAGAATTTTTTCCGCACCCACAATAGCTAACTGCGCAACTTGTTTGCGTAAGTTATCTTTTGCCTGATTAATTTCCTGCAATAGTTGTTCTTGCGCAATTTTTGTCTGTCTCTGCGCTTCAAGTTTTGCTTCTTCTTTTGCTTCTTCTATCAGTTGAGCAGCACGACGATTCGCTTTCTCAATAATATCTGAAGCCTGTACTTTGGCTTGTTTCAACTCATCTTTAACGCGATGCTGGGCCAATTCTAATTCTTTGCGGCCACGCTCCGCTGCTGACAGTCCATCAGCTATTTTATCCTGACGCTCTTCCAGTGCTTTAGATAGCGGAGGCCAAACAAATTTCATGGTAAACCAGACAAATGCAGCAAAAACAAGCATTTGTACCACTAACGTTAAATTAATATCCAAGATAATATCTCCCGTAGCATGCAGGGCGCGATGCGCCCTTATCTGGTGTTATTTAAGAACCCAAGTTGCTGAGGAAGGGGTTAGCGAAAGTGAAGAACAACGCAATACCCACACCAATCATTGTTACCGCATCAAGAAGCCCTGCAACGATAAACATTTTTACTTGTAACATGGGAACCATTTCGGGTTGACGCGCAGAGCCTTCCAGAAATTTCCCCCCAAGTAAACCAAAACCAATCGCTGTACCTAAAGCCCCCAAGCCAATCAGCAGAGCGACCGCGATAACAGTCATACCTTGAACTTGAGCTATCAAATTTGCAGCTTGCATATAAATCCCCTTAATGGACAAAGATTAAATTAAAACAGATTAATGGTCTTCATGAGCCAGACTGAGATAGACAATAGTCAGCACCATAAATATAAATGCTTGCAACGTAATCACCAGAATGTGGAATATTGACCAGGCAAGCGCCAGTAAAAATTGCGCTATACTTAACGTGGCTGTTCCCATTACCGAAGAAGAGGTTGCATTCAAAGTCAGCAAGGCTATCAGAATAAAGATCAATTCGCCAGCATATAAGTTACCAAACAGCCGCAAAGCCAATGAAATGGGTTTGGCAATTAAACCTACTAGTTCTAACAATAAATTAAATGGAATAAGTGCTGGATGATTAAAAGGTTGTAACGTTAACTCCTTCACGAATCCTTTCATGCCTTTAATTTTTATACTATAAAGAATAATGAGTGCAAAAACAGATAATGCCAATGCAAAAGTAAGATTAAGATCATTGGTTGGCACAACTTTCAAATAATGAATACCCACCGACTGAGCAGCCAAAGGTAAAATATCAACAGGAATCAAGTCCATAAAGTTCATTAAAAACACCCAGGCAAAAATAGTCAGCGCTAAAGGACCAATTAATTTATTTTTACCATGGAAACAATCTTTAACCTGATTATCAGCAAATTCCAGCATTAATTCCGCAAAATTCTGTAGTTTACCGGGCACTCCTGTAGTAACCCGACGCGCCCCCATGTATAGCAATATTAAAATAAAAGAACCGGCCACTAAAGAAAAAAACAAGGTGTCCAGGTTTAGAGTCCAAAATCCATTAGAACCAAAACTCATCGTCTTGAAATTAAAAGTGAGATACGTCAGATGATGTTTAATGTATTGAGTGCTTGATACCATTTCAGTCACTTTCTGGCCTATTTTGTTTGTTAGCAAAAATTAATGGTGCGAGCCAATGGCTCATTAACACCGTAATGTAAGTGAAAAAAAATGCAAAAGGGGCTATTTTTAATTTTATAAATATTAACGTGAATAAGATAATTGACAAAAAAAATTTCTGTGCTTCCCCTAAATAAAAGCTTCGAACTATTTTTCGTGCTGACCTGGCTCCCTGGTAGTGAAACAATTTTCTCGCAAAGAAAAAAGACGGCACAATTACTACCATACCACCTAACAAGGCGGATATCGCTTCTTTTTTGCCGAAAACCAATAACAGCACCAGTGATATTAACACACTAATCATTAATTGTATTAGTAATAAACGCCTTGTACCACTAACACCAAGCCTGTCTCTCACATTTTTCACCCATCTTTTACCGCGCGGATTATAAAGTAAACAATTTGGATAAGCAACGTTAATGAACAATTATTTGTCATTTTAATGTGTTTTTTTTGCTAAACCATTAAAAAAATACACTACCCTTTGAGTAAAACAAAATTTTGGCGTATTGGTTAGCTGCTGTTCTTTCACTCTATTATTTACTCCTTCACACTTTCAATCTCTTTAATCAATCGCTTAGATATCTTTTCCCTGTTACTGCAACCAATCATCAAGCGTTTTCTTCTTACATGGGGATTTTTTACTATATAATCAACTTTATCATAAAAAATTGCCCTTAATGCACATTGCCGACTTTCGTTGACAATGCGGTACTTTTGATTTTTTGTCCGATACGAAGAATCATTTTGCCAGCATAATTATACTGGGTTCGATTTTTAATCTCTTTTCCTAAACTGGAATATCCATTAAATATTGCATATAGTTTAAATAGGTTCTGTTGTCGTTTGTTAGCTTGAACCTGGCGAGAATTGGCAACATGACCATGCAATTGACTCGCACATAAGGAATTAATATGTCTGAAAAACAACAACGCACCGCTGCCAGCATGCGGGAAAAAATGCTCAATCGTTATAGTGACGGTCTTCATCATAAACATGATAAAAATCATATTACTTATCGAAAACACTGCCGCTCACATCCAGTTCAAGGAGTAAACCATCAGAAAATAGAAGAGGACCATGAAAACTCTTCCACAGGGATACTTCGAGCAATAAAATTAAGAAAAATTCGCAAACGACTAGATAAAGGTCGTTTCCATTGATAAAGTAAAAGAATCCTCCAGGTTAGCCACTTCCTGGGTGGGAGCGGTGCAAAGTGGCCTGAAAATATTCAGGCCACAGTCTAAAACACCAATATCTTATTCTACTTCATAGATTTTCTTATTAAACATCATCATTGTAATTTAAATACGTTACTAAATACGTTACTAATTGACAAAAATAAATTCTTTAAGTAAAATTTATGCACATTAATTGTAACGTCGAGAAAAATTTAATGCTATCTTATAAATTTCACACTTACCTTTGCGATCAAAAAAAAATTACTTACGTGTCTCACAAGTTAGACGACGAATCAAAACACGGCTCAGTAGAAATCAAAACATCTTTTCGTGTAAAACCAGGCATATATCAGCATATTTTAAAAGACACGACTAATAATGAAGAACTTTATATTATCAATGATAATCGAGTTTTTGCCATGGAAGATCATCTCTTTAAATTGCTCGACAATAACAGCATTGAGGAAATTAGAAATAAACACGAATTCTACTTTTATGCTTATACAATTGCTCTTAGAAAACTAGAACATATCCAAATTGATAACTCTGCTTTAAAAAACACTATAAATAGTCTAATAAGTGAAGTGAAATCAGCCAATCACTACACTTATTACTCCACTCTTCATGAAATATTGAGTCAAACCTATCATATTGTAATAGAAAGGGATCCCATCAAACGAATGGAAGCTCTCAATGAATATCAAGAATTAATTAAATCTGTTGAAGAAAGAAAAGGATTAAAAAAATTGGGGATGATTATGCTAGGACTTTCTTTAGCAGTAATGGCGATGAGTCTTGCTGTTGTTCTACCACCACTCGCACTACCAATAAGTATTGCTATTATAACAACGCTTTTGTGCACACCGCTTGCAATTTATAGTAGTCTATTTTTCACTACCGGATCGAAATACCAGTCACTTGCTCATAAAATGCAAGATGTTAAGACTTCCCACGCTTTGATAGACTCATCTATGGGACATTCTTAAGTTAACATCAGTTCTTGATAAGCGTCCTTTCTTTTGCCGATCTGTCCTCTCTCCATTAATTACGTTGGTGATACAAATGACAGAACGGCTACTTCCCTCATCCAACTGTTCTTTTCCCGCCTAATTATCCCCAACAACTTTCGTGCTGAGATAATAATATTTGAATAATTTCACTACTCGCTTTACACCTTCAGTGTTTCGAGCCAGAGAAATAACTTTTGTCGCTTGTTGGGGTCTGACATCTCCCATCAGATAAACTATCTGGTCTACAGTAATTACTTTAAAAACATTCGGATCAATGGTTGAATCAGCAAAAATCTGGCTCCGTATTTTTGCAGTAATCCAGCTATCTTGTAGTCCGTTGCCAGGAGCTTTACTTATATTCAATTGATTGAACAACCGCCGATACCCGGTTAACCTTGAAATACGTTCTATAGCATTCTGCCGCAAATCCAACGTGGGGACATGCCCCGCTAATAAAATATCCCCGTTAAAAACAGCTACATCAATAGCACACCCTTCCTGCCTGAATCTTGCATCATTATAAAGCAGCCGATGAATATCCGCCGATAATTGATAATCGCTTAATTTTTTATAAACATTATGGCGATCGTAAATTAATGTTGCGCCAGTCCATAACTCACTGTAACAACCTGTCAGAAGGCAAGGAGAAGTCCAAAGCAGAATAAAAAAAACATATCCCTGTTTTTTCATATCAAATCATAATTAAACTCAACAAGTTCGCTGGAATAGTCCCTCATGAACTATAGCTTTCAATTAATGTAGTTTTCCTGCTACTCATGCATGCATGCGCCTGCTGATGTTCAGCAGGCAATTTCAACCTGGCAACTATAATTAATTGAAAATCATATCTTCGATAATAGATCGTTTAAACAATATATTGAAAGACTTTAACAACTTTTCTTACTCCATTAATTTGTCGTGCAACACTAACCGCCAGATTGGCTTGTTCATGTGTAGCAATACCCATTAAATAGACAACACCATTTTCAGTCACTATCCGAATTGAACCTGACTCCAATCCTTTTTTAGTAAGCATCTGGCTACGAACCTGACTGGTAATCCAGCTATCTTTGGTTCTCTGCGTTATAAGGAGAGGATAATCAACCGTTATTTCATCGTAAACACGTCTTACATAAGGTGTGCTTTGTGCAATTTTCTCAGCCAGAACACGCAGGGAAGCTGTAGGAGTTTGGCCAACCAACAAAACAACCTGATTAAAACTGACAACAATAATACGAGAATTATAAAAACGAGGATCTTTCACTATTGCGGTATGTATTTTATGAAAAATACGTGCATCGCTTTCCAAAGAGGCGACACTGCGACGATCGTAAACAACCAGTCCGGCAGCAGCAGCTCCTGCGACTACCGCCGCTACACAACTCGTAAGCAAACCACAAATTAGCAAAATAACTATCAGACGAAATTTCATAAATTACCCCAACATTTGACCAAACAATGATTGTTCAATCAATTCACAAAAACAATGCAAGATGAATAAATGAGTTTCACGAATCCGTGCCGCATTATCTCCTTGAACTCGTAATTCAATATCTTCAGGTCCCAAATGATTGGCGAGTACACCACCATCACGACCACTTAAAGCAATAGTATCCATTCCCCGATCATTTGCTGCATTTACTGCGTGTAAAATACTATCAGCATTACCAGAAGTAGAAATAACAATCAGCACATCTCCTTCCTGCCCGAAAGCCTGTATTTGGCGTGCAAAACATTGATCATAATGACTATCATTTGCAATAGAGGTCAAAGAGGCCATATCCGTAGTTAAAGCGATAACAGGAAGGGAGGGACGCTCTATATCAAAATGATTCACCATGGCTGTAGTAAAATGTAAACAGTTAGCAGCAGATCCACCATTTCCACATAATAAAATTTTACCATCATTGAGCAAACAATTTGCTAAACGCAATCCTGCTTTCGCTATCACTGCAGATAATGTGTCAGCAACTGCAATTTTTGTTTCAATACTATTCCCAAAAAGCTGTCTGACTCTATCTTCGCTTGGTGTCATAATTCTTGAATCCTGATTCTTTATCCTATTCATAATATCATTTATAAATACGGCGAATTTATATTAATCAATTAAAGAGAGAGCGAAAAGGCATTATTGTATTAAAAATTCAGTCCAAATGCATTCTGTATCCAATCAACCTGAGAGTCTGGACCTTGCAAACCTATTACATCGAAGCGAACAGGTTGTTTATCCTGGATTTTTTTTAACATTAAATAATGCGAAGCTGTTTTTAGAAGTTTTTGCTGCTTGCCAAAAGTCACACTGGCAAGTGCTCCCCCAAAAGAAGAGGAAAGACGCGCACGCACTTCAATGAAAACCAGACAAGTTTTATCTTTCATAATCAAATCTATTTCGCCCCAACGACAACGATAATTGCTTTCCAACCACTTTAATCCTTGCGAAACAAGATAAGCTCGCGCTTGCTGCTCTGCTGCGAAACCGGTCTTTAGTGACATATTCATCCCTTATAAAGCGAGGTAAATTAAAAACTATCTTCACGAATTAAGAAGAGTTGCCATCCCTCCTTTAAATTGCCCCCAAGTAGGAACTCTTGCTATCTGTTGGGCTTTGTTTAAATAAAGAACACCACTTTTTTCATCAATTCCCATTGCAGGGAAAAGCAACAATTGATTCAATTGACTAATTAATGCAAAGCTGTCCATACCTAAAGCATATAATCGGTTATAACTATTTAATTGCTCTGGCCAGTTTTTATGCCCCATTTGATGAGTGAAAACCCAGGGCATATCACTAAAAATAATACCCTCGAGATCTTTGTCTTTCATACTATCAGGGGTACCGGCATACACTGAAGAAGTAGCATAAACAGGAACATTTCCGGCAAAATAATATTTTAATAAAGGCATTATTTGTCGTGCTTTGGAAGGATAAGCCAACAAAAATATCATGTCAAAATCCTGACGACGACCCGGTATAGCCTGAATATTGCGACCTAACAACTGTTTTATCTGCTTCTCACGAAGCTGACTATTTGAAACGTGAAGGAAATCACGAACGCTAACGGTTAAGTCTTCATTATTACTATAAGCCAGTTTATCGGCAATAATGCCTCCTTTAGCTCGCCATCGAGATGTAAAAGCAGAAACAATTTCTTCACCCCAACTCCCTGCCGGCGCAATAATTAATGCTCGTTTATAGCCTTTTTTACTGGCTCTTTCTGCCACTTGCTTCGCCTCATGAGCCGGCGACAGGCCAAAACGATAAATATTACCTTTATGCGATACATCAATATCATTAAGTAATAAAGTGGGCACAGGATGTTCCATTTTAGCGACCACTGCAACCTCGGTTTTACTGAGAGGTCCGATTACATAATCCGCACCATCGACCAACGCTTGTTGATATAATGCTGAGACATCACCCGTCGCTGTATTATATAAACGCGTTTTTATTGCCGAACTGGCAGCAGCAGCCATAAAACCATCGCGAATGGCTTCACCAGGACCTGCCAGGGGTCCACTCAAAGGTAGCAGCAGAGCTACCTGATGAGGTGTGTTATATAAGTAAGGTTTAACGGCCGCAAGGGAAGAAGGTAATAACTGATTGGCCGGGTGATCAGGATAGTCTCTTCGCCATTGTTCAATTTGTGCAACGATCGATTGACTGTTTCTGTTATTTTTTCTTGGAATAAGTGCTAATTTCAACCATCCCTGTAACTCCGGATTATCTGTTGTTTCGGCAGCCAATGTATTAAGTTCAGGTTCAGGCAAGCGGGTCAAAATTAACCATAAAATACGACGGTTATTACGCCGGCTCGCTTCATCAGCAAGCAAATGTTCCAATTTAATCCGTTCAACGATAGATTCAGAAGGATTATTTGCGGACTCGTAAGCCGAAGCAAGAATTTCATGATATTGAACTTGATAAAAAGAAGACAATCTGGTAATTTCACGCACGGATGCCAATTTGGCAATTGCAGCACGGGGCTGCTCACGAATCAAATCGGTTTTTGCAAGCAATATATTTTTTAAACTGGTCTGTTCACCCGATAGTTGACTGGTTGTAGCCAACGTATGTACACCATCACGCCATTGGCCATTATAAATGAAGCGCCCCGCAGCCATGATTAATAAATTTTGTTTTTCTTCACCCGTTTTATTTTTGGCTAAAGCAAGATAAGCAGTGGCAGGCATAGTAAAAGGCGATTTTACAGCTTTTTGTTGGTTACTTGTCATGGAATTGACCTGAATTTCAGTAACTTTTGTACATTGCGAAAGAAAGTTAACTGAAATAGCCAGTAAAATTACTTTTAAAATAAGCGAATTTGGTAACATTGAAATATGTCCGAAACGCAGGAACGCAATAGGATAAACTATGGTAAAAAGTTCAGCAACCTCTGTAGGTACACTTTACATCGTTGCCACTCCTATCGGCAACCGGGATGATATTAGTTTGCGCGCTTTGGAAACGCTTAAATCAGTCGACACAATTCTTGCTGAAGATACGCGTCATTCCGCCCAACTGTTGACTTCGTTTGGGATACACAAGCCTTTATTATCCTTGCACGCGCACAATGAAAACGATAAAAGTGAGTCCATAATTTCTGCTTTGCAACAAGGTCTTTCATTTGCCTTGATTAGCGATGCAGGAACTCCTCTAATCAGTGATCCTGGTTTTCCTCTCGTGCACCTCGCCCGAGAAAAACAAATTCCTGTAGTTCCTGTTCCTGGTGCCTGTGCATTAATAACCGCTCTTTGTGCCGCAGGTGTAGCCTGTGACACGTTCACTTTCGCAGGTTTTCTTCCAGCCAAGCAAACAGCCAGAGTTGCTAAACTTGAAACATTAAAAGCAAACGAGCATACGCTTGTTTTTTATGAATCGACCCATCGTATTATTGATTCCCTTGATGATGTCATACAAGTCTATGGACAAACTTACGAGTTGGTTTTAGCGAAAGAATTAACCAAAACGTTCGAACGTTTTATTAGTGGTACAGGACAATCCATCAAAGATTGGTTAATGCTTGATCCAACACACCGTAAAGGTGAATTTGTTCTTATTTTACCCGCCAGGCCCGAAGAAAAATCCACTTTTGAGAAAGAGCGTGAAACCCTTACTCTTCTATTGGATGAATTGCCTTTGAAACAGGCAGTAAAATTGACTTGTTTACTTACGAAAGCTAATAAAAATGAAATGTACAAATTAGCTCTCGAAATAATTGCTGAAAAAAAGTAACTGTAATGCTTTATTTAAATTAATAAGGAGTTTACCTATAATAATTTTATTAGCCTATCTACAATTAAAGTAGATTCAGTATAAAATTTAATTTGGTCTCGCTTAATAAGGATATTAATCGTGCCCTCTATTTCTAGATTATCCGTTTTTTTGCCTTTTCTTTTTATTTATTTTCCCTGCACGACAGCTACTGCCAATCAGATTGATATCATTGATCCCCTTTACGGTAAGCGTACTATTATTTATGAACAAATTAACGATTTTGCCGTTGTAGAAGGTGATATTCTTCTGGCAAAAATTGATGATCTGGAAAGAAAAAGCGCACTATTTCGCCTTAAAACTGGAGGTAGCCGCTGGAAAAATGGTGTGGTACCGTTTGAGATAAAAGAAGAATTACCTTTTATTAATAAACTTGCTGTCTTCCAAGCCATTGCTCACTGGCAAAAAAGAACACATGTGGAGTTTATTGAATTAACTGATAAAAACCGCTCTTTTTATAATGATTATATTTCTTTTTTGCCGGCTGTAGGTACAACTTGTTCTTCCTATGTAGGAAGGCAGGGGGGTAAACAGGAAATTAATTTAGCGCCACGATGCACTACTATGCACGTTATGCACGAAATTGGCCATGCATTAGGTTTATGGCATGAGCAATCACGAAGTGATAGAGATAATTTTATTCGAATAATCTGGGAGAACATTGCGGAAAATCATGTTGCTAATTTTACTCAACAATTAACAGATGGGATCGATTTTGGCGACTATGATTATCAGTCAATCATGCATTACAGTGCCTATGCTTTTTCAAAAAACGGTAAAAAAACGATCATTCCTTTAATTGATGGAATGAAAATAGGACAGAGAGAAAAATTAAGTGAAAAAGATATTGCTGCAATTAATGCCATGTATCCGGCTTCTTAAATATCGTTCACAAGGATATTCGAAACTACTTAGTGTTTAACGATAATTGTGTTTTGATAAAAGCGCATGTTGAAACTCTTTCTGGTTGTGGTGCAGACCAGCGAGGTGCAAAATATAATCTAAAACATCTTCTGGTAAACAATGCAAATAATTATCCTTATCGTTTTGCACTAACGCTTTAACTTGCTCTTTTGAAGGAAAAAATATCCTTTTACTAACAGGTCGAATTCTATCTATTGAACGTTCAGATAAATTGGTTTCTTTTAACAGTGTTAATTCTTGTAAAGTGTAATTGAATTGAGGAAGAGCAATGAGTGCTTCAATACTCTTTTTATCTAAAAGATAAAATCTATCTATTTCTAAAGTTTTTAAAGTTTGGTTCTGTTTTAAAGAGTCAATAACGTTGAAACACGTCAGCGCTGCACCATTATCGCTTATATAAAAACTTAATTTTTCCAAACCAGTGTTATGAGGAAGCATTGAAATAAGAGCAAGAAGATGTTTGTGATAAGCATCTGTAGATATCTCAAGTGATAAATTTTTCACTTGAGAATTACTTTTTAATGCTTCAATCACATATTCCATGCCGTTTGGAAAACCATACCCACTTACTGTGATAGAGATAACACTAGTGTTATGAAGAAGTTCTTTTGCAAGTGATTGAAAATAGCGCGGACAATTTTTTTCTCTGTATGAATAATCACCAAACTTTTTTATTAATTCTTTATTTATAGCAATATGAGTAAGGGTATTATTTTTTACTCCCTCTAAAATTTTTTTAAGCTCATTAGGAATATACCAATTAAAAAATCGTTGGAAGGCCATCATAAAGTTTTTGATCCAATAAATTTAAAGCTTAATTATATTAGGCTATTTTTGAAAGGTGAAAAAGAGTTGCCCAAAATAGCTTGCGGATTAACTAAACAGATAACCCCATTTATTATCCATTTGTACAGCACTGTTTTTCTCTTCTGTGTACTTACTATAAGCACATCCTAACTGATAACCCATGTAAATTACAGCCAGTACTAAAGCCGCTTGCCAACAAATAGCAATTGTCGCAATAAGCACGGTAGGCATCAGCGTATTTTTAGCCATTGTTAAAATAAACTCATTCCGTGCTGTCTGGTATTTATTTTTTTCTATCCGGACAATTTCATCATTGAGATTATCCTTAACAGGCTTTTTTAACATCAACCTTTTTTCCTTGTATGTAGTGTAAGAGCCTTCTGAAAGATACATGGCAGCAGCCAATGTACAGACAACATAACAACCCAAAATCATCACCGGCGGTGTCAAGATCATTGATGCTGAAAAACCCGCCATTAATAATAGGGCCGCTGCACTATTGAACCAGAAGGTCGAGTTTTTAGCTTGCCAACGGTTCTCATGTATACGAAGTTGCTGCTTTAACATGTCGAGATGTTTTTGTTCTTGATCAGAAAGATTTTCTGTCACACATTTATTTTCATAAGCTTTAATCTCATCGTCATATTGTGCTTTTTTAATTTGGTATTCTTCTTCAGCCAAATGACGATTCCACATAATCAAACAGAAATCAAAAATCATAAAGCCTGAAATTATCCAACCAGCTATTGGTGCAGAAATATGAAGTACTTTACTGTTGATCACTAAATTCACTATGCCCCAAACCAGGTCATTTAAAAATTGACCTTGCCGTTTTTTAATTTCATAAGTGAAGCGCTCTTTTCTATTTAATTTTTTTTCTTCCTTTGATGGGACAAATGTATGTTTAAGAACCATTGCAGCATTAATAGTAAAACGCATTATAGGAAAACCAAAACTCAAAACACTAAAGACCGCGTTTGGTTTTTCCAGAATAGAGATGAGCTTGTCAATGTTAATTTCTTTACCTAGTATATTACCTAGTTTTTCCCAACTTTTTAGTTCATTTACCAGTTGAAAGGTTATGGTAATAGCGGTACGACAAAAATACCAATACATACGGTTTAAATTTGCACTAGAAATTACATCTTTGATTTGCGCTAAATGAAATGGTGTTTGAATAATTTCTTTTAAACTTTTATAAATCGCTTTAAATAAATAAATTAAAAAAGAATCATTATGTTGTTCCAACGCACCTTCTTCATAATAGGTTTTTATACGTGTTTTTATTTTTGTAAATTTGCTTGCTTTGTTATTTTGTCCATAAGCAATATAATAATTTTCTAGCAAAATACAGCAGTAGTAGCAATAAAATAAATAAATATCGTAAAACGTATCGTCAACTTGAGCTTCCTGAACTGTTTTAAGAGATGCCGATAAATTCTCAAATTCCTGTGTAATAAGCTGTATATGGAGCGCTATAAAGCCATAATCGGCAAATTCTGCGTGTTGGTCTGCATCGTAAATTGTTTTTACATCAGTGAAAAATCTGTGTTTGTCCGCATCGAAAGATCCGACCATAATTAATCCATACAATAAATACAGCTCGAACCTAAATCTACAACCCTTTCTCTTAAGGCACAAGTAGTTTTAATATTAAACCTATTTGATCTTTTTATGTATTTTTATAAAAATTTATCTCTATAACCGCGACCTACTTATTCTGAACTTTGATCTTTTTAAAATGATACAACATGTTGTTTTTGCGAACGAAGTAAAATGCGGACTTATTTACCAATACAAAAACTGGAAAAAATTCTACCAAGCAAATCATCAGAAGAAAATTCACCTGTGATTTCACACAAAGCTTGATGAGCCAAGCGTAAATCTTCAGCGAGCAATTCGCCAGCACGTTGGGTTGCTAATTGATGTTGACCACACTCCAATAATTCTTTTGCAAGATCCAACGCTTGTAAATGACGTCTTCTTGCCAGAAACTGCCCTTCTGCGGGTTGATAACCTACAACTTCCTTAATTTTTTCTTTTAGTAAATGAATACCTTCACCTGATTTTGCTGATAAATAAATTTTTTGTTTTTCTATTTTAGGCACAAGAGCCTGCGTATCAATTTTATTAATAATTTGAATAACAGGGACTGCTGGAGGAAGAGTGGAACGAATAGTATCACTTAACTCAACATCACCGGTGTGATCATTAATGTCAGTAACTAATAATAAACAATCTGCGCGGCTAACTTCCTGCCAGGCTCGCTTGATTCCTTCTATTTCAACAATATCATGACTTTCACGAAGCCCAGCGGTATCAACAAGATGCATGGGTAGGTCATCCAGCAAAATGTGTTCACGCACCACATCACGCGTTGTTCCTGCAATATCAGTGACGATGGCTATTTCTCGTCCAGACAGGCAATTAATTAATGTTGACTTACCTGCGTTAGGTTTACCGGCAATAACGATAGATAAGCCCTCGCGTATAATGGCTCCTTGCGCAGCATTTTTACGAATATCAATTAGATTTTGCAGAATTTCCTCTAACATTAATGCAACTTTACCATCATTTAGAAAATCAATTTCTTCTTCTGGAAAATCAATCGCTGCTTCAACAAAAAGGCGTAAATGAATAAGTTTTTCGTTAAGATTATTAATTCGTTTAGAGAAATCCCCTTGTAAAGATTTAACCGCCATGCGTGCTGCTGTTTGTGAACTGGCATGGATAAGATCAGCAATAGCCTCAGCTTGGGTTAAATCGATTTTATCATTGAGAAACGCACGTTCAGAAAACTCACCAGGTTTAGCTAACCTTGCCCCTAAAGTCACACACTCTGTAAGCAAATGATCTAAAATAAAAGGAGAACCATGCCCTTGAAATTCAACAATATCTTCACCCGTAAAAGAATGAGGAGCTTTGAAATAAAGCAGCAATCCTTTATCAATAACCTCACCTTGATGAGAAATAAAAGAACAATAGTGAGCTACTCGGGGAGTTAAAACTTTTGTATCACTAAGCTGTAGAGCTATGCGGGATGCAAGTGGACCTGAAAGACGAACAATTGCCACGCCTCCACGGCCAGGAGGTGTGGCAATTGCTGCAATTGTCTCTGTTTCTCGCATTATTTTACTGCGGTAATTGTTTTCTTGGGTTTATCCTCACTGTATTTGCGAGTGATATACCATTGCTGCAAAATAGACAAGGTATTATTAACTATCCAATACAATACCAAACCTGAAGGAAAATTCCAGAATAAAGCCGTAAATAGAATAGGCAAAAACATCATGACCTTAGCCTGCATAGGATCAGGAGGCGCAGGATTAAGACGTTGCTGAATCAGCATTGTAGCACCCATTATAACGGGCAAAACATGGAAAGGATCTGCGGCGGCCAAATCTTTTATCCAGAAAATAAAAGGGGCTTGCCTTAATTCAACACTTTCCAGCAATACCCAATATAGAGCAATAAAAACCGGAATTTGAATGATAATAGGCAGGCACCCACCAAGCGGATTTACTTTCTCCTGACGATATAATTCCATGGTGGCCTGGCTCATTTTCGCCTTATCATCGCCATAACGTTCTCGTAAAGCCTGCAATTTAGGTTGTAGCTTGCGCATTCCAGCCATGGATTTATAGCTAGTCGCTGACAAACGGAAAAAAGCCAGCTTGATAAGGACAGTGACTAAGACAATAGCCCAACCCCAATTGCCTATTACTGAATAAATGGCTTTCATTAAAGAAAACAACAACGAAGAAAGAAACCATAACCAGCCATAATCAACAGTCAAATCGAGGCCGGGGGCAATATTTTTTAATACGGAAGTGATCTCAGGCCCAATGTATAAGTTTGAACCTATTTCCTGCTGCGTACCAGGGGCCACAGTGACAGGCTGACTCACAGCGCCTATGGTATAATCCTCGTTAACCGCTCTGGTATAAAATTTATTATTGCTATTACTTTCCGGTATCCAGGCACTAACAAAATAATGTTGTTGCATCGCAATCCAACCACCTTGGGTATCTACGTCAAGGTTTGATTTTGTCATGTCTTTAAAGCTGATTTTTTGGTAACGACTTTTCCCTGGATTAGAATAGGAGGCTCCTGTATATGAACCTATATGAAACATACTTGACTTATCTTCCTGAGGTGATCTACGAAGTAGTTGAGTATTCATATACCCTTTCCAAGGCGTTTCTCCCTGATTCTCTATCAGGTAATTGACTTGAATTAAATAACTGTTCTGGGTAAAAATAAATTCTTTCTTTACCTGTAATCCATCAGATGTTTTTCCATTCAAAGTTACCGTTAATTTTTTTTCACCAGGAGTTAACTTATAACTGGATTGAGGACTGGTAAAATTAATATCCACATTTTTTACTGTCTGATCTGAACTGGTAAGCAAACTGCTATTGGCTACATAACGTGCATCTGACTTGTTTTGTAACAGAGTAATAGGCTTGTCTTTTTCCTCAACGCTCACAGGATAATCCAGCAATTGAGCATTCACGATATCGCCCTGACGTAAATCAATATCCAAATCCAGGACATCCGTTTTCACATGAATAGAGGACGATTGAAAAGCCGAGTCCAGATCATCATTTCTATGGACCATACTGTTCTCAGGAGAACTAGTAGTCACCTGAGGCAACAAATGGTTGGTATTTGTTGTCTGGCTGGCTGTAGAAGGAAGCTGTTGCAGATTTGTTGGATAATCATGTTGCCAACTTGTCCACAAAGAATAAACTATCAGCGTTAATATTGCATACAAAACTACACGTCGTATATCCATTAGCGTTTCTCTTTGTTAGGTAATACAGGATCGTAACCACCCTTCGCCCAAGGATGGCAACGTAATAATCGGTACAATGTTAACCCTAAGCCTTTTAAAACACCGAATCGCTTTATAGCTAAAAGAGCATATTGCGAACAGCTGGGATAATAGCGACAACAAGGTCTTATGAAAGGGCTAAGTACACATTGATATAAAATAATGGGACAACAAACTAAGCGCCGTATAAAGTGACTAATTTTTTCCATGTTGTACTCAACCTGGCAAGAACTATTCTATTTTCCACCTTTGCTGCGCCATGCTTTGCTAAAAAGATTATATCAACGGCCGGTAACGGGGTGGTTCGAAAAGCTTCACGCAACAAGCGCTTCAAACGATTTCGATCATGAGCTTTGGGAATCATTTTTTTTGATAACGCCAACCCAAGCCTCGATTTACCCAAAGAATTTGCACAATGTAATATGACAAATTCCGGGGTAACCATTTTTTTTGCTTGGGCAAAGACGCAATCATAATCGCTTTTTTTCAGCAACCGCTGCGTTTTATCAAAACAATTCACTTAAGCTGATAAACGTTTGCGTCCTTTTGCACGACGTCGCTTTAGAACTAAACGACCTCCGCGTGTTGCCATACGCTGACGAAAACCGTGATCACGTTTGCGTTTCAAGTTACTGGGTTGAAAGGTGCGTTTCATGATGAGCCTGTTATTAATTAAATTTTAAGGCTGGCAATGATAGAAAACTTTACACCTTCTGTCAAATAGCGCCCTTCTTCTGGATTAAATTGTTTGCGCTGACAATAATTATTAAAAACTTAGTTAATTCTTTTTTGTTTATTATTAGTCTTTTAATAGCTGTTAGTTGTTTTAAAAATTATATTAAATACAAATAGTTATGATTTTTTATGGTTGTTAGTACTGGTTACATAAAGCGTGGATGAGAGGTTGATTAGAATCAAGCGAATGGAATTTAAGGAATTTACTCACGGTTTGTAAACCACCTAACGTTCTACTTATACACGTATTTTAAACGAAAAATAATCGATTATTTTTGATAAATAATTGCACATCAATTAAAAATGAAAATTTATCCCAATAATAAAAATTATTTATTTATATTTTATATGATATTTATTATATAGGTCTTTTTATCTGTGGGTTTTTACTTAAATGTATTTAAATACAATAAGTTATGTGTTTTTTTAAAGTGTAGATAACCCCTGCTTTTATCTACTCATAAACTCAGTATAATTTATCTTTTATCCAATCAGGTGTTATTAATCCCTAAGTTACTCCCTATTTTTTGCCAGCTTATCCATAACTATCAAGGTTGAATCTGAGTGGTACTTTTTATTTCCCATGTTATTTTTATGATGACTCGTATGTTATCGGGTAATTCAGGTCTTGATAGAGACAAGTTTAGTCAAGGTACACAGATTTTTTCTTAAGAATTGTGGATAACTCTGTTTTTTTGTTCATGTCTGAGTATAATTGATCTCCTATTATTTAATTTGTGTTGATGATTCAACGCTTTTCTTAAGCCTATTTGAGAAACTTATAACAGAAGTTTCTCTGCGCTTATTCCCAGGATTTAGCAGAGATTCTGGAATATTGTTTGTTTTTTGGTTATGTTGGCTTTTTGTGAGTCAATTTAGCCTCAAGGCTATTCCTAATAACTTGTTTTTTACCTGTATGAGGAGTTTTTGTGTCTGAAGACGTTTGGAAGAAATGTAGAGAGCTTCTTGAAGATGAATACCCTCCGCAACAATTCAATACCTGGCTAAGACCTTTGCAGGCTGAAATTCAAGATGATGGTCTTGTTTTACTTGCTCCTAATCGTTTTGTTGTTGATTGGGTGAAGAAAAATTTTTATCAACGATTAAAGGAAATTGTCAGTCAGATTGGTGGAGAAGCTTTTTCTTTGTTAAGTATCAGTATTGGTAGCAAGGTTAGTGAACCTGTAGCAGAAAATTCATCATCTACGAAAGCTGAAGCACCTGTTAATAAAATTATACCTAAAAAAACGGCTGATTATAAAAACAGTTACCTTAACAGGAAATTCTTATTTGACAGTTTTGTTGAAGGCAATTCTAACCAATTGGCAAGAGCTGCGTCTTTACAGGTCGCTGAACGTCCAGGTGATGCCTATAATCCTTTATTTATCTATGGAGGAGTTGGATTAGGTAAAACGCATTTGATGCATGCCATTGGCAATACTATTTTAAAAAATAATCCTGAGGCTAAAGTTCTTTATCTCCATTCTGAACGATTTGTTGCTGATATGGTCAAGGCTTTACAGACTAATTCAATCAATGAGTTTAAACGATTTTATCGTTCGCTTAATGCGCTTCTTATTGACGATATTCAATTTTTTGCAGGAAAGGATCGTTCGCAAGAAGAGTTTTTTCATACGTTTAATGCGTTACTGGAGGGACAACAACAAATTATTCTTACCAGTGATCGCTATCCGAAAGAAATTGAGGGTATGGAAGAACGTCTTAAATCCCGTTTTGGTTGGGGATTAACCGTTGCGGTAGAACCTCCTGAATTGGAAACGCGGGTTGCCATTTTGATTAGTAAAGCTGAACAATCGAATATTGAACTACCTTATGAAGTTGCTTTTTTTATTGCAAAACGCATTCGTTCAAATGTGCGTGAACTTGAAGGTGCCTTGCGAAGGGTTATTGCCAATGCTCATTTTACAGGTAAACCTATTACTATTGATTTTGTGCACGAAGCTTTACGGGATTTACTTGCTCTACAGGATAAATTAGTTACTATTGAAAATATTCAAAAAACGGTGGCTGAATATTATAAGGTCAAAGTTGCTGATTTATTATCAAAGCGGCGCAGCCGATCTATTGCCCGCCCTCGTCAGATGGCTATGGCTTTAGCGAAAGAATTAACGAATCATAGTTTGCCTGAGATTGGCGATCATTTTGGTGGAAGGGATCACACCACCGTTATACACGCATGCCGTAAAGTAAAAGAATTAATTCAGGACGAAAATGACTTTGCCGAGGATCATAAAAACCTGATGCGAACTTTATCTTCTTGATATGGAATTTAACATGTTTGATTTAACCTTTACTAAAGCCCAATTACTCGCTCCTCTTCTTACTGTTGCGGGAGCTGTTGATAAGAAACAGACTTTGACTATTTTGTCTAATATTTTACTCAGCTTTTCCCATAATCAACTCTTATTAACCGCAACGGATTTGGAAATTGAAATAACCGCGCGCGTGAATTGTGATGTTAACCAAACTGGAAAAATAACTGTTCCGGCAAAAAAATTTGTAGATATTATTCGTTCTTTAGACGATGATGCTACAGCTAGTATTAGTTTGAAATCCAATGGCGTTGTTATTAAAGCCGGGCGTAGTCAATTTAAATTAGCCACGCTATCCGCAGAAGATTTTCCCTGTAATGACAATGAGCCTAATGAGGTAGAGTTTTCAGTAGCGAGAACAGATTTTGTTCATCTTTTACAAGCCACTCATTTTTCCATGTCGCAGCATGATGTCAGAATTTTTCTAAATGGCTTACTTCTTGAATTAGACGCAGATACAATTAAAACGGTTGCTACTGACGGCCATCGTATGGCTGTATGTAAGTTACCCTGTCAATTAGCTCTCCCTCATCAACGCTTTCTTTTACCTAAAAAAGGTGTTCAGGAGATGCTTCGTTTATTAAATAGTGTTACCGATGAGACAATTGCTATTGCTGCAGGCCGAGGTCATTTTACTTTAACTACTCAGGAATATACCTTTCAATCAAAATTAATTGAAGCTCGCTTTCCTCCTTATGCCAAAGCTATTCCCCGAGAACAAGACAAATTTGTCTTGTTGGATCGAGACTTACTTAAACGTGCTCTTGCCCGAATTGTTATTCTTGCTCATGAAAAATCACGTGCTGTTATGTTACATGTTCAACCTGCTTCATTAACACTCATTGCTAATAATCAGGAACAGGAAGAAGCTATGGAGTCGTTAGAAGCTCATACCGAAGGTAACGAGTTAAAAATAGGTATTAATGCCAGTTATCTTCTTGATGTTTTAAATTTTGTTTCCGAAGGGCTTATTCGATTATCTATGTCAACTACAGATAGCAGTATTTTAGTGGAGTCTTTGCAGGATGAAAATTATCAATACATTATTATGCCTATGAAATTATGAGCATTACGCTTTTGCAAATACAGAACCTGCGTAATATTAAATCTGCAAAACTTCATTTTCATCCTCACTTAAATGTAATTATTGGCAACAATGGTTCAGGTAAAACGTCCCTTTTAGAAGCAATTTATCTTCTGGGCAGTGGTCATTCCTTTCGAACCCGTGAAATTTCACCTCTTATTAACTATACCGAGGATTGTTTGACTGTTTTTGCTCGGATGGACGATGAACAAACTATTAGTATTCAAAAGTCAGCCTATAAACCCACACAGGTTCGTTTAAACAGTTATCCTTGTTTAAGCAGTAGCGAATTAGCGTATTTTTTGCCTTGTCAGATTTTTTATCAGAATCTTTTTCAAATTATTGATGCAGGTCCAACCGTTCGACGTAATTTGTTGGATTGGGGGTTGTTTCACGTGAAACAAAATTATCTTTCCCTGTGGAAAGATTATAAGCGGGCATTAAAACAGAGAAATAGTCTGCTAAAACAAAGCAAAAACCAGCAACAGTTACATCCATGGCACCTCATTCTTGATGATTTAGCTAATCAGCTAGATGCATTGCGTATGGATTATTTTGAGCAATTAGATTACGAGTTTCAACAAATTCTTCCCCAGTTAACTAACCTTGAGTGCTCCTTATTTTATTATAAAGGTTGGGATAGAAAAAATAGTGGTAAGCCTCTAGCCACTATTTTAGCTGAAAACTACGCTTCGGATTGCTTACGCCAATTTACCCAATACGGTGCGCACCAGGCTGATTTAATTGTTCAAACGAATGAATTGAAAGCTAAACAATATTTATCACGAGGACAACAAAAGATTATTCTTTTTGCTTTAAAACTTGCTCAAGCTCGACTTGTTGCCAAACCTTGTGTTTTTTTGTGCGATGATATGCCCTCTGAATTGGATGAAGATCATTTAAGCCGTTTGCTAAATTTTATTTCCAGAATGAACGGGCAATTTTTTATTACTGCGATTAATTTTACCTCATTGCCTGATCAAATTAACGATATGTCTTTTACTGTTCATACCATGCATCATGGTGCTATCATTCCTTAATGACTTGTAGCATTTATTTCAAAGTCTGCACTTATTTCCCTGCTTTCCACGATTATCAGGTGGAGGTGATGTTTCACGTGAAACATCACCCATTAGCAAAATCAGAAGCATATAAAACAAGGCCAGATAGTGATACACTATTCCCCTATTGATAAAGCCATTAGGTAAGAGGATTCCGCATGAGCGTTGGTGCTAATTATGATTCATCGAACATCAAAGTTTTGAAAGGCTTGGATGCAGTCAGAAAACGCCCTGGTATGTACATTGGTGACACAGATGATGGTACAGGGTTGCACCACATGGTTTTTGAGGTCGTAGATAATTCTATTGATGAAGCACTTGCCGGTTATTGCCATGAAATACAGGTAATCATCCATGTTGATGAATCAATTACCGTTAAAGATGACGGTCGCGGAATCCCTGTTGACATTCATAAAGAAGAAGGTCGTTCTGCAGCTGAAGTTATTATGACAATTTTACATGCAGGCGGAAAATTTGATGATAATTCTTATAAAGTTTCCGGTGGACTACATGGAGTAGGGGTATCTGTGGTTAATGCACTTTCAGAAGAATTGCATTTGGTTATTCGTCGGAATGATAAAGTGTATGAACAGCATTATCACGGTGGAGTCCCCGATGCGCCTTTAGCCGTGACGGGAGAAGCGACTACCACCGGTACCCAGGTCTGGTTTAAACCCAGTGCGGATACTTTTTCTAATATTGAATTTCATTACGATATTCTGGCCAAACGTTTACGCGAGTTATCTTTCTTAAATTCGGGAGTTCGCATTCATTTATATGATGAACGTAATCAAAAAGAGGATACTTTTTGTTATGAAGGAGGTATTCAGGCATTTGTTGAACATCTTAATCGCAATAAAACTCCTATCATGCCTGTTGTTTTTTCTTTTTCCAGTGAAAAAGATAATATTGCTGTAGAGTTGTCATTGCAGTGGAATGATTCTTTTCAGGAAACCATATTTTGCTTTACTAATAACATTCCTCAGCGTGATGGAGGAACTCATCTGGCTGGATTTAGAGCAGCACTTACCCGTACACTTAATTCTTATATCGAGAATGAAGGCTTTGCTAAAAAGGCAAAAATAGCAACGACCGGTGATGATGCACGAGAAGGTTTAACCGCAGTTTTGTCTGTAAAAGTTCCGGACCCCAAGTTTTCCTCTCAAACAAAGGATAAATTAGTATCCTCCGAGGTAAAAGCGGTGGTTGAGTCGTTGGTTTCTGAAAAATTAAATGATTTTCTTTTAGAAAACCCTGCTATTGCGAAATCAATTGTAGGTAAAATAATTGACGCTGCTCGTGCCAGGGAGGCAGCACGTCGTGCTCGTGAGATGACTCGTCGCAAAGGTGCTCTTGATATTGCTGGATTGCCTGGTAAACTTGCAGATTGTCAAGAAAAAGATCCGGCTCTTTCAGAATTATACATTGTAGAGGGAGACTCAGCGGGTGGCTCAGCTAAACAAGGACGCGATAGAAAATTCCAGGCTATTTTACCTTTAAAGGGTAAAATTCTTAATGTTGAAAAGGCACGCTTCGATAAGATGTTATCTTCTCAGGAAGTTGCTACGTTAATTACCGCTCTTGGTTGTGGAATAGGTCCTGATGAGTATGATCCGGATAAAATTCGTTATCATCGTATTATTATCATGACCGATGCTGATGTGGATGGCTCACATATTCGAACCTTGTTACTTACTTTCTTTTATCGCCAGACGCCAGAATTAATTGAACGAGGTTATATTTATATTGCTCAACCTCCTCTTTATAAAGTGAAGCGTGGCAAGCAAGAGCAATATGTTAAAGATGATGAAGCTTTATATGATTATTTAACACAAAGCGCTCTTGATGGCGCGGAATTGTTTCCTGCAAAAGAAGTTCCACCCATCTCTGCGCTCGCCTTGGAAGAGCTTGTTTTACAGTATCGCCGGGTAGAGAAAATTATTAAACGTCACTCCAGACGCTATAATGAAGAAATTCTTAATAAAATAAGATACTTACCTGTTATTCAAGCGGAAGATTTTAAAAATCAGGAACAAATAAGCAATTGGATACAACGATTGCATGCAAGTTTACAGGGAAGCGCAAATACAACGCAGCAGTATCATGTTGATTTTATGTATAATAAGGAAAACGACCTTTATCTTCCGCGAGTAATTATTAAGCAACATGGCAGTGAGCAGACAATTGTACTTAATCCGGAGTTTTTTTCGTCTAAAGATTATAAAGAAATGACAAGTTTGGGAGCAAGACTCGCAACATTACTGGAAGAAGGTGCAATAATAAAACGTGCAGAGAAGAAACAGCCGGTTGAAACTTTTGAACAGGCACTTGGCTGGTTACTTGAAGAAGCCAAGCGTGGACAAACTATTCAACGCTATAAAGGTCTTGGTGAAATGAACCCAGAGCAATTATGGGAAACAACGATGGATCCGGAAGTTCGACGCATGTTACAGGTAAATATTGAAGATGCTGTAGCAGCTGACGAAATATTTACTACATTAATGGGTGATCATGTCGAACCAAGAAGAGATTTTATTGAAAGCTATGCATTAGAAGCAGAGAACATCGATATTTAAGAGTCTTTTTGACAACCGTTGACTGCAAATTGATTGTAAATAAAGCCGCATCCTTGCGGCGAAGTACAGTCCTTTGTGCTTGTCCCTTGACTGACATCCTGTCAGACAATTCCCTGTCATCCTTTATGAATTAAGTATATCTTCTTTATAGCGCTTGTCATTGTCGTATCAACTGCCTAATCTATAAGAAATATCTCGAATAATGGGTGACTTTTTCTTCAATAAGTTATTATCCGGTGGAAATGTTTATTATTGAACTTCATGATTTAAAAAAATACTTTTTGGTTTTAATTATGAATTGTTGCCTTAAAATTATTACTAGTGTAAAACATAAAGTTTTGTTGGTTCAGGACGATTACATAGATGAAGCAGTTGCCTGAAAAATAATAATAAGGAGTGGGCAATGTTTAAAAATAAACTCTTGCAAGATCCTTTTCTTAATGAATTACGTAAAGAAAAGATTCCGGTTTCTGTATTTTTAGTTAATGGGATTAAACTACATGGTGTAGTTGATGCGTTTGATCAATATGTAGTGATGTTAAAAAACTCGGTGACTCAAATGGTGTATAAACATGCTATTTCCACCATAGTGCCGTCTCGAATGGTTAGCCTGCCCTCTGGTGAGGAAGAAGGAACTGTGGCAGACTAATGACTTTTCTTTTATTGGAATGCTGTTTTGTTTGAACGTCCGCAAGGTGGTGAACGAGCTATTTTGGTTCAATTAGCTCTTCCCGGGATTAACGCAGAAAGAGCTCTTGCTGAGTTTAAAGAGTTGGCTCTTTCTGCTCAGGCAGAAGTAATAGATTATGTGTTGGGTACACGCTCTAGCCCTGAGGCTAAATATTACATTGGACTGGGTAAAGCAGAAGAAATTCACCAATTAGTTCTGGCTCACAAGGCAGAGCTCGTCTTAATTAATCATGAGTTGTCTCCTTCACAAGAACGCAATTTAGAGCGATTATTTCAATGCCGCGTGGTTGATCGAAGTGGTTTAATCCTTGATATTTTCGCTCAGCGGGCGCGTACGTTTGAAGGCAAGCTACAGGTAGAGTTGGCACAATTACAGCATATATCAACCCGCCTTGTTCGAGGGTGGACTCATTTAGAGCGGCAAAAAGGAGGTATAGGATTAAGAGGGCCGGGTGAAACCCAATTAGAAACTGATCGACGACTTTTGCGAGAACGTATTAAATCTATTAATAAACGCCTGGAAAAGGTGAGACGTAGTCGAGATCAAAACAGACGTGCCAGACGCAAAGCCTCTTTATTAACGGTGTCTTTGGTAGGTTATACCAACGCGGGTAAATCAACAATATTTAATGCACTAACAGGTGAGCGTAGTTATGTGGCTAATCAATTGTTTGCCACGCTAGATCCTACTATGCGCAAACTGGAATTACCGGGAGGCACTGCGGTAATATTAACCGATACCGTAGGTTTTATTCGCGAGTTACCTCACCAACTGGTTGAGGCGTTTCGTGCGACTCTCGAAGAAACGATAGAAGCAGACTTATTGTTGCATGTAATAGATATTGCTGATCCGGAGTGGCGCGACCATGTTTTTGCAGTGCAGCAAGTATTGGCAGATATCGGTGTGGATAATATACCGATAATTCAAGTACTCAATAAAATTGATCAACAGGAAGGCTGGGCGCCTAAGATTGACCACCACGAAGAAAGCTGTAAAGTATGGGTTTCGGCTAAAACAGGCGCCGGTTTGGATTTATTGCGGGAAGCGATTGCTACTCAATTACATGGGGCAATCAGAGAAGAAGAAATTTTTATTTCGCTTTCTCAAGCTAAATTACGCGCCAAACTGTATCAAATGGATGTGGTAGTTAAAGAAGTAGTTTGTAATGAAGGCGGGTGGTTGTTAACCATAAAGTTAACCGAGACCCAACGGCTCAGCGAAATCTTTAACGAAGTCAATTAACCTGTCCGCAGTTTGCTTTTAAGCCGTTTCAATAATGGTTCATTCGATGCGTTCGTTTATGAGCTGACACCTCAACAGATTTTCTTTTCCGTACGCTTTGTACCAGACAAAAATGGCCATTGACGCCAAATTTCGGAGCAGTTTATATAGTAGATAAACCCTTTGAAAACCCGCGAATAAATCAGATTTGTCAAATATTATAAATCCAGACTTAATTGGTGAAGGCGCGACAATTTATTATAACTTTTTGATAATATAATATTGTATTCGATAATTTTTGGGGCAGATATTGGGTAGATTTATTAGGATTAAGCACTCTTTCGATCTTCAAAATCATTTGGCATAACAGACAAGTGAAATCCCAATGCATTTAAAATCTCATTTGTATTTCTTAAATAAGGATTTCCTTTACCTGAAATTGTTTTATATAAACTATTTCTACCCTTAGAAGCTTTTTCTGATAACTTGGTCATGCCTCCGTGTGCCTCTACAACATTGCGTAATGCTTCTAAAAAACCATCAATATCACCATCATCGAGCGCTGCATTTAAATATCCTGCAGCCTCAGAAGGATCTTTTAAGGATTCAATTAAATAATCATGATAATCGATACTCTTAGCCATGATTCTCTCCTTCTAAATAATCATTTAAATATTCTTTTGCTAGTTTCATGTCTTTGCTTTGTGTTTTTTTATCTCCAGCACAGAGCAAAAGCACAATCACATCATCTCGCTCATTATAATAAATACGGTAACCTGAACCGAATTTAAACTTTAATTCACTTATCCCATTACCTAGAATTTTATACTCGCCTAAATTTCCAATAGCCACTCTAGCTAAACGAGATTGAATGCGATGACGAATCACAGCATCCAAGGATTCAAGCCATGAGATAAATGGGCAATCTCCATTATTTTTTTGGTAAATTTTTATTGTTTTTCTTTTTATTTCTTTCATATATTAGATTGTATCTCATAAGATACATAAAAACAAAATTTGAGTGATTACATCGAAATTCATCCACAAGCCATAATTTTCCATCCTGGTTATAAGTCTTAATAGTGCCAATGGTAATAAAACAAGCTCTGGTGAAGCTCACACAACCCCCATTGCAGAGAATCCCTGCCATTTCTTCCCAAAACCGCGAGTCCCCATACCTTCTTCCGGTTTAAATCCCCATACCTATGCTCAAGGCCATGCCAAGAAAAGAAAATGGATACCTTCGCTTGTGGATAAGCGTTAACCGCCGTGCTTATAAGCAATTTCTTAAGCACTAAACCGCCAATGACTGGATGTATTAATCCCTTCCAGCAACTACACTTACTGACTTGGGAGTTGCAAATGACGAACAATGGACTGTTCTTCAGGTAAATTTATCGCAGGATGTGATTAAAAAACTCAGTCTTTGCAACTTACCAAACCAATTCTTTTTATATCCTACGTGTTACACACCGATTAATCCTGCAAATATAAATCAAGCAGTTTCATGTCTATAGAATGAAAACGGGCCTTAAGACGCCATTGCGTGAATACCTTACCTGACTCTCTATTGTTAGAATAAGTAGAAAGTTATTTAGAAAAAAGGATCTGATTTAAACTTACCGCTGTTTGACCACCATATAAAGTGTTAGTTAATTTTCCTTCGGGGTTAAAAATAAAAGTAACGGGCACTCCGCGAATATCACCTAATTGTAATTGAGAGCCTGGATTCTCCAGACTGGGATAATTAATGTTATATTTCTTAATGAGCGCTAATTGGCGTGATAAAGGGAGCCTATCGTAATTCACTGCAAATAAAATAACGTTGTCCTTCTTTTTTTTATTAAATTGATTTAATTCACCAATTTCATCGAGGCAAGGTTGACACCAGCTTGCCCAATAATTAATAAGAACCCATTTTCCTTTTAAACTGCTAAAAGGAATCGTTTGACCTGTGATGTTTTTAAGCACGACATGAGTAGTGGAACTATGACAGTAATTCATTAGGATTGAGCAAATTATAAGAACGAATAAATTTAAACGCTGCATGATATTATCTCGTCAGACAAATTTATATTATTCTAACATAGCCTTGAAAAGAAACCCGATTGCTACTAACGCTAAAACGGGTTTAAATAGTTTGAATGGTTTTTAATTCAGGAGAAAAAATGGCAAAGGTATTGGTTCTTTATTATTCCAGTTATGGACATGTGGAAGCCATGGCTGAAGAAGTGGTTCAAGGTGCCTCAGAAGTTAAAGGGGTGGACGTTTTTCTGAAAAGAGTTCCGGAAACCATGCCCGAGGAGGTGGCCAAAAAAGCAGGTGTTAAATTAAATCAAAAAGCAGAAATAGCAACTCCAGGAGAGCTCTCTCGTTATGATGCTATTATCTTTGGAACCCCTACGCGCTTTGGTAATATGGCAGCACAGATGCGCAATTTTCTCGATCAAACGGGAGGAATGTGGGTGAATGGTGAGCTAATTGGCAAGATTGGCAGTGTGTTTGTTTCTACTGGCACAGGAGGGGGTAATGAGTCAACTATCTTGTCATTTTGGAATACTTTAATACATCATGGCATGATTTTGGTAGGAGTACCTTACTCTGAAAAATCATTAACTGATATCAATGAAGTTCGAGGTGGTTCTCCGTATGGGGCAGGAACCATTGCAGGAGCCGATGGTAGCCGTATGCCCAGCGCTCTTGAACTTAAAATAGCACGTTTTCAAGGCAAGCATGTAGCAGAAATTACCAAACGGCTAGTTGGTTGAACACGAAATTTCTGACCGGTAATTTGTCGGTGGGCTATTGGTCATACTTATATTATGACCAAAAAGATTAAATATCGGTCTTTTTGCTGTTTGCTGGGCAAGATAATTAATGTATAATCATCATTTGTTTTCTCTAACTTCATGGGACAAGACGTTTCTCTATTTTATGTCGCTTTTACAATAACCTTATAAACGAGCATCCGATGACCATCTTTTTAATAACCAGTGGAATATTAATTTTAAGCTTTATTTGTGCTCTTGCTATGTTTTATCGACTTAAACAACAATCGGCTGTGCATGTATCTCCTCTGGACTATTTAAAGTTAATAATAAGTGGCGTCCTGGCGTTTATTGCAGACACTCTGGGCATCGGTAGTTTTGCAGTAAATGTCGCATTGGCAAAAGTGTTAGGAACTTTTTCTGACGAAGAATTACCTGCTGTTAATAATGGTGCTCAGGTAATTCCCGGTATGATTGAAGCCCTTTTTTTCATGCAATTGATTGATGTGGATTTAACTACTTTATTAACGTTAGTGGGTGGCACCTGTTTAGGTGGGTTAATTGGTGGAGCAGTAGTTAGCCGTTTAAACAAACAGGCAATTCGTTTGGCTATGATGGTCTGTTTTATGGCGGTTATTACGTTGTTGATCAGTCATCAATTGCATTTAATGCCCATGGGAGGAAATGTAATGGCATTACATTCCTGGAAACTTATTGCAGGGTTTTTTGCCATGGTTTTTTGTGGTGCTTTGACTTCTGTCGGTGTTGGTCTTTTTGTGATGGTGCAAAGTGTGTTATTTTTGCTTAATGTTTCTCCCGTAGTCGCCTTCCCTATTATGACTACTGCGGGGGCAATGCAGCAGCCTTTAACTACGCTGGTTTTCGTCCAACAAAATAAAATTCCTTTGAAAAAAACCTTAATTCTTAGTCTGGCAGGTTGCCTTGGGGTTTTAATTACCTTATCTTTTTTCTCTTATTTAACAGTAACCTGGCTACATTCTTTATTACTGGCTATTTTAATTTATAATCTTTTTGCGATTAGTCGTGCTTACATTCGCACGCGATTCAACTACTCTGCTCAGGTGGTTGCACCGCCTTTTGCTACGATTGATTAAGAGACGGTTTTTCTAATTGTTGCACCAAAAATTGCCACTTTGACAGACGAAATACAGGTAGCTTTAATTGTTTTTAAGAAAAAACACTATACTTTTCTCTTGTGTTGCTGTTAATGTTCGCTGCTACGTTTAAAAGGTTATGTGAATGGAAGAGCCAAAAAGTAAATCACAAAAAAAGCGTGATGCGGATGCCTTGCGCAAAACAGGTGCCAAATTTGTTGCTTTAAGCGAAACAAAACTTGATGCATTACCTCTGCCCACTAATTTGCGTCAGGCCATTGCCGAGGCAAAATCGATAAAAAGCCATGGGGCATTAAGACGCCAGATTCAATTGATTGGCAAGCTACTACGAGAAGCTGATAGCGAGGCCATATTGGCGGCTTATGAATCAGTTTTAGCGGATGATAATGCACAAACGGCCAATTTTCATGAGTTAGAGCAGTGGCGAGAACGACTACTGAATGAAGGGAAAGAAGCGTTGACAGCATTTATTCAACAATATCAACCTGATGTACAGCAGCTACGCCAACTTATTAAAAAAGCGATAGAGGAACAACATACCGGGCAGCGGAAAGACGCCGCCAGAATGTTGTTTCGTTATATAAGGTCTTGTATATCATGAATTATTCCCTTTTTATCAGTTGTCCCAAGGGACTGGAATACCTTTTGGAAGAGGAAACGAAAGCTTTAGGTTTAAACCAGATCCGTGTGAGTCCTCAAGGTGTATATGGTGAAGGAGACCTGGCGGTGATTTATCATCTTTGCTTATGGTCACGTTTAGCCAACCGTGTACACCTTATATTATTTAGTGGTGAAGCTCATAATGAAAGGACTCTTTACCAGATCTGTAATCAATTTCCCTGGCAAACAGTATTTACTGTAGATAAGACCTTAGCTATTGATTTTCATGGTTCGTCCACCCACATACGCAACTCAATGTTTGGGGCGCAAGTTGTGAAAGATGGCCTAGTTGATCATTTTCGTCAGCTTAAAGGGATGCGGCCCACTATAGAGCGTGGTAAGCCAGATATTCGTTTACACGCTCATTTAAAAGAGGATAAAGTCACTGTTAGTCTGGATTTAACCGGTTATAGTTTACATCAACGTGGTTATCGCACCCAGGCTGGTGACGCGCCACTGAAAGAAAATTTGGCCGCTGCCATGCTTATTCGAGCAAAATGGCCTCAATTGGCGGCAGATGGTTATGCTTTGCATGATCCTTTCTGTGGTGCGGGAACTCTGGTGATTGAAGCAGCCATGATGGCAGGTCATATTGCGCCAGGGTTACTGCGCCATGATCAAGCCTTTATCCATTGGGTACAACATCAACCTTCATTGTGGGAAAAAATGAGATTACTTGCCTTACAACAAGTAAGGCCCATTCAAGTAAAATTAAAAGGTACCGATAACAACCCGCAATCAATTCGGCTAGCTCAAGCGAATGCAGAACGGGCCGGCGTTTTACCTTTGGTGGATTTTTCGACTTTGTCAGTAAAAGATTGTCAACCTGATTATCCTCAAGGATTGGTGATTTGTAATCCCCCTTATGGCGAACGTTTAAGTGATACAATCTGCCTGGTGCCGCTTTATCAACAATTAGGACAGGTTTTACATCGCCATTATCAAGGGTGGCAAGCGGTTATTTTGACCTCTGATTCCATGCTTGCCAAGGCGATTGGTTTGCGAGCTAACAAACAATATTCATTATTTAATGGTGCTTTAGAGTGTAAATTATATTGTATTGCAGTAAATGCGGAAAATCAGTTCAAGAGTAGTGAAAAAAATGAACTTTCTGCCAACGCTCGAATGTTGGCAAATCGTTTACATAAAAATCATAGTCATTTACGGAAATGGGCTAAACGAAATCATATTACCTGTTATCGTGTGTATGATGCAGATTTACCGGAATATGCTTACGCTATTGATATTTATAATGATTATGCGGTTTTGCAAGAATATGCAGCGCCAGCAAGTATTGCTTCTTATAAAGCCGAGAAACGAAGCCTTGAAGTGCTTCAGGTTACTCCCGAAGCATTAGGTATTTCTGCAGATAAGTTAGTCGTAAAGCAACGTAAGCAACAGAAAGGTAACAATCAATATCAAAAAATAGATCATACAAAGCGTAAGTTAATTGTGGTTGAGGGAAGTGCAAAGTTTAAAGTCAATTTATATGATTATTTGGACACCGGATTATTTTTAGATCATCGCCCTCTGCGTCAGCGCTTTGCTCAATTAAAATCAGGTTCTCGTTTTCTTAACTGTTTTTGCTATACTGCTAGTGCGAGTGTTCATGCGGCTCTAGCCGGGGCAATTACTACTAATGTGGATTTATCCAGAACTTATCTTGCTTGGGCTGAGGATAATTTTCGTCTAAATGGATTGGATTTATCTCGCCACCAGTTTGTGCAGTTTGATTGCCTGGAATGGCTAAAAATGTGCCGAGATCGCTTTGATGTTATTTTTCTTGACCCGCCCAGTTTTTCTAATTCAAAACGAATGACAAAAACCTTGGATATTCAACGCGATCAAGCGTTTTTAGTTGATGCTGCCATACGTTTATTAGCCCCGGAAGGTGTTTTGTATTTTTCTACCAATTTTCGTCATTTTAAGCTTTCACCTCAAATTAGTGCCAAATACAATGTGCGTGATATCACTGCCGAAACGATTGATATTGATTTTAAACGAAGTAAAAATATTCACCATTGCTTTATGATAACCGCATTGTAATATTATATTTAAAAAAGAACCGCTACAGCGGAGTAGTTAAATCCATATCTTCGCCGGGAATTTTTCTGGTTTCACTCGCCCACTCACCTAAATCAATAAGTTTACAGCGATTGGAACAGAAAGGTTTAAAAGAATTTTCCGGAAGCCACGTATTTTGTTTACCACATATAGGGCATTTTATTTTTTGTGAATTAGTAGTCATAATCACTTGATTCTAATATTAATTGCAATGAAACAAACCAATCACGCTTATCTATTTATACACAAGGTTATCCACATATTGGCAGGATAAGTCAGCTTAGGTGTAGTTAAAAAAGGCTTATAAAATAAGGATATTAACCTATATTAACTATTTTTCTGAAGTAATTGGCTGGTTAATTTGTGAATTTATCCACAGGAAGCAATGAAGCGTTTACAACAATGTATTATATAGAAAGAAAAGAAAAAAAGTAGTCTTGACTTTTTATTATTTATTATCCAGTAATTCTTCACTGAGTCAGCGTTATGCCGGGTAAAACATGTTGGTATTTCTACCCACTGGAAAGATATAAAAAAATTAACAATAAAAAGCATAACCGCTTTACTGATTGGAAAAATAAACTCTATAAAGGTTTAAATAAGTATTATCCTTTTCCATTCGTTGTAAATAGTTATTGATTTGATTAATCAAATTTTCATTTTTTGGCGTTGTCATTATTGCCAGTCCTTTACCTAAGGTCACAACAGGGCCTAAAGACTGAAATACATTTCCGCTATTATGGTTCCAGTAATTTACGTCAGAGCGGTAGAGAAAGACTGCGGATATTGTATTGTTGCTCAAAGCGGAAAGCATGTCCTCTACATTATCATATTGAGTAATTTTAAACTTTCCTTGAAAGTTATTGTTTAAATAGGAATAAAGGACTCCGCCACTAAGGGTATCTTTAATAACCCCTACCGTAGTGCCATTTAAATCATCAACTGATTGAAGGCCACTTTTCTTTAAGGTCATAAACTGCCCTTGGCTCAACATATAAGGTAGACTGAAAAGAAAATTCTTTTCACGGGATGAGGAAATAGTAATACCCGATAAAGCCAGGTCTACTTGTCCGCTTTTTAGAGCGTCATATAATGCTTGAGAATTTTGGAAAAAAATAAATTGACAGGAGAGTTTTAAATCAATACAAAGGATGCGGGATAAATCCACATCAAAGCCTTCTTTAGGTGAGATTACATAAGGAGGATCATACAGCAGCATACCAATTTTAGTAGCGCCATAACCAAGTGTGGAGAAGAAAAAACAACTGAGTAATAGAAATATATTCCTTATATGTTTCATTTGAATCCTTTAGCAAACAAAGTAGAATTTTCGTCTTTAAGATTATACTATCATAATAGCAATTCTTTTATATAAACCTCTCACGTGAACCGGCTTGAAAAAATTCTCGATAATGCTTGAGATTTTTAATAGGCACTTGCCCGATTTACCTCTAGTTCTGATCTTGTTAATTTTGTCTTAATCAGGTGTCTATAATTAAAATTAATATATTAGTATTCGAGGTATAAAATGGATAATGTTACAGATAAAGTATTATTTGATCAGGCAAAGCGATTATTTATTCTTGATACGCTTGCTCTCTGGTGGCCGGAATGAGGTCATAAAATCATGCCATTTACCTGACTATCCCACAATTTTTTAAAATACCCTTGCTCATTATTAATTAATTGATTAAACGTTCCTTCTTCGATAATATTTCCTCCTTCCATAACAACAATTCTGTCCATATGCCGAATAGTCGATAAGCGATGGGCAATAGCGATAACTGTGGCATTGTTTTCTTCCAGAATCAAATTAATGGATTGTTGAATTTCCTGCTCGGTAATACTATCCAGACTCGAGGTTGCCTCATCAAGTATTACAATGGGAGCATTTTTTAAAATGGCGCGGGCAATAGCGATTCGTTGGCGCTGTCCGCCAGATAACTTAACACCTCGCTCACCGACCAGAGTGTTATATTTTTCAGGGAGTAATTCAATAAATTCATGAATATTGGCGAGCTTTGCGGCCTGTTTAATTTCATCCGGAGATGCATTATCTTTTGCGTAACCAATGTTTTCGCCGATGGAACGATGGAACAGCATAATGTCTTGTGGGATTAAGGCAATTTGTTGCCGCAAAGAGTCTGAAGTAATGTCATTAATAGATTGGTTATCGATTAAAATATCGCCCTTATTTGGCTTGAAGTTTTTTAAAAGTAACGAAATTAAAGTGGATTTTCCTGCTCCTGAATGGCCAATTAATCCTATTTTTTCACCCGATTTTATTGATAAATTTAATTGAGTAAAGACTGGATTGCCTTCTCCGTAAGTGAAACATAGATCCTGAAATACAATATTGCCTTTCTGGATAGTATAGTTGACGGCCTCCGGCGCATCGATTTCAGAGTGTGGGGCGGCCAGGATAGAAAATGAGGATTTAAAATCACCAACTTCTTTCATAAAGTTACACAACCCTGTCATAAAACTCCATAGGTCGAAGGAGATAGCAATGGTCGTTAACATGACGAACAAAAAATCACCCGTAGAAATTTTAGCGTTTTTGCGCAAATAAACCATAAAGAGAAAAACGCTAATTAACATTATCCAATATAAAACAGAACCAATAACGTTGAATTTAAAATCATATTTATAGAGTTTTACCTGGCTGGGAACGTAGTACTTTGACATTAGGAAATCAGCACGCTTTAGCTCGATTTGACGTTTTGCAAAATAAAACAATGAAAAGATATTCGTGATGTTATCCGCGAAAAAGCCCATAATTTCATGCTTTCGTTCCGCAGTATCATTGGATAATCGATTAAGTTTTAATGCCATAGGCATCATAATGACGATAAATAAAATACACCAAATCAACATAAAGAAAAAAACGGTCGTATTGACTATCCATAACACAAAAATTGAAATAAATACAACGCAAAAATGTTTTCCTACAATGTGATGGAGATTGGCAAAAACTGTATCATAGCCATCCAGAATACCTTTTAGTTTACTAATAATAGTGCCGCTTGGTGTATTCTGAAAATAACTGTAAGAATGATATTGCACATAGTCATAGGCAATGCTGAGCAGTTTACGGCGGGCGAAAGGCTCACATTTCCATTCTGCAAAATTACTGATTCGCCAGATAACATCCAAAGCGACTTGTGCGGTAATGAATAAAGTAATCGGAAATGTCAATTGACTATATTGGACAGTCGATTCGATTGAAAATACATCCACAAGTAATTTTAAAGAATAATTATTAGCAAAAATATAAAAAGCGGTGAGAGCAGGCGCTTGTAGCATTAAAAGATACCACCAGCGATAAGGTTTAATAATCTGCCACAAAAATTGCCAAACGGTTGGAGGCATCGTGTTGGTATGTTGCATTGGTATAGGTAAGTCTGGACTAAATAATCATTATTATATCGTCAGATGTGGATTTTATGAAAGGTAACGCGACCTTAATAGCCGCTTAAAGGGATAGGCAGATAATTCATATAAAGTTGTATTTAAAATACATCTTTATTATAATAGGCGGTGTAACTTACCGTCGAGGAGTATGTCATGTCAGCAACGCATAAACCTGCCAAAGCGATTAGTGATAAAATTGCTTTTAGCCTTGTGAAGTTTTTTCGATTTTTTGCTGATACTTTTTTTCAAAAACGGTATGGAAATCGCGCTATAGTCCTTGAAACGGTAGCAGCCGTACCCGGTATGGTTGGGGCAGCTTTACTGCATTTACGCTGCTTAAGAAAAATAAAAAATGATGAGGGCTGGATTAAAATTTTATTGGATGAAGCAGAAAATGAACGAATGCATTTGATTACTTTTATGCATATTGCCAGGCCCAATTGGTTTGAGCGCCTTATTATCTTTATCGCACAAGCTATTTTTGTAGTTCTGTATTTATTAATGTATGTGCTTTCCTCAAAAACAGCTCATCGTTTTGTTGGCTATCTTGAAGAAGAAGCAGTGATTAGTTATACCCACTATTTACAGGAATTGGATGAGGGACGTATTGAAAATAGTCCGGCTCCTGAAATAGCTAAAGCTTACTGGGGATTAACCGATGGTGCACGCTTACGGGAGGTATTGTTAGCGGTGCGTGAGGATGAGGAAGAACACCGGGATGTGAACCATAAGCTTGCTGACAAGCTGGCCAAAGAGCGTACTCTTTTAACCAGGTTAGAGCCAGAAAGTGCCAAGGATAAAACCAATAGCTAACCCAATAACTATCCGCTAGTCGGAGATAAAAAGGATGCATTATGATATTGGAATACAAAGAATTAATGTGTTATCAGCACACTGAAATTCATAGTCAAGGCAAATTGAAATTTTTCCTTGAGAAACACAGTACTAAAGAAGGAACCTGGGGACGGCTTTTATTACAGGAAGGAATAATTGATTTTGTCTTCCTGGATGGCCAAGGGCAGGAGCTGATACGTAGTCGAATCAATGAAGGGAATTGTCAATTAGTTATTCCTCCTGCGGCATGGCATAAAATTATTCCCGTCAGTACCTCTTTTAAAGCAGCCCTTGAATTTTATTGCATGCCTCAACGTTATTTCAGTAAAAAATATGGTTTGAATGCTGTACATAGTGATCTGGTTTATATCTATCAAACTTATTTACGTCATTTGCAAAATGCATCAATTCTTGATGTGGGTTGCGGTTCAGGCAGAAATTTACTGTATTTGGCTAAAATGGGGCATAAGGTTTTGGGAATCGATCATAATCAGTTCGCACTGGATACCCTTAGAGAGATAGCCCGGAAGGAAGCCTTGTCTGGAGCCGAGGTGCAATTGCGAGATTTAAATCAGCCCTTGAATCCTGAGCCTGACTGTTACGATTTAATAGTTTCTACCGTAACGTTGCAATTTTTAAATCCTCAACATATACCCGCGTTAATTAAGGCGTTGCAAGGGGCTACAAAGAAAAAAGGTTATCATTTTCTGGTATTCCCTATCCAATCAGACAGTTATCCATTACCTGCCTTTTTTACCTTTTTACCGCAAAAAGAGGAGCTTTATAAAATGTATCAAGACAGCGGATGGTCTATACTCGAGTATAAAGAGTCGACAGGTCATTTGCATAAGCAAGATGAAAGAGGCCAGCAGATATCAGGTGTGTTTGGTATTTTGCTTGCGCAGAAAACAATATAATTTTCTCTCAGGGAAGGAACATTATGACTCTCGCATCTCCTTACAGGATTCATATCTGCCGTGTTTATACTCCCCCAAAGGCTAAAGAAGGGACATGGATTTTGGTCGATAAACTGTGGCCGCGAGGTCTTAAAAAAGAAACACTCGATTTTGATTTGTGGTTAAAAGATATTACGCCAAGCACCCGATTAAGACAATGGTTTCATGAACATCCCAAAGAACGGTGGGATGAATTTGCAGCTCAATATATTAAAGAGTTAAAAAGTAAAGGTTCACTAATAGAACAAATTCAAACCATGGCAAAACAACATCCTGTTACTTTATTTTATGCAGCCAAAGACACTGAACATAATCATGCAATCATTCTAAAAGAAGTCCTTTGCTCTTGGCCAAACCTTCCAGACAAGTCCTCTTTTCGCTAATCTTTGATCGGTATTCCGACATTTAATAAAGCAGATAACTCATTGGGATTATGTAATACATCAGCTAAAGAATAGTGTTGCAAAACTGCCATAAAAGCAGTTTGAGCTTGATGCAATATCCCTTTCAATTTGCACACGGGTGCAATACAACAGTTGGCTTTCGCCGTATTAAAACAAGGCACTAAATCAAAATGAGGTTCCAGCTGAGTAATTAACTGGCCTAAGTTAATAGTTTCAGGTTGAACCGCCATTAAAATACCGCCATTTTTACCGCGGATGGTTTTAATCAATCCAAGTTTAGAGAGATTATGAATGATTTTAATCAAGTGGTTGTTTGAAATGGCATAGGCTTCAGTAATATCTTTGATGGTGCAAGAGTTTTTTCTAAGGGCAATGTAAATTAAAGCCCGTAATGAGTAATCAGTAAATTGAGTGAGTTGCATGATTAAATCCGGATTGTTAATTGACTCCGATTATTTCTTTTTATAAGATGTATTGCAAATACATCTTATAAAGGGGTCATTATGTCTGAATTATTATTCGAGCGTTTAGGAGGCCAAAAGGCAGTAAATACGGCTGTTGATATTTTCTATCGAAAAATGCTGATGGATGAACGCGTGAGTCATTTTTTTGATGACGTTGACATGGATCGGCAAATTTTAAAGCAAAAAGGATTTTTAATGATGGTTTTTGGAGGCCCTAATCACTATAGTGGAAAAAACATGCGTGATGGCCATGCTCATTTACTCAAGCGAGGATTAAATGACACGCATGTGGATATTGTGATTGAGCATTTAGGTGCGACCCTTAAGGAGTTAGGTGCTTTAGCAGAAGATATTGCAAAAGTAGTGGCTATTGCCAATAGTGTTCGCGGTGAAGTGTTGGGGCGATAATGAATATCATAGACTTTAACAATCAACGCCTTACTTTAGCTCCGCAGGAAAATGTATTGCAATGTCTTTTACGTCATAACATCAATTATCCCCACTCGTGCCAGGCTGGTATTTGTCAGTCCTGTTTGATTAAAGCCAAAGATGGCCCGGTTCATTCATCCTGGCAGGAAGGGCTACCTGAAACACTTAAATCGCAAGGCTATTTTCTAGCTTGTCTAGCGCAGCCAGAAGCAGCACTTCAAGTGGTTGCACCCGAAAGTGTTGAATGTGAAGTAGAAGCACAAATAATGGAGCTTAAAGCGCTTGGCTATAATGTGATGCAAATTAAGCTTGATGTGGGTGATTTGAAAATCTGGAAGCCTGGCCAATATCTTAATCTAATTAACCCTGAAGGTACTATACGAAGCTATTCCATAGCTAATCTACCTATGCAGGAAGGGTTTATTGAATTACACGTTAAAACGTATCCGGACGGGAACATGGGCCAATGGTTAGTCAACAAAGCAGCAAAATATACCAAGGTCAGGCTTAGAGGTCCTTTTGGGCGTTGTTTCTATTATAATCCGGATCAATTAACTTTTGACATGTTATTGGCAGGAACAGGCACGGGGCTTGCGCCACTTGTAGCTATTATTAAAAGTGCACTAAGCCAGAATCATCAAGGACGTATCACCTTGATTCACGGAGGGCTTACTGATGAAGATATTTATTATCGAGAAGAGCTGGAAACGTTAGCCGCATTTTTTAGCTCTTTTGTTTATGACCCTTGTGTATTGAAGAGTCAAGGATTGTATCCCGAAGCGTCCGTAGAAAAACGGGCATTAATCCATTTAAATCATCCGCAAGAAACACGGGCATATGTCTGTGGTCCAAAAGCAACAACCGATAAATTGAAAAAGCAGATTTTCCTTGCAGGCGTGCCTTCCAAGGCTATTTTAAGTGACGTGTTTTTATGATCAAATGAGTAAAGTGTTCCCATAAGTCGTCCGGTCTTGGGAGGGTTATGTTGATCAATAAGTCTCTATTGTTCTCTACAATTATATGCTGTTCTCAGCCGAGAAGTTGTTGAAATGATTGGATCAGAGGAAGATTCGAAGAACAATCATTTAGACAATTACGAAACGCTTTTTTTCTATAAAGAAGCCTCAGGCGTTTTTGCAAGGTATGAAAAAGAACTTCATGAAAAATACTTTATTGTCCAGATTATTTGGAGTATGAGGAAGATTTGGAGAATAACCGGTTTATTCCCACTTGCTTTTTTACCAAGTTTACCAAGGCCTCCCTCACGCTGGAGAAAACATATTATCGTTTCTGAAGAGAACATGGGTTTGGATGAAAAAACATCTGCCTCAGGAAAATTTTCTGGAATGGGGTCAAAGAATTGAGCCGAACATTTAGCAATATAGCGTTTGCAGGGTTCATCTAATGCCGCTGCCCCAACAGAGTAACCATTCAGTTTGGGTGGAATTTTTTGTTGCGGCAACTAAGTAAACTTTTAATTGCCGCCAGAATCAGATGTCGCTGATTAGTCTGAGAGGAAATTAACATCCATCGCTGTTCAGTTCGCCATTAGGCATAACAGTGCATTCGATGCTTTTAACTTGTTTTAGTTGCTCTTGGCTTAAATTTGCCCCTATCAAAATTGAGTTGCGTATAGTCACATTATTCAAATTTGCATTGGCAAAATTTACCCCGGAAAAATTGGCTCGATCCCAATCTGAATTATTTAGGTTTACATCGCTGAAATTTGCACCGCTTAAATCGGTGTTATTAAAACTGGAATAGCTCAAATTTACTTTATCAAAACTTGCTTCTTGTATTTTTAAAACACTAAAATAGCCCCCAGAAAACTTTGAATAATTCATGATGCTTCCCGAAAAATTCATTCTAAACAATGAGCCTACAAATTCGGTTTTTATAGCGTATGAACCAAGTAAAGATCCGTTGTCATGAGCCTCATATATTTTTGCACCACTTAAATCACATCCCTGACAAAAATTCGTATCAGCAAATACTTTCAAATCTTCTGCATCAGCTAATACTCTGGACTGAGTAGAAAAAGATAATCCCATTAAAATAAACATCATTACTAATTTATAATTTTTCATCATTCCCTCTTGAGAAAGCTCAACCAATTACTTGCAATTAAATTCGCCATTATTTGTGTACACATCGCCATTTGGAAGCGTGGCGCACTTATATGTTTTTGCTTTCGAAAGCTGCTCTTCGGTAATATTTGAACTCATTAAAACTGCATAACTTAAATCAGCATTATCGAAGAATACATTTTCAACATTCACCCGGCTCAAATCAGCATTTTTTAGCTTGGCACCTGAAAAATTAACATCTATCATTTTTGCCTTTGAGAAAGAAGCGCCCTCCAGATCTGACTCAGTAAAATCAATTTTATTGAATAAACAAGAAGACCATGTTCCATCCATTGAAACATGGGAAAAATTGACATTTTTAAAGGTCGACCTAATAAATTTCACATTAGTCAAGTGCGAATGAGAAAAGTTCGCCTTTTGGAATATTGAATTGGTAAATTCATTATTTTGCAATGTTGATTTTACAAAGTTGGTATCAACAAAACTGGAATCGATTATTTTATAACCAGATAACGTGAAGTTAGTAAAAAATGTTCCGTCAAATGCACCACCTGATTTCTCTATTTTTTCCCAACCAGATGAAAAAGAGCTTCCGGTAAGGTTGCATCGAATACAATCCGTATCATTTTTAAAACGACTGACATCAGCTGGAATATATGCATAAGATTGGAAGCTTGAGCAAATAATTCCAATGAAAAAAGCGGTTAGAATAATTTTTTTCATTATATTTCCCTTTATGAACAGGCTCGGAATTCTACATTTCCAAGCGAATTAACGCAATTGACGAAACTAAGTTTGTCCCGCGTATTTTCACAACTGTTGTGAGGTTGTTTCATTTTATGACAATTTCCGTCTTACTCGAAAAATGTTCCGTCGCACATGGTTATCAGGTTTGAGTTTTTGCCGCTCCAGCTGATCATGTGCATGATCCGACAATAACACTTTACTTCCTCTGGTGAGCTGAACCACATCGAGTTGGGACAGGTCTCGCAGGCCGTTTTGATTTTCGGCCGGCGCGCCACAGCTAGTGTGGTAAGGGTTGGGCTTTGTTCTTGTTTTTCCCCACTTTCTTCGGCCTCCTGTCCTAGTAGCTTCATCGTTTCCAAAAGTTCTTCTTCCATTACCATATCGGTTTCGTTTTGCATGTTCATTGTTGGTCTCCTGTTTCAGTTTAGTTCGTTGGGCCTCCATATCCGGATCAGTAAAGGTGATTGGCAAGTTATTTTGAATCACGATTTGCAGGATGATTTTTTTAAATAGCGGTGAGCCATTGACGCGAATACAATTGCCGTATTGCCGCTGCGCCATTTCCAGCACCTTTATTAATGTGTCAATCGAACCGCCTTTAGAAATTTTTGATCTCATGGCCATTATTTCTGATGACGGCTTTATCAAATTTGTATATTTCTGTGCCTTCTTTGGTGATTGAGTCAAGGATATTGAGATCGGTTGGGGATGTATCTGCTCTGCCCCCGGACAGAGAGTATTTGCCTTTGTTCTTTCGATTTTGAAAACGCAGTGCAGTTAAAGCATCCCCGTCACCATTCTCTGCCTTAAAATTAAGCCAATCTGCCCAAGTTCGATTCTGATGGCCTTCAATCTGCTGTTGGCGTTGGGCGGTATACTTATTGCGGATTCTCTCAATTTCATCCAGGAGGGTCTTGCTGATTTGCCCATACAACAGTTTTTTCTGAATGCTGGGCATTTTCATCAACCTCAATGCCTTTCTTTTTAACCTGGCTTTTTGTTTGGCTTTCTCAATGGCACATGTCTTGGCTGTTCGTAGCACCTTGAGCTTATCGGCATGGTTTAGGAATTCCGCCCACCTCTATTCCATTAACAGTTATAGATATAACAAATGGGATTTTGTCTAATTTACCAATAGCGTTAGCTGGGATATTAATAGTTATTATATTAAAAATGTTGTTTAGTTTTTCCAGCGATATAAATCAAGATTCTAAAAATCCTGAGGAACAAATTCATTTTCATACCATTGATATTGTTTACCCAATATTTTTATTTATTATTTTCTTTACACTTTTATCAATTATTGCGTTTAAGGGTTTCAATTTATTGATTTCTATTTTTGCGTTTCTCTCCTTTTTAAGTTTCATAAAATCGTTACCTATTGTTCCAGTAATATTAAAAATAATTATTAATACAATGGTTATTGTATATGCTTTGGGCTTTATGTCTGAATATTTCAAGTACTACAATAATGAAAATTTTGAGCATATAACTTTAACAAACAAGCAAATTTATGAATCTAAAATATTAGCTAATCTTGCAACAGGAGTGCTGGTTAAAAATAATGGACATATAGTATTTATTAATAGCTTGTAATCCCCCCTTATAATTGTCCCACTCAAAATTAGAGTTCTCCGTGTATAATCATGACCCGAGGAGAAGAAGATGAAGAAATGGAGATATAGCGAAAGCCAGATAATTAGTATTTTGAAAGCAGTAGAAACAGGGAGACTAGTAAAGGACGTTTGCCGGGAATACGGTATTTCCGATGCTACTTATTACAATTGGAAGGCAAAGTACGGTGGAATGGAAGCCTCGGACATCAAACGAATGAAGGATTTGGAAGAAGAAAACCGGCGCTTAAAACAGATGTTTGCCAACCTCAGTCTAGAGCATACGATTCTCAAAGATATTATAGAAAAAAAGCTTTAAAGCCAGCCGCAAAGCGAGAG
>NZ_JHYC01000001.1:112110-223839 GCF_000621525.1 Legionella fairfieldensis ATCC 49588 | reverse complement strand
TCTTCAGCGTACATCTTCTTTAAGCGGCTATTCTCTGCTTCAAGTTCCTTTAGCCGAGCCATCATTGGAAGATCCATGCCTCCATACTTGGCTCGCCAGTTATAGAATGTCGCATTGCTTATACCATGCTCTCGACATAAATCTGGAACTGCAACACCACTTTGAGCTTGCTTCAATATCGACAGGATTTGGCTGTCACTAAATTTTGATTTCTTCATGCAGAATCTCCTTGCACATACATTACGAGAAAATTCTACTTTTGGCATCAACTATTTTGTGGGCGGATTACCTCCCAACTTGTTACGCAAGTTTGAGATATGCACATCTATACTGCGATCATAAGCAGTATACTTTCTACCTAAAGCGTATTCCGTTAATTCTTCCTTGGAAAAAGCCTGACCGGGGGATTTAATTAACATTTCGAGAATATTAAACTCGGCATTGGTTAATTCCATCAACTCGCCATTATGGGTGACCAAACGTTTGGAGCAATCTACAATTATTCCCTGATGCTCAATAACAGGGCGTTGAACAGGAATTTTTTGGGTACGTCTCAGGATAGCTCGCAATCTTGCTGCGAGTTCTCGCGGATTACAGGGCTTGGGCAGGTAATCATCAGCACCAATTTCAAGACCTACGATACGATCAATATCATCACCTCGTGCCGTTAGCATGAGTACAGGCGTTTCCAAATGCTCGCGAATCGCCTTTAATACTTCAAAACCATTTAACCTGGGCAACATCACATCCAGAATGATGGCTTCAAAAATTTGATTCAGTGCTTTTTTAACCCCGCTTTCACCATCATGCACGCAGACGACATTAAATCCTTCAGGCTCCAGATATTGAACCAGCAAATCGGTTAATTCGGTATCGTCATCTATAATCAGGATGTTACTATTCATTACTTCATTGTCCTGGTAATTTAGTTATTATGATGGAGACGTTTATCATAACAGGCTAAAAGTTTAATCCGTCTGGCATCGGCATTTATTACTTTAAATTCAAATTGATTAATTGTAATGACTTCGCCGCGCTTAGGTAAGTAACCAAAATTGGTCATTACTATACCCCCAATCGTGTCATACATTTCATCGCTGAAATCAGCATGCAATTGCTCATTAAATTCTTCGATAGGAGTATGGGCTTTGACAATGTAATAATTATTACCATGCGCTTTAATGTAAGCTTCTTCATCAATGTCAAATTCATCTTCAATGTCGCCTACGATTTGTTCAATAATATCTTCAATGGTAACGAATCCGCTCACAGCGCCATATTCATCCACCACAATTGCCATGTGATTGCGATTATTGCGAAACTCGCTTAATAATAAATCGAGGCGTTTACTTTCCGGTATAAAAGTAGCAAGACGAACGATATCCTGTAAATCAAAATCCATAGTTTGGCGGGCTTGAAAACGCAGTAAATCTTTAGCATGTAAAATACCAATGATTTCATCTTTATGGGTTCCCGTGACAGGAAAACGAGAATGACCAGAGTTTGTAACTATTTCGATAATTTCTTCAAGCCCCGCTTCTTGCGAAATGCTGGTCATCTGTTTTTTGGGTAACATAATGTCACGCGCTCGCATTTGCGTAAACTGAATAACGCCTTCGATCATGCCCAGGGTTTCGGAGTCAATGAGGGAACGACTGTGGGCATCTCGTAACAGACCAATTAACTCTTCTTTATTCTGCGGTTCTACCTGTAAAAATTGCCTGAGGCGCGTAAGGAGAGAACCATTTTCATCCTCTTTACTCAATGCAGTTATCCTCTAAATGATAAGGATTGGCAAAACCAAGTTCTGCCAGTAATTTTATTTCAAGTGCCTGCATTATTTCGGCATCACTCTCTTTAATATGATCATAGCCTAACAAGTGTAATACTCCATGGATAACAATGTGCGCCCAGTGTTCTGTGAGTGGTTTCCCAAGTTGAAGACTCTCTTTCTCCAGAACAGAAGGACAAATAATAACATCACCTAATAAAGGATACTCCAGCGTAATAATATCAGGAATAACACTGGGAAAAGCCAACACATTGGTTGGTTTATTCTGTTGTCGGTATTGTCGGTTTAACTGGATAATTTCTTTTTCATCCACCAGACGAAGGGTTAACTCGGCAAATTCTTTATGATCTATCAAAGGTAAAGTGGCCCACTTTATAAGCAAGTCATCCGAAATTGAAAGAGGCTCGGTGGATGCTCGTTGCAAATCGATATGATAGCCCATTATTTTTTATCCTTTTGATTGTTATCATAACAATCGACAATACGGGAAACGAGAGGATGCCTGACCACCTCACGACTTGTAAAGGTGTGAATACTGATTTCTTCAATATCAGCAAGTAAATGAACGGCATGAGATAAGCCTGAATAAGTTCCTTTCGGTAAATCAATCTGGGTCATATCGCCAGTAATCACTGCTTTTGAGCCAAAACCCATACGGGTTAAAAACATTTTCATCTGTAAAACCGTCGTATTTTGTGCTTCATCAAGGATGATGAATGCTTCATTAAGGGTTCTCCCTCGCATGAAAGCAAGAGGTAATACCTCAATAACGTCAGTCTGGATTAGTTTTTGGGTTTCTTTAAAACCAATCATTTCATATAACGCGTCATAAACAGGGCGTAAATAAGGCAGTACTTTTTCCACCAAATCACCTGGCAGGAATCCTAATTTTTCCCCGGCTTCAACAGCCGGCCTCACAAACACCAGGCGTTGTACTTCGCCTTTTTCAAACAATTCAATTGCTTTGGATACAGCAAGATATGTTTTTCCAGTTCCAGCAGGTCCTGTTGCAAAAACAATGTCGTATTTATCGATGCTGGCCAAATAATCAGCCTGTTTGTTATTGCGGGGCAGGAGCGTTTTTCGACTTAATCGGACAGGTTGTAGCATAGCAAAGTGAGGCTCCTTATCCTGAGCATGTAACAATGAACTAACAATTTCAGCATGAATGGGTTGACCGGTACGCTGATGAAGCTGTTTTATTATTAATTCGGCTCTTTCTAAATTGGCATGAGAGGAGCCAGATAAAGTTATTTTATCATGATTAATTTTAATTGTTATATTAAAAAAAACCTCAAGTAATTTAATATTTTCATGCAAAGCACCGCATAAATTAGCCAACTGGCGTGAATTCATAGGAGGAAGAAAAAATGTTTTTTTATGTAGTGTACTGCTCAAAAATAACCTGTTTTTTTGGGTATATATTAAGAGAATAGTTTATAAGCGGGTTAATTTGCAAGTCATTTAATTACCAGTATTTAATTAATAACAGTTATTTCATTTGCATTCTTTTATCTTCTTTCGTCTTCATAATACGCTCAACAATAGGTGTTAAAACCGCTTCAATATTGTTTCGACGGCAGGGTTTCTCTATTTCAGGGCATCTTTCTCCCTCGAATACCACATCAAAATCGTTCAACATTTTAGCATCATCAGTCCAAAGTACCACCGGAACATCAGGTTTTTGAGTTTTAATAACTTGAGCCACATCCGGGCCGTTAATAGGGCATTTTTTATTCTTGGGGCGCAGATTGCCATCAAGAATAATTAAGTCAGGCGTATTTGTCTTCAAATAATTGATGGCATCGCTTCCAGTGGACGCTATTTCCAGTGCACAGTCAAAGAGATTGGATAAGTGCCGTTCGATAATTTTTTGTTGTAACGTATTATCCTCGACCAAAAGGATAGTAAAATCCATATTACCTCCGGTTATACACAAATTGTTTGTTCATTAATAAATACCTCTATTTAACGAATTTAAAATTAATATTTGGCTACTGCATCGCTGGCAGGAAATGTATCTTCAATGGTTTTATCCAAAGCTTTTTCTTTTTTGTTGCTGCGAATTTTTTTATTCTCCTCATCTGTAACCGATTTATTAATGCCTGATTTGTTTGTTTGGGTTTTTATGTGTTTTTTCATAACACGCTCCTTTTATTAAGCCTATTCTAATTATAGTAAAAGGGGCTTTCATTATTTATAGTTTCTCCGGGAACCGTCAAAACCCAGCGAAATTAATACAATTTAACTCTACCAATGGCATATTTTTTGCTGAATAACAGAACATAAGTTTAACTTCATAATAACAGGCTAAAAACATATGAATAAAAAAGCGGTGATAATAACACAGAAATTGAACCAGGATTATAATCGAATATTAAATGATGAAGCACTTGATTTTGTTAAAAAAATTGAGTTGGAATTCAGATCGCAACGTGACTATTTATTAACGTTAAGGCAGGAAAGGCAAAAAAAATATGATGAAGGTATTTATCCGGATTTCCTTAAGGAAACGGAGAATGTGCGTCAGTCTGAGTGGAAAGCGGCAGAGCCTCCTCCTGATTTAATTGACAGGCGGGTTGAGATTACAGGCCCCGTAGAGCGTAAAATGATAATTAATGCCTTAAATAGTGGCGCCAAGGTCTTTATGGCTGATTTTGAAGATTCCAACTCACCAACCTGGGATAACTGCATTCAAGGCCAAATTAATTTGTGTGATGCAGTAGATAAAACCATTTGTTTTAAAAATCCGGAAACCAATAAAGAATACAAACTGAATAATAAAACAGCGACCTTAATGGTTAGACCCAGAGGTTGGCATCTCAAGGAAGAGCATGTGTTAATCGATAATTTGCCGGTATCAGCTTCTCTCTTTGATTTTGCTCTTTTCTTTTTCCACAATGCAAAGAAATTGATAGCTCAGGGAAGTGGGCCTTATTTTTATCTGCCGAAAATGGAGTCCCATCTGGAGGCCAGGCTTTGGAATGATGTATTTATTCGAGCGCAGACGCTATTAGGTATTCCTCAAGGAACCATTCGGGCAACCGTCTTGATAGAAACGATTGGAGCCGCCTTTGAGATGGATGAAATTTTATATGAATTAAAAGATCATTCAGCGGGTTTAAACTGTGGTCGTTGGGATTATATTTTCAGTTTTATTAAAAAATTCAGAAACCATGCGCGCTTTGTTCTTCCTGACCGGCATGAGGTAACAATGACTCGCCATTTTCTCCAGTCTTATGTAAGTTTATTAATTAAAACCTGTCATCATCGTGGTGTGCACGCCATGGGCGGCATGGCCGCACAAATTCCTATTAAAGGAAATAAAGAAGCAAACGAAGAAGCCATGGCTAAAGTTCTTGCTGATAAAGAACGTGAAGCGAGAGCGGGTCATGATGGTACCTGGGTTGCGCATCCCGGGTTAATTCCCGTAGCGCTTGAAGCGTTCAACAAGCTCATGCCTGAGCCCAATCAAATCAATAAGAGACACGCTGACATCATAATTACCCAGCAAGATTTGTTAACCGTTCCTGAGGGAAAAATAACAGAACAGGGTGTAAGAAACAATATTAGTGTAGGTATTCAATATTTACATGCCTGGTTGCTTGGAAATGGCTGTGTTCCAATTAATCATTTAATGGAGGATGCCGCAACAGCCGAAATTTGCCGGGCTCAATTATGGCAATGGCTTAAATTTAAAGCCAGACTTTCAGATAACAGAGAGTTAAATCAGGCTCTTTTTATGTCTCTGATGGATGATGAATCCGGAAAGATAAGACTTGCTATAGACGGGAATAAGGTTCAACAAGCCAGATTGGAAGAGGCTTCGCAATTGTTCATAGAAATGATTACCAATCCTGGTTTTGATGAGTTCTTAACTTTACCTGCCTATTCGATATTAATTAATAATGAGAAGGAAGGAAAATCATGAACCAGCAAGAACAGATTAATCAATTGAACAAGGAATGGAAAACGAATGCCCGTTGGGCGGGTATCAAACGTCCCTATAGTGCTGAAGAAGTAGTAAGGCTGCAACCTTCATTAAAAATTGAATACAGTCTAGCCAGGCACGGCGCCGAAAAATTATGGACCCTGCTCCAGGGAAATACGCCTGTAACTGCTTTAGGTTGTCTCACCGGTAATCAGGCCATTCAGGCGATAGAAGCAGGACTTAAGGCAATTTACTGCTCCGGTTGGCAGGTAGCGGGCGATAATAATTCTTCTGGGCAAATGTATCCCGATCAAAGTTTATATCCAGTTGATTCTGTTCCTAATCTGGTTGAATCGATTAATAATGCTTTGCAGCGAACTGATGAAATTCATTGTCTTGATGGTGATAGAACAACAAAATGGTACGCGCCCATTATTGCCGATGCTGAGGCTGGTTTTGGTGGTAATTTAAATGCTTTTGAATTAATGAAACACATGATTAGAGCGGGGGCCGCAGCTGTGCATTTTGAGGATCAATTGTCTTCAGCAAAAAAATGCGGTCATATGGGAGGCAAGGTTTTGATTCCTACATTTGAAGCGATTAATAAATTAATAGCTGCTCGTTTGGCTGCTGATATTAATGGAGTTCCTACTCTTATTATTGCAAGAACGGACGCAGATTCCGCTACGCTAATAACCAGTGACTATGATAACGTTGATAAAGTATTTTTAACGGGTCAACGTTCCAGCGAAGGATTTTATTATGTAAAAAGCGGTCTGGAGCAGGCAATAAGCCGTGGGCTGGCTTATGCTCCTTATGCTGATATGATTTGGTGCGAGACATCAAAACCCAATCTTGCTGAGGCACGTCGATTTGCTGAGGCAATTCATGAGCGTTATCCAGGTAAACTGCTTTGTTATAATTGCTCACCGTCTTTTAACTGGCAGGCAAATTTAAGCGAGCATGATTTAAGGACATTTAGAGAGCAATTATTTGAAATGGGTTATAATTATCAATTTATTACGCTGGCAGGCTGGCATAGTCTGAATGTCGGTATGTTTGAAATAGCTAAAGCCTACAAGGAAGAGGGAATGATCGCCTATTCGCGTATGCAGCAAAAAGAAATCGCTCAGGAAGGCCATGGGTTTAGAGCAACCAAACATCAGGCTTTCGTAGGAACAGGCTATTTCGATGCGGTGCAAAATACCATCATGCAAGGAGAGTCTTCAACGACTGCATTAAAAGGTAGCACCGAGGAAGCGCAATTTCATAAGCGATGAATTAATAAAAAAAGGCAAAACCATAATCTATTTCCGCGCTTTGCGCGGAATCTATTACTGAGCTTAATGATTGAAAGCAGACATTATTGTGAATGTTTGCCTGGCAGTGATACAATCGGATATTGTCAGCGATGATGTCAATAATAAACTCAGACCCCTTTCGCGGGATGGCCTCACATTGTTTTGAGTCATTCCCGTGAAAACGGGAATCTATTCTCAACTTACCTCATCACTTTGCTTGAGAGAAGATCCTAATATAAATTAATTGGACCACTTAAATTCTAATCAACTACAACTATAGAAGCCCGCTTAAAACGGGCCATCTCATAAAACTCGTATTAACTGGCGGCTCTTTGAATATCTCGACCGGTTCTTGAAACGTCCTGACCGAAGCCCTTAATTGTACCGCAGGCGCTCAATAGACCCAGAGTCGTTAAGAGGAAACAAGCTATCGCTATCTTTCTAGTATTATTCATGTTTTCTTATCCTTCTTTTTAGGTGAAAATAGTTTAATACTTCCATTAATAGTTTAGTCAAGATGATAATTATTCGCTAATAATTATTGAAATAAGATAAGATTATTGACTTGGGACATTATACCGTTCGGCCTGAGGAGGATGCAATGCATCGTCTCGAAGTCGTTGCCCGTTCCTTTCTGGCTGAGTTATTCGTTTTTATCAAATACGAGAAATCCTTTGCCCAACTCACAATTTATTTTATGATTAGCGAGTGGGTGATAATCACGAGCGTCCATTACTGTCGTCATTAGTTCAGCGTCACCTTTCATATTAATAGTATATTTGTTGTATTCGATAACAGGTGAGCCTGAGAAAGACGGATCATTAAGCGTAAAATGCTTATTGGAGGCGGTTAGCTTTTTATTCTGAATAAGCATAATCGCTTCAGGCTTTGTGGAAATGGTAATGTCACCCAGCGAACGGTCTGATTGGCATTTTTTTAAAGAGATGACAAAAGTTAATTCTGAACCCTGAGAAAAGGCATGTCTTATTTCAGAGAAAGTTTTTAATTCAGAGGATTGGGCAAACAAGGGAAGAAGACTCAAACCAATCATCAGTTTTTTTTTCATTTTCATTCCTATAATTAATTAATTTTAACTATCATTGCGTACTGGAAAAAGAATTTTATGGAAAAAACTTATAATTGGCAAAGCGCCAAATCCAGTCTGGCTTCAGTTTCACGCACTTCACGCATGGTACTGATCTCACATAATCGAAGACTTAAACCATGATGTCCAAGCTGCATTCGTGGAACAATGCCAAATGATTTATTAATTCGTAGCAAAATAAGATGACAGGATGTTTTAGGAGGTAATGGACGTTGATAAAATCCGTTAACCATATTTATTTCCTCAAATTGTGCCGTATTTCTTAATAAAGACAAATAAAGACTAACAGTGCGGTGTAAGGGTCTGAGTTTATCTAACCACATAGCCAGATCACGTTGTCTCATGGCCGGGTTAGATTCCAGCCAGAGTAAAAGTTGGGGCGAGTAGCTTTCGCAATCAATATTATGAGGAGAGGGACTCAGTTTTATAGATAGCAAAAAAGGATTACTGTGAATATTTTCTCCAAATCGACCGGCTACATGATTTAATACTTGAATTTGCGTGTACAGAGTATCGTAGAGGTCGGCAGAAATTTTAGTGTTGGATTTGTTTAGCGTGTGTTCTATGCGCATTAGTTCTTTTAAAAAACGACTTTTAAGCTCAGGTTTCTCGATTAATTTAATAATTTCAATCACATTTTTTAAGGCGTAGTGATGAATAATGGGATGGGTTTCTTCACAGGCTTGATTGATAGTTTGATGCAGATATTCTAATCTTAATGCGATTTTGGGTAAAAAATGAGTGGCTAGCTCAAAAGTAATAGTCTCTTCATACATAAAAAAATGCTGTCCTTAGCCTGCTTTGAGCGCAGTCTACCATAATTAAGAGGAAATAATAATTAGAAAAAACAATGCTATCATGACTTTTGGGTAGCTAATTGTAAATACCGCTGATGTAAACTTTCAATTTTTTTTTCCAGTTCGAAAATCGAACCATCGTTATTAATGATATCATCGGCCAATTTTTGTTGATCCATAGTATTGTTCTGAAGGGTTAATATTGTTTCCGCATGCTCTTTGGAGCAGTTATCGCGGTGAATGACACGTTCGATTTGCTGTTCCCGTTCGGCCTGAACAAGTAATACGCGATTTAAGTAAGGATAATCAGAACGTTTAATCAAAAGAGGAATTTCAATCATGGAATAAGGAGACTTTGTTTCTCTGACTTTATTGGCAATATATTGCCTTATAAGAGGATGTAATAGTTGTTCCAGCCATTGCCTTTTTTCAGGGGCGCTGAAGATGATTTGCCGCAGCATGGCCCGATTAAGCTCACCGGATGGCAGAATAACAGATTTGCCAAAATAATGCTCAATAGCAATCAAAGCGTCCTGCTTGCGCGCCGTTAATTCTCTCGCTGCTTCATCGGCACTGATTACTGTAACGCCTCTTTCTTTAAAAAAACGACTTACAGTTGTCTTGCCGCTGGCAATGTTGCCTGTTAATCCTACACAATACATAAGTGATTATTCTCTTGAATTTAAATTTTTACAAGTTATTAGATTAATATAACATGTGTCCGGAAAGGAACTCTCTTGTTGACAATAAGCTTTTGCGGCAATTGCCGCATCGTCCCTATGCGCGTAGATATTGCCAGGCCATGTTTTAGCCATTTGGTCCAGAGCAGTGCAGCGCCACATTGGGCGGGTTGATGTGCCATTGATAAATACTTCACAAGTTTCTTTGGCTGTCTTGCAACTGGTCGGCCGATTGCTTTGCTTTTTACAGGCATCAAGTGCTTTATTAATTGCCGATAGTTCATAGTTACTATTCACCGTCCATTCTTTATTTTCCCCATCAAACGAGGTACAACGCCAATAATTGCCGGAAGCATTGATCTCTTCCGCTTCTGCACTGTGGAAAATAAAAGAGCCTATAAGAAGAATTACTGTTAATAATTTACTCATTTTCTCTTTCCAGTTATCTAATTATCAGAGGTAGATTATCTGCATGCTTCATACCAATTACTGTTGATAAACGGCTCTTATTGAGTTTAAAGTAATTTCTGCTAATGCTTCAATAACTGATGATTCAGTATTTAAAGGAGGTAGCCAGTAGAGTGTATTGCCTAAAGGTCTTAACAGCGCGCCTCTATGAAGTGCTTCCTGATAAAGTCTATAGCCGGGACGTTTCACATCATCCTTTTGTAAATCGGCCGCAACGATTGCCCCCAGAGATCTTATATTAGTTAATTTACTGGTTATAGAAGCGATTTGCTGAATGTTATCACGCATTAATTGACCTGTTTTTTTTGCCTGATCATTCACTCCCTCGCTTTCCATTATTTTCAATGTGGCAAGTGCTGCACTAACCGCCAAGGCATTGCCGCTGTATGTATGGGAATGAAGAAAAGATTTTCCTTTATCGTAATCATCATAAAATAATTCATAAATCGCTTTGTCAATAAGAACGCAACTTAGCGGTAGCGTGCCTGATGTGAGTCCCTTGGATAAACAGATCAAATCGGCATCTATGTTGGCATGATGAGAAGCAAGCCATTGTCCTGTTCTTCCCAGTCCCGTCATAATTTCATCAGCAATGAAGTAAATATTATTTTCTTTAGTCCAATGCGCTAGTTTAGTTAAAAAATCAGCGCTATAACATTTCATGCCGTTAGCGCCTTGCACAAGAGGCTCCACAATAAGTGCGCACGTATTTTCCTTGATTTTTTCAAGTTCGGTCAACATTGAGGGCCAATAAACACCAGCATCTTGCCACAAGGGATCATCACTGCCAGAGACATAAGGAATGGATTGAATGAAATGACAAGTTACCCCATAACCCTCGTAAGGTTTTTTATAAAGTCCTGTGTCGCTAACACTTAAAGTGGCCAATGTTTCACCATGATAACTGTTTTTCAATGCAATAAATTCATTACGATGAGCTTGTCCTTTTAATTGGCTGGCATGCAAAGCCAGTTTCATGGCAATTTCCACGGCACTGGAACCGTCAGACGCAAAAAAGAGGTGTTGTTTGTTGCTGATTTTGGCCAGTTTTTCTCCTAACTCAACCAGCTTCTCATGAGTGGTGTTGGCTGCGATAACATGCTCAAAGCAGTCCAGTTGCTTTTTAATGGCTTCGATAACCGCAGGATGGCCATGACCAAGAGATTTACACCACCAACTTGATGTGGCATCAATAACTGGCCCTTTATCAGTATAAAGATAGCTGCCCTGCGCTTTGTGAACTACTAACGGGGGAGTCTCCAGGAAATCTTTCATCTGTGTGCAAGGATGCCAGATATGATTTAAATCATTTTCAATGAGTTGATTAACGTTAACCATCATTTAATTTTTTGGTTGACAAGAACTGATGTCACTTTATCATGTTCGCTAAAATAAAAGAATGTGAGAAACAATGACCAAAAACAATAAGCCCTGGAATTTGGAGGAAATAGAACGTATCTATACTCAGCCCTTTAATAATCTGCTTTATGACGCTCATGCTGTTCATAGGCAAAATCATGCTGAAAATACGTTACAATTAGCCAGGTTACTTAGCATTAAGACAGGAGCTTGTCCTGAGGATTGTGGATACTGTTCACAAAGTGGTCATCATAAGACACGTGTTGAAAAAGAAAAATTAATGTCGGTTGAACAGGTATTGGCTAAGGCGAGAGAAGCGAAAGCCAATGGTGCCCAACGTTTTTGTATGGGAGCAGCCTGGCGTTGTCCTCCTGAGAAGGCCATGGCAGACTTAACTGCAATGATTGCGGGCGTGAAAGCACTGGATATGGAAGCCTGCATGACGTTAGGTATGTTAAAGCCTGAACAGGCTCAGGCTTTAAAGGAAGCAGGACTGGATTTTTATAATCATAATATCGATACCTCTCCTTCTTATTACGACAAGGTAGTGACTACGCGCCGTTTTAGCGAACGTTTGGAAACATTGGATCATGTACGGCAAGCGGGGCTTGGGGTTTGTTGTGGCGGGATTCTGGGACTCGGTGAAAGCCGCGAAGATAGAATTGAATTTTTATGGACTCTGGCAACTATGGAAACGCCTCCTGAAAGCATACCGATTAATCGCCTGATTCCGGTGGAAGGTACGCCTTTAGCAAAAGCTAAACAGGTTGAAGGCGTTGAGCTGGTAAGAACCATTGCTACAGCGCGGATAATCATGCCGACCAGTGTTATTCGTTTAACAGCCGGGCGAACCGAAATGAGTGATGAGTTACAGGCTTTATGTTATTTCGCGGGGGCTAACTCTGTATTCATTGGTGGCAAGCTATTAACAGAAGCTAATCCAGAACAAGATGACGATCAAATCCTTTTTGATAAATTAGGATTAAAGGCTTTTACCGAAATATGATAAATTCCCGGCTTATTGATCATACAGCGCGACTGAAAGAACAAGGCTTACATCGTAAACGTTTGTCTGTTTATGATGATTGGTTGAACTTCAGTTCCAACGATTATTTATCGTTAAGCCTTGATTCGCGTATTAGCAACGCGTTTCAAAAAGGTTTTGCTGACTACCCATCAGGGAGCGGTGGCTCAATGGTGGTGTGCGGTTATCATGGAATTCATAAAGAATTGGAGCAAGCTTTTGCAAAGGCTTTAAAAGTAGATGATGCGCTTTTATTTAGTTCAGGTTATGCAGCTAATTTGGCTATCATCACGTTATTAAGCCAATTTGAAACGCATCTGCTCCTTGATAAAGCGCTACATGCTTCTTTCTATGATGGTTTACGTTTGACGAATGTTCGTTATACGCGATACTTGCATAATAATCTTCAAAATCTTGCGTTAAAATTACAAAAACGGCCTTCTAATCCCGTTGTTATTACGGAAAGTGTATTTAGCATGAGTGGTCAAATGACCAACCTGCATGAAATGACAACGCTTTGTGCTACTCATAGTGCAGACTGCCTTGTTGATGAAGCGCATGCCTTTGGTGTATGGGGTCGCGAGGGTTTAGGAGCTGTGGTGCATTATGGTTTATCGCAACGGCATATTCCCTTACGAATTATACCGCTTGGCAAGGCATTTGCAGCGCAGGGTGCGGTAGTAGCAGGCTCTGAAGAATGGATTGATGCGTTGCTGCAATCTGCACGTTCCTTTATTTATTCGACAGCGATAAGTCCTGCTTTTACTTATGGCTTATTAGAAACGTTAACTATTATTCGAAAGTCTGATGATAAGCGACGAAAACTCCATCAATTGATTGATTATTTTCAGAAAGCCTGTAGTCATTCACCTTTAAAATGGGTTTGTTCGCAAACGCCTGTTCAGCAATTGCAATTAGGCTGTCCTCATAAAGCGTTACACTATGCAGAGGTGTTGCGGAGTAAAGGTATTTTTTGTCAGGCTATACGTGAACCTACCGTCACTAAAAAACACACAGGCTTAAGAATAATAATCAATTATCATCATAACTCTGATCAGATTGATTATTTATTTTCACAACTTCATCAAATTTATGAATCTACATATTGAAATTAGAGGACAGGGAAAACCGCTGGTACTTTTTCATGGCTGGGGTTTTGATCATCGCGTTTGGTTACCGCTGGCTACTCGTCTTGAAAAAGAATATCAGCTTTATTTGGTGGATTTACCCGGGTTTGGTCTTAGCTCGCCCATGGATTGGGTTTTTTTTAAACAAAAATTGTTGCAACAATTGCCGGATTCCTTTGCACTCATTGGCTGGTCTATGGGCGGTTTGTTTGCCACAAGGCTGGCTATTGAAGAACCTTCCCGGATAAGTCATCTGATGAATATCGCGACTTCGCCTTATTTTATAAAAGAACAAAATTGGCCGGGTATTACTAAAACTGTTTTTGCTGGTTTTTACTCTAATTTGATAAAAAACCCGCAAGCAACCTTGTCTGAATTTATTCGATTACAGTTGAATGGCCAGACTTATGAGTATCCCCATGAGCAAAAACTTGCACCGCACAGTCTGCAACAAGGTTTGCAAATTTTAGCGCAATGGGATCTGAGAGTGTCTTTGCAAGATTTCAACAGGCCGACCTGTTTTATTTTCGGACAATTGGATGCTATTGTACCGCGAACCACCATGGAAGCAATGCAAAAGCGTTATTCTGCGTTTGATTATTTCATGTTTACAAAAGCAGCTCACCTCCCTTTTTTATCGCATCCGGATGAGTTGATCACTGTTTTAAGGCGGCTCCTGTGAAAACCTATTTTATTACTGGTACGGATACCGATTGCGGTAAAACCTACGTAACTTGCCGGTTAGTGGAGCATTTACAACAAAAGAAAAAAAGTGCTCTGGCTATAAAACCCGTAGCAAGTGGTTGTCTGGTAAATAACGATCAATTGGAAAACGCAGATCTGTTAAAATTACAGCAATATAATCATGCCAACTATCCGATTAATGGTTGGCAATTTGTTTCGCCTGTCTCACCTCATCTCGCTGCAAAAGAAGCTGGCAAGCGATTAAGCAGTCAGGAGATCGCTGATTTTTGTTGCAATGAGCAATTTTCCTCATTAGATTATTTATTGGTAGAAGGAGCCGGTGGTTTATTGGTGCCCTTGAACGAGGAAGAAACCTGGCTTGATTTTTTAAAGTTGACACAAATACCGGTTATTGTAGTCGTAGCGATGCGTCTTGGTTGTTTAAACCATGCATTGCTCACGGATTCAGTATTAAAGACCAATCAGATTCATTATGCTGGTTGGGTGGCTAACTGCCTCGATAAAGAAATGCTGGCTTTGTCTGATAATATTTCAACATTATCGGCAAAAATGTATGGACCTCTTTTAGCGACGCTTTCTTATGAAGGAAGTTGGATTAACAACTTTGATTAACTGGAGTATTTATTGATTTTTAATCGCTTTTTTTAAGTCATCATGTTGTTATGAAGATGTATTTTTGTATTCAAATGGTTTATTAACATACTGAGGAAAAAATAATGCCTTCCATTTCCCCTATAAGCCCTGATTCTAAATTTTTTGTTGCTCAAATAGACTTTAAAGGTGCGAAATTTACAAACGAAGATTGTGTCAAAAAGATTACGGCCGGAGAGACTTTTACAAGGAACACTTTGTTAGATTTTAGTTCGATCCAGGATGCTAAAGATCATACAATGAAATGGCCAAACAGGCGAAAATATTGGTACATTTTAGAATACGAAAACATTGATGATAAACAGGTGAGAATCCTTGGTTTTTGTTCAATGGAAGAAGCTCAAGAGATGTATCGGTTGGACCCGCCTGTAATTTATCAGCGCGAAGTCCGCAAGCTAGTAAAGGGACCCCATATAAAGGGAATCCAATACACAACAGAATACATGCAGCCTCCTTCAGCAGACGAGATGATGCAAAAGGAAATCAAATCTTCTTCCCAAAAGGCAGTATCTGACACCAACGCGAAACCGGACGGCGTTTTTGAAGAAGAAGACAAAGAACTTAAGTGGGCGCTTGAAGCAAGCGAGCAAGCTTACATAGAAGAACAACAGCGTATTCACGATCAAATTATGCAGAACGTTCAAAAACAAGAAGGTCGAGATAAAGAAAAAAGAGTTGAATCAAACAACAATAGTCCCTGGTCTTCACAATCCACTGAACGAATGTCTGTTGCCAATGCTAATTCGCACTCTTTTTTCTCCATATCGAGATCCATCATTTCGAAGTTTCGTTGGCCTATTTCTTTGCCTGAACCTGATTTTTCTGAATTCAATAGAGAGGAAGCAAAAGCTACCACCACCACCACGACAACAACCACAACTTCTTTCTCCGAAAAATCAGTGCAAGAGATCCCCGATGAATTGTGTTGTCTTATCACGTGGGAAATTATGAAAGAGCCAGTAATTTTATCAATGGACAAAAGAACTTATGAGAAAAAGGCCATTATGGAGCATTTATCTCTACGTAGAGATTCACCAATTAACCGTATAAAAATGCATGAATATCAAAACATTGAAGATGTTCTTAAAAAGGATGAGGATATGGAAAAGAAGATCAAAGCTTTCCGAGAAGAGCATCCTGAAGTATTCAATCAATCTCAAATAAGTCCTGGACAATTGTGATATTTCTATCTGATTATAATTATAAGCAATGTATAGAGTTTGACCAGAAACTAAATTCAGAATCAGATGGATTGTCCATATTTCGCATGTTAGCTATAATCCCTGGTTTATTCTTCATAACTCATGAGAAGAGAATAGGTAATAGCTACCAAGTAGAATTATTACTATCCGTTTTTTTTCGAGTTTATCTGTCAAGGAGATAAGTTGATGCCAATTTATGAATATGAATGTACCAGTTGCCATCATCATTTTGATTTAATGCAAAAAATAAATGACGCACCGGTTAAGCAATGTCCTCGTTGTTGTGAAGATACAGCGACACGGCTGGTTTCTGCAGCGGGTTTTCAATTAAAGGGAAGTGGTTGGTATGTCACTGATTTTAAAAATAAGGGTAGATCCGAACATAAAAAAGAAACCGGTTCTGATACGGCTGTAACAAGTGAAGCGAAACCTGCGGCAAAAAAAGAATCTGAGTCGAATACGTCGTCAGCAAGTAAAACGAAAGGTGAGAAAGAGTGAATTCAAAATCCTTACGGCGGTATCTCCTGGCTGGCTTAATAGTTTGGTTACCCATTCTGGTGACTATCGTAGTGCTGCGTTTTATTGTGGAGCTTCTTGATGGTACGATGGCTTTATTGCCTGCGGCGTACAGACCTGAGCAGCTGGTTGGCATGCATATTCCTGGTTTGGGTGTGATCATTTCGCTGATTTTATTGATAACAACCGGCGTTCTGGCCACCAATTTTTTGGGACAGCATCTGGTAGCCTGGGGAGAGGCCGTATTAGCAAAAATACCTTTAGTACGTTCTATATACAATGCGTCCAAGCAGGTGATACAGGCTGTATTTGCAACTAACAGCCAGGCATTTCGCAAGGTGTTATTAATCGAATATCCGCGTAAAGGGTTGTGGAGTCTTGCGTTTCTCACAGGTACATCGCATCCTGAAGTGCTTTCGCGAACAGGCGAGGAAATGTTATCTCTTTTTGTGCCAACAACACCCAATCCTACGTCGGGTTTTTTAATGATGATTCCCAAAGAAAATGCTATCGAGTTATCCATGTCAATCGAGGAAGCATTAAAATTTATTATTTCTTTAGGTGTCGTGGCTCCTCCAACCCCTCCAATGACGGAAGTAAACGTCTAATTTTTTAAACAGGTAGTTTATGAGATCACATTATTGTGTCAATGTTAATGAAACCATGATTGGACAAACCGTTCGTATTTGTGGTTGGGTTCATAACCGTCGTGACCACGGTGGTGTTATATTTTTGGACATACGCGATAGTTCGGGTCTGCTTCAGGTTGTTTATGAGCCAGAACTTGCTGAAGTTTTTACCAGTGCGGAAAAATTGCGCCATGAATTTGTTGTGCGTGTGACAGGAGCGGTTCGCAAGCGACCAGCAGGTATGATTAATGAAAATATGGCGACAGGTTCCATTGAAATTGTTGGGAGTGAACTTGAAATATTAAATCAAGCTCAGATCCCACCTTTTTTACCGGATGATCACCAGTTCGTTAATGAAGATTTGCGTTATCGTTTTCGTTATCTCGATTTAAGACGTAGCGAGATGCAGTGTAATCTCACTTTAAGACACAATATGATTCGTTGTATACGTGAATATCTTAATGCACAGGGGTTCGTTGACATTGAAACACCGATGTTAACCAAAGCAACCCCAGAAGGAGCGAGGGATTATCTGGTCCCTTCCCGTGTGCATCCCGGTAAATTTTATGCGTTACCTCAATCACCGCAATTGTTCAAGCAGTTACTGATGATGTCCGGTTTTGATAAATATTATCAGATTGTACGCTGCTTTCGTGACGAAGATTTGCGGGCTGATCGACAGCCTGAATTTACTCAACTTGATATTGAGATGGCGTTCATCAATGAAGACGTCATTCAACATCTTATTGAAGGCATGTTGCAAAAAGTTTTTCATGACATTTTACAGGTGAAGTTGCCTGAAAAACTACCAAGAATGACGTACGCCGAGGCGATGCGACGTTTTGGGAGCGATAAACCCGATTTGCGTATTCCCTTGGAGTTGATTGATATCGCTGATTTGGTTAAAAATTCTGAGTTTAATGTTTTTGCGGAGGCAGCTGATAATCAGGACGGTAGAGTAGTTGCCTTAAAATTGCCTGATGGATGTACTTTGAGTCGGAAAGAGCTCGATGATTATGGACAATTTGTTGCTATCTATGGTGCAAAAGGGCTTGCGTATATCAAAGTTAATGATAAATCACAGGGAATGCAGGGCTTGCAATCCCCTATTTTGAAATTTCTGTCAGAAGCCAGTGTGAATGCAATTTTGGATAGGGTTGATGCTAAAACGGGTGATGTTATTTTCTTTGGTGCCGGGCATGAACAACTGGTTAATGAATCCATGGGGGCTTTACGTGTCAAATTGGGGCATGATCGCCAATTAGTTGAAGCAGGGTGGCGGTTATTATGGGTTATTGACTGGCCAATGTTTGAACGGGATGGCAAAACTCATCAATTGCAATCCATGCATCATCCTTTTACTTCCCCTCAAGAGTTATCTATTGATTCATTAAGGCAAAATCCTGCCAAAACCTTGGCTAAAGCTTATGACATCGTTATTAACGGTTATGAGATTGGAGGCGGTTCCATCCGAATTCATCAACCGCAATTACAGCAAGCTGTATTTGATATGCTGGGTATTGGAGAAGAAGAGGCCAAAGAGAAATTTGGTTTTCTACTGGATGCTTTACAATATGGCTGTCCTCCTCATGGAGGTATTGCTTTAGGTATGGATCGTCTGGCAATGTTATTGACTGATTCCAGTTCAATTCGTGACGTTATTGCATTTCCTAAAACACAATCAGCCTCTTGTCTTCTGACAAATGCACCTGCTGCGGTAAGTAATGCTCAATTAAATGAATTAGCTATTCGTATTGCACCGACAGCGAAATAAATTCGTCAATAAGCTATTTTTTTGAAATAGCTTATTGACGTTATTCGAACTATCCAGGGTAGGAAGACATGATAGGTCTTGGCAGATAAGTATTCAAGGAGTATGATGTAGTATCTAATTCCATTGTCTCAGTTTGTGCAACTTTCTCAGTTTTAGTTGACTTTATAACGATATATGCCGCGGTTTGTCCCTGTATCCGGCGCTTGAGGCACAATACCAGCATTCCTTGGTGCTGAGGTAGGCCGTGGCACGCAGGTTATGAGAGTGAGTAATATTGAAACAAAAAGCGGTTAAAAAAAATTTATTATCTGCCTGCCTGACAATTGGTCCAGGCAATTTGTTTTCTCATGCGCAATGGTGGATTGTTTGTTGTTTAGCGTTATTCCTGTTAACAAGTACTGTAGCGGTTTCTGCCCAGCCAGATGCTGGCGCCAATAAACTAATTGAATACCTGGTACAGGAAAAGAATAATTTAACCCAGGTTCTGAACGAATCAAAATTATTGCCGCCGCCAGAAAGTCAGGCAGAATACACTAAGCGATTGCATGAAAATCAGGCAATGATTGTTTTAAATCAGGGAAAAATCACTAGCTTTGAAAACTTTCTTGCTACTCAAAAAAAATTACAGGATGATTTTACCCAGCGCTTAAAGCGTTTGCAGCAAACGCCTTTGGCGGCTACAACACCGATTAATTCACAGCAACGAATCAGCAAAATTAATACCCTTAATGAGATCAATAAAAAGACCATCAATCTAATCAATGAGAATATGGTTTTAGCTAAACGTTATCAGGATGCATTAATTTTACAAAATCAACAACTCGATTTGTGGAAATCCAAAAGCCATCTTCATGAGCAATTAGAAAAACTTCGTGATCAGGAAAACAGGCTTAATGAATCATTGGATAAGCTTTATCAAAGTAGTATTAAATTACAGCAGGAATCCAATGCAAACTCTACGCTTGAGGCAAAGTTATTATTAAATGATCAGATTATCAATTTAACTCAGCATAAAATGGCCGAAGTTGATCTACAGAAAAAACTTGCCAAAGCTGATTATTTACTTCAAAAAAGTCCGGACATAAGAACTTTACAAGCAGTAACTGAAACCTATAAAAATGCAATTGGCCAGTTATCGGATATAGAGCAGGCACTAAAAAAAATGGTGCTTCTGTTAAGCAATGGTCAACGTCATTTATTTGATAACCGTTTAAAGCAGCAATATTCAGCGCTAATCCGTATCGTTAATTCCAGAATAGAAGGAATTACTATCCAACAGCAAACCCTACAGGAAGATCTTGAAAATCATGAGCAAGAACTCAAAAAACAATTGTCCGTAAGACAGACTTTATCAGAATATCGTCTGGATAGTTGGACTTCTATTCTGGAGCAATTCACAAGAATTCCTGGCCAATTTTATAATTATGTTAAGTCCCTGACGCTTAAAGTACGGGATAATTATTTGTGGCAGGATATATTGCCTGCTACCTTTATCTGGCTTGCTCTGGGGGTTATTGGTATTGTGGCGGTCAGTTTGCATAAACTACTGAAACGCTTGACCCATGACAAAGAGCGTTCACGTTTATCAGGGCATTTATACGATGGTATTTTAATTCTGATAAGCCGTAATATTTCGCAATTAGCTATTGCTGCTGCAATCATCGTTTTGCTTCATCTCAATCATATTCCTTTTGTGCATTACCATTTATTAGTCAATCTCATTTTTATCTGGTTGACTTTTCGAGCATTAATCCTTATCGCTCGTCTTGTATTGTTAGAAAGGATCAGCGATGCCTCAGGTCAGGATGTCAATCTCTATCATCGGCTTAAATGGCTTCTCTTAATTGGCGGGTGGACAACCACATTAATGACTATCAGTCATGAGTTACCTTTATCTTTACTGTTACAGGATATTTTTAGCCGCTTATTTATGCTGTTTTTGCTGGCTGTTTCGATAGTAGGATGGAAGAGTAAAGAGATGATTACCCATTTGCTTCATCCTTTATTAAAAAGTAAAAAAAGATATTTCCGTAATGCAATTATGTTATTAGTTGTTCTTATTCCTTTAACAATATTTACTACTGCAATTATTGGCTTAATCGGTTATATCAATTTAGCCTGGACAATGAGCCGTTACCAGATACAAGTTCTTTTAATTATTACCGGTTATGTCTTAATTCATGGTTTAATTTTTGATGCATTGGATCTTTTATCAGAGTGGATGATCTCATCACTGCGTAATGGTTGGTTATGGATCGAAGTTGTATTGAAACCTCTGGATAAAATACTTCGAGTTACTTTATTTATTACCAGTCTTTTTGTTGTTTTCCAGCTTTTGGGCTGGTATTCCGATTCTGCGATAAGAGCAGGAATACGTCAGTTTGGCGAGTATCCATTAGTGAATCTATCAGGGATACATATTACGCCGGTCAGTATACTTGAGTTTCTTATTTTACTTTCTGTCTTCATTTGGGCTTCAAAATGGACACGCGAATTTTGTTATCGCTGGCTATATCGAGATGCTCGAGACGCAGGCATTCGCAATAGTTTATCGGTTTTTACTCAATATGCAGTGATTCTCATTGGCGGATTTATTACTTTACGGGTTTTAGGGTTGGATTTCAGTGGTATGTCAATGGTTATTGGTGGCCTTGCTGTGGGTATGGGTTTTGGTCTGCGCGATTTTGCATCGAATATCATTGGCGGACTTATGTTACTTATTGAAAGACCGGTACGGGAAGGGGATTTAATTACCTTAGGGACGCATGAAGGGCGAGTTTCACATATCGGTATCCGTTCCATGCGTGTATCTTCCTGGGATAATATGGAAGTACTTATCCCTAACGCGGAAACTTTTAATAAACCTTTTACTAACTGGACTCATCAGGATAGTATTGTACGAACCGTTATTCCGGTTAAAGTCAGCCGTGCGGACGATCCGGTGATAATCCAGCAATTAATCCTGGATGTGCTGGCTATTATTCCCGAAATCGTTGAAGACCCACCGTCTCAGGTTCTTTTAAAACAAATCGATGACGCACTCATTGAGTTTGAGATTCGTTATTTTATCAATGTGCAAATTCATACTCGGGTTGAGGTGCGTTCAAAAGTTCTATTTGCAATTATGGCTCAATTTAAAGCAGCCGGTGTGCAAGCGCCAGTACCACCCTTCAGTATTGAATTAAAAAAAGGTGAATATGAACCTGTTATCAGCAAAAAAAAGGCTGAATAATGAGACAGAACTTATAAGGCGATGTCAGCATATTGAAGGAATGAGTTTCAGTCAGCTAGCGGCTTCCCTGGATTTAAAAATGCCTGCTGAACCGCAAAAACGTAAGGGCTGGGCAGGTCTTGCCATGGAATTGGCCCTTGGCACCACAGCCGGCACGAAGCAACTTCCCGATTTTATTCATCTTGGTATTGAGCTTAAAACATTGCCGCTTAATGCGAAGGGCAACCCCTCAGAATCAACATTTGTTACGAGTATTCCTTTGTTAACCATTCACCAACAACGCTGGTTAACTTCTCAATGTTATAGCAAATTAAAACGCGTGCTTTGGTTACCTGTTGAAGGAGATAAAACAATCCCCTTTGAGCATCGCCGAATAGGTCGAGGCTTTTTATGGTCACCTGATAAGCAGGAGGAAGCAATTTTAGCAAATGACTGGCAAGAATTGGTTGCAATGATGAGTACAGGGCGATTGGATGAGGTTAATGCAAGCATGGGACAGTATCTTCAAGTAAGGCCCAAGGCTGCCAATGGCCGCTCTCTTTGTTATGGCTTTGATAACGATGGAAATAAAATATTGACGCTTCCTCGCGGTTTTTATTTACGTAGTAGTTTCACCGGGCAATTACTTATAAAAAATAAACCGACTTTTTGAATTTTTTGTTTGGTACCAAGTTAATCATTTATTAATCTAAACCATTTAATATTTTATTAATAATATTACCTTATACTGGTTAATAAAGACACTAAATGGTTAATAAAATGAAAACATTCATTGAGATCTTTGTTGAGTTTATAGGTAAAAATAATCTTGCAGAACTGGAAGATAATATAAAGCAACACTATGCCAATCCAATAAAGTTTCATAAAGATTATGATCTGCTATTAATTAATGATATTCCTGATATTGATAAGTTATTTGATGCAATAGGCGCGACATCTGGTCAACGAGAAAATTATCGTAAACAACAATTGACTGTTCATCAATTATTTAATCAGTTAATGGACGATAACCTGTGTCAGACACACCAACAATTTGAGCACATTGTAGCAGTCATTCAGAGTGTAAAAACCACACAAAAATTAAAATTTGCGCTCATGGGGCTGGTTGCGGGTACGGTGTTTGTTACAGTAGTGTCAGGTTTAATGACTTCTCAAGGATTATTGACCAATATAACCAATTTTGTTCAAGGACTGATTCCTGCAATTGTCGGTAGACTGCCTGTCATAGGTTTAGTGGGTACCGTTTCATTATTTGCGGTTACCTTGGTTCAATACAATTATAATCCTACCAAACCTTTCTGGAGGCGTGTAGTGGATAATGTATTTTCAATTGCTGAAAATGCATTCAATGTGGCCAGCTATGGTTTATGGATAGCGGCAGCCACGGCGATAATGACTCCTTTAGTGGCCGGTTTATCGGTTGCTGCTTCCTCAGTAAGCGTTTTTAAAGAAGTCGTTTCCTTAATAAGAGAGCGAAGACAATATCAGGAAGAATACAAGAAATTGAATGAGTGGAAGATAAACCCCCTGGGCTTTCGCAAAACGCCTGTAGACAAGGCAGAAGCTTTAAATAAAGAAGCGTTGATAGATAAAGCCCGCGCACGACATGAAGCCAATAGTAAACTCCACTGGCGATCTTTTTTCACCAACTTCACTGCTGCGGTTTGCATAGTGGGTGTGATAGCTGTATGGAATTTTTTTCCTCCTGCACTTTTTGTTACGGTTGGTTGCATAGCTGCAATTGTGGCCGTTTATGCGATTAAAACGTTAGTGCTCAAAGTATCCAATTCTTCGATTAATAAAGAGCTACAGAACAATTTAGAAGGGATTACAAAGCAATTAGATGCTGATCTTCAAGCTACAAAAACAGCTGAGCCCGCTATTAACGTCGACAAGAAGGCAGAGAAGGATTCTTCTCTAAAAATGATAGAGGGTTTAAGCGGGATGACGCAATCCAATTCCTCTATCCATGCTCAGAAAAATGTTACCTGGGATAGAAAAACATTATCGAAATCCTGTTCCGAAGAAGAAAAAATCAGTGTTGATCATGAGGAATCAGAAAAGACGACTATGATTATAAGATAAAAGGGGACTGTAGGGGATGGTGCTATTGAATAAATGGTTTACTCAAATGAATTGCGGCTTTGGCTAATCAGACTTACAGAAATTTTACCGTTTTTATCTTTACTTCGTTTAAGTATTGCATAAGTGGTGAGATGTAAATCTTCCATAGTAATTTTTGCCACACTCATAAAGTATTGGCTCTCGACGGTAATATCTTCATGGCGAATGTTTAATTTTTGGAGCAAAAGGCTAATACGATTGAGATCCTGAATACCTTTTTCTCCTCGAGCTTCTATTAGCTCATCAACCTGGTTTTCATTCAAACCATTACCAAGTGCCATGAGAACCGGTTTGGATGCGGTATTGATGTTGATAGGCGTAGGGGAGTCGGGAAGCACTGTAATATAAGGAAGAAGGGCCTGATAGATTGAAGGAGTCATTCCTTGCAGCAATCTGAATTCAGATACTTTTTGCATGAATTGGTGAGAAGGGTAGTAGGGGGGTTTTTGTTTTAAATAATAATTGAAAAACGATTGGGAGCCACGTCCAGGCTGATAAGGGCTGAGCCAGTCTTCCAGCGCGAGAACCAGTATGCGATGGGTGGCGGGTGGCAAGTTTTTCACTGTATTTTCAATCAACTTAAAAAAAAGAAACCGATACTTTTTATCGGCTAAATTATTTAAATTAAATCGTGCTTGTAAGTCATATAAACTGCCACGAATGAGAGCATTGGGATAAATAGTGCTGAATTTATCAGGAAAATCCGACAGCTTGCCCTGTCTGTTACTTAAAGTAACCTGATTTTTATTGGTCAACTCGCTCATCGCCCAAAAAGTTACTGCCTGTGAAGCCAGGGTAAGTTTGTCGCTGACAATGGTTAATCGGGTTCTATAAATATCAAGCTGTAAGCGGGTAGTCATTGCAATAGCAGCAATTGCAACCAGTGTCATGATGAAAAGAGCCGAAAGGAGAGCGCTACCCTTGGAGATGCTATTATTTTTCTGCATAGAATGCTCCGGGAATAATGAAAAGAAAACTCATCTTTCCCCCATGCTTTGGTGTTAATTTGATTTGTATCGCTTCAGGTAACGGTTCTGCATGCTGATTTTGTTGTATGGCGTTGGCTCGCCATTCAGACAAAACCTGTAAATTATGATTTAAATAAGTAAACTGACAATGAGTCAATCCGTCAAGCATGATTCTGGTATCATGGTTTTCTCGGTCTGGTGTATCCAGATTAGCCCAACTGCGGCGAATTAATTGATTATTATGACATACCCAGGCAATACGTTGCATGGTGCTACGTTTTTCTTCCAGGTCTGTTCCGACAAGTCCGCCTCGTGTTAATTCGAAATAGTGAGACTCACCTATAAATGGGGGGAAATTCTGCATGTCATTACCGCGTACAGGTCTGGGTACGGCCTGTTCGGTATCCTGCATCATGCGCGTTATGGTAAGTTGTAAATCATTGAGTTGATCGGCTTGCTCAGCAACGCGTGCTCGTGTATTAAAAGCATAAAACATCACCGAGGACGTCATGGTTGCGACAAGGGCAAAAACTGCCAATGCGATTAAAATTTCAATAAGCGTGAAGCCTGTTTGTTTTCTCATGCGGGATACCAAAAGGCAATCAAAGGGTCAGTAAAAGGTCCTGCCTGATTCTTACTGACTGTAATGGTGATTTGTTGCATGAATTTTATCGGTGTCTGACTACTACTGGCACGCCAGTACCAGCGTTGTCCAAGCATTGATGTAACTTTCGTAATGGTCTGATTAGGAGGCACCTGGACCAGTCCAAGCTGGATCATGGTTACACCTTGCAGGGCAATCCAGTGACTGACTGTTTTTTCTTTTATACGTTGAGTATTAGAAACATTTTGAGCGGTTGCTTTTAATAAAGCGGTTAATGCTATCGCAATCACAGATAGAGCCAGCAGCACTTCGACTAGAGTAAAGCCTGAATATTTTTTCCCGGGTAGATATTTCCCTCTATTTTTGAGATTGGAGGATGAGTTGACCATTCTGTTTGCCTAGTAGAGTAACTATAGTTGGTTGATTGAGTGTACCAAAATCCATTGTAAATTCTGTCATATCACCGGCAGTATTGATAACAATGTCCGGCTTTCCCCGTCGATTTTTAGTATGTACATGGAGCGTACAAATAATGGAGGCAGGTAAGTTTCGCCTATGAAAAAGGCTTTTTACAGGCATGGCTTGCCAAGTGTTATCGATAAGACGATAAGTTTCGTAATGATCTTTACTGACAACAAGACCCAATGCATTTGCCTCCAATAAAGCGCGGTGCTGGACAAGTTTTAAATAAGAAGAGAATTCTTCGGCCGCTACAATGGCCTTGCGGCCAGTACCAAAATCGCCAAAAGCAAGAAGAGCAAAACTAATGGTGGTGGAAATAATAACAATCACCACCAAAATCTCAATCAAGGTAAATCCACGCTCAGCGTGCATCCCAATTGCCTATTTCTGCATTGATGCCGGTTCCTCCTGGCTCACCGGAAGCACCTAACGTATACACATCCACTTCACCATGCTGTCCGGGATTCAAATATAAATAATCTCGCCCCCATGGGTCTTTAGGCAACGATTTCAGGTATTGTTTCCAATCTCCTGGTATGGGATTTGTGGTTGGTTTTTCAACTAAAGCGATTAAACCCTGATCGCTGGCAGGGTAAAAACCATTGTCTAATTTATAGAGATCCAGAGCATTTTGAATGGCGAGGACATCCTGTTTTGCCTTGACCACACGAGCTTCATCGGGGCGGCTGATAATTTTAGGTACTACAATAGAGGCAAGAATACCTAAAATGACAACGACTACCATGATTTCAATTAAAGAAAAACCACTTTGTTTATTCATTAAATCTCCTGTAAGAAAATACAGAAACAGATTCTACTACAAGGTAGCACTTCTTGATATGGAAATACGCCCGGGTTTGTTCTACACCAATTGCTCCATGGAGAAGACCGGAAGCAGGGTTGCTAACACAATAAACAAAACGACTGCACCCATTACTAAAATAACCATTGGTTCGAGAAGTGTTAAAGCAGTATCAATCAATCGTTTGACTTCATTATCCAAATGAGATGCCGCCCGTTCCATCATAAGGGATAACTGGCCACTTTTTTCACCGCTGGCAATTAAATGGATTGCCATGGGACTGATATAACCCGTATTTTTTAATGCCTGACTGATTGCGCTGCCTTCGCGCACGCGAATAGCTGCTTTGTCAAACGCATCACATATAACGATGTTATTTACCAGACTTGCTGATACGCGCATGGTTTCCAGAACACTCACTCCTGCTGCGAATAATATACCAAAGGTATGAATATAACGGGCTACATTGACTGAACGAACCAGATAAGCGCTGACAGGAAGGCTTAATAAAATATTGTGCCATGCAGTACGAATTTTCATGTTGGCAAGGCTTTTTCTAAAAACAGCAGTAAAAACAATAATCGCCAAAAGAACCAGTAAGCCATAGGTCTTAATAAACTCACTGAGGTTAATTAACAGCGTTGTCATGACTGGCAGTGTTTGACCACTGTTGCTAAACACTTCAATAATTTTGGGAACTACAAAAGCGAGTAGAAAACTGATAATTGTTGTTGAAACAATAATCATTAAAGTGGGATAAATAAGAGCCTGTTGAATTTTTTGCCGAGTCTTTTGCTGATTTTCGGTATAATCGGCCAATTTTTCCAGAACTATATCCAGACGCCCTGTCTGTTCGCCAGCACCCACTGTCGCCCGATATAATTCGGGAAACGCATTGGGAAACTCACCCATCGCCTGGGCCAGAGCATAGCCTTCAAGCACTTTAGAGCGTACGCCAATAATCAGGCTGCGCACTTTGTTTTTTTCTGTTTGTTCGCTGACACCGCGTAAAGATTCCTCCACAGGGATGCCAGCTGCCAGTAAAGTAGCCAGTTGACGGGTTAGCAAGGCTAAATCCTGCGCTGATAATTTATCTTTATTGCGTAATTGTTGTTTTGCAAACGTACGAATTTGCGTAGGTATCAAACCTTGCTCGCGCAATAATTGACGCGCCTGGCGTTCAGAGTCAGCCTCTATAACTCCTTTGGTTGAAGAGCCTGATTTGGTTAGCGCTTGATAATGATAGGCGCTCATAATTATTTAACCTGAAGTTTACTCCAAGTCAGGGTCTGTTGAGGTTTGCTGACTTGAGCCAAAATAGTAAAAATATCAACAGACTCCAGTTTAATCTATTGGTTTTAATAAGTCACTTAGGGTAGACTGTCTGTAATCAATCTTGGAGATGATAATGAGTAAAAGTGATTTGATTTCATCAATAAAAGAACATGATGCCAAGTTTATTGACTTGCGTTTTACGGACACACGCGGTAAAGAACAACATATTACTATTCCTGTCTCCGCCATTGATGATGATTTTATTGAAAATGGTAAAATGATTGATGGTTCGTCCATTAAAGGATGGCAGAAAATTCATCAATCTGATCTGGCTCTCGTTCCTGACCTGAGCCGAATACTTCCTGATCCTTTTTATCAGGATAATACTCTCATTGTACGTTGTAATGTGGTGGATCCACAAACGATGTTAGGGTATGAGCGTGATCCCCGCTCTATTGCTCAGCGAGCCGAGGCTTATCTGAAATCCACCGGTATTGCGGATGAAGCCATGTTCGGGCCTGAGCCTGAGTTTTTTATTTTTGATGATGTTCGTTCAGAAACAGGTATGAGCGGTTCCTTTTACAAATTGGATTCTGAAGAAGGACACTGGAATTCAGGTAAGGTCATTGAAGGAGGGAATATTGGTCATCGCCCCAGTATTAAAAGCGGTTATTTTCCTGTACCGCCTGTTGATTCATCTCAGGATATACGCTCCACAATGTGTTTAACTTTGGAATCATTAGGTATTGTCATTGAGGCGCATCATCATGAAGTTGCTACAGCAAACCAATGTGAAGTAGCTACCCGTTTTAATAGTTTGGTGCATAAGGCAGATGAACTCCAGATTCTGAAATATGTGGTTCACAATGTCGCCCATAATTATGGTAAAACAGCGACTTTTATGCCTAAACCTCTAGTGGGGGACAATGGCAATGGAATGCATTGTCATCAGTCTTTAATGAAAGATGGAGTGAATCTCTTTACGGGTGATCAATACGCGGGTTTATCAGAAACGGCACTTTACTACATTGGTGGAATTGTTAAACATGCTCGTACCTTGAATGCGTTTACTAACCCCGCAACGAATAGTTATAAACGCCTGATTCCTGGTTTTGAAGCCCCTGTGCTTTTGGCCTATTCAGCTCGTAACCGTTCGGCTGCTATTCGTATCCCTCATGTCTACAATCCCAAGGGACGCCGTATCGAAGTCCGTTTTCCTGATCCGATGGCAAATCCATATCTGGCTTTTTCTGCGATGATGATGGCGGGATTGGACGGTATTCAAAAGAAAATCCATCCCGGTGAACCCATTGATAAGGATTTATATGATTTGCCGCCTGAGGAGTTAATTGATGTACCGACAGTTTGTTCTTCTTTGGAAGAGGCATTGCAACATTTAAAAGACGATCACGAATTTTTATTACAAGGGAATGTGTTTACTCCCAATTTTATGCGAAGCTATATCGAGCTGAAAGAAACTGAAATCGCGCAGCTTCGAGCGCTTCCACATCCGTATGAGTTTGAACTGTATTATAGTCTTTAATGGGCAGGGCAATATCAGATCATTTTAAATTAAAATAATACATGCCATCGGCACAAATGGAGTCATTCCCGTGAAAACGGGAATCTATTCTCAACTTACCTCATCACTTTGCTTAAGAGAAGATCCTCGCTTTTCGCGGGGATGACAGGTTTTGAATTTAGAAAAAGCAAGTATGATTTTGCGTTCTTTAATGGAGAGGTATGTTGCAATAAATTTTCTTCTACCAGATCTTGTTGGGAGTGTGTTGTTGGGGATGTGTTATTTATATCAATTGAAGATAAAGAACGTCTTTTAACAGTACTTGCTTTACTTGGTTTATGATTCAGGATGTAGTTATTTTTCCGTGAAGGTTCATCTTTTCTTGCGGTTTTCATGTGTAAAATAATTTTATTATGACCTTCTTTTCGTTGGCAGCACGTGTCGATACAATCTATCATTGTACGTAATAATAAGAGCCCCGGTGGTAACCCGACTACCCATGGTAGAGCAGAAAAAGGCAGGAAAAATGCTGTTATGACTACTATTATCAGGCTGGCAATAAAAAGTAATAAAGTTAGTAGCGAATTATATATCGCTAATTTTGTAGGTGACTTTGTCTGTTGCTCGAATGCAAGAACGGCGTGTTTTATCTGTTCAGAACTAGCCTTTTCATCTGACATAATACGGATAGCCTCTGATAATTTTTTTGCTATTTTTAAGGCAAGATCGCGTTCCAGTAAGTTGCTCTTTTTTAAAAACGCTTGATATTCATCTAAAATACTTACAGTTAATGATAGTTTATGATTCAAAAACTCCATGGTTGGCTGAAGTATTGGCTGGAATTCTCCTTCTTTAAATTTTTTCTTGATTTGTTGGATGGCAGAATTCCTGACATTTTCTTTTATAATTGAAAATTCTTCATCAATTTGTTGTTTAAATTTTTGATCATAAAGCATTTTTTTAACTCTACCTTGTATAATTTTTGTATTATTAATTTTTAATTAATAATACAATTTATCTCTTGAATTTTATTATTAGATCCCTATATACGAGAAGGTATAAGTGATTTTATTAGTGGGAGAGAGTTAAATGGTGGCAAAGCAACAAACCATGGGATTTCAAACTGAAGTGAAGCAAATGTTACATCTTGTCGTGCATTCGCTTTATTCAAATAAAGAGATATTTTTACGTGAGTTGATTTCCAACGCGTCTGACGCTTTGGACAAACTTCGTTTTTTAGCGCTTGCCGATGCTTCTTTATACGAAAATGACTCCGATCTTCGGATTACGATTGAACATAACGAAAAACTGAAAACACTCACGATTAAAGACAATGGGATTGGTTTAAACTGGGATGAGGCAGTTGAAAATCTGGGTACTATTGCCAAATCAGGGACTAAAGAATTTCTTAGTCATCTGACCGGCGAGAAGGCGAAAGATTCGCACTTGATTGGTCAGTTTGGAGTAGGATTTTACTCTGCTTTCATTGTGGCAGACAAAGTAACATTAAAGAGCCGACGTGCAGGTTTAAGTGCAGATGATGGTATTGTGTGGGAATCAACGGGTGATGGTGAATTTACTATTGCTCAGGAAAAGAAAGCGGATAGAGGCACAGAAATTATTTTACATTTAAAAAAGGATGACGAAGAATTCTTAAGCGATTGGCGAATACGTCAGATCATCAGCAAATACTCTGATCATATTTGTTGGGCAATAGTAATGAAAAAAGCGGTTGAAGAAGGCAAGGAAGCTAATGAGTTTGAAACAGTCAACAAAGCGACCGCATTGTGGACTTTGCAAAAATCTGAAATAAGTGATGAGGAATATAAAGAACTGTATAAGCACATTTCTCATGATTATCAGGATCCTTTAACCTGGTCCCATAATCACGTTGAAGGTAAACAGGATTATATCAGCTTGCTTTATATTCCTGCTCATGCTCCTTTTGATTTATGGCAGCAGGAATCGAAACACGGATTAAAATTGTATGTCAAGCGTGTATTTATTATGGACGATGCCGTGCAGTTTCTGCCACGTTATCTGCGCTTTGTAAAAGGTATCGTTGATGCAAGTGATTTACCATTAAATATTTCTCGTGAAATTCTACAGGATAATAAACAGGTAGAGGCGATAAAAACGGCTTGTACCAAACGCGTTTTAGGAATACTTGAAAAACTAAGTAATCAGGAACCTGAAACCTATCAGCGTTTTTGGGATGAATTTGGTTTGGTGCTTAAAGAAGGACCTGTTGAAGATTATGCAAATCGTGAAGCGGTTGCTAAATTACTGCGGTTTGCAACATCTACGAGCGGGTCTGACAAGCAGACAGTGTCTTTGACTGATTATGTTGCCCGAATGAAAGAAGGGCAGGATAAGATCTATTATATTACTGCCTCAAGCTACAATGCCGCTAAAAATAGCCCTCATCTGGAAATCTTCAAGAAAAAAGGTATTGAAGTTTTATTATTAAGTGACCGGATCGATGAGTGGCTGGCAGGTTATCTCAGTGAGTTTGAAGGTAAAAAATTACAGTCAATCAGCAAGGGAAAAATTGATCTGGATATAGAAGATGTGCCAGAAGTTAAAGAGCAGGAAAAAGCGTTGGAGCCAATGCTTAAACAAATCAAGGAGGTGTTGGGTGATAAAGTCAAGGAAGTTCAATTTACTCATCGCCTGACAAGTTCACCTGCATGTGTTATTGCGGATGAGCAGGATATGGGATTGGAAATGCAGCGTATTTTACAGGCCGCAGGCCAGCAGGTGCCTGTTTCTAAACCTGTTTTTGAAATTAATCCGGAACATGCCTTAATAAAACGCTTACACGGAATTCAGGACGATAATCGTTTTGCTGAATGGGTGGTTGTTCTTTTTGAACAAGCTGTTCTTGCTGAAGGCGGTCAATTGGATAATCCTGCTGATTTTGTCAATCGAGTTAATAATTTATTATTAGAAGCTTAATTTGGAAGAAGAGTTGCAAGTCATCTTTTTCTATTTTGTACCGGACAAGAAATCAAAAAATACCGAATTGTCGATTTTCGTCGGCAATTCGCGTCAATGGTTATTTTTTGTCCGGGACAAAGCTTTTCTAACTACCTGTGTTCAAGTTAAAGATTGATGAAAAAGATACCTGATAATGGTAAGTGTTCACGGAATATATAATTAAGAAGTATATAACGTCAATGTCTTGCCCGCGCAAGTGGAGAACTATCTGCAAATCAGACACAGTGCTAATTTTATGGATGGAAGAGAAAATTTGCATATCCGTGACGCTTACTAATTAATAATGTTATAATAGTTGACAAATTGTATGTTTTTTATGTCTAATGGATGGATAATTTTGTATACATCAATGCTCAATGAGATTTTTTAAGTTTTTATCTACCTCTGAAGAAGATACAGCAATTAAAATTCTATATCGTATAGCTGAAATTGACGGACATAAAGAGGCATCAATTTTCGATATTAATGAAGCAAGTATTGCATTATCTGCAGTTCTTAAAACCAATCTACATAAAGTTTACCAACGATTAGATGAATATCCAAAAGAGAAATTTATAGGGACGATTGCAAATCGTTTATATGAAAAAGCAAAATCTTATCCGGCAATTCAGCCAGAATTAAACAATGCAGGAAAAATTATCACAAATTATGAAACTGGATTTAATTATATATACGAAGAACACTATTATCAACTGGCCCATTTAAATAATGATATTATAGACTGGCGCAAAGACATTGTCACAACTCATTTAGTCTTGCCACCCGCGTTGTTTCACTCAAAAGAAGAACTCACAAACGCACTGGCAACCCTCTCCAAACCTTTTGACAGAGCACTTTTTCGTCTGGCTTCACAGAGTGAATACATGAAAAATTTGCCTCGTGAGTTGCGTAAACAGATTGCAGGTTATGTTGACCCTACGGCCTTTCCTCAGAGAGAGGATAAAAAAAAGCGGTTACAAAAAGAGGCAGTGATAGAGCAAGAGCGCGTGAAACACCGGGCTAATAACAAATTACGTCAGAACGGCATCTTTACTGCTATCCTTTTTCCAATCTTTATAGGGGCTATTGTTGCAATTTGTTTTATGCCTTTCTTGTCTTTGCCTTTATTGATTATTCCTGTCTGTGTTTTGTTAATAGTCGCTGTGACGATTGCTTTAAAATTCCTCCGATCTGAAAAATTTAAGATAGAAAAAAATTTGCAAGAAAATTTAAATAATATTACAGAAGAATTAAACAATAAGATTGAGCTAATTAACACAACTGAATGCACGGCTCATTCAAATAATAACCATACTCATCCAGTTCACTCTCATCGTAATAATTACAAACAATATGCTCTACAACAAACAACAACTGAAGAGGGGTTTATGGAGTATTTGGCTGTCGATCATTTTAAGATGTAGTTAGAAATCACCAACCCGGAGATAGACAAGACATGGAAGGCTCAACTTTAGTCATTTTTCCAATGTTGTGTGGCAGGCGTCATTACAAGCGCTAGCGAAGCAACCCAGTTTGGTATTTTATTCAAGTTCTGTACTGGATGCTTCACTTCGTTCGCAATGACGGCAGTTTGTATTTAATTATAAACTATGGAAAAGTTTACTCATCAGTTAAACGAAAATATTTGGTACCAAAATAACGTTGTAATTTTTTTCTGATTGTACCACGGCTAATTCCCAGCATTTTAGCTGCTTGCAATTGATTACCGCGTCTTTTTTCCATTACAGCCTGTAAAAGGGGTGGTTCAACTTCAGAAAGAATCATGTCATAGAGATCATCAATAGACTTGCCTTTATTCTCAGCAAGAAAGCGAGTTACTAAACTATAAACCAGATCTTGCAGGCCCTGGTCTTGTTTTGTAATTTGAGTGGATGTTTGTGTTTCAATAACATTCATCGTAACTTCCTTATTCTAGTTAAATCATTTTATCCAATTGCTTTCAGAGGATGAAAGCAAAATTAATTGTACATGAAGGTTAATTGATAATCTACTCCCTTCGCAAAGGAATGGAGGGATCTTGAGAAAAAGTTAATTCGGTGTGTATAAGTTCAGCGATGGAGCAATCGGCTTGTTTGGATGAAAGCGACTCTTTCAGGGCGCCAAGGCGTTTTTGCATACGAGCGATAGTTTCTTTATCACAAAGTAACTCATTGACAGTTCGTGCCAGTTCGTCAGGGTTGCAATCATATTGCAACAATTCTGGAACAATCATTTCATTTTGTAAAAGATTACACAAACCCAAATATTTTACCTTGATTAACTTCATTGCAATCACATAGGAAAGCAGGGAGGTTTTATAAATAATACACATGGGTTTTCCCAGCAACGCGCATTCAAGAGAGGCAGTACCTGATGCAACAACAGCACAATCACTACAGGCAACAATCTCGGTAGCCTTACCCGATATAAATGATATATTGACTTGGGAATGAGTAAAATAAGCTTTAATGACAGCAGGATCTAACGTACCGGCGATTGGTATAACAAAATGTAAATCGTTTGTTTGCTGGCTTAGTATTTCTGCTGTTTTCAGTAAAACAGGCATGTGTTTTTCTATTTCATTGACCCGGCTGCCTGGCAGGAGTGCAATTAAGCGTTTATTAACGGGTAAATGAAACAGGTTGCGTGCTTTGCTAATGTCCTCACAATGAGTTACTTTCTCAATAAGAGGATGACCAACAAAAGAGACAGGAATAGTGGCGCGTTGATAGATTGCTTTTTCAAATGGTAATATAACTGCCATGTGATCAACGCAGGCACGAATTATTTCAATACGATTAGCCTTCCAGGCCCATATCTGTGGACTAATATAATAGACGGTTCGAATGCCGAGCTTTTTGGCAAATTGGGCCAAGCGTAAATTAAAGCTGGGACTATCCACTAAAACCAATAAGTCTGGTTTAGTAGTTTGCAGGTGTTTCTTAATGGCCTTAAACGCTTTATAAATTACCCGGGAATGGCGAACAATTCCAGAAAGTCCAGTGGCACCATAGCGAGCTAAATCACTTACAAGATGAACACCTGCTTTTTCCATATGCCGTCCACCGACACCACTAATAGCAAGAGCCTTATTTTTAATGCGTAACTGCTCTACCAGAGAGGCGGCATGAAAATCTCCTGATTCTTCTCCTGCAACAATGACGAGACGCTTAAGCATGTGTGACGTATCGTGAGAGCAGGTTAGAATCAATTAAGGACGTAATTTTAGCGGCTGTTGCCAATGCATCGCGGCCTTCTTCACCTGTAACAAGAGGAGTAGTATTGTTCTCAATACAGGATAAAAATGCTTTGATTTCTTCCAGTAGGGCATCGCCTTTTTCAAAAATAGATTGATGACGGGTAATTTCAGGAATACCGGGAAACATTTCACCCTCTCCCTTTTGGAATACCGCAAATTGTTTGTTCTGATAATCAATGGAAATATAAGAGTTCGGTTGAAATATGCGAGTTTTACGCTCTGTTTTAAAACTGACACGGCTGGCTGTGACATTTGCAACACAATGATTCTCAAAGGTGATTCGCGCATTGGCAATATCAATGGATTTCGATAAAACGGGGGCGCCCTGGGCTTCGATGCCAGCTATGGGTGAGTGCACTATGGTTTGAATAAGATCAATATCATGAATCATTAAATCAAGAATGACATTAACGTCCGTACCTCGTGGGTTATAAGGTGCTAATCGGTTAGATTCAATAAAAAGAGGGTGTTCAAGATATTCATCGAGAGCCAAACGAGCAGCATTGAAACGTTCCAGATGACCGACCTGTAATTTACAATGATACTGTCTGGCCAAAGCAATTAACTCATTGGCTTGTTCTACTGTCTCTGTGATGGGTTTTTCAATAAGAACATGGATACCTTCTTTCAGACAATCCTTAGCTATTTCATAATGTTTACTCGTTGTTGCGACAATACTTACTGCATCAACTTTGCCAAATAAATGTTGATAGTCAGAATAAGCAGGTATCTGAAGTTCTTTTGCTACCGCTTTGCAAACCTCTTCATTCACATCACAGACAGCAATCAAGTCTGCATTTGGAAGCATCTGGTACTTTTGGGCGTGGAATCGTCCCAGATAGCCAACTCCAATAACGGCACATTTTAAAATACTCATAGTCCAATAACTGGTAATAATTTGTGCGCATGATCTCATTTTCCAGGTGATAAATCAATTTGAAAAAGGTATTATCGCAGTTTATTTTACCGGACGGGAATTAAAATAATGGAGCAATGGGTAGCTGGTGTGGACGAAGTAGGGCGAGGGCCTTTGGCAGGACCTGTTGTAACGGCTGCGGTAATTTTGCAAGCTCCTGTTGAGGGAGTTACTGATTCAAAAAAATTAACAGAAGCGAAACGTAAGCAACTGGCAATAAAAATTAAACAGGAAGCGCTTTGTTTTGCCTATGGGCGCGCCGAAGTGGAGGAGATTGATCGATTAAATATCCATCATGCCACGTTGCTGGCAATGAAAAGAGCTATAGAGGCACTCCCAATACAGCCTGCCAGCGTTTTAGTGGATGGTTTACATGTTCCTGCTGTAATGATGCCCTGTCAGGCAATTGTGAAGGGGGATAGCTTGGTACAAGCGATTGGCGCTGCCTCTATTTTGGCCAAAGTATTACGTGATACAGAAATGGAAGAGATGGATTTGCTATATCCCGGCTACGGCTTTGCTGCCCATAAAGGCTATCCTACTGCGATTCATCTTCATCGATTGCAAGAAATAGGCCCCTGTGCCATTCATCGTAAAAGTTATTCTCCTGTTGCTGCTTGCGTTGATAAGTTTATGACTATTAGCTAGATGGAATAGTACAAAGTCACCAGACTACTGTGCGGTCTGGCTAATAGATAAAATGATGCCTATGTATTTTCTCCGATCAGTCGATAGTACTATTTCCGTGTAAATCGAATTCTTTTGAATCAATCCCATGTTCTCTATCAAAAATTTCTTCATGTTTTTTGGCAAATAGCCACGGCAGGACAACGAATAAAAACAGGCCGCCAATTAAAAAAGTTTCAAAGAAATAAATATTTTCAATGGGAATTTGAGTAGGCGGCACAAAACCGATAAGCATTGCGGCAACACAACATAAGATGCCAGTACCTGAAACCAGCCACATGATCAGGTTACCTCCTGGTATTTTATAACTGCGAGGTTGATCAGGCTGACTATAACGTAATTTAATCGCGGCAGCAAACATAAAAACATAGACCAATAAAGCCATTTGGGCACTAAGATCACTTAAAAGCCAATAAGCCGCGTTAATAGAATCTTGCAAGATAAACACAGAACTTAATAGAGAAAAAATTACGCCTTGAGTAATCAAAATAGCTACGGGAGCACCATAACGATTCACTTTGGCAAATACTTCCGGTAAAGAGCCATCGCGAGCAGAAACAAGTAAACCTTTTGTAGGGCCAATAATCCATGCAGAAACTCCGCTTATACCACCAAGAATAATTAAAACAGCAATTAATTTAGTCATCCAGGGCATATGGTAGGCAGCAAAGAAAACGGTATAAGCATCAATCAGGCCGGAAACTACACTTAGTTGTTGATTAGGTACCACTATGACGATTGCAAGGGAGCCAAAAACCAAGGTGGCGAAAATAAGTATAGTGGAATATAAAATGGCCCGAGGATAATCGCGTTGTGGATTTTTTACTTCTTCGGCATGTACAGCTGACATTTCCATACCAATAAGACCAAATAAAACAGCTGAAAAAAGCGATAAATTTCCTATAGAACCAAAATCGGGTATCCAGGTGGATGGCATATTGATGGAAATGGGTTTCCCTTGAAAAACCCAAAGGGCTCCCAGAAAACTTATACCCACCATGGGCAGGATAGTTCCTATGCTGGCGCCTATAATGCTAACGATACTGGATATTTTCATTCCGAAACAATTTAGCAGAGTAAAAAGCCAGAAAAGACTTAAAGCAGTCGCTAAAATATAAAATTTATTATTGGCAAGCTGAGGAGCAAAAAGATAAGATAACGTTGCAGCAATAAAAGCCAGAATAGTCGGATACCAGACTACATTATAAATCCATTGAAGCCAGATGGTAATAAACCCGGCCCTTCTGCCAAATGCTTCCCGTACCCAGACATAAAGTCCTCCTGTATTCGGATAGGCGGTGGCCAGTTCAGCAGCGACCAGTGCCACGGGAATAAAAAAAGCAAAGGCAGCGACCAGATAATAAGAGACCAGCGGTAAACCCAGTTTTGCACTCATGGGGAGAGTCCGTAGGCTATCGACAGCAATGACATTGATCATCACTAAAGAAAAAACCGACAAAACTTTTTTAGAAGGGTGCATGCAAAGTCCTTACTAAAGAGTAAATAACAGAACCTAAGACAAAAACTGGTAATAAAGAAACCTGAATGCCAGCCATGCAGATAAACTGATAAATTAACAAACGTGGCAATTTAGCAGTTTAACTAAGCAAAATCAATTGAATTGTACAGGATTTAAAAGGAAATCACTCTTTAAATGGTTTATCCGGTACAAAGCCAAAAACGACAGATTCTGTTTAAAATGCGAAGATAGTAGTTCTGATCAGGCATGGCTAATTCTCTATTTAAAAATAGATCCCCACTTGGGCAGGGATCATCGACTTTCTATTGGATAGAGTAAGATTTATCGAAAAAATCAGATTTTAAATTAAATTACGAAGGACATACTGCAATATTCCGCCATGGCGATAATATTCCAGCTCGTTGGTCGTATCAATCCGACAAATTACCTGTAATTTCTCTTCCTGACCATTTTGTCTGCTGATAATCACATTCAATTTTGCCCCAGGCTTTAATGAGTCATCCACGTCAATACTTATTCGCTCGCTGCCATCCAGTTGTAAGGTTTTTCTATTAGTACCTTCCTGGAACTGGAGAGGTAATACGCCCATACCGATAAGATTGGAGCGATGAATACGTTCAAAACTTTCTGTAATTACTGCTTTTACTCCTAATAGATTAGTACCTTTTGCTGCCCAATCACGAGAAGAACCGGTCCCATATTCTTTCCCTGCAATGATTACCAGCTGCTGATGGTCTTTTTGGTAACGCATGGATGCATCATAAATAGAGAGGATTTCACCAGAAGGAACATAACGAGTGACGCCACCTTCAACACCGGGAGTCATTTCGTTACGAATACGGATATTGGCAAAGGTGCCCCGCATCATTACTTCATGATTACCTCGTCTTGAACCGTAAGAATTAAAATCAGCTTCCTTGACTCCTTTGGATTTTAAATACAGACCGGCTGGTGAGTTTGCTTTAATGGAACCGGCTGGCGAAATGTGATCTGTGGTAATTGAATCCCCTAAAAGAGCGAGGATATAAGCTTTGTCTATAGGCGTTATAGAGAGAGGCTTCTCTGAAAGATTATCAAAAAAAGGCGGATGCTGAATATAGGTAGAGTTACTATCCCACTTATAAGTCGAACCGCTACCGGTTTCAATCGCTTGCCAATGGGCATCTCCCTGAAAAACTTCCGCATATTCTTTACGAAACATTGAACCTGTTACTGTAGCTACCTCTGCAGCTATCTCGGCATTACTTGGCCAAATGTCCTTAAGATAAACATCATTACCTTGATTATCCTGACCTAGTGGCTCCGTACTTAAATCAATACAGGTTGTTCCACATAAAGCATACGCAACAACGAGAGGAGGGGAGGCTAGCCAGTTAGCACGTACCTGAGGGTGGACTCTCCCTTCAAAGTTACGATTACCTGAAAGAACAGAACATACAACCAGATCATGATCATTCACGCTTTGCGCAATAGCGTCAGGTAAAGGACCGGAATTACCAATGCAAGTAGTGCAGCCATAACCGACCAGATTAAAGCCCAGTTTGTCCAGATAAGTTTGTAAGCCTGCATTTTTGAGATAATCAGTTACTACTTTTGAGCCAGGTGCCAGTGATGATTTAACCCAAGGCTTGCGAGTCAGTCCTTTTTCAACAGCTTTTTTGGCCAGTAAACCGGCAGCCATAAGAACACTGGGATTTGACGTATTGGTACAACTGGTAATTGCAGCAATGACGACATGACCATGTTGCATCGTATATGGTTTGTTTGGAACAGGAAATTGTGTCGTTTTTTCTTCTGCTTTGCCTGTTTCCTGGAGGAAGTTATCAAATTCCAGCGGTAAAGTTTTTAAATTAACCTTATCTTGTGGACGTTTGGGGCCGGCAAGGGATGGTTCAACACTGGACAAGTCAAGGCTGAGGCTATCGGTGAAGACAGGATCTTCTGCTTCCCTGTCATACCACAGTCCCTGGGCTTTACTATAAGTTTCCACCAGAGCAATGGTATGGGCATCACGACCTGTGAGTTCGAGATAATGAAGGGTTTCTTTGTCAACAGGGAAAAAGCCGCAGGTGGCGCCATATTCAGGTGCCATATTGGAAATAGTAGCACGGTCTGCAAGAGGTAGCTCAGCAAGACCAGGGCCGTAAAATTCAACAAATTTGCCGACCACTCCTTTTTTGCGGAGCATTTGAGTGACTGTTAATACCAGGTCGGTTGCGGTAATACCTTCGCGAAGTTTCCCTGTTAATTTAAAACCAATCACTTCCGGAATTAACATGGAAACAGGTTGGCCAAGCATGGCAGCCTCTGCTTCAATACCTCCTACGCCCCAGCCCAAAATACCCAGCCCGTTGATCATGGTAGTGTGCGAGTCGGTGCCTACCAGGGTATCAGGATAGGCATACCAGATATCATCTTGTTGACTGGACCAAACGGTTTTACCCAGATATTCCAGGTTGACCTGGTGGCAAATTCCTGTTCCCGGGGGAACTACCTGAAAATTAGTAAATGCTTTTTGTCCCCAGCGTAAAAATTCGTAGCGCTCTCTATTACGGTGAAGTTCAATATCGGTATTCACTTCAAGTGCATCAGGACTGGCAAATTTATCAACCATTACTGAATGGTCGATGACCAAATCAACAGGTGAAAGAGGGGAAATCTTTTCGGCTTTACCACCCATTTTCTCAAGCGCAGTACGCATGGCGGCTAAATCCACTACTGCAGGAACACCTGTAAAATCCTGCATCAGGACACGAGCGGGACGATAAGCAATTTCATGTTGTGATGTTTTAGTATGCAGCCAGTCAGCGATAGCCTTGATGTCCTCCGTAGTTACTGTATGACCGTCTTCGAAGCGTAATAAATTTTCAAACAGTACTTTAAGAGAATAGGGTAAACGGCTGATTCCTTTAAAATGTTTATTCTCGGCTTCTTTAAGGCTATAGTAGTGATAGGTTTTATTATCTACTTTTAACTGACATTTAGTTGAGAGACTGTCTTGACCCACTTTCATATACCGACTCCGTTGTCTGCAAAACGGTAATGATAGCTGAAATTGAGTAAATTTTCATAGGGTAAGAAATATCTTTCCTGAGTTCAGTTAACGGAGATATGGTTATCGTTTAATGACTTACTTGACTACGGAGCTAAAGAATATGGATTTAATTCAGTTAATGCCTGCTCAGGTGACTCCTCAAGATGTCAGTGTAAATCTGATGGAGATTAATGAAAGTAGTAGTCAGCAGGACGATGCCGCGTTTCCATTAATTATGGAGACTCTTTTGGAAAGCGAGCCAATTTCTGCCTCTTTGCCCGAACAGGTTGCTCTCCCCGAGCTTGCTAATCAGGATGAAACAGACATTGGAAATTTGCAGATGCAGGAATGCCATTCGCTACAGGAAGAGGTTGAAGAAACGGATGACGATCCGTCATTAGATCATAAAATGGATTTGCCAATCAATGAGCCTGTTCAACTCGCCTGGTTTACTGCTGAATTGTTTGAGCCACCTTCAAAAACAAAGTCTGATGGACTGCAACAGGACGAGCAGAAAGAGAATTCTGCCAGAGAAACACAGGTGAATTTTGAAAAAAATGAGGCTGGCGAATTAGTTAGCCCCGATAGTAAGGGTAATGTGGATCTTAATAAGGACAAGACTGTGTATTCAGAACCAGTACCCTTCTCTGGAAGTTCTGTATCAGAGAATGGTAAGAACAAGCTATCGATTGACAGCATGGATATTGTTACAGACTTGAGCGAGTTTCACAAAATCAATGAACTTCCAGTCGACCTGAATGCTGTTTCTAATTGGAAAGCAACCGAATCATCCGCAACAACTATAAAAAAAGATAATAGCCAATTGATAGCAATGATTGAAAAAAATATTCTGACAGGAAAAGTAGATTCATCGCCTGCATTATCTTCTCATCCTGCAATGGTGAGTCAGGAGATCACAGTCCCAAAGTATGTCCCTGAATCAGGCAAATTTGAATTGGCCAAAAATATTACCGATCCTGAGTGGTCTAATGAATTTAATCAACAGATTGTCTGGTTGGGTCATCAGAACATTAAAACAGCGATCATCAAATTAAATCCTCAGGAACTAGGTCCTATAGAAGTAAGCGTGAATGTCGTTAAAGAGAATGCGACACTTAATATTACTACTCATACTGTTCTTGTACGCGATGCAATTGAGTATACTATCCCTCAGTTACGCGAGATGATGAGCGAACAAGGTCTCAACCTGTCTCAGGTTAATATTGATTCAAATAATAATCAGAAGCAGCCCGAATCGCACAATTCTTTACAACGTGCAACGGAAGAGCGACCGGATAGAGAGGAAGATAAGCCTTTACCCCGCATAAGTAAATCCAGTAAAGGGCTTGTTGATTATTTCGCATGAGAAAGGTGCATGTATAACGCCTGTTGTCGATTAATAACAACGGACTTTACAACGAATTGGAGTGCCGTATTGGTTAACCAGACAACGTCTTTTACAAACAGGTCTGTGGTTAAAATAGCCTCGACCTCGATAAGCAGGTCGTTTGTACCCCCATCGTGGGTTAGCGCGGTAAACTTTAAAATAAGCTAATTCAATCGTGTTGCTTACCTTTGATTGAAATGGTTTATTCAAAGGTGCTGCTATGGCAGTTGAAGTAATACTTAAAGCCAGTATTAACAATGAGATAGCAAAAGCAGGTAAAAATTTAATGTATTTGCCAGAACGATTTTCCATAGTTACTATCCTTGCTCTTTCCCTTGGATAAATAAAATTATAGACATTTAAAGTTCTTTTTGTATAAAAAAAAATCTTTTTCATGAAGGTAATAGCGATTATGAGGGTTAATTTTGGATCAATAGATAGCCAGCAATTCTTGCGGGAATACTGGCAAAAAAAACCTTTGGTTATTCGAAAGGCTTTGCCGGGATTCATTAATCCACTGACACCGGATGAACTGGCAGGATTGGCTATGGAAGAAGAAATTGAAAGCCGGATTGTGCTTGAAGCGATTAACCAAATGCCATCATGGCGGTTAAAACGAGGGCCTTTTATAGAAAAAGATTTCACAGGTTTACCTGAAACACATTGGACGTTACTTGTGCAAGGAGTCGATCGTTTTATACCTGAAGTTGCTGCCATGCTTGATTATTTTAATTTTATTCCTCAGTGGCGTGTGGATGATGTCATGATTAGTTACGCGGCCCGATATGGCAGTGTAGGGCCTCATTATGATAATTATGATGTGTTCTTATATCAGGCTATCGGACAGCGTAGGTGGTCTTTAACGACTAAAAACTGCCAACAAACGAATTATTTGCCTGACACAGCGCTTCGTATTATGGCAGAGTTTGACACTGAAGAAGAATATCTTCTTGAAGAAGGTGATATGCTCTATCTTCCTCCTCATGTTGGTCATTATGGTGTAGCGACCACTAAAGATTGTATGACTTATTCGTTTGGTTATCGAAGTTATCAGGGGCAGGAGTTGTGGAACAGCTTCGCGGATTATTTAACCGAAAGATCATCAACTGTTTTGTATGAGGATCCTGATTGGAGTGACATGCATAATCCTGCTGAATTACCCCGCCAAGCCTGGCTTAATGCAAGAGATCTGCTGCAAAAGTCGCTTAATGATGAAAACTTGTTAAAATCCTGGTTTGGCTGTTTTATTACCCAGCTTGATGAGCAGGCTGAAACGTTATTACCCGGCCCATTAGCCAGTGAATGCAATAAAGAGAATTTCGTTAGCGAGCTAGCTGGCAATAACGGGCTTATGCGCAACGCGGTTTGTCGTTTTGCTTACCACCAGGAGCAGAATTTTATTACTTTATTTATAAATGGTAAGGAATGGAATATACAGGGCGTTTCTCCTGATTTAATTAAATGGGTTGCGAACAATCGTTTTTTGACCTGCAAAACACTGCATCCTTTTTTGAAAGATAAAAACAACTTGAATTTTTTATTTGAATTATGGCAATTACAATGGCTGGAATTATATTAAAAAACAATGAGACGTCAAAATTCAGTGGCCTCTTATTTGCTTCATTTAAAGGTATTGCTAAAGTTATTTAATAAGGGATTAATATGAGTATTATTGCGAAGCGATTTCTTGAGTCGTGGTTTTATGATGTATGGGTTTTATCTTCCGTAGAAAATATGGGACGTTATTATGCCGCCTCGGTCACAGGAGAATTCAATGGGGAGGTTCTTTCTCGGGCGGAGTTGGAAAAACACTGCGCCTGGGGAAAAGATAATGAAAAAATTACCCAATTTGCGTTTGTTGATGTTGTGGCGGCAGATAATAAGATCGCCTTTCGTATTCAATTTCAATTTACCAACAAAGCAAATTCTATTAAAAAAGCGGAAAACATAGGAATCATGCATCTTGATCCAGAGGGAAAAATTGATTTAATTACAGTAAAATCAAGTGAGCAATTTTCACGATAATAAAATTAAGGAAGATATGATCACAATTACCACTAATGAACAAATTGAAGATTTCACGCTTGGATGTTGCTTTTTCGCAACGGGAGGTGGGGGAGATCCTCTTTTTGGACAAAAAATGTTACGTGAAGCGCTAAATGCCAGGAAAGAAATTCGCATTCTTGATGTGAAAGAGTTTTCTAACGATGATTGGACGATATGTCCCTATTTAATGGGACCAGCACCAGGCCCTGAATCCGAAGAAGTAAAACAGGCAAGAAAAAATTATGGTCTTACACAAGAAATCGTATCAAACATGCCCGCAGCTGCCGCGCAACTGTTGCTTGAAGAAGCACATATTAAACTTAATGCTGTGATTCCTCTCGAACTGGGGGCCGCGGCGACTTCCAGCGCAGTTGCTACCGCTGCCTGGCTCGGGGTGCCTGTCATCGATGGTGATTATGCGGGTCGTGCATTACCTGAGGTTGCTCAGATTTTACCGGCAATTAATGATGTTAATTTATTACCTATCGCAAGTTGTGACTCTTATGGTAATCAAGTCATTATAAAAAAAACAACCGGTCTCTCTATGACCGAAAGATTAGGTAAAATTATGGCGGTGGCATCATTAGGTTTGGTAGGTCAGGCAACATTGTTAAAACAACTGAAACATGTTAAATCGTTCATGTTATTTAATACCTTGTCAGGAGCATTATCTGTAGGCATGGCACTGAGAGAAGCAAGAAAAGCGAAAGATCATAATTTTCGATCAGTAATTGAATTAACTCAAGCCAAGACTCTATTTATTGGCAAAGTGACCGAGCGTAAGGCAGAAGTTCAAGATGGATATTACGTAGGTCATGTTACTATTAATGGATTAGGTAAATTCAAAAATGATCAATTTAAACTATGGGTTAAAAATGAAAATATTTTATCCTGGTTAAATGATGAACCCTATATTGCATGTCCTGATTTAATTACGATGATCGATCAAACAACGTTTGAGCCAGTTATTATTGGTAAGCTATATGAGGGTGCTAATGTGATAGTGTTAGGTATCGCAGCGCCAGAGAATTTCAGGACTCCTATCGCTATAGAGTCACTTGGGCCCAAGCATTTCGGTTTCGAATTTAACGCTAAAAAATTATCTGAAATCTGAATAATAATCGTAAGTGTCACGTAATAGGTAAATAAGAAGTATATAACGTCAATGTCTTTCCTGCGCAGGTGGGAAACTATCTACAAATTAGACACGGTGCTAATTTTATGGATGTATTTCCGCCTGCACGGGAAAGACAAGTCATGGAACAAAGTCTGGAAGAGAAAATTTGCATATCCTGTGTCCGAGACGCTTCGTTTATAATTAAGCAAATTCTTTTTGTAAGCGGGTAACCGTGTGACGCGGCAATAACAACCAATAATGCCCTGGATTTTTCATATGGCCTGCAATAAAGGTAGCATTTTCTCCTGCGCCCCAATACACATCCCCTCTTACCAGTCCTCGAATCGCACCTCCTGTATCCTGTGCGATCATCAGGCGTTGAAACGTTTTATCCTGTTCGGGCTGATGCCTGTCAGGTCGTGTGGTATGAAGCCAAAGAGGCGCTCCTAACGGGATCCATTTGCGATCAATCGCCAGGGAATAGCCTGGGGTCAATGCAACGCCTTGTGCCCCTTGAGCAGCATCATCTTTCAAATAGCGAAAGAATACAAAAGATTTGTTTTGGTTTAAAACGTTATCCATTTCTTCAGGATGGGCTTCCAAATAGCGTTTGATATGTTGCATGGAAGCGTTGTCTTTCGTCATCACCCCTTTATCTATAAGTACTCGCGCGATGGCAGTATAAGGCGCGCCATTTTCACCCGCATAACCCACGTACATTCGTGTTCCATCATTCAGTTCAATGGTGCCTGAACCTTGAATTTCCAGAAAAAGTCTATCAACATGACTGTTAACCCAGACTAGAACAGGTGCTTTGCCTGCAATAGCACCTTTATTAATTTCTTCCCTGCTGTAGTAAGGTACAAGCCGTTCTCCTTGCATGCGTCCCACAAGATGTCGGTTTTTTAAAGCAGGATCAAATAAACCAAGGTTAACAGTCACCAGATTGGAAGGCAAACCGTAAATAGGCACATTATATTCTTTGGTTTTTGTTTTGCTGCCATGTAACAGGGCCATGTAATAGCCTGTAAATAAACCACGAACAGGTTTCTGATCATTAAATTCAACAGGAGTAAACCATTGTTGAAAAAAGAGTCTGGCAGCTTTCTCCGAGACAGGGTGAATTGCCAAAGCGGCTTGACAGGCAGGTTGCCAGTCTTTTGCCTTTAACCTGATATGCTGACTGCCAACAAACTGTTCAGGATTTTGCTTTAAAAAGGTTTTACAGGACACCTGAAAAGCAAGAAGCGATTTTTTAACTTTTGTTGTTTCCCAACCTGGTAATTGAGTAAATGTTTTCTGCTTTAATACAATAGCTGCTGGTTGTTGTGACCAATGACGCCACAAGAAGAAACCAAGAATAAATAGAACAGTCCCAATAATCAGATAAAGTAATTTTCTTTTCATAACTGGACAAATTTTACACGAAATAGAATTAAGTGCAACGTTTTTTTTAGAGAAATAAAGCCAAGCTTATGTTAAATAAAGAGAATTAAATCGGTTTTATTTCGACATTGCCTGTGTGAAGCAATCATTCAAGAGTATATTTCATCTTCTATATAATCAAGCCAATCAAGAATTTTTTCATGCTCTTCTTCATTAAGTAAAGCGGGAGCATGGCCTGCATCTTCTACTTCAAAAAAATCAACATGTGGATGAGTTCTCTGCATTTTTTTTATATGTTCTGGTAATAAAAGGCTGGAATGATGACCTCGAATAACCAGAACCGGGCAGTGAATATTCCGCCATACGTCCCATAAATCAACATCAAATAGTACCCCTTCCAAGGCTTTATGGGGACTATAAAATAACTCTTTCACAGTCTGCCATTTAAATCCGAAATCATGGATGCTGGGGTCAAATTTGCTAATGTAAGTACCAGCGTATTTTTCTTTAATACTGTGTTCAGTAAAGTAATTCCACTGTTCTTCGGTTAAATGACCGAATTCCGCGTAAATTTTTTTATAATGTTTTTTGGCCTCTTCTTTAGTGCTGAATTCAGGATCTTTCCCGGCAAATTTTGCCAGGCGCCATAGAGCCTGAATAGGGACTTGAGGGCTTACATCGTTTAAAATCAAGCTACGAATGGGGGTATTGGGTAAGGAGGCCATTAAAATTCCTATGAGTCCACCCATCGATGTTCCAAGCCAGTCAATCTGGGTTGCTCCTGTTCGGCCTATGAGAACGTTCATATCCATTGCATAGCGTTTAAAATTATAGTGTTGTGAATTGGACAACCAACTGCTATCGCCTCGTCCTATGATGTCGGGACAAAATACATGATGACCATTTACGCTTAAAAATCTGGCAAGAGCATCAAAATCACGACAGTTACGGGTTAATCCATGAACACAAATAACTGCGGCTGATCCTGGATGAGAATATCCCCATTCTGTATAGGCTATTTTGTAATAGCCTTCACTTGAAGCATTAAAAATATAATTCTGTTTCATTTTGTAAGCTCCTTTGCAATAAACAGAACAAGGATCAGTACGCTAATGTGTCTGGTTCAATGACAGATTGGGTATACTACTATCCAATATAGTACAATGTTGACTATTTGACTGAAGGAGCGATAAAGCGTTAATTTTGATAATAGCTTATTTAATAATAACTTAAGACGTGAGGAAACGCTCTTCTATACCATAGATGTACTATACTTCAAATGCAACCAATCCTAAGGAGATGTAGTATGTCACGTACAAAATCCAGGGACCAAAAAGATCTTGATGACTTACATCAATATTATAAGGATGTTGTTGATTGTATGCCAAATATTGTTTACCTGCTTGATAGAAACTGCACCCTGACTGGCTGTAATAAAAATTTTCGGGATATGTTGGGCATTAATCAGGCGGATGATTTGATAGGAAAATCCCCTTATAAAAAACTGGTTTCTCTGGCGCATTGGTCAGAAGAGCGTGCTGAAATGTTGAAAAAAGACGATATTAATGCGTTGCTTTCCGACAAACCTGCTTATGATGTGGTTGAAGCGCCTGTTTTTGATAAAAACGATAGGATTATTTATTATCTTTCAACACGTGTCCCCTTATTTGATCGAAATAATGAAATCATTGGCCTGGTTGGAATTCTCACGGATATTACTGAACGTAAAAAAATGGAAGAGCAATTGAAAAAAATTAAGGAACAATTGCAATTAAATAATATGAAGACGGAAACGAAAGCGGTATTGGAAACCCATGAAAAAGAAAATAAAGAGGATCAGAAACCGCCCAAGGTATTAATGGTAGAAGATAACTCTATTGCACAAAAAGCAGCGCAATCTTTATTAATGCAATTAGACTGTCATGTGGATATTGCTGATTCAGGCGATAAAGCAGTAGCACTTTTTGCGCCAGGCAAGTATGATCTTGTTTTTATGGATATTGGTCTGGAAGATACTTCAGGTTATGTCATCTCAAAAAAAATTCGTCAGTTGGAGAAAGGTACTTCGTATCATGTTCCTATTATTGCATTAACTGGCTATGAAGCAGACATTGTTAAATATGATTGTATCGATTATAGCATGGAAGGTGCGCTTACCAAGCCACTAACGAGCGAGCAAGCCAAGCAGATTATTCAGCATTATATTTATCATATTGATATTCCAGTACGTGGTTTAAAAAATCTTAAAAATAATGTAGACTAACAGTTTAAATGTTAGTCTACATGTTTTAAATTAAAACATTATAGATTTGATTAATCAGCAGTTAATATACTATTTCGAATAAATAAATTAGGAACTTCTGGTAAGAACTCAGCTCGTGTTATGCATATAAACAGATTATTATCCATCGATGTTTTTCGGGGAATTACAATAGTATTAATGATTTTAGTAAATAGCCCGGGAAATCATGTAGTGTACCCCTGGTTGAAGCATTCTACGTGGAATGGCTGTACGCTTGCTGACCTCGTTTTTCCTTTTTTTATTTTTATTGTCGGTATTTCTGCGGTTTTTAGTTTAACAAAGGCAAAAAATAACCCTGATTTATCTTTAAATTCATTAATTATTCAAGTGCTAAAGCGCAGCATTTTTATGTTTGCGATAGGGCTTTTTCTTAATGCCTTTCCTTATCACTTTGATTTATCTACTCTTCGAATATTGGGTGTCTTACAACGCATAGCAATTTGTTATTTTTGTGCGTCGTTACTGTTTTTGACGACACGCATGGAAATTCAGGCAGCTATTGCAGGACTTCTGCTTATTGGTTACTGGTTCATAATGACGTTCGTTTTTGTGCCGGGTTATGGTACCAATCAATTGACGGTGGAGGGAAATTTAGCCGCTTACCTCGATCGACTCTTTTTTTCTCCTTCTCATTTATATGGGAAAATTTATGATCCGGAAGGATTATTGAGTACATTTCCAGCTATTGCTACGACGTTAATAGGAAATTTAACAGGAATGTGGTTGCTTTCTTCTTATAGTGCCTGGGAAAAAATGACAAGAATGGCCTTTGCTGGTCTGTTAGCACTGTTAATAGGGGGTGTGTGGGGATTATGGTTTCCTGTTAACAAAACCTTGTGGACAAGCTCCTATGTGTTATGGACGGGAGGATTTGCTCTTATTGGGTTAGCTTTTTGTTATTGGCTGATTGAAATAAAAGGTTGGAAAAAATGGTCCAGACTTTTTGAAATGTTTGGTGTTAATGCGATGGCGGCTTATGTGCTCCATGTTTTTTTCTTAAAAATACAAGCCATGATTTCCATTCCGCATGATGGCTTTACCGATAATCTGCGCGTATTTATTACGGCGTATTTTTTTGGCGGGATGTCTTTAAAAAATGGCTCCTTATTGTATGCTTTAAGTTACACGTTAATCTGGTTATTGGTTCTCACTATTCTTTACCGCAGGAAAATTTTTATCAAAATATAGAATCTCTTGAACTATACTTAAGCTGAGCGAGAATCAGTCCAGCTGGAGGCAGTGATGAGCTTACAAAAAGACTATGAAGAAAATGCTTCTTTTTCAGATTATTCTTATGAAGAGGACGCAGAGCAATTAACTCATAAAAAGCGCGTACGGAAAATGTTGGAAGAGCACCTGGAGCGCAAGCGTTTAAAAGAAGAATTTAAAGATGAATTTGATGAATTAAATGATGATTTTGATTGGGAAGAGCTTAATCGTTAAATCTGATTTGCGTGGGCATTCTATTAATTTATCTATCCGCTGCTATGAGTGTATTTTTCAATAATGTAGCAATGGTCATTGGTCCTACGCCACCAGGCACCGGGGTGAGCCAGGCCACTTTATTTTTTGCTCTCGAAAAATCAACATCACCACGTAATGTGCCATCGGGTAAGCGGTGCATCCCTACATCAATAACAATTTGCTCTAAATTTAGCCATTTTACATCAATAACATCTTGTACACCCGTAGCGACTACTATCAGGTCGGCCATTCTTACATGTTGTTCCAGATTGGAGGTATAACGATGGCAGATAGTAACAGTCGCTCCTGCTGATAAAAATTCCAATGCCATAGGCCGACCTACAATATTTGAGGCACCAATAATTACCGTATGCTTCCCTCTCAGTGGAATCTCGTAAAATTCGAGTAAATTAATAATCCCAAAGGGCGTACAGGGTCTTAATAGAGGATTGTTTTGAGCAAGCCGTCCCATATTATAAGGGTGAAAGCCATCCACGTCTTTGGCTGGATTAATACACTCGATTACTTTATTCGTATCAATTGTTGCGGGAAGGGGTAATTGGACTAGAATACCATCAATTTCATCAGAATGATTTAAAGTATGGATTAACTGTAATAATTCCTCTTCTGACGTATTTTCAGGAAGATCATAAGCATGGGAGCTAATTCCCACTTCAAGGCAGGCTTTACGTTTATTATTAACGTAAATATGAGAAGCGGGATCATTTCCTACTAAAACAACAGCTAATGCAGGCGCTCGCTGTCCCTGAGCTAACCTATTGTCAACCGTTAGTTTGACATCATTCTGAAGCGTTGCCGCTGCTTTTTTACCATCGAGAAGGAGTGCGGTCATGTACTTATTTGGTATTAAAATCAGATGAGCGGCATTATAGCAGACATTTTTATATAATTATTACTTAGACTGATTATATTAGCGAGATGACTAAGTCTTTTAGGACTTTCGGTTATACTATTAACTATGGCTATTCTGCCAAACAGAAAAAAGAGGCAGTTAAGGCAGTACTTGATGGAACAGGTATATCTTCTCATCAAGGCGCTTTGAATAATGGCGAACTCAAATCAATTTATTGCGGTCTAAACAGGGTATGTAGGCCCTGTTGGCATTATGGATCCCACTAGACAAATGTATCACGGTATTATACATTGGCCGTTTTCAGCAGGAAATGCTAATGCGTATTGCCTTAGGGGTTGAATACGATGGTAGCCAATATCATGGTTGGCAGGCACAGACTGGTTTGCATACGATACAGAATGTGTTAGAGCAAGCTTTAACAAAGGTGGCGGATACTCGAATCAGTGTTGTCTGTGCTGGCAGGACAGATACTGGCGTTCATGCCACGAGCCAGATTGTTCACTTTGATTGCGAGAAAGAGCGGACCATCCGTTCCTGGATACATGGTGCCAATTCATTTTTACCCAAAGATGTTTGTGTAAAATGGGGGCGTGAGATGCCAGACAGTTTTCACGCTCGTTATTCTGCTGTGGCGCGGCGATATCGCTACATTATTTACAATACGCCAATTCGTCCCGCACTGTTGCGAAGTAGTGTAACATGGCAGTATCGGCAGCTTGATCACAAGGCCATGCAGGAGGCAGGGCAATTTCTCCTGGGAGAGAACGATTATACGTCTTTTCGTTCTGTAGAATGTCAATCCAATACACCGATGCGCAATGTTCATCATCTGGAAGTAACGCGCACGGGGGATTTGATTATGATTGACATTGCTGCGAATGCTTTTCTGCATCATATGGTGAGAAATATTGCTGGTGTATTGATTGCTGTTGGTTCAGGTAAAAAGCCCACAGAGTGGGTTAATGAAGTTTTACAGGCTAAAGATAGACGATTGGGTGCTGAAACAGCACCGCCTTATGGTTTATATCTGGTTGGTGTATCTTATCCAAAGGAGTTTGGTGTGATACAGACAAATCCGGGACCTTTATTTCTTTGGGAGCGCTAATTGACTGAGTCCAGAGTAAGAATAAAAATGTGTGGCATGATGCGCGAGGAAGATATAGCGCAGGCGGCTGCATTAGGGGTAGATGCCATTGGTTTAATTTTTTATCCTGAAAGTCCACGTTGTATTTCATTGACTCAGGCGAAAAAATTATTACGTAAAATACCAGTCTTTATGGATGTGGTAGCTGTTCTTGTTAATCCTTCGTCTTTATTGGTTGATGAGATTATCAGCGAATTACCCATCGTATGGTTACAATTTCATGGCGAGGAATCGCCCAATTTTTGTGGTCAATTCAAAAAACCTTATATTAAAGCAATGCAGGTAAGTACTGCTGCGTCCATCTACAGTTGCTTTGCTGAATATCATGATGCAGCAGCGATTCTCCTGGATACTCCTTCTGATTTAGGTTATGGCGGTACCGGTAAAACGTTCGATTGGGGGTTAATCCCTCAAAATCTGGATAAACCTTTTATCCTGTCTGGCGGCCTTAACGAAACCAATGTAAGCGCGGCCGCGAATCGTTGTCTTCCTTATGCAGTCGATGTTTGTAGTGGTATCGAAGCATCACCTGGTATTAAAGATCATGTCAAAATGAGCCAGTTTGTCAGTGCATTGTGGAATCCCGGTGATCATGAAAATGAATGAGGAAGACCTGCCAAATCATGCTGGTCATTTTGGTGTCTACGGTGGAATGTTTGTTGCTGATACCTTAATGAATGCTCTGGAGCAATTACAAAAGGCGTATCAACATTATCGTTTTGATACTGAATTTTTAGCAGAATTAAGCACAGACTTACGAGACTACACAGGTCGACCAACCCCTTTATATCATGCGCGACGTTTAACTGCTAAAGCAGGGGGAGCGCAGATTTATTTAAAACGTGAGGATTTAAATCATACCGGCTCTCACAAGATTAATAATACGATAGGCCAGGCTCTACTGGCCAAACGCATGGGGAAAAAAAGAGTTATTGCTGAAACAGGAGCTGGGCAGCATGGGGTCGCTTCTGCAACTGTAGCCGCCAGAATGGGGTTGGAGTGTGTGGTTTATATGGGGGTCGACGATATAAAACGCCAAACCTCTAATGTCCTTCGTATGAAGCTTTTGGGTGCGGAAGTGGTACCTGTTACAGCGGGTTCCAAAACGCTGAAAGATGCTTTAAATGAAGCAATGCGTGACTGGGTGAGTAATATCGATAGTACTTTTTATATGATTGGCACAGTAGCCGGACCTCATCCTTACCCTCAAATGGTAAGAGATTTTCAGGCAGTTATTGGTCGGGAAACAAAAGAGCAAATCATAGAGAAAACAGGTTCTCTACCCGATGCTTTAGTCGCTTGTGTAGGCGGTGGCTCTAACGCGATAGGATTGTTTTATCCTTTTTTGCAGGATAAGTCAGTTGCGTTGTATGGTGTCGAAGCGGGAGGTAAAGGACTTGATAGTGGTGAACATGCTGCTTCATTATTAGCTGGTAAGCCAGGTGTTCTTCATGGTTGTCGCAGCTATTTGCTTTGCGATGAACATGGTCAGATCAATGATACCTATTCAATAGCAGCAGGTCTTGATTATCCGGGCGTAGGTCCCGAACACGCTTATCTCAAAGAGAGTGGTCGAGCACATTATGTAGTTATTAACGATGAAGAGGCCCTTGGCGCTTTTCGTATGCTAACCCGATTGGAAGGAATTATTCCTGCTTTGGAATCCAGTCATGCTATAGCGTATGCTATGAAATTAGCCAAGAGTATGCATTCTTCTCAGCGAATTATTGTCAATTTGTCGGGCCGTGGTGATAAAGATATGCATACGGTGGCTCACATTGATAATTTATCTTTATAAGGCAAATTCTGTTTAAAATGGTATAAATCGAACGAAATCAAAGAGAATCAGGTAGAAGCTAATTGAAGAACCGCTCGCTAATCCCGGTATTTTGAGTGTACATTTTTATAAAAATTAACAATGACTTTAAATAATTCTTCAAATAGAATTCGCAAGGTGTAAAAAGGTAATCCATGAATCGAATTGATAAAATGCTGGAAAGACTACGAGCCAGTAATAAAAAAATGTTAAGCCCTTATCTGACAGCAGGTGATCCTCATCCCGATATGACTGTCCCTTTAATGCACGAGTTAGTGGCGGCTGGTGCTGACACCCTCGAAATAGGCATTCCTTTTTCTGATCCGATGGTCGAAGGCCCAGTGATCCAGGCGTCTATGGAGCGTGCTTTAGCTTATGGAATAAATTGCGATGATGTATTTTCTAGGGTGGAAAAATTTCGTGAACGCGATCAGCTAACTCCCATTGTGTTAATGGGTTACATGAATCCTGTTGAAGTGTATGGTTATGAAAATTTTGCCAAACGAGCGAGTCAGGTTGGCGTTGATGGCACTATCCTGGTTGATTTGCCACCGGAAGAAAGTGAAATAATGGCAAAATTATGGGACACTTATGGGCTATATAGCATTTATTTATGTTCGCCTGCTACTGCTGATGAGCGTATGCCCCTGATTGATCGTTATGCTAAAGGCTATCTCTACTATGCCTCGTTGGAAGAAGTCATCGGTTCTCATGATTTTGACCCACTGACGATGAAAGAACTTTATCAACATCGAAAGTCGCAGACAGCATTACCTCTCATGGTAGAGGCTGGCACAGCCCCCATGGCAGCGGAGGTAGCAGCCTTTGCTGATGGCGTAATTGTTGATGCAGCACTTGTCAGTCGGATTTTTGATTCTTACACTTCTTCTGGCAATGCTTCTGCGGCCGGGGCTTTTTTAATACGCGACATGCGGTATGCGATGGATAATAATGGAAAAAATCATGACTGAAATCAGTGAAAAAAGATCAAACTTTATACGACAATTAATTACAGAAGAATTAGCGACTGGTAAACATCATGAGGTTGTAACTCGTTTTCCTCCTGAACCCAATGGTTATTTGCATATTGGGCATGCTAAATCAATCTGCCTGAATTTTGGTTTGGCTAATGAATTTAATGGGCGCTGTTTTTTACGGTTTGATGATACAAATCCTATTAAAGAGGAAGAGGAGTACGTTAACGCTATTATTGAGGATGTCCGCTGGCTCGGTTTTGAGTGGTGTGAAATGACCCACTGTTCTGATTATTACCAGCAGCTTTATGATTATGCTGTCTGTTTAATTAAAGAAGGTAAAGCCTATGTGGACAGTTTAAGTATGGAAGACATCCGTGCTTATCGAGGTACTTTACAAGAGCCTGGTCGTGAAAGTCCTTATCGCGATAGATCCGTAGACGAAAACCTTGATTTATTTCATCGCATGAAAGCAGGCGAATTTGCGGATGGCAGTCATGTCTTGCGCGCCCGGATTGACATGCGTTCAGGGAACGTCAATATGCGTGATCCGGTTATCTATCGAATAAGGCATGTCTCTCATCAGCGCACAGGGAATACCTGGTGTATTTATCCCATGTATGATTACGCTCATCCGGTTTCGGACGCCCTGGAAAAAATAACGCATTCACTTTGTACTTTGGAATTCCAGGATCATCGCCCCTTGTACGATTGGTTTATTAATAATTTGCCGGTGCCAGTCCAGCCTGTTCAAACTGAATTTGCACGCCTTAATTTATCGCATACCGTTACTTCAAAACGCAAACTTAGACAACTGGTTGAACAGCAGGTTGTTTCAGGCTGGGACGATCCACGGTTACCTACGTTGCGAGGTATGCGTAAACGAGGTTATCCGGCAGCAGCGATTAGACAATTTTGTGAGATTATTGGTATATCGCGCAGTGACTCAGTGATTGATATGTCGCTATTGGAAGAATGTGTGCGCAATGAACTGAATAAGACTGCACGAAGAGCGATGTGTGTACTCGACCCTTTAAAAGTCATTATTGATAATTACCCTGAAGGCAGCGTTGAGAATCTGGAGGCACCGTTTCATCCTCAAGATCCGCAAGGAGGGTCTCGTACGCTTCCTTTTAGCCGCGAGATTTATATTGAGCGTAGTGATTTTATGGAAGAACCGCCTAAAAATTATTTCCGCTTATCACCCGGTGCCGAAGTTCGTTTACGGCATGCTTACATCATTCGCTGTACCGATGTGATTTATAATGATCAAGGTGAGATTGTTGAGATCCATTGTAGCTATGATAAAGATACATTAGGTAAAAATCCTGTTGACAGAAAAGTGAAGGGGGTTATTCATTGGCTTTCTTGCCAACAGGCGCATCCGATTACTATTTATCAATACGATCGTTTATTTCATGATCCTAACCCGGCTCGGGAAGATAATTTTCTCCAATTCCTGAATCCTGATTCATTACAGGTGCAACAAGGATATTGTGAGCCATCGTTGACTATACAACCCGCCAATGAAGTTTTTCAATTTGAACGCTTGGGTTATTATTGCGTTAATCAGGTTGAAGGGAAACAGACTCGTATATTTCATAGTGTGGTAAGTTTGAAAGATACCTGGACAAACGGGGGAAAGAAATAGTTATGTTGATTCTTTATAATTCATTAACCCGCAGTAAAGAGCGTTTTAAACCCATTAATCCTGGCAAAATCCGGATGTATGTTTGCGGTGTCACTGTTTATGATCGCTGCCATTTGGGACATGCGCGCTCAATGGTTTCTTTTGATGTTATTGTACGGTTTCTGCGTTCTCAAGGTTATGATGTCACTTATGTCCGCAATATCACCGATATTGATGATAAAATTATTGTTCGTGCCAATGAGCGCGGAGTATCGATCAACGAATTGACTGCGCAATATATTCAGGCAATGCATGACGATATGTATGCTTTGAACATCTTACCTCCGGATTTGGAGCCTTGCGCAACTGACTATATAGCGTCTATTGTTGATTTAATTGAGCGTCTGCTTGATAAAAATTATGCCTATATTAGTGATAATGGTGATGTGTGTTATCAGGTTGAGCACTTTAAAGAGTATGGCAAATTATCTCATAAAGATTTGGCGGGTTTAGAAGCTGGGGCACGGATTAATATCGTAAAAGAAAAACGTTCTCCTCTGGATTTCGTATTGTGGAAAAAAGCGAAACCCGGCGAACCGAGTTGGCCTTCACCCTGGGGAGAAGGACGTCCGGGATGGCATATTGAATGTTCTGCAATGGCTATGGATGAACTGGGAGATCATATTGATATTCACGGAGGGGGATTAGATTTACAGTTTCCTCATCATGAAAATGAAATTGCCCAAAGTGAAGGGGCAAGCGGCAAAACATTTGCCAATTATTGGCTGCATGTGGGTATGTTGCAGATTAATAATGAAAAAATGGCCAAATCAACAGGAAATTTTTTAACCATTGAAGACGTATTACAAAAACATCATCCTGAAGTAGTCCGTTATTTTTTATTAAGCAGTCATTATCGTAGCCCGTTAAATTATTCGGAAGATAATTTATATAATGCCAGAAAGTCATTGACTCGCCTTTATCAATCCATAAAAGATGTGAAAATATCAAATGATGAAGAATTGGATACCTATTGGCTTGACCAGTTTAACGCTGCCATGAATGACGACTTTAATACACCGATTGCATTGTCTGTATTATTTCAATTAAGCCATGAAATCAATAAAACCAATTCAGTGAAGCAAGCGGTAACATTAAAGCATTTAGCCTCACTAATGGGCTTATTACAATTTTCATGTGAATCTTTTCTACAAGCAGGTCTTGATGAAAACGAGAAAACTACTATTGAACAGTTAATTGAAGAGCGTTTGCAGGCCAGAGCGGCCCGTGACTGGACAAGAGCCGATGAAATCAGGGCTATTTTAATGAGCCAGGGGATAGAGCTGGAGGATAATGTTAACGGTACGACCTGGCGAAAGCGAGCTGAGTGATGCTATCGTTATAAGACCGTATAATGGTGCCAACTCAAGGAAATACCTACGTTCCACGGCTCGTCCGTGGAATCCAGCACGTAGGTCAATCTTGAGTGCCGTAGACAAGCTGCGGGATGTAGATAACGAAAATTGGCTTTAAGTTGACGCCATTACGTAAACATTTGGCAAGAAGAAGTTTTCTGAATTTACTGTGTTGACTAATATGTGCTCAAAAATTCCCTTACTTTAGCCTCCAGTCATCTTGAATGGAAGTAATTTAAAGTTACTTCAGTGTTCCACCAACGAATACTCCTGCCCTAATCCAAAATATTAAGTCCGCATGATTTTGAGCACACATTATGCATATTATTTGGTAAATCGTAATATTTAGACTAACTTTAATAATAAGAATCAGATAGGAGCTATGATGAAGGATCCACTTAGCGAATTAGAAGCCTCTTTAGCTTATGTGTTTGAACTGCAAGAGACTGGTACAGGAAAATACATAAATCCTCTAATCCAACAATTGAAAAAAAACCTGGAGCATTATAAAAAAGAACCGGGATCATCTTTAGGCAAGCTGGTAATGGCAATTAAAAAAGCATTACCCATTATAGAAAATTATGTGGATGCCTATGCAGTAAAAATAAAAATGGAGGCGTTGGCAGCAATAAAAGGAGAAGCTATTAGTTGGGGATTCAATTCTTCTTCTATATCATCGGACGCTCGACTAGGATGAGAATGTTTGAGATCAATGTGGTAATGGATAAATACTGATATTGATGAGTTAGTGTTATACGAATCGCCAGTTTGATTGCCGCAGTATAGCAAAAAGAGGATCATTGTTTTCAAGAAAGCAGCGCACGATCTTTAGCTATTTTTCAAGGGCTTAAATCCACTATACACAAGGTTATCCCCATATTTTGGGGATAAGTTGTCGCTGTCGCGAAATGATGGACATCTTTTCGATAATATTTGCATTGGTTTGCTACAATATCACTCACTTCATCAACTTTTTGACGTACCTCACCTCCAAAATAACGAGTAAGTTGCCTTAAATTGAACTCAAATACAGCAGCGTAATCGTGCTTTTGGTGGTTTCATCAGATTTCATACGGCCTATAAGTAGACATACATTTTCCCATTTGTGACGCAAGGACCGTAACCTTAACATCCAAATCATTCGTCTTCAAAAAAATCATGAGGCAGCTTTACTGCCTCAAAAGAAAAAGGATAAAGGGGCTAAGGGGTAAAAGCCCGGACACACCGAACAGGTCGCTCATTGTTCTTAAAGACGGCGATGTCGTCGCTACCCAAAGGAAAGGTCACGACCCGCGCGAAGTTGGTGAGGTATTGTGACGAACTCCAGTAGAATGCGGACGGAAACCCCCCAAAGTTACAGGGAGTTACACGGTTGGAGCACAATGCGTCATGAACTGCAGACAGCTCATTTTGTGCGGGAAGATACCAGTCAGCACTGATGTCCCGGCAACGCTGGGCAGCGCAATTAGCAAGACTGCCTGTACAGGCTCCATCAAGAATAATTGCATTAGTATTGGCAACGCCATCATCAAGGCTTGTTGCGCCGCTTATATCTGAAAAAGTGTTTGTCCATAGGCTATTAAAGCCTTGTGCCGCATCAATAACGACCTTACCACTGCCGCCGCTTTCCGCAAATACCAATCCCCCTAAATGAGAAAAGGCAATCAAAGCTTGTGGACTATTGGCTGTATTGCTGCCACTAACGGTAATCGTACATGGCACATACGGCGTGTTTGACGTTAGTTCCAGTGTGCAGCTTGCTCCGGGCGCCACACTGGCGCAATTGCTGTCATCAACAGATAGATTAGTGCAGCCTGTCTTATCGCTGACTGTAATTGCATTGGCATTCACGACACTGCCCGCATCATTGGTAACTTCTAAAGACAACGGTGTCATTCCAGCTACCGTAATAACCCGGTCTTGCTGTACAGGATTGGTAATGTTTATTTGGGGCAGACTGGTCACCGTCACATCAACATTTACCGTGTTGGTATTGTCGCCCGCAATGGAAATACTGATTGGCCCTTCTTGAACGCCTGAGGCAAAAGTAATCGTACAGCTTGCGCCAATCGCAAGACTCGCCCCGCAGGTCGTGCTTTGCACGCTGATAGGACTGCCGAAGGGAATGGTGGCAACCACATTATTCGCAGGCTCTGGCGAGGTCAGGCTATTGGTTACAGTGACCAACCCATTTGTTCCCGCAACAAAATTTAAAGCAGAGGGACTCACCGTAATCGTAGCACCTGTGGCAGGGCCGCGGGTAATATGTAAACTAGTGGCGGCACCTGGCTGATAACACTGGTTTGGATTCGGGCTGCCATCCAGATTCGCCTGGCACAGCACGGGGCCGTAATGAACACCTCCCTGAGGTAACACAGTGCCGATAATGGCAAGATTCAAGACACAACTGCTGCCGGCCTGTCCTCTGGGCATCAGTTGACAGGGAGCAGTTTGGCTAATGCCCGGTGTGGACTGAATGACCAGTGTTTTAGGCTTACCTGACTGATTTTGGACCACATACTGTACTGTAGCTGTCCCGTTCGCCGGCACAGTCTGGACGGGATTACTTCCCGGAGCAGGAACAAGCGTCCACAGTGGCTCGGCTGCCTGTGCGGTCATTACTATCGACCCGCAGCATAGCAACATCAGTATTCTGCGTATAAAAAAGTGGTTGTTGGTTCTTTGCATGGTTGCTATCCTTGTACCATATAGTGAGGGCGCTAATCCTGAATTCATGGTCTGTTTCAAAGCTCGGCCTAATCCCTTTTTCCGTAGTTGGTAAACTCATAACCAACCTCTATTTGTCAGTGTTCGTTGAGCGCTTTTTGTATCTCGGTATTTACAAAACTCTGGATTGAGTGATGTTAAAAAACTATTTCAAATTATGATATCAAGCGAATGGTTTAAAGGCAAAAATCCTTTACTTTGTACTCCGATTTGCCTTTGAATATTAGCATCCTCAGATAACAAGAGAGTAAAAGCCCCCGGGTATGATCCCTGTTTTAAACGAAGTATCTCGTAATTTTTTTTTATAATGTTAAAATAATTGAAAATGTAATGATAAGAGTCAAAGATGAAAAAAGTCTGTTATTTAATGTTCGTTTTAGCTTGTTTAACCAGTCCTTGCACTTGGGCAGATACTGAAAATGCTTGTGGTACCCTACATATACAAATAGCAAATCTTACTTCAGAAAGTTGTTTTTTAGTGACATCAAATCTGATACATGGCAGTCTTCATAGTTCTCCTCCTGCCACTATTTTATCGAACGACTCCAAACGATTTGAGATAGCACAAACTGTTTATGGTCCTGAGATAAATCTTGAGTATAACTGTAATGGAAAATATATTACTTTTAAAAGCCAGCAAGAATACTGTTTGTTTAGCGCAGGAAAAATTAGTGGGCAAATCGTATCAAAAACAGTAGGTATTGACGCATCTTATACTACTGAATCCGGTTCAGCTTTTTGGAGAAAGCCAGGTACAATTAATTGGAAACTTACCCCGGAAAAAGGGAGCTTTTAGGTCAGTATTGACTGGTCACTCGAAGGATCTCTGCGAGAGAAGTATCGCCCGCTAACACTCGTTTAAAACCATCCTGGCGTATAGTGGGATTAGCGGGCCGCAGGTAAGCATCGATTGTTTGTAAACTTTCGTTACGATGAATCATGCTTCGTAACGTTTCATCCATACTAATCAGTTCATAAATGCCTGTACGGCCGCGATAACCTAAATGATTACATTGATCACAGCCTTTGGGCTCACATACTTTAGAGATGTCTGTAGCCGAATTTAATCCCATTAATTCGCGTTCATCATCGCGTAGCTGATGGGGAATCTTGCAATGAGAGCATAGTTTTCTTACCAGTCGCTGAGCGATTAAACCTATCATACTGGATGATAACAAAAAGGATTCAACCCCCATGTCGTGAAGGCGTGTCAGAGCGCCCAAAGCGCTATTGGTGTGAAGTGTTGAAAGAACCAAATGCCCCGTGAGGCTGGCCTGTACCGCAATCTCGGCAGTTTCCAGATCACGAATTTCTCCAATCATTACCACATCGGGATCTTGGCGCAGGATAGCACGCAGACCTTTGGCAAAAGTCATTTGCACTTTAGTATTGACTTGAGTTTGCCCGATGCCCGGCAGATCGTATTCAATGGGATCTTCAATCGTTAAAATATTACGGCTGACTTCATTCAGTTCGGTCAGCATGGCATAGAGGGAAGTGGTTTTACCTGAACCTGTTGGGCCAGTTACTAAAATAATGCCATGGGGTTGAGCAATCATTTTGCGCATAGCCGTCAAAGTGGATTTTGGCATCCCTAGCAGACTCAAATCAAGTTGAGCAGCTTGTTTATCCAAAATTCGCAATACAATACGTTCACCATGACTGGAAGGAAGTGTTGATACACGTACATCAATGTTATGCCCGCCAATCCGGAGAGCAATACGACCATCCTGGGGAATACGTTTTTCAGCAATGTCCAATCGGGCCATGACTTTAACACGAGAAATAACTAAAGGAGCAATAGCACGTTGAATCTCTAGAACTTCATGTAAGACGCCGTCAATGCGATTGCGAACTAATACCCGATTTTCGTAAGTTTCAATGTGAATGTCCGATGCTTTTTGTTTTATTGCCTGAGTAAACAGAGCATTAATTAAACGAATAACAGGCGCATCGTCCTGATTATCCAATAAATCCTCGCTTATTGGCAATTGTCCTGCTAACAGAGACAGATCGATATCCTCTTCCATGCCTTCTGCCGCATCAAGTACAGAAGATTGGGACTGATAAAGTTGAGCCAAATGCTGTTGAAACTCTGTTTCGTTGACTTCTTTGAATCTTAATTCACTTTGTAACAGACGTTTGACTTCAGCAAGCGTTTGTAAAGAAGGTTTTGGCAGATGATAAACTATTATGCTCTCATCACTGGGATCGGGACAGGCAATTACTCCCTGATTTTTAGCAAAGGCATAAGGAAGCCGTGTGAATTTTTCATTATTTTCCATAGGTTATTTAGTCATGGCATAAGCTGGTTTGTTTCTGTGATTAAAAGGCTTGGGTAAAGTGGCCCGATTCAAGGCAGGTAAAATCATATCCTGATTGGCTCTATTGTAAGGCTGCTGACGTAACATATCTAATTCATATTGCCGAATGTCATTGTATTTACCTCCGGTAACATGCACTGCTTCGTTTTCATTTCTTAAAATAACCGGTCGTATGAATACCATTAATACCCGTTTTTCCCGAGAATTAATATCACGCTGGAAAAGTCTCCCCACTCCGGGAATATCTCCTATAATGGGAATTTTACTATCGTCATCGCCTAAACTATTCTGAATTAACCCCCCTAATACTACAATATCACCGCTTTCTACATGAACAGAGGTGACGATACTGCTGATGTCAAACGTGGGATTGGTACTATTTTCTGTACTGGATGGATCGATCGTATCGTTACCTTGGTCAATCTGTAGCTGGATCCCTTTTCCACGCGTAATTTGCGGCCTCACATAAAGATGAAGTGCCACATTGAGGCGATCATAGGTCACATAGGGGCTTCCCGCCGCGGTTCCTCCGGCGTTATTTGGGTAGGTAGTGGTGGCAACGGAGACTTGCTTGCCTACCAGAATTTTAGCTTGTCGATTATCCAATACTACAACGGATGGAGTCGATAGAATATTAGCTCGCCGTTGTCTGGCCAGTGCGTAAAGTTGTGCCTGAAAATCTTTAATAGTCGTTTTTGCGTTGATAATAGCAAATCCTGGTCTAAAGTTGAGTGGGTCACCAGTTTGTTGATCGGTGCCCCATTCGATACCCAGATCACAGAAGTCTCGTTCGTTGACCTCCGCAACCAACGCTTCGATAAGAAGTTGAGCGGGTCGAATGTCTAATTGAGTAATCACTGCTTTTAAAATGCGGATCAGGCTTGCTGGTGCATTGACAATGATCGAATTGGTATTGGGTTCTGCGATGATTTGTACCGTGGGCTTGGTTGTGCCTTCATTTTGCGTATTTGCACTGTTTGTATTACCCATAGCAGCTGAGGATGTGGGCAAAGGAGGAAGCATACCCATAAAACCATTTTTGTTCGTACTTGAAGTCCCAGTAGCAAAATTAGAGGCTGGATTAGTGCTGTCTAATTCAGGTCGTGTAATAGTGCCTATAGTAGTACCGACGTTGCCACTAAAGTTTGCCTGCGCAATGCCTGCCAGGATGGGCACCAGATCTTCAGCGCGGAGATAATTTAAATAGATAACCTGCGTGTTGCTATCGTTACCATGTTGACTTTGACGGTCTAATTGAGCGATCAATAAACGTAATCGGATGCGCTCAGTTTTATTGCCACTTAGTAATATCGCATTGCTGCGATCATCAGCAGCCAGCATCACTTGATTGTGTCCTCCCGTGCCTGGTTGAGGCTTTACCAAATCTTTTAAGGTATTGGCTATATCCATAGCCAGGGCATGCTTTAAATGAACATAATCAATCCCGTTCACTGATGAGCTATCGACCTGTTTGATAATAGCAGCCATTTGTTTAATATTACTGGCTCGTCCCGAAAGAATGAGCATATTGGAGGGGGGATAAGCAGAGACATTACTCCATTGAGGCATTAAAGGACGTAAGACAGGTATAAGCTGTTCGGAAGGGACATGATGAACAGGAATGACTGCAACCATCATATCATCACCTCGAGGAGGATTTTTCATCTGGCTTAATAAGTCAGGGGAAAGCGTTTTAGCATCAATATTAGGAACGATTTTGATAACGCTTCCACTGGGTACCGCTGCGTATCCGGAAACCTGAAGCATTGATAAAAAAACCTGATAAAGCTCTTTTTCTGACATTGATGTACTGGAAACGATGGATATTTTTCCTTGCACGCGCGGATCAATTATAAAATTTTTGCCTGTAACGCGAGACACTTCTCCGATAACAGCACGGATATCGGCATTATGTAAATTCCATAATTTTTTTGTTGTCTGGGGGGCAAGGGTATTTTTATTTTCTGTATCGGTAATTAACGGGGTAGCGGGGTTTGTTGTTTTCACAGAACTCGTTTCAGTGAGAGTGGGCTGTGTGAATGTATTCTGGCTCCCTGTACTTAATTTTCGTTGTAAATCTTTGGCAACTGAATAATCGTTAACAGGGCCAACGTTAACTACATAATGAGTCTGGTTTGCTGGATGTTCAATAACAACGGGGTAGTTAATTGATGAAGACAATTTAAATTTTAACTGTAATGCATTATGTTCGTGAGGAAAACTACCCGCTTGCAGCATGTAAGCCGGTTTACCTTCGACAAGCACTGTTTTTATAATGATACCACTTGCATAAGAAGGAATTAAACCAAATAGCACCAAAACACAAAACGCAATTTTTAGCATTAAACAATCATCAAATCATCCATCACTACATCATAACCAAATTTCCCGGGATACCCTAGAGTTTTTAAGTAATTTATCACAGGAAAATATAAAGCAGAAAAGATGGTGGCTATGGGTGGACTCGAACCACCGACCTCAGCATTATGAGTGCCGCGCTCTAACCGGCTGAGCTACATAGCCACAAGAGGTGGTGATTTTGTCCTTTAATGTGCTTGATGTCAATACCAGAAGCTTAATATTTTTAGACTGAGAAAAAGGACGCTAATTCAGTATGGTGAGGTGATTATTAAAGATATATCCTCACATTAACCATTGGCATTCGAACGACTTTCGAATGCCAATGGTCATTCCTTGTGTATTTGATTCCAAAAATGGATTGCATCAAATTATGGTTTGTTTAATGCATTAAATTCCGTTTGAACTTCTTCCTGCAAAGTGACTGCCTTATTCATTTGCGGTTGAAAAAATCTGTGTTTTATTTCGGCTACCGTCAGGTTATTGGTATATATTTTTCTGATTTGTGTAATGGTTACATTATGGCTTTCATCAACCGTTCTATAAGAATATTCCAGGGTGTCCTGATGATAATCAAGGGAGGCCGAATTTGGCAATGAATACATTGCTCTAACTATCTCAACTGTTTTAGTAAGTGCATCCAAACCTGTTGATACAATGAGCGGTATAGATAGTGCAATCGCTGTACCCACTATAACAACCAACAATGTTGGTACAAACGCGGGTATATGCACTAAAGCATATATCAATGCTATGAAGAGTAAGATTCCCCCAATGGTACGTATTCCTCCTTAAAAATTGTGAACGAGCAGCTGCGGAAAGTAGGGTCAGTATCAATAACTTCTGAGCTGACATGAGGCTAAATCATCTTTCCGCAAACAGGAATGTTAAACTATAAGAAGAAAGAGCGCACCAGGTCCCCGTAATACCTGCACTAATAGCTGTTGTTTCTTTTGCGTTGCTATCGCTTGTAACATTTTAACATTGGTAGTGGGTTGTTTATTAGCCGAAATAATAATATCACCGGGCCTTAAACCTGCTCGCCAACCCGCACTATTTTCAGAGGCACCCACTACCTGTATACCTGCCACATGGCCGTGCAATGGAGATTCCTGCTCAAAACTTTTTAAAGCCAACCCATAAAGAAAAGGGTTATTAGCCTGTAATTTTTGTTCATGTTTTTTAACATCCGTGACTACGGCATTCAGCGTCATTTCCTTTCCGTCACGCTTTATCGTTATTTTCGCTTCACTACCAACACGTAAAAGACCAATAGTCGTTTTTACCTGAGTTGCTTGCGTGATTTTGGTGTCATTAATCTGAGTAATGATATCGCCTGGTTTCAGACCTGCTTTTTCAGCGGGTGAATCCTCATTAACCTGAGAAACAATGGCTCCCTGAAGCTCCTCTGGATAGCCCATTGCCTGAGCAAGTTCGGGCGTTAGATGCTGGACAAAAATACCCATAAGGCCACGGTGTATCGAGCCGAATTTAATTAGCTGCTGGGCAACATCCTTCGCCATATTAATAGGGATTGCGAAGCCAATACCCACGTTGCCACCATAGGGTGATATAATAGCGGTGTTAATACCAATCAATTCACCTGCGGCATTAACAAGAGCGCCACCTGAATTGCCTGGATTGATTGCCGCATCCGTTTGAATAAAGTTCTCTACGCCTTCAATATTTAAATCACTACGCTTTGTTGCGCTGATAATCCCAAAAGTAGCTGTTTGGCTGTTTCCAAAACTGTTTAGCCCAAAAGGATTACCAATAGCAACGACAAAATCACCTACTTCTGCTTTATCAGAGTCGCCAATAGGGAGACTTTTAAGATTTTTTGCATCAATTTTTAAAACGGCAATGTCTGTTTCACTATCACCGCCAATAAGTTTTGCTTTCAGACGTCGGCCATCATTTAAAGTAACTGTAATGAGGTTTGCATTACGCACCACATGATCGTTGGTAATCACAACACCATTACGAGGATCGACAATGACTCCTGAACCAATACTTTGAAATTTTCGTGGTTTTTCGGGAATTAATTGGGGTTGGTGTGGTTGCTGATTTTGTGTGGAGGCTTCTTCGTCTTCTTCGGCATTGGTCAGCGTGCCGGGAATGACGCCTTGCACGGCGACATTTACAATAGCTGGCATGGCATTTTTGAGTACCGGAGCAAGAGTAGGGGCTATGGAGCCATTTTCCGCTGTAGCTGTGCAACTCAATGAGCAAATTAGAGAGAGAAACGCGATTTTTAGCAGGAGAGTATGAATTTTATAAGTCATATATGTTATCCCGTTTATTCGTTGAACCAGATGAGAGTAGCCATTCTACCTGTTTGTGCCTCACGGCGATAGGAATAAAAGTCTTTTTTTTGCTCAAAAGTGCATGTTTTTGCTTGAAAGACTGCAAAAACGCCTAAAGAGTTAAGGACTAATTCGGTAAGTCGTGGCAGATCTGCCAACCATTTTACACCTTTAGCTTGAAAACCACTAGCTGCAAAAGAGTAACGATTTTGACAAGCCTCAAGCACGTCATTGCCCACTTCATAGCAGGAGCCGCAAATAGCTGGGCCAATCCAGGCTATCAATTTTGTCGGTGAACTTTGCATTTTGGTAATCGTATTTTCAATAATGCCATTGACCAGCCCTCGCCATCCAGAATGAATGGCCGCAATTTCATTTCCTTGCTGATTACAAAGCAGTATAGGGAGGCAATCTGCTGTCATAATTGCTAACACATGTTTTTTAGAACGACTAATAGCAGCGTCTGCTTTACGATCGGTTTCCTCTTCAACAATAACGCAGCGATTGGAGTGTGTCTGTTCCAGCCATTCTGGTTCTTCAGGTAATTTTAATAAACGGGTTAAGGTTTGGCGATTGGTATTAACGGCAACAGTATCGTCCCCAACATGAAGGCCGAAATTGTTTTGTGCATAAGAAAGTTTACTGGCACCAGGAGTACGAAAAGTTGTTAGTGCACTAATAGCAGGCGGCGCTGGCCAATTAGCAGGAAAAAAATTAAGCAAAAGAATTATCCAGTGTGGAAAGAAGTAGTTGAAAATCATCAGGCAAAGGCGCCTCAAATGTCAATGTTTCATTGTTTTCCGGATGTAAAAAAGATAATTTCCAGGCGTGTAAAGCCTGTCGCCGAAATTGTCTTAGTATTTCTTTCAATTCATCTGATGCCAGAGAGGGAATGCGAAGTCTTCCTCCGTACAGAGGATCACCTATAACCGGATGATTGATATAAGCCATATGAACGCGAATCTGGTGGGTTCGTCCGGTTAACAATTGAACTTCCAGTAGTGTCATATCCTGATAATGCTTGCGAATCGAATAAAGGGTAACAGCTTGTCTGCCTTGGGTACAAACTGCCATTTTTAAACGATTTCGGGGATGCCTGCCATAAAAAGTATCAATTTCTCCACCGGAAATAAGATGACCTTGAACTAATGTTAAATAACGGCGTTGAATTTCACGATTTTGCATTTGCCGTATAAGTTGAGTATGGGCGGTAAGCGTTTTGGCGACCACCAATAAGCCTGTTGTGTCTTTGTCAAGGCGGTGAATAATTCCTGCGCGAGGTAAATAATGTAAATCAGGCGCATGATGAAGAAGGCCATTAACCAGCGTGTGCTGACGATTACCCGCACCTGGGTGTACAACTAACCCTGCGGGCTTATTAATAATTAATAAATGGTCGTCTTCATAAATAATGTGCAGAGGGATAGCTTCAGGATGATCAAGAGCTTCCTCGCTTGTAAAGGTAGAAAAATCAACTGTCAGGGTGATTTGTTCACCGCCCAGTACTTTGTCTTTCGGTTTGCACAGACGATGGTTTACAGTGATTGCCCCTTCTTTTAACCAGCTGCTTAGTTGAGAGCGAGAATAATCGGGAAACAATTGCGCGAGTACCACGTCAAGTCGCTGTCCATGATAATCGCGCGGAATAATAACATATTTTGCAATCAGGTCGCTCATTAGCCAGTTACAATCTCTTCGGCCAAACGTCCGCGTAAGGAATTAGGCAAGGCTTCATTAATGTATACATGAACAAAATGCCCCACTAATTCCTGCGAACCGTCAAAATTGACCACGCGGTTACAGTCGGTTCGCCCGGATAACTGTTGGGAATTCTTTTTGGATTGTCCTGTAACAAGAATTTTTTGCGTACTTCCAATCATTGCCTGACTATATCGCGAAGCTTGTACAAGCAATCTGTTTTGTAAAATTTGCAGTCTTTGTTTTTTGGTCTCCATAGGTGTGTCATCAGGTAAGTTTGCTGCCGGGGTTCCAGGACGAGGGCTGTAAATAAAGCTAAAGGAAGTATCGAATCCGATATCCTGGATCAAATCCATGGTATCTTGAAAATCCTGATCGGTTTCACCGGGAAAGCCTACAATAATATCCGTGGAAAGATGAATGTCGGGACGAACTTTTCGTAATTTGCGAATTTTTGATTTAAATTCCATTGCGGTATAACCACGCTTCATCATCGCAAGAATTTTGTCGGAGCCACTTTGTACAGGTAAATGAAGATGATTGGCTAATTCGGGCACTTCGGCATAAGCGTTAATTAAATTGTCAGAAAAAGCGAGTGGATGGGATGTGGTAAAACGAATGCGGCCTATGCCATCTATCGCTGCAAGATAATGAATTAATAAAGCCAGATCAGCAATATCACCATTGTTCATTAACCCACGATAATCATTGACATTTTGTCCCAGGAGATTAATTTCCCGCACACCCTGCATTGCCAAATGATAACATTCAGCCAAAACATCATCAAAAGGACGGCTGATTTCTTCGCCGCGGGTATAAGGAACCACACAATAACTACAATATTTACTACAACCTTCCATAATGGATACAAAGGCAACCGGGCCTTTTGCGCGCGGGGCAGGCAGATGGTCGAATTTTTCAATTTCGGGGAAACTGATGTCCACGACAGGTTTTTTGGTATTTAATCGTTCGTTAAGCAAAGCGGGAAGTCTGTGTAATGTCTGGGGGCCGAAAACCAGGTCAACGTAAGGGGCGCGTTTAATGATCTCGGAACCCTCCTGGCTAGCCACACAGCCGCCAACACCAATCACTACATGGGGGTTTTTCTTTTTAAATTCACGCCATTGACCCAATTGAGAAAATACTTTTTCCTGTGCTTTTTCTCGAATAGAGCAAGTATTCAGCAAAATAACGTCAGCTTCTTCGAGCTGTTCTGTTTTTTGCAGGCCATGGGATTGTAATAATACTTCAGCCATTTTAGATGAATCATATTCATTCATCTGGCAACCGTTTGTTTTGATAAAAAGTTTTTTCATCGTCATTATCTTTTAATAAAAATCGTTTTTGTTAAAGGCCCTGTTTTCTATACAAAACCCGATACTGAGTTTGTTTTAGTAAGTAAAAGACCTATCCTTGTACACTTTGGCAATGTGTTTCTTGCAGACGAGGTAAAATCAGCAAGGATATTAAAATACCTGCTGGCAATAAAGCCAGCGCTATATAATAGGCTTCCAGTGGGTAAACGCGAACTTTATCATGAATCTCTCCTTGCCACATTTTATCAAGAATAAAACCAATAACAGGTTGGGCAAGAGCAATCCCTATCATATTCATCATATTCATAAAGCTTAGGCCGGTCGCTACATAGCGTTTGCTACATAATTCTTTGGCAACGGCAAACGCAGGAAGAAAGCCGGCAGAAAATATACCAAAAAGGAAGAGTAAAAGTTGCATGAGCCAACTTGATTGAATAGGAGCGTAAATAAAAAGCAGACTGGTTGTTAGCGCGCCTATACTGCCAATGTACATCGGCGGTTTTCTTAAACCGATACGATTGGAAAAAATTCCCCATAAAGGACTGGCAATAGCCCATCCTACAAAGACTAAAGAGATGTAATTGGCAGCAACCGGTTTAGTCAGGTTCATTTTAAACATGAGAAAGGGAACACCCCACAAGCCGCAAAATACAGGGGTTGCCATGTACATGAGACCGCCATAAGTAGCAACTAACCACAATTGTTTATTTTTTATTAACGTAAGCAAACTATGTAAAAGTGGCTCTTCATCGGAAGAAGGGTAACTTGAGTGGAGCGGGTGAGCAGGTGAATCCTGAGCTATTAACAAAATAAGAAATGCCAGAATAAGGCCAATGCCTCCCATAATAATCATGCTGTTTCGCCAGCCAGTATTATCCACCAGTAAAGCTAAAGGTGCTTCGCCACCAATAGCACCTAACATTCCGATGGTAACCATTATACCTGTCAACAAGGCGAAACGTTGGGCCGGAAACCAGTTGGCAGCGAGTTTCATTGAACCTACAGCAGCAAAGGCAGAACCAAAACCGATCATTAAACGAGCAATACAAGCCATAAAAAAATTGTCCGTTAACCCAAAGGCAATTGTGCTGATTGCACAAATTGTTGTAGCGATAGTCAACAGGCGATGTGGGCCAAAATGATCCATTAACACGCCACCAGGTAATTGCATTGCAGCGTAAGAATAAAAATAAATGCCAGATAAAATACCCAGGGTTTGGCTGGTAACCGAAAAATCCCGCATTAGTTCCGAACTCATAACGGAAGGGGATACTTGAAGTAAACACTCGTAAAAGTAGAAGAGACATCCTAATCCCCAGACAATCCAGGGCATTATTGATTTGCGAGTAGGATTTTCTTCCGTAGCAGGTTGTTTGCCACCGTAAGTCATTAGCTTCTTTGCTCCAAAGTTCCTGTTAAGTATCAATCATGCTTGTTAGTGAGGTTATTCGGAATGTTTGTCGGTTTTGCTACACGAAATAATAAATACTCTCTAATCAGACTGATTAATAAAACAAATAGACAAAAATAAAATGTTACCAGCTTGATTACTAATTGTCTATTATGCTCAGTACATCAGGCGAGTTTAACCTTTGTGCCGGACAAAAAAACCATTAACGCGAATTGCCGATAAAAGTCGGCATGCATGTCTTGTTAAAGCTAATTGGAATCGACGACTTACGTTGGCAATTCGGTACTCTTTGAATTTTTTGTCCAGCACAAAGCTTTTATTATAAAACACGTGAAGAAGGTTTAATAATTTGAAATTAAGTGTATGATAACAACTTCTGGATGTATTTACCATGAGAGAAATTTGCTGGCAGGATATAAGAAATTATTCCTTCGTTGAGGAGGCAGCATGGTGGTAGAACTATTATCAAGGATACAATTTGCTTTTAGCATTGGATTTCACATTCTTTTTCCCACGCTCAATTTAGGTCTGGCCGTATTTTTGGTTATTATGGAAGCCGTATGGCTAAAAACTAACAATCCTGTTTATTTAAAAATTTGTAAATTCTGGACTAAAATTTTCGCGCTTACTTTTGGGATGGGGGTGGTATCGGGTATTGTTCTGGCTTATCAGATAGGAACCAATTTTGGACCTTTAATTATTCGATTTGGTAGTGTGTTAGGTGCTTTATTTGCTTATGAAACGTTAACGGCTTTTTTTCTCGAAGCCGGTTTTCTTGGGGTGATGCTTTTTGGCTGGAAACGCGTTCCGCCGATCTTGCATTTTATAGCCACTCTTTTTGTAACCATCGGAACAACTGTTTCAGCATTCTGGATTATGTCTGCCAATTCATGGATGCAAACCCCCGCCGGCTATGAAATTTCAGCGGGTAAATATGTTGTTGCGAACTGGTGGGATGTTGTTTTTAATCCTTCTTTTATTCCTCGCTTGATTCATATGATTTTGGCTTCCTATACAACGACTTGTTTTGTAATAGCGGGTGTGGCGTGTTATTTTCTCCTTAAAAAGCAACACTTGCATGTTGCAAAAACTTGCCTGTCCTTTGTCATGTGGTCCGCTTTGATAGTGGTGCCTTTGCAAATTGTTATAGGTGATGTTGTAGGCCTTGTTATTTATCGTTATCAACCTTTAAAAACGGCAGCAATAGAAGGAAATTGGAATACCCAAAAAGGCGCGCCTTTCGTGCTTTTTGCATTCCCCTCGCAAGAAGAGCAAAAAAATAGATACGCTATTACTATTCCCAAATTGGCTAGTTTATTAAATACACATGAATGGAATGGAGAATTGTTGGGGCTGGATTCTGTAAGTAATATGGAGCAGCCTCGCGTGGCTCCTGTTTTCTTTACATTCAGGATTATGGTCGGTATTGGGCTTTTAATGTTTGGCATAGCATTGCTGGCATTATGGCTTCGCGCTAAAGGTATTCTTTATTCATCGCGACGTTTTCACCGACTATGTCTGTTGATGGCGCCGCTGGGGTTTATTGCCAGTATTTCTGGCTGGTTAACGGCTGAAATGGGCCGACAGCCCTGGGTTATTTATAATCTTATGAAGACCAGAGATGCTGTTTCTGCTGTTGGTATGGAAGAAGTGATTATTTCGATGATACTACTGCTTCTGGCTTATGGCATTGTTTTTGGATTCTATCTTTATTACCTTTTTAAAATGATTCGTACAGGACCATTAGCGCTTGATCATCATGGCATTGAATCCCATTCCTTTCAATATATGACTGATATAGAGAGAAAATGATGCTGCCACTTATTTTTGCGGGTTTATTAGCGTTTATTATAATCATGTACGTTATTTTAGACGGTTTTGATTTGGGTATAGGTGTTCTTTTCCCTTTTACCCAAAATGAAGACGAGCGCGATCAAATGATGAATTCCATCGCGCCTGTATGGGATGGTAATGAAACCTGGCTCGTTTTCGGGGCAGCTATGCTCTATGGTGCTTTTCCTGTGGTTTATGGCTTATTATTGCCCGTGTTATATATGCCTCTTATGCTTATGTTGATTGCATTAATTTTTAGAGGAGTAAGTTTTGAATTTCGTTTCAAAGCAGACACATCCAAACCTCTCTGGAATTGGTTATTTACTATAAGCTCCATCGCCGCCTCTTTTTTTCAGGGAGTCGTATTAGGTTGTTTCGTACAAGGTTTTTCTATCAATGAAATGGCATTAACTATTAATAGCGTGTGGCTTACTCCATTTAGTCTTCTGACAGGTGTTGCGTTGGTGTGTGGTTATGGGCTATTGGGCGCAACCTGGATGATTATGAAATCGGAAGGCAGTCTGCAAAATAAAATGAGAGATTTTGCCAAAGGTTTATTAACCCTGGTGAGTTTCTTTTTAGTATTCGTCAGTATTTGGACTCCATTACACAGTACTGAGATCATTAATCGCTGGTATAGCTTCCCGAATATTTTATTGCTCTCGCCATTGCCTATAATCACGGCCGTTATGATTTTTTTAACCTGGCGAAGCCTGACAGAGGGACATGAGTATAAACCGTTCATTTTTAGCATCGTGATTTTTTTATGTTCTTATTTAGGGATTGCTATCAGTGTTTATCCCTATTTGATCCCTCATCAGGTCACTTTATGGGAAGCAGTCGCTCCCGATACCACGTTGATTTTTATTTTGGTCGGTGTTGGCATCATGTTACCTGTTTTAATGGCTTATACTGCTTATGCCTATTATGTTTTTCGCGGCAAATCGCATGAAGGCTACCATTAATGTTCCTGTATGCGGGATTTATTGAGCGAACTGATAATCAAATGCCTCCAGACTGGATCTAAATTACACAATACTCTGGTTTAATGAGTCCATTTTGTGGTATATAGCTTTGAATAACGTTAATTCGATTTTTCTATTGGTGAGACGCTAAATTTATGCACAGTGGCGCAGTTTTTTATACCATTTTCTTAATATTTGCAGGGGCTGCTGTTTTTTCAACCCTGGTATTGTATACAAGGCAATCGCTGCTGGTTGCTTACATTTTGTTAGGTGCAGCACTAGGGCCCTGGGGATTAAAGTTAGTTTCAGACGTGAGTGTTGTTCAACAGGTTGGGGATATTGGCATTGTATTTCTGCTGTTTTTACTTGGTCTGCATTTGCAACCACAGAATTTGGTACATATGTTAAAAAAGATAACCTGGATTGCGCTGATCAGTTCTTTATTTTTTGCTGTTACTGCTTATTTGATTGGCCGTTGGTTTGGTTTAACGACCACCGAATCCTGGATTCTGGGTGCGGCAATGATGTTTTCAAGTACAATTATCGGCCTTAAATTGTTACCAACCACTATTTTGCATCATCAACATACTGGCGAAGTAATGATCAGTGTGCTTTTAATGCAGGACGTTATCGCTATTATTGTGTTAATTCTAATTAACGGTGCCCGAAATGCTACCGGTGGTTTTTCCTGGGATGATCTGATTTTAGTAGGAATCGCTTTACCAGCGCTTATTCTTTTTGCTTTTGCTGTAGAACGTTACGTTCTTGTAAAATTGCTTGCCCGTTTTGATAGAACGCAAGAATATGTTTTTCTCTTATCAATTGGCTGGTGTTTAGGCATGTCTTTTCTTGCACAGAAATCAGGTTTGTCCGAAGATATCGGTGCATTTATTGCCGGTGTTGCACTTGCAGCTAGTCCAATTTCTCTTTACATTGCAGAAAGTCTCAAGCCTCTGCGCGATTTTTTTCTCGTAATGTTTTTCTTTTCAATTGGTGCTACTTTTAATTTTGGTTATGCCGCCCAAGTTGTTATACCAGCTTGTATCCTGTCCTTTTTAATGCTTCTTGTTAAACCCGTTTTATTTAATTTTCTTCTGGTTAAAGCGGGAGAAAAGAAAACAGTAGCTGCCGAAGTCGGGGTACGTTTAGGGCAAGCCAGTGAATTTTCTTTATTGGTAGCAAGTATTGCATTGAGTACAAAGCTTATCTCTGAAGTGGCGTCCAACCTGATACAAGCGACAACTATTTTAACATTTATAGTATCTTCCTATCTGGTAGTGTTAAAGTATCCAACACCCATAGCCCTGTCTGATAAAATGCGCAAGGATTAAAAATGAAATTATTGGTAATTGTCCTTTGTTTATTAAGTGAGCGCTTTCTTGTTCATGCTCTGTCTTACAAACGATTTTATTGGTTTTCTTCTTATTTTGATGCTATTCGTCAACGGCTTCCTCAAAACAGCTTTTTTTCAACACCTGCGGTAGGAATGATTGCTGTTATTTTTCCTGTGTTATTTATAACAGGTCTGGTGTTTTTGGTTTTTAATCACGTACTCTTTGGATTTATTGGATTACTTCTTAATTTAGCTATTTTTTATTATTGTCTGGGCCCAGAAAATTCATTTTATCCTGTCAGACAGGAAATGGGTGAAGAGCATAACGAAATGGAAGCAGGTCGCTATTTCGCAAAAGTGAATGGACAATTATTTGCCGTTATTTTCTGGTATATAATAACTGGGGCATCTGGAGTACTCATTTACCGCCTTATTTCTTTATGCCGCTACCAGGAACTGACGGCTAAATTGGCCGCCTCTCTAACAAATATACTGGATTGGATTCCCGTAAGGCTTACCGTGTTTCTTTATTTATTAGTAGGAAATTTTCAGCGAGGTATTCATTTCTTTATTCAAAAACTGCCATCGTCTCCTGAAAATAATACAGAATTTTTAAGTGAAGGAGGACTTCTTGCTGCGCGTACCAGCGATAATGAATCTGTACAGATGTCCTATGCAGAAAGTTTGGTAGAACATGCGTTAATTGTTTACCTTGTTTTTATTGCATTTTTTACTTTGGTTGCCTGGCTAAAATAAGCCTTTAATAAACCTGTTTTAAGTTTTTTTAGGTGGAACTGATTATTGGGCGGAATCGTATACCCTGTATATTTTGTTATGCATTTAAGGTAAGGTTTGTTGGACAGGCTGCCTGGGACAGGTGTAATTAAGTGGGTTATCTATGATAAATTCTATTATGAGGCTCGTATTATACTGTAGCTTCCTATGTTTACTATCTTGTACGCAACACTTTCTTTTTTATGGTAATAATCATTTTGTCTCGTGTAAGATAAATTGCGAAAACAGACTAAAAATTTGTACTAAAGTGTGTCGTAATAATAATCTACAGTGTTCTGCGGCTGCAACAGAATTAACAGCTAAAAATTATGCACATTACCTACATGAGCAGCGTGTGAAAGGGGAATTTATTGCACTTCAGTTGAATTCCTTCTGTGATCCACTACAATGCCGCAAAACAACTTGCAATTGTCAGGCTGATTATCGGGTTTGTGTGCGGGCCTGTAAGGGTACTATTCCCAAGTATTTACACCAGACCCCATTTCGTAATAGCTAAAAATATTAATTCAGTAATTCTGATAGAATGACTGGGTAACTCTAAGAGTATATGAGGATACATTCATGGCACATGAAAATAGTAATGATATCGATCCAATGGAAACGCGCGAATGGCTGGATGCCTTACAATCTGTATTGGCCAGTGATGGTAATGAACGTGCTGCTTTCCTTATCCAGGAGCTTGTAAATAAAGCGAATGCTGAGGGGATATCTTTAAACACATCGATTAATACGCCTTATCGTAACACCATAAAAACGTATGAAGAAAAACAGATACCCCCTGATGAAGGGCTGGGTAAACGGATTAGCGCACTTATTCGCTGGAACGCTGTCGCTATGGTTTTGCGCGCAGGAAAGTATGCACCGGAGCTTGGGGGGCATATCGCTTCTTACGCATCCTCATCTACTCTTTATGAAACAGGATTTAATTATTTTTTTAAGGGCGCCAATGGTTCCAATGGTGGTGATTTGCTTTATATACAGGGTCACTCCTCCCCCGGGATTTATGCTCGCGCATTTCTTGAGGGGCGTTTAACCGAGCAACAACTGGATAAATTCAGACAAGAAGTTGAGGTCGATGGATTATCCTCTTATCCTCATCCCTGGTTAATGGGCGAATTCTGGCAGTTTCCCACGGTATCGATGGGATTAGGCCCACTACAGGCAATCTATCAGGCACGTTTTCTCAAATACCTTGAAAATAGAGGTTTAATTAAAGCAGAAGGCCGTAAAGTCTGGGCGTTTCTGGGTGATGGAGAAATGGATGAACCGGAATCAGTCGGCGCTTTATCGATTGCTGCCCGAGAGAAGCTGGATAATCTTATTTTTGTAGTCAATTGCAATCTGCAGCGACTTGATGGCCCCGTGCGTGGCAATGGCAAAATTATTCAGGAACTGGAAGGTCTTTTTCGTGGCGCTGGCTGGAATGTGATTAAGGTTATCTGGGGCGGACGTTGGGACCCGTTATTTGAACGTGATCATAATGGTTTAATGCAAAAACGCATGGAAGAATGTGTTGATGGTGATTACCAGGCTTATAAGGCAAATAATGGGGCCTATGTGCGCGAACATTTTTTTGGCCAGTATCCTGAGTTGAAAAAAATAGTAGACAATATGTCAGATGAAGAAATCTGGCGTTTAAACCGTGGTGGTCATGATCCTCAAAAAGTATATGCCGCTTATTCACAGGCAGTAGAGCATAAAGGAAGTCCGACTGTAATCCTGGCTAAAACAATTAAAGGGTATGGTATGGGGGCTGCGGGTGAAGGACAAAATATTACTCATCAGCAAAAGAAAATGAGCATTGAGCAATTACGCGCGTTTCGAGATCGTTTTAGTATTCCAGTCAGTGATGACAAGATTACAGAAATTCCTTTTTATCGCCCTGATGACGATAGTCCGGAAATACAATATTTACGCAAACAGCGTGAAGCCTTGGGAGGGTATTTGCCAGCACGCCATGTAAATGTAGCGCCATTAAAAGCGCCTGATCTCTCCAGCTTTGCCGCGGTTACCAAAAGCTCGGGTGATCGGGAAATTTCAACCACCATGGCTTTTGTTCGCATCCTTTCTGTTCTGTTAAAAGATAAGGAGTTAGGTCCTAGAATAGTCCCTATTGTTCCTGACGAGTGTCGAACTTTTGGTATGGAGGGTTTATTCCGTCAAATTGGTATTTATTCTCCTGTGGGTCAATTGTATACACCAGTTGATCATGAGCAGGTTATGTATTACCGTGAGGCAAAAGACGGCCAAATTCTTGAGGAAGGTATCAATGAAGCAGGCGCATTCTGTTCCTGGATGGCAGCCGCCACGTCCTATAGTTCAAATAAACTGACAATGATCCCTTTTTATATCTACTACTCTATGTTTGGTTTTCAGCGTATTGGCGATTTGGCCTGGGCCGCCGGTGATATGCAGGCTCGTGGATTTCTCTTGGGAGGTACGGCGGGTCGTACTACCTTGGCAGGCGAAGGTTTGCAACATCAGGATGGTCATAGCCATTTACTGGCTTCTACCATTCCTAATTGTGTCAGTTATGATCCAACTTACGCTTACGAATTAGCTGTCATCGTTCAGCATGGATTGTACCGTATGTATGAAAAGCAGGAAAATGTGTTTTACTATATTACGGTAATGAATGAAAACTATACTCATCCTGATATGCCAGAAGGTGTTGAAGAAGGCATTATCAAGGGAATGTATCTCTTACAGGAAAGTAATAAAAAAGCTAAAAAACATGTGCAATTATTAGGTAGTGGAACTATTTTGCGTGAAGTCATTACTGCAGCAAAAATGCTTGAAGAAGATTACGGTGTCACTGCTGATATATGGAGCGTAACCAGCTTTAATGAACTGCGTCGTGATGGCCTGGCGGTTGAACGGCATAATCGCTTGCATCCGGAAGATAAACCGCATGAATGTTATGTCGCTAAAATGCTTGCTGAACGTAAGGGGCCTGTTATTGCTGCCACTGATTATATGCGTTTGTATGCTGATCAAATCAGACCTTTTGTTTCTGCTCCTTTTGTTACCTTGGGAACTGACGGGTACGGACGCAGCGATACAAGACAACGTTTACGTCACTTTTTCGAAGTAGATGCCAAATTTATTGTTTTAACTGCGTTGGATGCTTTGGCACAGCAAGATGAATTGCCTAAATCAACAGTAACTGAGGCCATGAAGCGTTATGGTATTGACAGTAAAAAACCGAATCCTGTGACTCACTGAGGATAAATATGACCAATGAGATTGAAATTAAAGTTCCTGATATTGGTGGCGCAACCAATGTTGATGTCATTGAAATCATGGTTAAGCCTGGAGATGAAATAAACAAAGACACTCCTTTGATTACACTTGAATCCGATAAGGCAAGTATGGAAATACCTTCGCCACAGGCTGGGAAAGTGAGTGCAGTACGGCTAAAAGTCGGTGATAAAGTTTCTGAAAATGATGTTATTTTAACCTTAACATCAAAAGAGGATAAAAAAGACACAAAATTAGCTGAAAAACCTGTAGAAATTCAAAAGGAAGCAGAACAATCAACGGAAAAAAAGGAGCTACCAGTAAAAGGGACTCAGAGTCTTGAGGTTTGCATCCCGGATATTGGTGGCGCTACGGATGTTGATGTGATTGAAATTATGGTTGAGGTTGGTCAGGCCATCAGCAAGGATCAGGCACTTATTACTTTGGAAGGAGATAAGGCCACGATGGATATCCCCTCACCAGCAGCAGGTATTGTTGAAAAAATTGCGGTGAAAACAGGCGATAAAGTGTCTCAGGGCAGTCCGGTTTTAACCTTGAAATCCGAAACGGGATCAGAAAATGAATCAATAGTCACTTCACCGACACGAGACGGGAAAAATTCCGAAGTAGCAGAGATTGAGAAACCTGTTAACCTGTCCAGATCAGCTTCGTCACCAGCTACTGGAATGGAAAAGGGTAATGCCATAGTATCAGCAGGCCCTGCGGTTCGCCGTATGGCCCGTGAGTTGGGTGTTGATTTAGCTGATGTTAAAGGTTCCGGACGAAAATCAAGAATAACCAAAGAAGATGTGCAGCTTTATGTAAAAACCCGGTTAAGCGAAAAAACCACTGCAAATGGTTTTGCCCTTCCAGCAGCTCCTGCTGTTGATTTTAGTAAGTTTGGCGAAATAGACATTAAGCCTTTAAACAAGATTAAGCGGTTAACGGGTGTTAATGTTCACCGTTCGTGGGTTACTATCCCTCATGTTACCCAATTTGACGAAGCGGATATTACCGAACTGGAAGCTTTCAGGAAATCAGAAACAGAGCAGGCAAAGCATGCGGATTATAAATTAACCATTCTCGCCTTTGTAACTAAAGTGGTTGCCAGGGCACTGGCAGTGTATCCCCAATTTAATACTTCACTGGATTCAAGTGGCCAGAATTTAATTTATAAACGGTATTGTCACATTGGTATCGCCGTTGAAACACCGAATGGTCTTGTAGTCCCCGTCATAAAAAATGTGGATCAATGCTCTGTTAGAGAAATTGCTCTTGAAATGGCACGTTTAAGTACTAAAGCGCGTGATAAAGGATTAATGCCTGCCGATATGAGCGGTGGTTGTTTTACCATTTCGAGTCTGGGCGGTATAGGAGGAACAGCCTTTACGCCTATCGTTAATAGTCCTGAGGTAGCTATTTTGGGTTTATCCCGTTCAAGTATAAAACCGGTTTATGACAAAGGCGAATTTAAGCCACGCTTAATGTTGCCTTTATCGCTTTCTTATGACCACCGTGTTATTGATGGGGCAGAAGCGGCACGGTTTACACGATTTATAGCCGATTCGCTTAGTGATATACGACGGATTTTATTATAGCGATGATTACCTGTTATTTAAGATAAAAACATAGATTGCAATTATTAAGAGGCCCTGAGATGAGTGGAAATTTAAAAGCTGAAGTAGTGGTATTTGGTAGTGGCCCAGGAGGGTATTCTGCGGCTTTTCGTGCTGCTGATTTGGGTAAAAAAGTAATATTGGTTGAGCGTTTTGATACCTTGGGAGGAGTTTGTTTAAATGTGGGCTGTATTCCATCAAAAGCGTTATTACATATTGCCAAGGTAGTTGATGAAGCTCACGAAATGTCAGAACAAGGGGTAACCTTTGGTAAACCTGAATTGGACAGCAAGAAAATTGTAGCCTGGAAAAATTCAGTCGTTAACAAGCTAACGGGCGGTTTGAAAGTCCTGGCTAAGCAGCGAAAAGTAGAAGTAGTAACAGGTACTGCCAAATTTTCAGGACCTCATCGGGTTACTATTGAAGGGTTGAAAGGTAATACAACCGTTGAGTTTGACAATGCTATTATTGCCGTAGGGAGCGAATCAATTAACTTACCGTTCATTCCCGAAGATCCGCGTATTTTCAGCTCAACAGGTGCTTTGGAGTTAGCCGATATCAAAGGTAATTTACTGGTATTAGGTGGAGGTATTATTGGTTTGGAAATGGCAACGGTTTATTCAGCCTTAGGTGTTGAAGTAACCGTTGTGGAGTTTATGGATCAATTAATTCCCGGTGCAGATGCTGATTTGGTTAATGTTTTACAGAAACGAATGACTAAAAAAGGAGTTAAGTTCCTGTTGAAAACCAAAGTGACTGCCATGGAAGCAAAAAAGGAAGGTATTCATGTTTCAATGGAAGGTGAACATGCTACAGACAAGCCATTAATCTTCAAGCAAGTTTTGGTTGCGGTGGGCAGAAAACCAAATGGTGGAACGATTGATGCCGATAAAGCAGGTGTGGAAGTTGATGAGCGTGGTTTTATCCATGTTGATAAGCAAATGCGAACTAACGTACCCCATATATTTGCAATTGGTGATGTAGTAGGGCAACCGATGTTGGCTCATAAGGCAATTCCAGAAGGACGCCTGGCCGCTGAAGTGATAGCAGGCATGAAACATTATTTTGATCCGAAATGTATACCTAGCGTTGCCTATACTGATCCTGAAATAGCATGGACTGGACTTACTGAAAAAGAAGCAAAAGAAAAAGGCATTGCTTATGAGAAAGCAATCTTCCCCTGGATTGCCAGTGGACGTGCTTTAAGCATGGGACGTGAAGAAGGAATGACCAAGCTCTTGTTTTGTTCTTCAACCCACCGGATTTTGGGTGCTGGAATTGTAGGAATAAGTGCCGGTGATTTAATTAGTGAAGCGTCTTTGGCCATTGAAATGGGATGTGATGTGGAGGATATTGCTTTAACTATCCATCCACATCCGACTCTTTCTGAACCTATAGGCTTAGCCGCTGAAATTTTTGAAGGGACGATTACTGATCTTTATATGCCTAAAAAGAAGAAAGAAAAAGATTAGGGTGAGTTGTCATTCTACTATCTTGGCCAAATAGCTCAGAAACTCACATACTGGTGTATGCTGCGTTTATGGGCTATAAAATCAATCTATTTGTTTTGATTTTGATCATGGTGATCGTTGTCGCGAAGGCGCTGAGTGAGCCTTTCGTTTTTTGTGCGATTGATGTTTAATTGAAGCCGGGACCTATCTTTCAAGCAAAGCAGTCGTGTAATTTGAGAAACAGATCGCCGTTTTCACAGGAATGACACAAAAATATAAGAAGTTTAGCCGTCATTCTGAGGAGCTTGAGGAAGAATCTCCAGGTATTCGGCAATCTCTTACTCACGCTTGAGATGGCGTGACGCCTTTGCATGAACGCTAGATTAAGCTGAATAGGATTCTGGATGACGGAAACTTTCTTTTTCTTATCAAAAATATACTTATTATGACACTTCAAATTCGCCCAATGCTGCAGAGTGACATTGACACAGTCCATATTATTGAATCTTCAGCGCATCATACACCCTGGAGTCATGATATTTTAAGGGATTGTGTGCTTGTTGGTTATGATTGTCGCGTATTGGAGTTGATAGAAGAGCACAATAAAAAAATTGTTGGCTATATTATTTGTCGTTATAGCGTTAAAAGTTGTCATATTCTTAATCTTTGTGTTGCTTGTTCTGAACAGGGAAAAGGTTATGGCAAGTTCCTTTTGCAAGCAGTATTTGATTCATTTCAACAATCTGATATTAATACAGTGATTCTCGAAGTACGTCCCAGTAATAAGGTCGCGATTGCTTTATATAAAAAATTTGGTTTTCAAAAAGACTCTATCAAAGAAGGTTATTATAAAGATGAAAAAGGGGAGGAGGATGCAATCTTGTTAAAGAAAACATTTTAGTAACACTATTTTCAGAGAACTGTATTTTTTTTCAATGATTCTGGAACTCGTGTTTAAAAAAATTTTTTAATAGAATGGTTCAATTTTTTCAGGGAGAAAAAAATGCCGCAAAAGAAAGGAATAGTTGATCCTCTAAATGATGAAATTCATAAAATCATTGATATTCTGGATAGAGAAAAATTTAAACATCAAATAATGAACGTTTCACGGGCTATATTAGGCTTAATGGCTCCCGGAGCAAGTATTTTTGCTTTATATTATGGTATTTATAATACAATTAATTGGATGCAAAAAGACGCGAAAATAGCAGATAATTTTATAGATGGGTGGTATGCGGCAGAAGACAACACCTGTTGGAGACATTATGGTGGGGTTCGCTTCGATTGCCCCTCGCCAGTAAAAATAACTATTGAGTTGTGTAGCCAATTGGTCATGACTTATTGTAATAAGTTAAAAAAAATTAACGCTGAATATTTTATTCTATCGGGTGTCAATTTAGTATCTATACTCCTCATAACATTCGGAGTTATTGGTTTATTACTTTTAGTAATTTTAACACCTAATATATATAAATACATAAGAGAAAAACGAGAATTTTATTCTCATCTACCTATTCCCCAAGCACATCAACATACTATTAATCGTATAATTAATAGTTTATCTATTAGTATGACCAGCAACACACTTCACGAACATGTTCAGGAATTAAAAAATTATTTAAATTTAGTTAACTCCAATAAACAAAGAAGACTTACTTTTTTTTCGGGAACTTTGGAGAAAAATAAAGAAACTGCTTTGCATCATTTCTTAAAAAAATGTGATCGGGAGATTCTCTATAAAATTTTAGTGTATGCAGATCCATTTTTGCCTCATTTTAAAAAATTTCTTTATCCTGAAAATGAAAATACTGAGCATACTCTTCTTTTATCAGAGATTAAAGTAATGAATGGGTAGATCATTTTTAAAATATTATTATCTGAAAACCGTTCTTAATTTAACTGCTCTTTTCTGATTATTTAATCCAGAGCGGTAGTGTATTAAGTAACGCATTAAATCTCGACTTTATAAAGCCCAAATTTTACATTGTTCTGCGACGACCTTCGGTAGGGAGTTAAACTGTTTTAAGAACTGCCTTAAAAGAATCGTATCGTTTTCTTTATCAGTAACATGGCGGGCTAATTGAAGAATGTAGGCCATGGAATTCAAGCGATTGGCGTAGCGTTCAATTTTTTTTATCGTTTCAAAAATATCAGTGCTAATTAAATAGTTTTCTGTGGTAAGGGGATTAATAAAATGTCCTTCGAAACCGTAGCGACTGGCCTGGAAACGATTATAGTTATAAACATGATACCAATCCTGGCCTATTTGAAAGGGTCTTTCTTCTAACAAATAAAGCGCCAGTGCCTGGATATAAGCAGTGATTAGCACAGCTTTTTTTATAGTCAGTGGAGTATCACATACCCTTATTTCGACAGTACCAAATTCGGGTTTAGGGCGAATATCCCAATAAAAATCTTTCATTGAAGACACAATTTCCAGCTCTTTCATCTTATAAAAATAGGCCGAAAACTCTTGCCAATTGGTTAAATAAGGCATGATTCCACTTAGAGGAAACGCATTGAATATGGTGGTTCGAGAAGAATAATAACCGGTATCAACACCTTGGTAGAAAGGTGAAGAAGCACATATTGCTATAAATTGCGGTACATATCGAGTGAATGCATGCGTTAAATAGAGAGCATCTTCGCTGCTTTCACAACCAACATGAATATGTTGACCGAAGACTGTTGCCCGTTTGGATAAATAACGATACTGTCTGGATAAATTTTTGTAACGTTTGGCGGGAAATATTTTTTGCATGGACCATTTCTGAAAAGGGTGCATACCCCCACCACAAAAATGCAAATCAAATTGTTGAGCTAATGCTAATAAACTGGTTTGCAGGGCGCACAACTCCTCTTCCATGGTGTTTATTGTGCGATGGATGGAAGAATTAATTTCAATCATGGATTGAGTAATTTCAGGTTTTATGTGTTTCTGATAAGGATGCTCGTTAAGATATCGAATTAATTCTTTAGCACGAGAGGCTAATGCATAGCTGTGCGGATCAATAATTTGTAATTCCAGCTCCACACCCAAGGATGCTACTGAAGAGGATTTAAATGGTAATATTTTCATAATAGAATCTCGGATTCAATAGAAAAATCTCAAATCCGAGGCTGAAAATTGTCTGGTAACGTTTTTTCTTCTTCATTTGAGTGAGTTGCTTCCATTGAATTTTTATAGTTTTTTGCTCGCTCCAGAATATCGCTTACTTCCTGTGCACTATCGGCTACCGGTGCGATTTTTCTATATCCCAGACGTTGGCCATCATCGATTTTGATTAGATTCTCAGAGTCTCCTAATGATTTTTGTATCTTATCAAGAGTCATTTCGTTAAGTGCATCACATATTTTTTGCATCAATTCAGGCTTATTTCTTAGAATAGCGCTTAAGTCGGCTTCTTCGCCATCATTTGATACGTCTGTTATTTTGACTTTTTCAAAAAAATTATGAGGTGTGAGTTTTTCAAAGTGGATTTCATTGGCGATGATATCTTGCTTTTTATTATTAACAGGCTGTTTCAGGCTAAATTCAATTTCTCGATTATCAACCGATGCCTTTATAGGTTTGTTCGGCTTTTTATAGAGATTTTTATTAACAAATTCAATTTCAGCATTAATCATCTCATTGAGTATCTTTTTTCTTGCTGCCTCCTCGGAAGTCAACTCAAATATTTTTTTCCGCGTCTCCTGTTGATTAAAATATTCATTGGAGTTCATGTTTTCTCCTTGTCAGGTAGACTGTGATGAATGTGCATAATTCAATTATGAGAAAGATGAAGAGAATTTTCAAGTGAGATAAAAAAACAGGTTATTTCTTTTATTTATTGAAGTTCTGGTTCATTTTTGTCAAAAATTCTTGCAAATGTAGTTTATCTGTTTCGCTTTGCAGATAGTCACGTAAAGTTTGTATGGCTTTATTATAAGCTTCTTCATTGATGACTCCTCTCATCAATTCAAAGCGTAGATAAACGCAATAAGTATTTAATACATCCGTTTCACAATAATTGCGAATATTTTTAAGGTTACCCAGACGATATTGTTCCCATACTTTTGCGCCGCTCATTCCCATTTTCCCCGGAAAGCCAAGCATGGAGGCAATATCATCCAAAGGCGCAAATGCTTTGGCTTGATAAGCGGCCAGTACATCCATTAAATCCAGGTGACGGTAATGAAAACGATTGAGGTAATTATTCCAGCGAAAGCTTTGCTGATTCTCTCCTGCTTCCCAATAGGTTGGCGCAGAAATACCATGCAGCAAGGCGCGATAGTGTAAAACAGGCAAGTCAAAACCACAGCCATTCCAACTGACTAATGTGGGAGCATATTTCTCAATGCCGGAAAAAAAACGTTGAATTAATTCTTTTTCACTCGATTCCTCTTCCCCAAGCGACCAGACTTTAATGTGCGGACCTTGATTTAAGACTAATGAAATGGCCACAACTTGTTGGAGATAATGAGGCAAAAAATCATTGCCTGTTTTTGCGCGCCGTAATGCGTGAAGCGCATGAACGGTATCTTCATCAGATAACTCATGAAGGTCATGTAATTTTCGTCCTGCTGTTACATCAGGAATAGTTTCTATATCGAATACCAAAATACTCATCTAATTTTCATCCTGCTAATTCAGCGGTATTTTTAATGCCGGTAGATTTTCAACAGGATAAGGTAGAAAATCAGGCATTTTTAGCTGAGACAATAGAAATGTTAACAGAACTTAACAAAATAGTTTAATTATATCTGCTTTTTTGCTACTAATACGCGTACTAATTTTTCCAATGTAATAAAGAAGAATAAAATGAACTTAAAAGTGCTTATACTCTCTATTTTTTCTTTTTTACTGGTATCCTGTGTGAGTCGGCCACCTTCTGACGTCAATCATATTTGTCACATTTTTAATCAATACCCTAAATGGTATCGGGACGCCAAAGATGTTGAACAACGTTGGCGAATTCCAGTGTCTGTCCAAATGGCAATTATTCATCAGGAATCAAAATTTGATGGACGAGCAAAACCGCCTCGTACCAAATTACTTTGGATTATTCCCTGGAAAAGGCCGTCTACTGCTTATGGTTATACTCAGGCGCTGCATAGCACCTGGAGACAATATAAACGAGACGAAGGGGGCGGTGGTATTTGGGCTGCACGCGATGTTTTTTCTGATGCGGTAGATTTTATTGGCTGGTATGCGAATCAAGCCAATCGTCGGGCAGGTATTTCTCGCGATGATGCTTACCGTTTATATTTAGCTTATCATGAAGGGATAGGTGGTTACCAACGTAAAACCTATTTACAAAAGCCCTGGTTAATTCAAGTAGCTCGTAAGGTGAAGGCACGTTCGCAGATCTTTCAGGCTCAATTAAATCAATGCAGAAGATCTTACTGATTAATCATGGTATAACTACAGTATTTGTTAAGTTAAGAAATTTTTAATTAAGAAACTTGGTGGTCTTAATAAAATTTTTGACTTGATAGATAAATAATAGGAGTGAAGCAATGCGATTAATGTTATTAGGCGGTCCTGGAGCGGGTAAAGGCACGCAGGCGCTTAAATTAATTGATTATTTTAAAATACCACAGATCTCCACTGGTGATATGCTACGCTCCGCAATTGCTGCTGGAACCGAGTTGGGTAAAAGTGCAAAGAAAGTCATGGATGCAGGCGAACTTGTTTCAGATGAAATTATTATTGCTTTGGTAAAAGAACGTTTGCAACAAGATGATTGTCGTAATGGTTTTTTGTTTGATGGTTTCCCCCGTACAATTCCTCAGGCTGACGCGTTGAAAGAGGCTAATGTCAAACTGGATCATGTGGTTGAAATTGCAGTACCCGATAGTGAAATTATCAGTCGAATAAGTGGACGGCGAGTACATGTAGCCTCAGGCCGTGTGTACCATGTCAAATTTCATCCGCCTGAAAAAGAAGGTATTGATGATGTAACGGGTGAATCGTTAATTCAACGAGATGATGATAAAGAAGAAACAATTAAACAACGCCTGGCTGTTTATCACCAGCAAACGGAACCATTGATAAGATATTACCAACAATGGGCTAACACCTTTGACAGTCAAGCGCCTCAATTTCATCAGGTTAGCGGAATTGGTAGTGTAGAAAGTATTTTTAAGACGATTTTATCTTGCCTTACTAATTAAGGAAAGCGCGTGAGTCCAGCAATAAAAGCCGCTCAGTTTGAGGCTTGTCTTAAAAATAATGAGATTGTATTTATTAATTTTTGGGCTGAGCGGTGTGACCTTTGTAAACAGTTTACTGACGTTTATGAGCGAGTTGCAGAAGAAAATCCTTCTTTAAAATTTGTTCAAGTTAACATTGAGAGAGAAGCAGAGTTAGCTGAGAGTTTGTTTATTCATTCAATACCTCACTTGATGATTTTTAAGCAAGGGATTCTTGTTTATTCTGAAACGGGTTTAATACAAGAGTCCCTGCTTAAGGATTTAGTGCGGCAGGTGAAGAATCTTGATGTTAGTGAAATACGTGTTCAAATTGATAAAGGAGACTCTTAAAAATAAATCTCTCCTGTGGTTTATCTATTTGTAAGGGATGGTGTATTATTTGAATCTTACTGCAGGACGTTGTAAATCGTCATTATCATCATCATTATCCATAGGAAATTGCAAGTCGTTATTGTTATCAGTGTTATCCATAGGAAATTGCAAATTGTGGTCAAATAATATTTGATAAGCTTCTTTTAATTTTTGAGCAATTAATTGAAACTCTTCTTTTCCCGTCATTAATTGTTCAATTTCCTTTTTTGGTTTTAGATTTTTTTCTTCTTGCCTATATAAAACTATTTCATGAGAAAATGATGCATTTTCCTCATTTAATAACGTAATCATATTTTCCAGGGTTAATCGCGCAGTCAAATTTTGCTTAAGCTCTTCATAACGGTCATATTTATTTTGGGCTTCCAATATCGATTGACGGGGTAAAAAAAAGAAAAAAATACGCTTAAAAAAACCTGGATTTCTGTCTGCTAAAAAAGTAGACCATATTCCTGGCTGTTCTGAGGGTATTATTTTTAAATTTATTCTATTTAATTGCTGTTCTAGTTCATAAATTTTATTTTCGTTTCTGCGATATTGTGTTTCTCTCTCATCGTTACCTTTTTTGCGCAATTCATATTGCTTATTTTTGCTCTTTATATCATTAGAAATATTAGGAAATGCTTTATCTAAGCTAGCAATCATTGAAGCTAACTCTTTTTTTGAAGAGATCTCTTCATCTGCAATAGTTCTCTCCATAATGTTAAAAGCATCGTTACAATAAAAACTAATGTCATCATCTTTAAATTTTACCAGATCATCCATCGCTTCTTTTATTAAAGCTTTTGCATTTACAGTCATATTAATACTCATAAGAATTCTCAAAAAACATATATATATAAGTTCATTATAAATCATAAATATTAAGAGATAATGAAGGAGAATATTTTGTTTTTGCAAACGATTTCCTGCTTTCGTCCGGCACAAAGCGAAAATTTGGAATAAATTCAAGGGAAATCTTACATGGAATGGAAAACTTACATGGAATTAAGTAAATAATCAGCTAATCTTTGTTTATTTTGCGGGTTAAAATTTAAACCCAATTTAGTGCGACGCCATAAAATATCATCACAATGAGTAGCCCATTCTTCTCGCACTAAATAATCTACTTCAATTTGATATAAGCCATGGCCAAAATCATAACCTAAATCAGACATTTGATTGCAATCCGCTAATAATAATTCAGTACGTGTTCCATAATTGGCAAGATAGCGTTCTTTTAATTCTTCATCGAGCCAAAAATATTTCTCCCGCGCGTGTTGCAGGTATTTTTCATAAGAACAATCATCAAGGGTTGCACCAGGTAAAGGTATTGAATTTGTCCGCGATTGATTAAGATGAGGAAAAAGAGGTTTTAATTGATTGACTGCTTCTAACGAGGACTGACGGTAAGTTGTGATTTTGCCACCGTATATTGTTACGGCAGGCGCGGGAATCTGAGTATAGGCGTGAAGATAATCACGACTTAATGCTTTAGGTTCTAGCCCTTCAGCAGCAAGTAAAGGTCTGACTCCACTCCAGCTGCTGATGATATGATTTTTCTCCAGAGGATATTTAAGATACGTGTTAACAACCTTGCATAAATAGGCAATTTCTTCATAGGAAATGTGCACCTCATCCGGTGAATCGTGAAAAAGGACATCAGTTGTGCCTATCATGGTATGATTATGGTAGGGGACAATAAATACAATTCGTTTGTCTTCATTTTGTAAAAGATAGGCATGATCTCCTTCGTAGAGTTTGTGAACAACAATGTGACTGCCTTTTATCAATGACAGAGCGCACCTATTGGGAAGCCCTGATAACTTATTAATCGATTCAACCCACGGACCGGCCGCATTAATTAGCGATCTTGCTTTAACAAGTTGTTCTTGTTCTCTTTTTGTTTTAACAGAGAGGTGCCAGATATTATCCATAACCATGACATGTTGTAATGCTGTCCTTGTATGAATAGACGCGCCATGTTCTTTTGCTTGCAATGCATTTGCGATTGTTAAACGAGCATCGTCAGTCGCACAATCATAAAATAAAAAACCTTTAGTGAAATCTTCTTTTAAAGGAGCAAAATAATTAGTTTGTTTATTGCGATGTATTGACTTGCTATGGGGAAGTTTATTTTGACGATTTAAATGATCATAAACAAACAGACCTGTCCGTAATATCCAGGCCGGACGCATGTCAGGTTGATAAGGTAACGCGAAAACTAATGGATGGACTAAATGAGGGGCAATATTCAATAAGAGTTGCCGTTCGTCCAAGGCTTTTTTTACCAGGGCAAAATCATAATATTCGAGATATCGTAAGCCACCGTGAATCAATTTACTGCTAGCAGAAGACGTTTTTGAAGCCAGGTCATCTTTTTCTAAAAGAATAACAGATAAACCACGTAAAGCGGCATCGGCTGCAACACCACAGCCATTGATCCCACCACCAATAACAGCGACATCAAAAAGCTGCTCCATGTTTCTGTCTCCGCAAAACGTAGTAAGCGTCCATACAACAAGGTTAACTTAAGGTGTTTATTTTTATAGCAAAAGTCCAGGTCCTTACAAAAATCTGTTGCCTGCTCAGACAGGCAACTCCAATTAGCTTAAGTTTTATTGACTTTTAATGATGTCACGTACCGTGGCCTTTTGGGTGTCAAGTAAAACTTAAAGCTCACCGGTCACTCATAAATGCAAGTGGTTCTCCAGTTAAATCAAGGGACATCCCTTTGTTTTTCACCGGTGTAAAGCTGGCGAGGTCTGCCAATTTTGGATTTACCAGCCACCATTTCCATCCAGTGAGACATCCATCCTACTGTTCTGGCTAAAGCAAAAATGACGGTATACATATTGGTAGGAATACCGATCGCACTTAACGTAATGCCTGAGTAAAAATCAACGTTAGGATAGAGCTTTTTTTCTATAAAATAATCATCTTCCAAGGCAATTCTTTCCAGCTCCATTGCCAGTTTAAATAAAGGTTCATCATGTGCTCCAACAGCATTTAATACTTTGTAGCAAGTTTCTCGCATTACTTTTGCTCGCGGATCATAGCTTTTGTAAACACGATGACCAAAGCCCATCAAACGGAAAGAATCGTCTTTGTCTTTGGCACGTTTGATGTAATGATTAATGTGCTTGATATCACCAATTTCTTTTAGCATATTAAGGCAAGCTTCGTTAGCTCCCCCATGTGCAGGTCCCCACAAAGCACCGATACCGGCAGAAATACAGGCGAAAGGGTTTGCGCCCGTGGAGCCAGCAAGACGTACTGTTGAGGTTGATGCATTCTGTTCGTGATCAGCGTGTAGAGTGAAGATAGTATCCATTGCATCAACAATTACAGGATTGGGAACAATTTCTTCAGAAGGAACCCCGAACATCATATGGAGAAAATTTTCTGCATAGGACATTTTATTGAGCGGATACATGTAAGGTTGGCCAATTGAATATTTATAACTCATTGCCGCTAAGGTAGGCATTTTGGCAATTAGACGAATGGCAGAAATATACCGATCCTGCTGGTTAGTCAGATCCATTGAATCATGATAGAACGCTGACAAGGCGCCCACAATACCCACCATAATCGCCATAGGATGGGCATCACGACGAAAACCATTTAAAAAGTTATACATCTGCTGATGTACCATGGTATGGTTATTAATCAGGCTGACAAAATCCTGCTTTTCTTTTTTATCGGGTAGTTCGCCATTTAGCAATAAGTAGCTGACATCTAAAAAATCCTTTTTTTCAGCTAACTGTTCAATGGGATATCCTCTATACAGCAATACGCCAGCATCGCCGTCGATAAAAGTAATTTTGGATTCACAAGAAGCGGTAGAAACAAAACCCGGATCATAGGTAAACATATCCTTTTCACCCAGTTTATTAATGTCTATAACATCACTGCCAAGTGTCGGACTGTAGATAGGTAAGTCAATAGGTTCATGGCCTTCTATACTAAGCCGTGCAAATTTCGTTGTCATTAAATCTCCTCATGTTATTTGGCTTGACAGCCTTTCACTTGCATCAGTGTGCAGCACTATATAAAAATGCCTTCATCCAGTCAATTTATCACTGTAGTCAAACTTATTTCCAGTTTTTTTATAGAAGATGATGAGATAACTGATTGAGTAGAGGCGCAATTTACTATTTTAACGTTAGATATGGATATGGGTAGTATGATTAATTGAAAATATTGAATAAAAAATGAGGCTTGGCAGATTTGATTTTTTTAATCATTAAGTTATTAAAAGAGACAAAATTCTCTGTCTAACCGAGATTAGATGATTTTAATACCCTTTGTTCTGGACAAAAAATTCAAAGAGTACCGAATCGCCGACTTTTGTCGGCAATTCGTGTTAATAGGGATTTTTTGTCCCATACAACGTTTAATATCTCTATAGAGCATTATGTACAGGCGTTAGAAAGTAACGAGCCTGTAAGCTTTGATTCTTCCATGTCGCCAGAATTTTCGACTTTTGCTGTAAATTTAGCAGCAGGTTTATCATACGAAGAGGAAATTTTTGGACAATATAATATAAATGGTATGTAGCTATTTTGATAGAATTCAGACACTCCAGGGATTTATCCTGAGCTGTAGTAATTTTTAAGGTTAAAATCACCTTATATAATAAATCCAGATAGCTCAGGATGGTTTGGCACAGTCTGATGAATATTTAGTTTAGCCTGATAAGATTCAATTAAAGTGGTCTCTGTGGTATCCTCTAACTTAATTTTCATTAAAGTCTTTTGTTAGTCGTTCGTCTGTATTAAAGCGCCTTACGAGCATCGTAATGGAGAGCAAGAAGGTGTTTAATTCAAGATAACCGACCAGGCAACTGACCGCATTGCATAAGGGTGCGTCCTATTATGGTTTATTTAGCCAAAGAAGTCATACCGGTTACTATTGAAGACGAATTAAAGCAGTCCTATCTGGATTACGCTATGAGCGTTATTGTTGGGCGTGCTTTACCCGATGTGCGTGATGGTTTAAAACCCGTTCATCGGCGTGTGCTTTTCGCGATGAGTGAATTGAATAACGATTGGAATAAGCCCTATAAAAAATCAGCCCGTGTGGTAGGGGATGTAATCGGTAAATACCATCCGCACGGTGATGTAGCGGTTTATGATACGATAGTTCGTATGGCGCAGCCTTTTTCCATGCGTTATATGCTGGTTGACGGACAGGGTAATTTCGGTTCGGTGGACGGTGATTTTGCCGCGGCAATGCGATATACCGAAATCAGAATGTCAAAAGTGGCGCATGCTTTATTAGCTGATCTTGAAAAAGAAACGGTTGATTTTAGTCCAAACTATGATGAGACAGAATTTGCTCCGGTTGTTTTACCTTCTCGTGTTCCCAACTTATTGGTCAATGGTTCATCAGGGATCGCAGTGGGTATGGCAACCAATATCCCGCCTCACAATCTTGGTGAGGTTATTAACGCCTGTCTTGCTCTTGTTGCCGATCCGGGTTTAACCATTGATGATTTAATGACGTATATTCCCGGCCCTGACTTTCCTACTGCGGCTATTATTAATGGTCGGGCGGGTATCATTCAAGCCTATCGTACAGGTCGTGGTCGAATTTCTATTCGGGCGCGTACAGAGATAGAAACCGATAGTCATTCAGGACGTCAGGCTATTATTATTAACGAATTGCCTTATCAGGTTAATAAAGCGCGTTTAGTGGAAAAGATAGCGGAGCTTGTTCGTGAAAAGCGATTGGAAGGTATATCGGGTTTAAGAGATGAATCGGATAAACAAGGCATGCGTGTTGTTATTGAGCTGAAGCGTGGTGAAGTTGCAGAAGTGGTTCTTAACAATTTATATGCACATACGCAAATGCAGAACGTGTTTGGCATTAATATGGTGGCTTTGGTTGATGGTCAGCCACGCACGCTCAACTTAAAAGAAATCCTTGAATGTTTTATTAAACACCGACGTGAAGTAGTCACGCGTCGCACTATTTTTGAATTGAAAAAGGCCCGCAATCGCGCTCACCTTTTGGAAGGTTTGGGTATTGCCCTGGCTAATATTGATGAAATGATTGATCTCATCAAAAAATCGCCTACACCACAGGACGCTAAAGAAGCGTTGCTGGGACGCTTATGGCAGGCAGGCATGGTGGAAGCCATGCTGAAAAATGCAGGTAGCAGCGCTTGTCGCCCGGATGATTTGTCAGAAGAGTTTGGTTTAGTCGCGGCAGGTTATCGCTTATCACCTAATCAGGCACAAGCTATTCTGGAATTAAGATTGCATCGTTTAACAGCACTTGAACAGGATAAAATTATTTCTGAGTTTGAAGAGCTGTTAGGTGTTATTAAAGAATTACTGACTATCCTTGCTTCTCCTGAGCGTTTGATGGAAGTTATCCGTGAAGAGTTGATCGAAGTCAAGTCACAGTTCGGCGATGCGCGCCGCACGGAAATTACCGCTTCACAGGAAGATTTGACGATAGAGGATTTAATTACTGAAGAAAATGTAGTGGTGACTCTATCACATCAGGGGTATGTGAAGTATCAACCTGTTTCTGCTTATCAGGCTCAACGCCGTGGTGGAAAAGGCAAGTCAGCCACGAATGTAAAAGATGAGGATTTTATAGAACGGTTGATTATTGCAAGCACTCACGATACTTTGTTGTGCTTCTCTAATCATGGCAAGCTGTATTGGCTTAAAGCTTACCAGTTACCTTTGGCCAGCCGGATTTCTCGTGGCAAACCGATTGTTAATATCCTGCCTCTTGCAGCCGATGAGTCAATCAATGCCATGTTGCCTGTTCGTGACTATCAGGAAGGTTATTTTGTATTTATGGCCACCCGAAAGGGTACAGTGAAGAAAGTGCCTTTAGAAGCGTTTAGTCGCCCGCGTTCCACTGGAATTATTGCGGTTGACCTGAATGACGATGATCGGCTGGTGGGTGTTGATATTACTGATGGCTCAAAAGATATCATGCTTTTTACCGATGCGGGGAAAGTGATTCGATTTGATGAAAATTTGGTCAGACCGATGGGACGTACTGCTCGTGGCGTGCGAGGTATTCGTTTGAGTGAAAATCAATCCGTGATTTCTTTAGTGGTGGCTCAATCACACGGCACCATTTTAACAGCAACTGAAAATGGATACGGTAAACGTACTCATGTGGAGGAATACCGTGTTTCAGGACGTGGAGGACAGGGGGTTATTTCAATTCAGGTTAATGAACGGAATGGAAAAGTAGTTCGTGCACTTCAGGTTGCAGATACCGATGAAGCAATGCTGATTACCGATAAGGGAACATTAGTTCGTTTCAAAGTGGATGAGTTATCCATTATTGGCCGCAATACTCAAGGTGTACGTCTTATTAATGTCAGTTCTGGCGAACATGTAGTGGGTATGCAGCGTATAGAAGACATTGCAGAGGATAGTGTGGATAGTGATGAAAACGTCATTGAAGAAACAGATGATGAATAGAGGGTACAATTTTGGTGCCGGTCCTTCTATGCTGCCCGAATCCATTTTGCGGGAAACGCAAGAAGAGCTTTTAAATTGGCAGGATATGGGCATGTCAGTGATGGAAATTGGTCATCGTACGCCGGCATTTACCCAGTTAATGGAGCAGGCAGAGAGCGATCTCAGAGAGATTTTAAACATACCTGATAATTATCATATTTTATTTTTAAGCGGCGCTGCACGGATGCAGTTTGCCATGATTCCCTTGAATTTTCTTGATGCAAAAGAACAGGCTGGTTATTTGGTCACAGGACTTTGGTCCTATCTCGCTTATGAAGAGGCATATAAACTAAAAAACGCTTATTGCGTAGCTAACGGTGAGAAAACAGGTTTTACCCATATTCCCCCTAAACGAGAATGGCAAATTAAGGACAACACGCGCTATTTCTATTTCACGCCGAATGAAACGGTCAATGGTGTTCATTTTACAAAAATACCTGGTGTTTCCAATGTCCCCCTTATTGCAGACATGACTTCCTGTCTGTTAAGTGAGCCACTTAATGTAAGCGATTATGGTTTAATTTTTGCCGGCGCGCAAAAAAATATTGCCAATGCCGGACTGACTCTGGTTATTGTTAGCGATGCATTATTAAACACAATTACCAATGAAAATATTCCCACCATGCTGGATTATCGAACTTATAGTTCAACTCGTTCAACCTATGCTACTTTACCTACTTTTAATTGCTATCTCGCTGCAAAAATGTTTCGTTGGGTGAAAGAGCAGGGAGGAGTAGACGCACTTTACAAAATAAATTGTAAAAAGGCAGAAAAAATATACGCATGTATCGATTCTTCTGATTTTTATCATTGCAGAGTGGCTAAAGAAGCACGTTCGTTAGTCAATATTTGTTTCTCTCTGGATGATCCCATGCTAGAGGAAGTGTTTCTTGAGGAGGCGAAGGCAAGAGGACTGCTTGCACTAAAAGGGCATCGTACTGTGGGTGGTTTACGCGCGAGTATGTACAATGCCATGCCCTTGGAGGGTGTTGAGCATTTGGTTGAATTTATGAATGATTTTGCCAGGAAACACAGATAATGGGGCTGCTGAGTCTTATAAGCAGCCCGGTAAAAGCTGTAGAGGGAGATATAGTCGTTCCGGGTGATAAATCTATTTCCCACAGATCTGTTATTTTCGGTGCCATTGCAAAGGGAACTACAACAATCAATGGTTTTTTAGATAGTCAGGATTGTCTCGCCACACTAAAGGCTTTTCAGTCCATGGGGGTTGTTATAGAAGGACCTGTCGCTCAGCGGGTTGTTATTCATGGAGTAGGTAAATATGGTTTAAGGCGTCCATCGGATGCTATCGATTGTGGTAATTCGGGTACCAGTATGCGCTTGCTGGCGGGTTTACTCGCAGCGCAGGCATTTGACAGCACACTTCTTGGCGATGAAAGTCTGCAGCAAAGGCCGATGGAACGTATTAGTCGTCCGCTGATGAAAATGGGCGCTGAGATAATAACAACAGACGGACATGCCCCTTTAACCATTCATGGCGGACATTTACTGCATGGCATCAGTTATGAAATACCAGAGGCAAGCGCGCAGGTTAAATCCTGCCTCTTGCTAGCTGGTCTTTATGCTCAAGGGGAAACAAAAATAATTGAACGAAGCTTTACTCGCGATCATACGGAAAAAATGCTCACTACATTCTCCTATCCTGTTCAGAACGCTGAAAAAACGATTATAATAAATTCGGAAAGTGAATGTCTGGGTACAGAGGTTATTGTTCCCGGCGATATCTCTTCTGCTGCTTTTTTTATGGTAGCCGCAACGCTTATTCCTGATTCAGAACTGCTGATTCGCAATGTTGGCATCAATCCGACTCGTATCGGTATTATTCAGATTTTAACCAGTATGGGTGCTAATATAAATTGCATTAACCAACGGTTTTATGGCGAAGAACCAGTTGCCGATCTATGGGTGAAATATGCACCGTTGGAAGGAATTGATATCCCGGCCTCTCTTGTACCATTGGCCATTGATGAATTCCCGATTATTTTTGTAGCAGCAGCTTGTGCCAGGGGGCAAACATTACTACATGGTGCTAAGGAATTACGTTGTAAAGAAAGTGATCGGATAGGCGCTATGGTGGAAGGTTTACAACGTTTAGGTATAGAAGCTCAAGCTTTTGAAGATGGGTTATCTATTATCGGCGGCAGATTACAGGGTGGTGAAGTCAATAGTTTCAATGATCATCGTATTGCCATGGCATTTGCTATTGCAGGAGCGGTGGCTAAAAATCCGGTTACAATAAAAAATTGTGCGAATATTGCAACGTCATTTCCGGCTTTTGTAAAAACAGCCAATACAATTAAATTGGCTATAAAGGAAATATAGGATGAGGTCAGATAAAGAGATACCCGTTATTACCCTTGATGGGCCAAGTGGCACTGGAAAGGGAACCTTGTGTCATATGTTGGCCAATCATTTAGACTGGCATGTACTCGATAGTGGTTGTTTATATCGTGTTCTTGCTTATGCAGCGAAAAAAAAAGGGCTCCATTTTAATGACACTTTGAGTATGGTTGAACTGGCTCATGCCTTGAATTTACGTTTTGAAACTGATCCCCATCAAAAAAGTCAGGTTATTCTGGAAGGAATTGATGTTTTTAATGAAATAAGATCGGAGCAATGTGGTCAGGATGCTTCTAAAATTGCAGTAGTGCCTCAAATCAGAGAGGCGTTACTGGCTCGACAGAGGGCTTTTGCGATGCCCCCCGGGTTAGTGACAGACGGTCGCGACATGGGAACAGTTGTGTTCCCTGACGCAATTTTAAAGATTTATTTGGATGCTACAGTAGAAGAAAGAGCCTCTCGTCGTTATTTTCAGTTGAAAGAAAGAGGAATTGATGTTAGCCTCGCGGAGGTTGTTGATGAATTGGTTAAACGTGATGCAAGAGATTCCACGCGTTTGCACGCGCCATTAAAACCTGCAGCGGACGCGGTTTTAATCGACACAACTGGTTTAACTGTTGTGCAGGTGTTCAATAATGTATTAAAATTAACAAATGAGCGCTTGTTTCATAGTTAAATGTGGGCCTGAACATTATTCAATGATGAACTTCTCGGTTTTGATTGGCAAATGAAACGGCTACAGGGGGAAGCTGGGGGGAGCCTGACTTCCATTTTTTTACTAAAGAGTTTATTAACATGTCTGAAAGTTTCAAAGAATTGTTTGAACAAAGTATCATTGGTGCCCAGTTTTATCCTGGGGCAATTATTACCGCAAAAGTTATTGGTATTGATGATGATTTTGTAACCTTGAATGCGGGTTTAAAATCAGAAGGTATCGTTGCTGTTGAAGAGTTCCAGGATAAAAATGGCGAGTTGGAAGTCCATTTGGGTGATACGGTTGAAGTTGCCCTGGACTCCGTTGAAGATGGCTATGGCGAAACACTTCTATCAAGAGAAAAAGCGAAACGTCAGGAAGCCTGGCGTAAATTATCCAAGTGCCATGAAAACAATGATACTGTAACAGGTTTAATTTCCGGAAAAGTCAAAGGTGGCTTCACTGTGGAAATTGGCACCATTCGTGCGTTTTTACCTGGTTCTTTGGTTGATGTCAGACCAGTTCGTGATCCTTCTTATCTTGAAGGAAAAGAACTTGAGTTTAAAGTTATTAAAATGGATCTGAAACGTAACAACATTGTTGTTTCACGCCGTGCAGTTGTAGAAGAAGAAAGTAGTGCCGACCGGCAAGCTCTTCTTGAGTCATTACATGATGGTCAAATCCTCAATGGTATTGTTAAGAACCTTACCGATTATGGTGCGTTTATTGATTTGGGTGGAATTGATGGTTTACTGCATATTACCGATATCTCCTGGAAACGTGTCAAACATCCCAGCGAACTATTGACAGTTGGACAGGATGTAAGAGTGAAGGTTTTAAGTTTTGACAGTGAGCGTAACCGCGTTTCATTGGGAATGAAGCAATTAGGAAACGATCCTTGGGTTGATTTGGTTGAGCGTTATCCAGTCGGTAAAAAACTGCAAGGTAAAGTGACTAATATCACTGATTATGGTTGTTTTGTTGAAATTGAAGAGGGTGTTGAAGGGTTGGTTCATATGTCTGAAATGGACTGGACTAACAAGAATGTGCATCCAAGTAAAGTGGTGTCAATGGGTGATTTGGTCGATGTTATGGTTCTTGAAATCGATGAAGAGCGACGCCGTATATCATTAGGTATGAAACAATGCGTTGGTAATCCATGGCATCAATTTGCCCAAACACATAGTAAAGGTCAAAAAGTTCACGGTAAAATCCGTTCCATTACTGATTTTGGGATCTTCATTGGATTGGACGGTGAAATTGATGGTTTGGTTCACTTATCCGATATTTCCTGGAATATTCCTGGTGAAGAAGCAGTCAAGCAATTTAAGAAAGGTCAGGAAATGGAAGCGGTGATTCTTGCCATTGATGCTGAGCGGGAGCGGATTTCCTTAGGTTTGAAACAATTGGAAGGAGATTCTTTTACCACTTATGTTGAAGAGCATACAAAAGGTTCTATTGTCAAAGGTAAAGTATCTGCTGTAGACGCCAAAGCAGTGACTGTTGATCTGGCTCCCGAAGTGATCGGTACAATTCGAGCTAATGAATTGTCTGAAGACAGAGTGGACGATGCCTCTGCTCTCTTTAAGGAAGGCGATGAAATCGAAGCGAAAATTATCAATATTGATAAGAAAAATCGTACAATAGCGCTTTCAATTAAAGCGAAAGATGCTCATGATCAGGCAGAAGCTATTAAAAAATATTCACGTAGCGGAGAGGTTGCTTCAACAACGTTAGGTGATTTATTAAAAGAAAAAATGGCAAATAAAGAGAGCGAATAAGTCTTTCTTGATGAAAAAAGCGTAGTTTAACTACGCTTTTTTTTTGAGAATAGGTAAAAAAATTGTAAGTGTTCACACAATAACGTCAGCTTAAGATTAAAGAATTATTAAGAATCTCTCGCCCGGATTGAGAGTACAGGGTGGTAATAGCCCCAAGAAGGATTATCGATTTAATCAATCCTGCAACTAGGCTATTATATTGGATATATACAGATCAAAGGTGAATCTATGCGCCTATTAATGATGTTGTTTTATTTGTTATTAATATTGCTGGGAGTAAGTTTTGCTGCGCTGAATGCTTCTTCGGTAGAGGTTAATCTTTATTTTAAAACCATTACCATGCCTATATCAGTATTAATGACTATTATGCTCGGGATCGGGCTGCTATTAGGTTTTTTGTTATTTTTATATCGATATTGGCGTCTTAAAGTGGCTTATTTAAAAATTAAGAGTCAATTAAAATTAACAGAAAAAGAAATAAAAAATTTAAGGGCTATTCCTTTAAAAGATCAACATTAATCAATCCGGGATTGGTTAGTTTGGATGTATTTACTGCTTACTTCGCGGTAAATGAACTCTATTGGCGAGTATGAAATACTTGAAGCTGATCTATCTTGGAATTGACCTTGGTTAATTCAAAATTTATACTCGTGTCGATAAATTTTATTATTTATACTGCAAGCAAAAATTAGATGTTATGATGGCTGTCAACAAATGAAGCCAGAACTGTAATTGAAAGATTAGTATATTGACAGCACTGCGCTATAAATTTAGTTGAATAGATAGTGTGACTACAGATAAATGGCAGTGCGTACGCCCTCGTTAATAGCAATATTTGGATTTAAGCTGAATAATGGAGAGCTTTAATGATTAATTTATGGCCTTTATTGTTACCTGCTGCGGCTTGGTCAGGTTGGTGGGTTGCAAGCCGTAATTATTCTGCTAAAGAAACACGCTTTGATAATCGTTTGTCTCGTGAATATGTTGTAGGACTAAATTACTTATTAAATGAACAGCCTGATAAAGCAGTCGATGTGTTTATCAAACTGCTGGAAGTGGATAGCGAAACAGTAGAAACTCATTTGGCTTTAGGTTCTCTTTTTCGTCGTCGTGGCGAGGTGGACAGAGCAATAAGGATACATCAGAATTTAATAGCACGCCCCCAATTAAGTCCACAGGAACGTAAGGAGGCGTTGATGGCTTTGGGACAGGATTATATGAGTGCCGGAGTATTTGACAGAGCCGAGCGAATCTTTCTTGAAGTAGTGGAGCTTGGCGGCAGTCGCGAAGCTTCCAGTTTACATGGTTTACTTGCCATTTATCAGCAAGAGAAAGCCTGGGAAAAAGCATTGGATGTGATTAAAAAACTGGAATTGTCCATTGGCCAAAGCATGCACATTCAAGCTGCACACTACTACTGTGAAATTGCAAGCCAGGCTTTGAAAAATAATGCTCTGGATAAAGCACAATACGCTGCCAAACAAGCGCTCTTCGTTGATAAAATGTCAGTGCGCGCCAGTCTTATGCAGGCATCGTTAGATATGCAATATGGGCGTTATAAGCAGGCGATTCGCTCTTTAAAACGTGTTCCTCAACAAGATCCTGATTTTCTTGGTGAAATTATTGATCCGTTGGTTGTCTGCTATCGTGAACTAAATGAAATGGAAGCCTGTATTGAATATTTACAACAAATTTTGGCAGAGCATCCTCGTGCGTCAATTATTTTTGTTATAGCAGAATTTTTACGTCGCGAAAAAGATATGGATATTGCTATTGATTTTGTTTCCGAAAAGCTCAGCACGCACCCATCTATACGAGGATTAAATCGTTTAATTTGCTGGCATCTTGAAACAGCACACGGTAAAGAGTTCGCGATAAATTGCAAATGTTATATGATATCACGTCCAAGTTTTTAGATAATAAGCCCATTTATCGCTGCGGTCATTGTGGTTTTGGCGGTAAACATTTGCATTGGCATTGCCCAAGTTGTAAACAGTGGGGTAGAATGAAGCCCGTTCATGGACTAGAAGGCGATTAGGTAAGATAAGTAATGATTTTGCCGTGCGATTCCTGTTATAAATCAGGCTGCGAAATAGAGCGCTATTAATTATTGAGAAAATTATGCAATTTATTGATCTTAAGAAACAATATAAATTAATTGAAACAGATATTTTACGTGGGATCCAGACAGTTTTGGAGCACGGTCAATATATTATGGGTCCGGAAATTACTCGCCTGGAACGTCAATTGGCTGAGTTTTTAGGCGTAAGGCACGCTATAGTCAATTCAAGTGGTACAGATGCTTTATTGATGGCACTTTTGGCTTTGGATATTGGGCCTGGTGATGAAGTAATTACCAGTCCTTTTAGTTTTTTTGCGACTGCTGAAGTTATTGCGCTATGTCAAGCCAAACCGGTTTTTGTGGATATTGATCCTGTTACCTATAATATCGATGCTACAAAAATTGAAGCAGCGATAACATCGAAAACCAGGGCTATTATGCCTGTTAGCCTTTATGGTCAATGTGCCGATATGCAGGCAATTAATTACATTGCAAAACAATATGGTTTGCCTGTTATTGAAGATGCGGCTCAAAGTTTTGGAGCCACTTATAATGGGATTTATTCTGGTGCTTTGTCAACGATAGGATGTACGAGTTTTTTCCCTTCAAAGCCTTTAGGCGGATATGGTGATTCGGGTGCCTGTTTTACTGATGATGATATATTGGCAGAACGATTGATTGAAATACGAATTCATGGACAAAATGCAAGATATTGCCATGGTCGAATTGGTATTAATGGTCGTATGGATACTATTCAAGCGGCTATTTTACTTGAAAAGATGAAATTATTTCCCGATGAAATTATTATGCGTCAACGGGTTGCGCAGCGCTATGAAACCTTGCTGGCCGACTTGGTAAAAACGCCCATGATTAAGCCAGGTAACACGAGTGTCTATGCCCAATATACTATAGAAGTTCCCAACCGTGATGAATTTCAGAAAAACATGCAATCACAAGGGATTCCTACAGCAGTTCATTATCCGGTCGCGATGCATCAACAGCAAGCCTTGAAAAATTTTGGTTATCAATCGGGTGATTTTCCTCATGCTGAACGGGCAAGTCAGCACGTAGTAAGTTTACCTATGCATCCTTATATGAGTCTGGAGGAGCAACAGCGAGTTGCTAATGCGGTTAAAACTTCTCTTGTAGCTGAATTGGCAGAAGTGTAAGTGAGTTTAAAACTTATTGTCGCCCTTGATTTTTCTAATCAAAACGAGGCTTTGGTTTTAGTTGATCAATTAAATCCTAATCAATGTGCGTTAAAAATTGGCAGTGAAATGTTTACTTTATTTGGAGTGGATTGGGTTCGCTGCCTAATAAAAAAAGGATTTAAAATCTTTCTTGATTTAAAGTTTCATGACATTCCTAATACTGTTGCCCACGCTTGTTGTGCTTGCGCTGAACTTGGGGTCTGGATGATTAATGTCCACGCACTGGGTGGTTTGGCAATGATGGAGGCTGCAAAAAAAGCCCTGGAACCTTATGGTAACAACCGTCCGCTGCTAATTGCGGTCACTGTATTAACCAGTATGACAGAAGATGCTTTCCCCGCGATTGGCTTAAACAGCTCAATGGAAAACCAGGTTAGAAAACTGGCAATGCTTGCTCATAAAGCAGGATTAGATGGTGTGGTCTGTTCTGCATTGGAAGCGCCATTAATTAAAAAAGCGTGTGGTCAATCTTTTTTGACAGTGACCCCGGGAATAAGACTGTCTGGTGATGCAAAAGACGATCAGGCAAGGGTAGTGACACCAGAACGGGCAGCTCAACTGGGAAGCGATTTTTTAGTAATAGGGCGATCTATTACAAGAGCTAAAGAGCCTGGCAAAGTGATACAGGAATTTTTGCACCGTTCGGTCTGAGGAGAATGCAAAGCAGCTGTCTCATCCCACAAGGCTTTGCGCCTCCTCAGACTGAATGTATGGGTAAGTGTTCACGGGATATGCAAATTTTCTTTCCAGACTTTGTTCCATGACTTGTCTTTCCCGCCTGCGCGCTGAGTAATCCTCTCATTTTTTGTGTGATTGTTAAACACCTTTTCAATTATTTTTAGGTCATTCCCGTGAAAACGCACTAGTGTCCGGGGAATTAGTTTAAAAAAGGGACATTTAAAAAAAAAGAAGAAAAAAAGGGGCACGTCCTTGTTAATCCGCTAAAATAGCGGCTGAACTAGTCATTCATAAAGAACAAGGACGATGAAAGAATTTACAACATTTGAAGCATTATTAACACCTATTACGAGAAATTTATTAGAAGAAGGTGTTAAACGATTTGATTCGGACTATTACAGTAAATCATTGAAGACCTATGATCACTTATTGATTCTTCTCTATGCTCAATTGCATGATGTAAAAAGTTTACGTGATCTTGAGATTGCGTTTAATAGTCAAAAAACACTACAAAGCCGGCTCTCTTGTAGTTCTGTGAGTCGCTCTACACTGAGTGATGCGAATGCCCGCCGGCCATCAGAGTGTTTCTTATGGTTAGCCGAACAGCTGATGAGCTTACTCCCGAAGCAAAAACGAAAAGAGGTCCACAAAGTAGTGCGTAAGCTCGATAGCAGTCCTATTCAGCTTAAAGGGCGAGGCTATAATGAGTGGACACTCGGCCATGAACCAAATTCCCCGGACACTAGTGCAGCAGGTTGTGATGACATTTTTCAAGAAAAAATTTCAGGAGCAAAAGATGATAGACCACAATTAAAAGCCTTGATGGAAAAATTAAGAAAAGGCGATACGCTTTGTGTTGTTCGATTAGATAGACTTGGACGTCGCATGATGAGATTGGTCGATCTGATTAATCAATTTAAAGAAAAAGGCATTGAATTTGTATCATTAGAAAATAATTTAGATACATCAACACATATGGGAATGCTGTTATTCAACATATGCGCCGCGTTTTCTGAAATGGAGCGTGAATTAATTTGTGAACGAGTAAAAGCTGGACTTGACTCAGCGAAACAGCAAGGTCGAAAAGGAGGTAGACCAAAGACATTGACAGATGATAAAGCAGAAGCCACAATGGCATTGCGCCAAGCAGGTAAAATGTCAGTGAAAAAAATTTGTGACACGATGAAGGTAAGTCGCTCCGTATTTTATCGATGTATTAATCAAGCATAAAGATATAGGGGTTGGTGGACTATTTTATCCATAAAAACTTTATCCTAAAAAAGTAATGTTTAATAAACCGAATAAGCATTGAAAGAGTGCTTTTGATAAGGATGTTGCTTTCTAAAAACTTAGCCTCAAGAATAGGAAGGTCACACATGCCAAAAATAGTCGAACTAAATGATATCAGTGAATATCCGCCTATACTTTTAGAAAAAGGTGAAAATGGGCTATATCCTTACCCAACTATGCGCTGTGGTGTTTTACCTTATTATCGTCAAGGTAATCAAATTATTTGGGGATGCGTTAAATCAAACCGTGTAGGACCTACGACTATTGCGCCACCAGCAGGAATTCAAGATATTCTTGTCATAAAAGATGAACAGCGTTTTTTTCTAGAAGTAGGAAAACCTTTTACTGGTTTAGAATATGATTTTTACAAAAGTTCGTTGGAAAACTGTTTAGAGACCAAACTTATCAAGACATCATTACTTGCTTAATTGAAAATAAATTTGAAATTTATGTTGAAAACCCCTTAGTAACAGCCATTCATGAAACACGTGAGGAGCATGCGCTGATTTACGAAAAAATGAGGGGTGCGATCATTCTTTATTAAATATGTTAGTACAATTACCTATTCAAAGTCTTTCTGGAAAACGAGGGGCGAATACCCAGAGTTTCTGGGTTGCTTCGTTGAGGAATCTTGATGGTATTGTTTTAAGCGATACAACAAAAGTTGAAAATAAAATCCGGCGTAATTTTGGTCGAGAATTTTATGAACAAGGTTGTTGGGGAACTTTGTCAGAATTTAAAGGCGCATTGCTAGAAGCAAGAAAATTTTTATCACTCTCCTCGCAAACGTCTCAGCAAACGGAGCTAATCACAGGAGTATCGGAGGCTTATGAAGAAACGATCGAACTGCTAGAGCGTATTGAGTTATTAATTAGAGCTGATTTTAAAAAATCAGCATTTCCTCTAGGATTATATCCATTTTTCTCAAAGCCATACAAACAAAGTGAACAAGAGATCAAGGAAACCCTAACGATTAAAACTGCTTTAAAAAATATTAGCTACGATACTTGGCTTGTTCTTGATTTAGATAATACGGTTATGGAATCAGTTCTGGAAGTAGGTAGTGATCAATGGTTTACTAACTTAGTTGATTATGCAATGAAGGTCTTTCTCGATCAAAGGGAAGCTACGAGATTAGCTCTCTTGATTTATGGTGCCGTTCAAGTGCATGTTCGCACTAAGGCAGTGGAACCAGGAATAGTTAAGATCATTAAAGCATTACAAGACATTGGGATTCCTGTATTTGCACTAACGGCACGCGACATAGCTATTAAACAATCTACTATTCGTCAGATGGAGGCTATTGGGATTGATTTTTCTAGAAACTGTATTAATGTTAATAACCCATCTTATGAAAAAGGAATTATTTTTTGTAATGGGAAAAATAAAAGTGTGGCAACAATTTATAACACAATGTCCAAAATTTCCAGCACATATTGTTATGATAGATGATAAAAAACGGCATTTAGAGCGCATGTTAGATGTAGCGAAAGTGCTTGGAATTAATTTTACAGGCTTGCGATATGGATTTCTTGATGAAAAAATCAGTACATTTGATATGAGGCCAGCTAATCATCAATTGGCTTATCTGAGTACTCATTTGCCAAGAGACGTTCAAGATGCAATAGTAAGCTTAGAACTGGTCCCTGAAGACTTTGATCCTACTTCAACTGCTTCCATATTTTCAGGCAGTTTTTTTTACTTTATGTTTTTGTTTCGCATGCCAAAAATCCCAATCTCTTTGTAGATTAAGCCAAAATTCAGGTTCCATATTTAAAGCATCTGCTAAGTCTAAAGCAGATTCAGGCGTGATTCCTCGTTTGCCATGGACAATTTCATTGAGCTTGGTATAAGGCCAACCTAAATGAGAAGCAAAGTTTTTCTGCGTTAAGTTCATTGGCTTAATAAACTTTTCTAAAAGCATTTCTCCCGGAGTGGCAGGTGTTCGATTAGTGGGTAACATTTTTTTCTCCTCAATCATGATAATCAAGGATACGCACATCCTGGTCTAGTGCTCCGAAATTTGCGCCCTGACGCAAAAATCAAATGATGTCCTTAGTTTGTGGATAATACCCTTTGAACCACTTTAGGCTCCAACTCAATAATTTTTAGTAAGTTTTTAGCTGCGCCACTTGGTTCTCTACGGTGTTGCTCCCAATCACGTAATGTTTTGAGGTTAAAGCCAAAATACTGTGAAAAATCTTTTTGGCTCATGTGTAAGTTTTTACGGATTTTCTTAACATCAATGCTAGGAGTAGGAGTTACCCGTTTAAAACC
>NZ_JHYC01000001.1:0-112100 GCF_000621525.1 Legionella fairfieldensis ATCC 49588 | reverse complement strand
GCTCGGCTGCCTGTGCGGTCATTACTATCGACCCGCAGCATAGCAACATCAGTATTCTGCGTATAAAAAAGTGGTTGTTGGTTCTTTGCATGGTTTCCATCCTTATACCATGTATGTGAAATACCATGTCCCTAATAACTGTTTCATAACAACTTACTCCCTGCGTTAAAAATCTGGCTCGTAATTTTCCTTAAAACTTATCCAATATATCACAACATTTAGCAAGTTTTATAATTGCTACTACAATTTATAAATGTCCTCTCTATTTAGTTGCCACTGCGAGTGCCGATATAAATAAGTATTAAGGCAAGATAAGCGAGAAGGAATCTTAATTACAATGCGACAGAGCAAATTTTATCGATTGGGGGAGTTGGTTTATCGTGGGCGTTGGACAATCATTGGGTTGTGGTTTCTTATTATTTTAGCGTGCCTTCCTTTTTTGCCGACTATTATTACGCCATTTAAAACTACGGGTTTTACTGATGATAAAGCCGAAAGCACACAGGTACAAGAGTATCTGAATAAAACATTAGGTTATAGTAATTATAATAAATTTATTATTATTTATTCGAGTAAAAAGTTATTGGCAACGCAGTCTTCCTACAAAGAAAAAATTAAAGAATCCTTGGCCGGATTAAAGCATTTTCCAATAGAGCACTCTATTATTTTACCGGATAGTAAGGAACAACGGTCTAAGGATAAACACACCTCTTATGTTATTGTTATATTGAAGCGTGTGGAACCAATTAGCCATGAATTGGTAGCTACATTTAAGTCGTTAATAAAAACACCTTCTCAAATGACGGTGGAAATAGGTGGTGAACCTGTTTTTACAGAATCGGTTAATGAACAAACTCAAATTGATCTTTATAAAGCTGATTTTATTGCAACGCCCGTTTCTATTATTACCTTACTTCTTATTTTTGGTTCACTAGTGGCCGCGTTACTGCCTATTGTTCTGGGGGGCGGTTGCGCGGTCATTATTCTGACAAGCCTTTACTTTTTGGGTCTGGTTTTTTCGTTATCAATTTTTACTTTAAATATTGCTTTGTTATTAGGGTTATGCCTCAGTCTGGATTATGCTTTATTTATCATCAGCCGATTTCGCGATGAATTAACTAAAGGATTAACAATCAAGGAAACCATAGCTTGCACGCAGGCAACGGCTGGAAAAGCTGTTTTATTTAGTGGGCTGGCAGTTTTTATTAGCCTTAGCGCTTTATTATTATTTCCTGTTAATATATTGTTTTCTGTGGCAATAGGAGGGCTTGTTGCTGTATTTGTTGCTGTCTTAACAGCCATTATCCTGTTACCTGCGGTGCTGTCGGTCTTAAATACCCGCATTAATTTATTACCCATAAGAATTTTCAAAAGAAGCAACACAAACAGATCCACTTTTTGGCACTGGCTGGCTACCAAAGTAGTGAACCGTCCCTTGCTCTTTTTCGTTTCAAGTCTTCTTCTATTATTAATGCTCGGTTATCCTTTTTTATCGACCTTATTGGGTGTATCCGATTTTCGTATTTTTCCAATTCATTCGGAACAGCGCCATTTTTTTGATACTTACGTTGAAAAATTTGATGAAAAGACATTATCGCCCATTTCTCTTGTAGTAAAAACGGAACGTTCTCCCATTTTATCGCGTAACAATATTTCGAAATTGTATGATTTGGCCCGTGAACTAAAACAAAATCCCTTAATTGAGCAAATTCACGGTATTGTTACTCCAGATTCCAGTTTAACAAAATCACAATATTATGCCTTGTATCAGGCAAAAGAGCATTGGAATACTAAAATAAAACAATTGCTAGATACTACTACACGCAATTATTTTACGGTGATGACTATTGTCGGTAAATACAAAACCAATTCACCGGAAATGAAACAATTAATTACTGATTTACGAGATATCAAAGTAAGGAATATGACCTTACAATTAACGGGTACACCGGTAAGCAATGTAGATCTGTTGGCTAGTATTTCCCATATCTTACCTTATGCGTTGTTATGGATCATAGTTTTTACTTATTTGATATTGTTGGTATTACTGCGCTCCTTATTTTTACCTTTAAAAGCTATTTTAATGAACGTGCTAAGCCTCAGCGCTTGTTATGGTGCTTTGGTCCTTGTATTTCAGGAAGGGTATTTGCATGAATTTCTTAATTTTGAACCGCAGGGAATGTTGGATATCAGTTTGCTTGTTATCATTTTTTGCGCCCTTTTTGGTTTTTCCATGGATTATGAGGTATTTTTACTGAGCCGAATAAAAGAAGCTCATGATTTATATCAGGATAATAATAAGAGTATTATTTTTGGTATTGAAAAAAGTAGCCGCATTATTACCAGTGCAGCAATTATTGTCATTTTCATCTGCGGCTCCTTCCTGGTAGCCGATGTTTTGATGGTCAAAGCGTTTGGCTTAGGGATAGCGGTTGCAATTTTTGTGGACGCTTTCATAATCCGTACAATTCTTGTTCCATCCACGATGGCGCTCGTTAAAAACTTAAATTGGTATTTGCCGCGCTGGCTGGATAGAATTTTGCCTTAAAGTTTAAGTAATAAAATTTAACAGTATAATGTTATTTTGAAGAGTATGGGTCTGATTAAATTCTAATAATCAGACACTAAGATATAGTGAGTAATGTAGTTAACATGACCCTGGATTTCAATCCTGTTTTCCAGGGTCACTCTATTAATTCCAAACTTAGGTTACTTTGAATTGTAACTGCTTATCTTTCCACGCCACTTCTACTTTATCACCTGCTTTAAATTCACCTTTTAATAAAGCCTGGGCCAAAGGATTTTCAAGTTTTTGCTGGATTGTGCGTTTTAGCGGCCTTGCGCCATAAACTGGATCAAACCCGGCTTCGGCCAGGTGAGCAAGCGCGTCAGTGGTAACTTCCAGTTTGATATCCTGTTGCATCAGCCGTTTTTGTAAATGGCTGATCTGGATGGAAGCAATACTTGCAATTTGCTCTTTTGCCAAAGGATGAAAGACAACCGTATCGTCAATGCGATTAATAAATTCGGGACGGAAATGTTGTCCCACAATTTCAAGAACGGCCGTTTTAATCTGGTCGTAATTTAATTTGGCACTCATGTCCTGAATAAGATGTGAACCTAAATTAGACGTCATCACAATGACCGTATTGCGAAAATCAACCGTTCTTCCCTGGCCATCAGTCAAGCGGCCATCATCCAGTACCTGTAAAAGTATGTTAAATACATCGCTGTGAGCCTTTTCTACCTCATCGAGCAGGATAACAGAATAAGGACGACGACGAACGGCTTCTGTCAAATAACCGCCTTCTTCATAACCTACATAACCGGGAGGAGCGCCTATGAGTCTTGCAACAGAGTGTTTTTCCATGAATTCTGACATATCAATCCGTACCATGGCTTCTTCAGTATCAAAGAGAAAAGCAGCCAGAGCTTTACAAAGCTCTGTTTTACCTACGCCAGTTGGTCCTAAAAACAAAAAAGAACCAATAGGTCGGTTGGGATCCGATAAGCCGGCCCGTGAACGCCGGATGGCGTTAGCGACTGCATCAACAGCCTCATTTTGCCCTATTAAGCGCTTATGCAGCGCTTCTTCCATATGAAGTAATTTGTCTTTTTCACCCTCCAGCATTTTTGCTACTGGAATTCCTGTCCATTTGGACACCACTTCAGCAATTTCTTCGGCAGTGACTTTGGTGCGAACCAGTTTATTATCTGTATTATCTGTTTTTTCAGAAACAAGCACTTGTTCCAATTGCTTTTCCAGTGCAGGTATACGGCCATATTGCAATTCTGACATACGTGCGAGATCACCAGCGCGTCTTGCTGTTTCCATTTCGATTTTAGCCTGTTCCAAGGCTTCTTTGATCTGATTTGCTCCTTGCAGGGTGGCTTTTTCAGCTTTCCAGATTTCTTCCAGATCAGCATAGTTTTTTTCTAGTTCATCAATGCTTTGTTGTAAATCACGCAAGCGTTTTTTAGAAGCGTCATCGTGTTCTTTCTTGAGCGCTTCGCGTTCAATTTTAAGCTGGATAAGCCGTCTTTCCAGTTTGTCCATGCTTTCTGGTTTGGAATCAATCTCCATACGTATTTTACTGCCTGCCTCATCAATAAGATCAATGGCTTTATCGGGGAGCTGGCGATCAGTAATATATCGATGGGATAAGGTGGCGGCAGCGACAAGGGCGGGATCAGTAATTTCGATTCCGTGATGCAATTCATAGCGCTCCTGTAAACCACGTAAAATAGCAATGGTATCCTCAACATTAGGCTCATTAACCAATACTTTCTGAAAACGGCGCTCCAATGCCGCATCTTTTTCAATATATTGACGGTATTCATCCAGAGTGGTCGCGCCAATACAATGTAATTCACCACGAGCAAGGGCTGGTTTTAACATGTTTCCTGCATCCATTGCTCCTTCAGCTTTACCTGCGCCCACCATTGTATGTAATTCATCAATGAAGAGAATAACTTGTCCTTCCTGTTTGGATAAATCATTAAGTACCGCTTTTAAGCGCTCTTCAAACTCACCGCGAAACTTGGCTCCTGCAATAAGAGCACCTAAGTCAAGAGATAACAAGCGTTTATTTTTGAGTCCTTCAGGAACTTCACCATTAACAATTCGTTGCGCCAGACCTTCTACAATCGCGGTTTTCCCAACGCCTGGTTCCCCAATAAGGACGGGATTATTTTTTGTACGGCGTTGTAATACCTGGATAGTACGTCTTATTTCATCATCTCGTCCGATAACAGGATCGAGTATTCCCTGTTCAGCACGTTCGGTTAAATCCAGTGTGTATTTTTCCAATGCCTGACGTTGCTCTTCCGCATTGGGATCATTAACGGGATCACCACCTCGTATTTCATCAATGGCCTTTTCCAATGCTTTTTTTTCGGCTCCCGCTTGTTTAAGCAATTTGCCCAGATTGCCTTCTTCGTTAACCGCCGCCAAAATGAAAATTTCGCTGGAAATATAACCATCTTTGCGCTGTTGTGCTAATTTATCTGTTAAATTAAGCAAGCGGTTCAGCGCATTGGAAATGTGAATGTCGCCTCCTGTACCAGAAACTTTAGGTAATTTATCCAGGGCTTGATCAATCAGGGTACGTAACTGCGAGAGATTGACTCCTGCTTTGGTAAGTAAAGGTCGGCAACTCCCGCCTTGTTGATCCAGGAGTGCTTTCATTAAATGTTCAGGTTCAATAAAGCCATTATCACGGCCTAGAGCCAACGATTGCGCGTCAGCCAAAGCCATTTGAAATTTTGAAGTAAGTTTATCCATTCGCATAGTGTGACCCCAGTTTAAATTATGAGTTACCTGCCGTAAAATGAGGGCTCATTTATTAAAAATCAAGTAACTATTATGAATAATATACCCGCCAATGAAAGCCCTGATGCGCAAGCTTTATTAAATCAGATTGTTAAAGATTATATGCGCGAGCAGAAACGTAAACGCCGCTGGCGGTGGGTAATGTGGATTATAGCTTTTTTATTGATCCTGCTATTTACCCGTCAATTTGCTTTTAATGAAGAAGATAAGAGTTTGCGCACCAAACCTCATGTAGGATTAGTGGATATCAGTGGTACTATTTTTGATACACAATCGGCAAGTGCTGAAAATTTCGCTAAAAGTATGGATGCGGCTTATGAAAATATTGGTTTAAAAGCGATTATTTTACGTATTAATAGTCCCGGCGGAAGTCCAGTGCAGGCTGATTATATGTACAATACAGTCCAATACTATCGTAAAAAATATCCCGATGTTAAAGTTTACGCGGTCTGTGTTGATATGTGTGCTTCTGCTGCTTATTATGTGGCTGCCGCTGCGGATGAAATTTATGCGAATCCATCCAGTATGGTCGGCTCGATTGGTGTTTTATACAATGGTTTTGGTTTTGTGGATACCATGCATAAACTGGGCGTGACCAGACGTTTACAGACAGCAGGAAGTAATAAAGGATTTCTTGATCCCTTTTCACCTGTAACACCCGAACAGCAAGCTATTTTACAGAATATGCTTGATACCATTCATCTGGTGTTTATTAATCGGGTGAAAGAGGGGCGTGGTAATCGAATTCAGGTGGATAATTTGACTTTTTCCGGACTTTTCTGGGCTGGCCAACAGGCAAAAGAGCGTGGTTTAATTGATGGTTTTGCCAGTAGTGGGCAAGTTGCACGGGAGATAGTCAAAATTGATCAAGTGATTGATTATACTCATAAACCAAGTATCTTTGAGCGAGTAGCAAAGAATATTGGCACAGCAATCGCTGATCAGCTACCTCTTGCAATGGGGGTAAAGCCAGGTGTAAACGCTTAATAAACGTTTGTAGATTGTGTTACATGATGTCTTTCCCGCGCCGGAGTAATCTGCTCCCTTCTCCCTTGAGGGAGAAGGGTTGGGGATGAGGGTGCCTGGGTTGGCTCGGGTTAAGGAATGTGAGATCCATCGCTAGCTTTGCATCTCGCTTTCCCGTACCGTTTACATTTCTTGTCTGGCACGAAAAGATAACCGTCACAAGATTAAAGCATCCCTTGAGCAGATGTTTTTGAAATGGTGTTCTTTAACGGTTAGTTGTATTTAAAGTTTGGAGCAAAGCTTTAAATACCTTGGGCGTACCAGCGACAACATCACCTTGTTTTATATGATTTTCCCCTCCCTGTAGATCACTGACTAGCCCTCCGGCTTCTTTTATAAGGAGACAACCCGCGGCAATATCCCAGGGGCGCAGGCCCAATTCCCATAATCCGTCAAGTCGGCCACTTGCCACGTAAGCTAAATCAAGTGCAGCGGATCCCGTTCGTCTCACGCCAGCGCATTTACCGATCAATGCTTCAAAAGTAGGCAGATAACGCTGAGCCATACTTGCATTACGATAAGGGAAACCAGTACCTAACAAAGCACCATTTAATTGAGTCTGTTTGGAAACGCGAATTCGGCGATCATTAAGCCGGGCGCCACGACCTCGGCTGGCTGAAAAACACTCGTGGCGCAAGGGATCATAAACTACGGCATGTTCAAGACGATTTTTTACCCGATGAGCAATAGAAACAGAGAAACAGGGGAAGCCATGTAAATAATTGGTAGTGCCATCCAGTGGGTCAATAATCCACACCGACTCTGCATCCTCATTATAAATACCGCTTTCTTCGGCAATAATGCCATGCTCAGGATATGCTTTATGTATCGTGTGAATAATTATCTGCTCTGCCTTCACATCGACTTCACTGAAATACTCATCGCTACTTTTAGCGGTCACTTTAATTCTATCCAGCTGTTCCATATGACGGACAATAATATCACCGGCAAGACGGGCCGCAGTAATAGCAATATTTAATAAGGGTTGCATAATTCGCTCGTTTTTCGACAAAGTTTGCGATTCTAACACATTTTTTTTGTACAGATAGAAGGCATTGCTGGTATAGTTGCTATTATTGTTAATTATTGATCGTAATTATGAATTTTTCATCGATTCGAATCGTATTGGTTGCCACTTCTCATCCTGGAAATATTGGGTCAACGGCTCGGGCAATGAAAACAATGGGTTTGCATAATCTTTATCTGGTATCACCCAAGTCATTTCCTGATCAAAAAGCCTATGAAATGGCGGCAGGGGCTGATGATCTATTAAATAAGGCGATAGTAACGACTTCTCTTGATGACGCATTAAAGGGTTGTCAATTAATACTGGCCACCAGTGCCAGACCTCGTGGTATTTCTTTACCGGGGTTAACCCCTGCAGATTGTGCTGAACTAATTTGTACAAAATCAGATGAAACAGAAGTAGCGATTGTTTTTGGGCGAGAACATGCGGGGCTGACTAATGAAGAATTATTGCGAAGTCACTATCACGTCAATATTCCTTCCAATCCGGCGTACAGTTCATTAAATCTTGCACAGGCAGTACAAATTATAACATATGAATTGCGAATGAAGCTCCTGTCTCCTGCTGCAGAAGTTGAATTAAGGCAGGATAAACCTGCAACGGCTGATGAAATAGAACAGTTTTATCGGCATTTACAGGAAGTGATGACGGAAATAGAGTTTCTAAAACCCACTAATCCAACAAAGCGTTTGCAACAGCGGATACGTCGTTTATTTAATCGTGCCAGACTTGAACATACGGAGGTGAACATTTTGCGCGGCATTTTAAGCCAGATGCAATATGTATTAAAGCGCACAAAATAACAGGAGTTTAGATATGAATAAACTACCCATTTATTTAGACTATATGGCGACTACTCCGGTCGATCCGAGAGTGGTTGAAAAAATGGCGGGTTATTTAGGTTTGGATGGTATTTTTGGTAATCCGGCTTCGGTAACGCACATTTATGGTAAACAGGCTGCACAGACTGTAGATTATGCCCGAACGCAGATTGCGGATATTATTCATGCTTCTCCCCAGGAAATTGTATTCACTTCTGGAGCAACAGAGGCTAATAATCTCGCCATTTTAGGTGCGGCACGCTTTTATCAGCGAAAAGGGCGCCATGTTGTTACAATGGCAACGGAACATAAGGCGGTTCTTGATAGTTGTCAACAATTGGAAAAAGAAGGCTTTAAGGTGAGTTATCTTAAGCCTCAACCCGATGGTTTACTTGATTTACAGACACTGGAACATGCGCTTGGAGAAGACACTATTTTAGTGTCTATTATGCATGTTAATAATGAAATTGGGGTTATTCAGGATCTTGCTGCTATTAGCGATTTGTTGCGTGGAAGAGGGATTATTTTTCATGTCGATGCGGCTCAAAGTGCAGGAAAGTTAGCGATTGATGTAAGTCAATTAGCTGTGGATTTAATGTCTTTTTCTGGTCATAAAATTTATGGGCCTAAAGGCATAGGGGCATTATATGTGCGCCATAAACCGAGAGTTCGCCTGCAACCGCAATCGTTTGGTGGAGGACACGAAGGAGGCTTACGTTCAGGTACTTTGGCAACCCATCAAATTGTTGGCCTGGGGGAGGCGTTGGCCCTTGCTGAAGCATCACGTGTTGAAGAACAGGCAAACATTCTGCGTTTGCGTCAGCAATTATGGGAAGGTATTAAACATTTACCGGGATTGCGTCTCAATGGGCATGAACAACAACGTGTGGCGGGGAATTTAAATTTAACGTTTGCAGGCATTGAAGGTGAATCGTTATTATTGGCCTTAAATGAATTGGCAATTTCTACCACATCCGCCTGCGCTTCTGCCAGTTTACAGCCCTCTTATGTGCTACGTGCCTTAGGGTTAAGTGATGAGTTGGCTTATAGTTCCATTCGCTTGTCAATAGGGCGTTTTACTACCAAAGAACAAGTGAGGCAAGCTATCAATATAATTTGTTATCAAATCAATCGATTGCATGAAATATCACCACTATGATGTATAATGAAATTGTAGAATCCTGTTTTTTTAGACCAGAGCATGTGGGATCTGTGGATTTAACACAACCTTTGAGTGTTTATTATCGCTGCGGCGAAGCAGGAAGAGGGGATATTTGTGACTTTTATCTGCTTTGTGACGAAAAAGGATTAGTATTACAGGCTCGCTTTAAAGCGTATGGTAATCCTTATCTGATTGCTGCTGCAGAGTGGCTTTGCCAGCATGTAGAAGGAAGCTTGCTGGAAACGCATCCGTGTTTTGATTATGCGTCTCTGGTAAAGGAATTGGCGATACCGGCAAACCGCTACTTCGTTGCCTTGCAGATTGAAGATGGCTATAAAGAGCTCGTCACAATGATGAAGGTTAGATTAAAGGGGGGAGAAAAATGAGTGAAGTGATGTTGCATACCAGTGAAACAGTCTCTGGAGTCACTTTAAGTGAAGCGGCGGCTAGCCATGTGCTGTCTTATCTGAGCAAACAGAAAGAAAGTAAAGGCATTCGTTTTTCGGTTAAAAAGACCGGTTGCTCCGGCTTGTCTTATGTTATTGATTATGTTTTAACACCACAGGACAACGACATTATACAACCGCTCACAGAGGATTATCAAATTTGTATTGATAAAACCAGTTACCCGTATCTTAAAGGGATGCATATTGACTATGTTAAACAGGGTTTAAATCATAAATTTGTCTTTGATAATCCCAATCAAAAAGGACAATGTGGTTGTGGCGAGAGTTTTACTGTGGATTAAGTATTATGGATCTCAAGTCCCCATTCCTATGTTAGCATTTAAATTTTTATTGAGGCAGGCATTTGCAATCTTTTCAGTGGAAAAAAAATGATTTCCATAATTTGAAGCTGCTATTGCATTAGAGGGTAAAGGATTTTGGATTAATTTCTCAAATGTATTCACTACACTCAATTCTTCAATAGACAAGCTTGTTAATTGTTGGGTATCGCCAATCGATTGTAACCAAACTTCCTTGATTTTTGCACTCAGATTACTTACCCATAAAAAATCAGCAAATTTAACAAGTGTGAAGTCAATTTTAATTAATAGCCTGTTTCTTTCTTCTTTGGTCTCCCATTTTTCAGCGCCTGGCCAGAATAATCCCGCCAAAATTAATAACCAGGCATTATTTTCCGCTATTTTATTCGTTGCTATTTCTGCCATAATTGCAGGCATTATATTTTTATCAGTTTGTTCTGTCTTAAATAAAGAAAGTAACCCCAGCTCTTCTAATAAATTGAAACATTCAGTGCCTTTCTCATTTATTAATAATTTATAAAGTTCTTGTAAAAATCGTAAGGGATGAATGAATTTTACTAAACTTGCACGGTTCTTAATTGCTTCTCTTGTTTCTTCTTTCAGTGCAAAGTTTAGTGTTTCTTTTAAACGAACGATTCTCAACATTCTACCGGGATCAATGGAAAAACTTCTTTCTGGATCGCCAATCGTAGTTAATAGATTATTGTTTAAATCTTGACGGCCTTGACCCGTGGGGTCTTCTATATGATTCGTTAAAAGATCGACGTATAATGAATTAACTGGACAATCCCTGTTCATGGCATCGATATGAATATCTGTGCCATAGAAAATAGGAACTACTCGCCCATTATCTAGTTTTACATGGTGCTTATTTTCTGGTTTTACCGGACCTTCTAAAAGAGCAAAATCGTAATGCTCATTATGACCAACTTCTATACGAGCAATGGGTTTTTTCGCGCCAATAATTTGAACTTTCAGCCCTAGCTGATCTGCTATTTCTCGAATTTCTTCTAGAAAAGCTGTACTTACCAGATCAAGGTCGGTTGATTTTTTATGTAAAATTGCATCTCTTACAGCTCCTCCTACTATATAACAGCGATGACCTCGATGATGTAGTTCGTCAATAATTGCTTGCAGTGAAGGAGATATGAGTTTTTTTATATTCGCAACAACCTCATTTTCATTTTGTCCTCTATTAGAAGAGGTTATTTTCGTTATTGTAGAAGATGGTATTGAAGAGGTATTTACAGGTATAAATTTCTCAGTGGGTGTTAGCTTATTTTCTACAAAAAAGGAAGCTGCCTTCTTTTTATTTTTTTTCTTCTTTTGGGCAGAGTGGGCAGCAGGATGTTTTGAAGTCTCAACAGATTGATGGGGCTGGGAATCAATATTTAACGTTAGCTCTTGTTTAGTAATTTCTTTTTTCAGTTCATTTAAATAATTTTTAGGTTTCAGTGAGTTAAGAGACATGTGAATAAAATCGGACCATGAAAGCCATTTCTCATCTTCATAAAAGTGGTTTAATCCGGCTGTAATTTGCTCTTGCGCTAACAAGTAGTAATATTCTGCTTTTTTTTCTAGCTCAATACCATCCATTTTGGTAATTTTTGCCCAAAATCTGTAGCAATCACCAATGCTTGCATTAATTTCAACTTGTTTTAATCGATTCTTATAGGCTTCTTTTTTTAATAGAGATTCCCATTTTTTTATAGCATTTTCATAATTTCCTTGTTTAAAAAGCTCATAAGCCTCTTCTTCAATAGAAGAAATACTCAATTGTTCTTCATAAGTTTTTTCATGAATCTTTTTATTTCTTTCTGGTTTTACTTTGGTAGAATTCACTTTAGGAGTAATAATTTTTTTACTTGCTAATTGTGCTTGACGACGCTTTAAAAAATCATTTTTTGCATCAAGCATTTCTTGATTATATCTTTGCTGGTAATTTTCTTCTTTTTTGATTTTTTCTTTGTCTAACATCATGACTCTCTCATGATTATGACTCTCATCAGAAATATTTGGTGTTAAAGATTCAGGACCTGAAGGGATATTCCTGATAATTTTCTTAATATCCGCCATAAACAACACAAAATTTTTTAAGTTTTCTGATTCTTTAGAAAAGGGATTTTTTAATGATAACTGGACCTGTATACTATTTTCATAGAAATTTTCTAATTCCTCATGTAGATTAGTATAGAGACGTACAATAAAAAAAGTAACAGAAGGATAATTTATTACATCTTTTTCTTTAAGAGTGTGCTTGTATTTTTGTCTTACTTCAAGTGCCTTAAGCGCTCTAATGTGTTCGAAACCAGCCTTATTTGCAACAGGGCAAGGACTGTAATTCACATTGTTTCTCGCCTGTTTTAATTGGCTAAGTTTACTTTTCAATAGATGCTCATTTGTTATTTTTATATAAGCACTCTCTATTTCGGTGAAAAAAATCGCTATGTCAAGGAGGTTTTCAATTTGAAAATTCCTGTTCTCTGATAATTTCTGGGCTTTATTAAAATATTCGCTCGCCAGATATAAGGCGAATTTACTATTATTGAATTTACTATTATTTAGGGGCAATAAAGCAATAAAAGGATCAATTAAAATAAAACCCATCTGCAACCATATGTCAATTTTTTCTTCTTCGGAGCAATTCTTACTAATTTCATCAGTCAAGCGTTTAATTTTTACCACGCTATTTTCCAGAGCTTCCTGATCTGAATATGCTTTTCGAACTAAGAGATAAATTAGATTTTGCACTTCATTTTGTAATGATGGGAACTTGTTATTTATCATTTTACATTAAATCCAGACGTCATCTCCGCGATTTCAACAAAGAAAACGGAGCTATTATTTAGAATCAAAAGTAATTCTACTATAAAGTAGTAAATTAAAACAATATGGTATATATATTATCATTTTTTTTAACTCCTTGTAGTTTTGATGATAATAAATCTATACGCTTATTGAATTACCACGGTACTTTTTTGAGAGTTAAATAATTTTATAGCTCAAAATTATGTAAAATTGCTTGAAAAATGATGATTTTTTCCTTAATATTCCCTTAATAAATGAATATCATTAAGGCAATGTTTACAGTCTTTGTGATATTTGATAGTATATCAGTCATCTTAATCAATTTATTAGTCAGGTTGGTTAAATTAATTAACTATTTTTTGAGTTTGGAGAAAGTGATGAGCGCGGTTATGCAACAGGTTGAACAAAGTAATGAAGCATTAACACAACAGGTTGTTGGTGCAGTAAAGAAATATTTAAATACTGTGGGAAATAAAGATTTGAACCTGAATCTTTATCAATTAATTGTCGAAGAGATCGAAGCACCTTTGTTTCGTACAGTAATGGAACTAACCCGTTATAACCAATCAAAAGCGGCTCGTGTACTTGGAGTGAGTCGTGGAACTTTGCGTACCAAGTTAAAGCGCTACTTTGATGATGAGTTTATCGGTACTCGTGGATAGATAATTCTGGTCTTTCAGTGATCGCTCTGCTAGTATAGACAACAAAGTCGGTCAGGCAATCGCTCTTTGTATACTACAAAGGGAGGAAAGTCCGGGCTCCAGAGGGCAGGGTGCCAGGTAACGCCTGGGAGGTGTGAACCTACGGAAAGTGCCACAGAAAATATACCGCCTGTTAATACCTGTTGAGCATTATCAGGTAAGGGTGAAATGGTGCGGTAAGAGCGCACCGCGCGACTGGTAACAGTCGTGGCAGGGAAAACCCCACCCGGAGCAAGACCAAATAGGAATCCTGCCTGTCTTCACGACAGGCGCACACGGCCCGTGTGGGATTCGGGTAGGTCGCTTGAGGCATGCGGTGACGCATGCCCCAGATGAATGATTGTCCGCGACAGAACCCGGCTTATCGACCGACTTTTTCTTTCTGAATGTTAGAAAAACCCAAGTATGATTTTGTCCTGCATTTTTATACTGCTTACTTGATTCTCCCTTTCACTAGCCTTACTATCACGCATTTATTGTGATTGGTGCTGAACTATGATGTTGTGCATTGATGTAGGTAATTCGCATATCTATGGTGGTGTATTTGTAGAAGAAGAAATACGCCTTCGTTTTCGTCATACTTCTCAAGCGAGTACTTCCGATGAGTTAGGTATTTTTCTTAAATCAGTGCTGCGTGAGAATCAATGTTCACCCGAAGCTATTAATCGAATTGCTATTTGTTCTGTCGTGCCGCAATTGGATTATTCTCTGCGCTCTGCCTGCCTTAAATATTTTTCAGTAGAACCTTTTTTATTGCAAGCGGGAGTAAAAACCGGTTTAAACATTAAATATCGGAACCCTGTGGAAGTAGGCGCTGATCGTATCGCCAATGCCATTGCAGCAACAAATTCATTTCCAGGAAAGAATATCATCGTTATTGATTTTGGAACGGCGACCACTTTTTGTGTGATAAATGCGCAAAAAGCCTACTTAGGGGGGGCTATTTTACCCGGAGTGCGTTTATCAGTAGAAGCCCTCACTACGAAAACGGCGAAGCTGCCCGCCGTAGAAATTGTGAGAACTGAACTCGTAGTGGGACGCTCAACAATTGAAAGTATTCAAGCTGGGGTGTTTTATGGTGCTTTAGGTGCTTGTCGCGAATTAATTATTCGCATCAAAGAAGAATGTTTTGCCAGAGAAGAGGTAACGGTTTTAGCAACCGGTGGATTTGCTTCATTATTTGAAAAGCAGGGTATTTATGATCATCTTATTCCTGATTTGGTATTGCAAGGAATTCGCCTGGCAGCAGAATTAAATGAATAAATAAGGGTGTATCTTCAAGTCGTTCCAGCTAAAAAGCCTGCTGATTGGTGCAAAATTCAGCTTGAATGGGGTCAAATAGAACTGGCAATTCTTCTCATTCAAGCTGAAATTTGCACTAAATCGTCACAACTGTTTATAAATTTATCATTGTGAAATGAACTATTTCATTTTTTATCTAAAAGATAATAATTGCAAACATTTTTCCTAAAAATAACTCACAAAAACTTGACGCTCGTGAAATTGTGTTTCTATAGTGTATAAAAGTGGTTTAAAATAACAAAAAAGTGGAGAATTGTGGGAAGGTTAATAATTAACCGTACTGCATAAATTAAAACATGTTTCGTGGAATCAACCCTATCAAAATTGATGACAAAGGTCGTTTCGCCGTGCCAACGCGTTATCGTGACGCGTTAACTGCGCAGGGTAAACAATCTTTAGTGGTCACTATTGATATAGAAGAAACCTGTTTATTGCTTTATCCTTCAGCACAGTGGCAATTAATTGAAGACAAATTACAACAATTGCCAAGTTTTAATGCAGCCGCCCGTCGAATTCAACGGTTATTAATAGGGCATGCAATGGATGTGGAGTTAGATAGTAATGGGCGTTTATTGTTGTCTTCGTCATTACGAACCTATGCGGCGTTGGAGAAAGATGGCGTATTGATTGGCCAGGGTAATAAATTTGAAGTATGGAATGATGCGTTATGGCAAACCAAACGTGAGCAATGGTTGATGGAAGAAGCATCTAAAGAAGATGGATTGCCTGATGAAATGAAAACTTTTTCTTTGTAATAGGACCAACAATGACGGCACATCAATCAGTATTGTTGCAAGAAGCGTTGAACGGATTGGCCATTCAGGCAGAGGGTATCTATGTTGATGGAACCTTCGGCCGAGGAGGCCACAGCCGTGCAATTTTGCAGCAATTATCAGCGTCCGGGCGACTAATTGCTATTGATAAAGATCCTGAGGCCATTGATTATGCCAGACAACATTTTTCTGCGGATAAGCGTTTTCATATTTATTATGGTTCTTTTGCTCACTTTGGCGAGTTTGCCCAACAAGCGGGTGTTTATGGGCAAATCAACGGTATTTTGTTGGATTTGGGAGTTTCTTCTCCACAATTAGACAATCCTGCACGTGGTTTTAGCTTCATGCAGGCAGGGCCGTTGGATATGCGAATGGACTTAAAGCAGGAATTAAATGCAGCTTCTTTTATTAATGAAGCAGAGGCTGAGGAAATGGCTTCAATTTTCAGAGATTATGGTGAGGAACGCTTTGCTGGACGTATAGCCAGAGCGATTGTTACGGCGCGAGCAGCATCACCTATCCAGACAACCGAAGCATTGGCTGAAATTGTAAAACAGGCAAATCCAAAATGGGAAAAACATAAACACCCTGCTACACGAGTGTTTCAGGCCATACGTATTCATATTAATCAGGAGTTAAATGATTTGACACGTTGTCTTGATTCGGCAATCGACGCTTTGGCTCCGGGTGGGCGTCTGGTTGTCATCAGTTTTCATTCTTTAGAGGACCGCATTGTAAAGCAGTTTATGCGTAATAAAGAACAAGGCCAGCGTCCTCCGCCGGGAGTACCTATACGTGATGTTGAGTTCCAAACGAATTTTAAGAGAATAGGCAAAGCCGTAAAAGCGACAGAAAGCGAAGTAAAGCAGAATGTCAGAGCTCGTAGTGCGGTATTGAGAATAGGAGAAAAAATAACATGAACGCCGCAGCCAAAGCGATAAATCAAAGTAATTTTTTTAATGGACAATTACTGGATATGCGTATCTCAAAACAGCTGGCTTTTCTTTTGTCTCTCTTATTGCTGGTTCTGATTACTGCCTTGGCAATAGTTTACACAACTAATGAACATCGCTTAAGTTTTAGCCAGTTGCAGCATCTTGAGCAACAAACTAATCAGTTACAATTGCAATGGGGTCAATTACTCCTTGAACAGGCAAGTCTCGCAACGACCGCAAGAGTAGAGCAATTGGCAGTCGAACAATTGCAAATGCGGTTGCCAACGGATAAAGATACTTTTGTATTACAAATAAAATGAAAAGTCAAAGCCATGTGGCGCGGCTGCTTGCTGTATCTTTTTTCTTTTTATTATTGTTAGGTACACTTTCATGGCGGATGGTGGATTTAGCCGTCCTTCATCGCCAGTTTTTGCAGGGCCAGGGAGATGCACGAAGTTTAAGGATAATCGATATTCCTGCTCATCGCGGCATAATTATTGACAGGCAAGGGGCACCGCTTGCTGTAAGTACACCTGTGCAATCAGCCTGGATAAATCCCAAGACATTCGCACCCAATAAAAAACAGTTAAACGAATTATGCAGATTGTTAAATATTTCACCTAAATCATTGATGGGTGCTGTCAAACAGTTTCACAAACGAGAGTTTCTATACCTTCGCCGTCAACTTCCTCCCACCCTCGCGAAGCAAATTGAGGCATTCAAAATTCCTGGACTTAATTTCCAGCAGGAATTCAAGCGCTTTTATCCAGAAAGTGATAGTACCGCGCAATTGCTTGGTTTTACTAATATCGATGATAGGGGTATTGAAGGACTGGAACTCGCTTATCAAGATTGGTTAATGGGTACTACGGGCCAGAAACGGGTTTTAAAAGACCGCATGGGACAGATTATTGAGGATTTGGGTGTAATAAAAGAACCGCGGCCCGGTCATGATCTTCCTCTAAGTATTGATAAACGCATTCAATATCTGGCTTATCATGAATTACAGAATACATTGGAGAAGTTTGCTGCAAAATCAGGCTCTGTAGTTGTAATTGATACAAAAACAGGAGAAATTCTGGCAGCAGCTAATGCGCCCTCCTTTAACCCTAATGCACGCAGCCGTTACACGCGGGATAGCTATCGTAACAAAGCAATCACGGATACGTTTGAGCCGGGATCGGTAATCAAACCTTTCAGTATAGCGAGTGCTTTAGGCAGCGGTCTTTTTAAACCAGATACAATTATTGATACAAGGCCAAGCTGGATGGCAGTCCATGGTCATTTGATCAGAGATATCCATAATTATGGCATTTTGGATGTTACTGGCGTTTTACAACATTCCAGTAATGTGGGTGTAGCAAAGATGGTTTTATCAAGCCCGCCGGAACAATTAATTGGTCTTTTACAACGCAGTGGTTTTGGCCAACGAACAGAGAGTGGTTATCCTGGTGAAAGTGATGGTGGAATTGTTAATGTGAAAGATGCCAATCCTTTTGTGTTAGGCGCCTTGAGTTTTGGTTATGGGATGTCAGTCACTGCTTTACAATTAGCCAAAGGCTATTTGATTTTTGCCAATCAGGGACGTCTAATTCCCGTGACTTTATTGCATAATGAAATAAAGTCAGGTGGAGAGCGCGTTCTTGATGAAAAAACGGCAAACCAGGTGCTTGCCATGCTGGAAGCTGTTCTTGAGGAAGGTACAGGGAGGGCGGCCAGAGTGCCGGGTTATCGGGTTGCTGGAAAAACAGGAACTGCGCAAATTGCCGGGAAAAATGGCTATGAAAAAGATCGCCATATTGCAAGCTTCGTAGGCATTGCGCCGGTTTCTAATCCTCGTCTGGTAGTAGCGGTAGTCATCCATGAACCTACTAAAAACGGGTATTATGCAGCAGCTGTTGCTGCTCCTCTTTTTGCACAGGTAATGTCTGGTTCTTTACGAATTCTCGACATTCCTCCGGATAAAACATGAGATTATGATGAAATTGGCTGAGTTAATGCGTCCGTGGGTTAATGGCTTGATCCCTGATTGTGAAATTTCAGGGCTACATAATGACAGTCGGCAAATAAAACCCGGATTTTTATTTTTTGCTTATCCTGGCTCTGGTAGTGATGGACGTCTTTTTATTCATCAGGCTATTGCAGCGGGTGCGGCTGCATTATTGTATGAACCAGAAAATTGGCCTTCCACAGTTCAATTGCCTGTTCATTTTCCTTGTGTGGCACTCCCCGGGCTTGCCAGAAAGCTTGGAGAAATTGCCAGCCGTTTTTATACCGAACCCGCAAAAAAACTGCTGGTAACCGGTGTTACAGGCACTAACGGAAAAACGACAGTTGCTTATCAATTAGCGCAGGCGCATACTTTATTAGGCGAAGGAGCGGCTTATATTGGAACGATAGGACAAGGGAATGTCAGCGCGTTAGAACCTCTATTGAATACAACCCCTGACGCCTTATGTTTACAACAACTTTTGTATAGTTATCAGCAACAAGCTATAAAACACGTTTGCATGGAAGTATCTTCTCATGCGTTGGTTCAACAACGCGTGGATAGTATTCCCTTTAGACAAGCTATTTTCACTAATCTAAGCCATGATCATCTGGATTATCATCACACTATGGCGGATTATGCAGCCGCAAAAGCACTCTTGTTTGCTAAACCAACTCTTGATCACGCTATTCTTAATGAGGACGATACCTGTAGCCAATTAATGCGTAGCAAGGTCGGTCAATCTTGTCAGATTATTAGTTACGGATTCAGTGACGCAGCTGATGTGCGCGCCCTCAATTGGGATATCAGTTTACAAGGCACTTTTCTTGAATTAAGTTCACCTTGGGGAAGGTATGAATTAAAAATTAATGCCTTGGGATTTTTCAATATTTACAATGCGTTGGCTGTTTTTTCAAGCCTGTTGGCTTTTGGTCATCCGGCGGATAAAGTTATTTCTGTATTGTCAAAATTGCAGGCGGCACCGGGTCGAATGGAAATTGTAGCGGAGGAACCCTATGCTATCGTTGACTATGCGCATTCACCGGATGCGCTTGAAAATGTTTTGGCAACTTTACAACAATTAAAAAAAGGACGAATAGTGGTTGTATTTGGTTGTGGTGGTGATAGAGATAAGGCGAAACGGCCTGTAATGGGCAAAATTGCCAGCCAATATGCAGATATTCTCATTATAACCAGTGATAATCCTCGTACGGAAGATCCGTTAACTATCATGGAGGCTATTGAGTCAGGGATTGACTCCAAATCCAATCTTTATAAAATTACTGATCGTAAGCAGGCAATTACCAAAGCCTTAAATTTGGCGAATAAAAATGATATTATTCTGATTGCTGGCAAAGGTCACGAAGATTATCAGCAAATTGGTTCTGTTCGTCATTCTTTTTCTGATCAACTGATTATCCGCAGATTGATAAAAGGGAATTAATTTAACTGAAAGCTGTAAAAATGAATTTATTAATAAGGAGAGTTAGATGAAGTTAACAAAAACTGCGATGACAATTTTTATGCTAAGCTATGGTGTTGCTTTTGCTGGAACCATGGGCGATGTTGCTGCGGTCCCTCCCAAATTTTATATTGGCATTGAAGGTGGTGGTTCTGTATCAACCGATATTCATTTTCAACCGGTGATTACTTATCCGTCCAGCCAGGAATTTAGCTTTACCACGCCTGTCAATACCGACTGGAATCGTGATATAGGTTCGGCGGGATTCGGAGGTGCTTTTGCGGGTTATGAATGGAACCAGAATCTCGCTCTGCAATTTAGTTATGTTTATCGTAGCAGTTATGATTGGAATATGTTGACGGTTGAGGATGATGCCAATTTTGCACCGGATGTGTATGGTCAATATAATGCAGGAAAAATCAGTGTACAAACTTTCTTATTTGATCTGTTGTTAAAGCCTTCGGTTAACTGGGGTGGTTTTGTGCCCTACGTAAAAGGTGGTATTGGTATTGGTCTTAACAAAATAGACCGATTACAAAATATCAATATCCCCTTTGTTTCACCGTTGAGTTACAACACTATAGTAAGTGGTAAATCATCTACCAGTTTTGCCTGGGATGCAGGTGTAGGTGCCGATTATTATTTGACCAATCAATTTAATATAGGTCTTGGTTACCGTTTTGTTGATGCAGGAAAGCTAAGAACAGGTTCTAATTTTATTGAGACTGTATCAGGTCTGGCCTCTACAATCACTCCGTTTAAAGCAAAGCATGTGTTTTTAAATGAAGTTTCCATTTCTGCTGCTTATCACTTTGATTTTGTCTAACTTGCTTATTTTCTGGACGTTTTCAAATGCGTCCAGAATAATGCCTGTGCTGTTAATACGCTGAAGTTCAGCAATTCTGATATCCAAGAATTTTTCTGGTCTGTTTACTAATAAAACGTACATCATGTATACAAAAGTTATGGCGATTTTTGTGTGCTTTACGTAGCTTTTGAAAAGCTAAGGCCAAATTATCAGCTCTTTTTAAAAGAATGGTTTCATGCACAGGGTTGTAAAGGTCTAAAACACTGTCTTGCCAGCATGAATTACCGGGTAAAATAATGGGTTGCTCCTGAGCGATCGCGGTTAGAGAACATGGCGAAAGCTGATAACAGGCAGATAACTTTTGACTGATTAGCGCAACAGCGGCATATTTTGCTTCGATGCTGTGACCCGCGATATGGGGGGTACATAATGTAGCAAAATTGATAATGTCAGGACTGATGGCAGGCTCATTATTGTAGACATCAGTGCAATAAACCAGGGAATTTCGTTGTTGTAAAAGAGCCTCTTCATTAACGATCCCTCCTCGAGAGGCATTGATAATAACCACATGATCTTTTAATTGACCAAGAAAATTTTTATCCAGCAAATTTCTGGTTGGATAAGACGATTCATTGTGTAAATTAGCATGAATACAGATGAGGTCGCATTGAGTTAACGCATCAAAGGAACATGAAGAAAAATTCAAATCCTGTTCTGCCTTGGGTGGATCATAACAGGCTATATCCATCCCTGTTGCAGTCAAACGTGCCCTGACTTTTGTGCCTACTTCCCCGACGCCAATAATACCGGCCTTCGTACCATAAAAATCGTTGTATTTTTGCAGAAAAGCCAAGGTAGCAATTACATAATCAGCGACAGCAATGGCATTGGAACCTTTGGCATCAATTAAAGTAATTCCTTGATCGTATAAATATTTTTTATCAATATGATCAGTACCACTACTTGCCGTTGCAATATAACGGAGAGAGTGACCTTTTAATAAAGTATCGTTAACCTTCAACGTGGAACGGCAAAGTAAAATCTCCTGATCTTGAAGACGCGAGGGAATTTCATCGGCTTTGTGATAGAGAGTGATTTCAAACGGAGAAGGGAACGCTTGTAGCAGGCCGGGTAAAGAGGCGTCAGCAAGAATTTTCATAAATTAAATAAAGCACGAAGTCCTGATAAAGACCAGTTAACAGGAGGGCGAATTAGCCAACCTAAAGCACCACTAAATATTAAGGCTAAAATAATAAAAATTCCATAAGGTTCTATTTTTTGATATTGGATCGCTTGCTTAATCGGTAATAAGCTCGCTACTATTCTTCCGCCATCGAGAGGGGGGATCGGAATTAAATTTAAATAGGCGAAGAGTAAATTGATTATGATTCCTGCCTGGCCTGTCAATAGCATAAACAAAGCGATATTAGAGGTACGAGGGTTAAGCATAACTCCTGATTTAAGGCATATAGCCCATAAAAATGCCATTAACAGATTGGCAAGAGGGCCAGCAGCAGTGGCAAGCGCCATATCCCGGCGTGGATTACGTAATAATGAAGCATTGATAGGTACTGGTTTGGCCCAACCGAAAACAAAATTAAATTGGCTCAATATAAGAACAAGAATAGGTATGAGGATTGTGCCAACAGGATCAATGTGTTTTAGGGGATTAAAACTTAAACGTCCTGCCATTTTAGCGGTTGTATCACCTAACCGATAAGCAACCCAGGCATGCGCCGCTTCATGTAAGGTAATGGCAAAGAGTACGGGAAGTATCCAGATAATTATGCGCTGGATTGTTGTTAGTTCAAACATAGGTGGGCAGCTTATTAAAAAAGCCATTTTAACGAGTATCCATTAATATTTCTACTATCTTGATTCACCCCCAGATTGTTTTCGTGCCGCAACCCCTGGGTACTGCGGACAAGCCCATAGTAGGCATCATTGAAAGTCAAGTAAAATTTAAGGCTATTAGAATTGCCGACTTGGCAGCAATTCGGTACTCTTTGAATTTTTTGTCAGGCACCAAGCTGCCCTAATTGACCTGGTTTGGTTCGCTGGTATTTGCAAGCGATGTTTTATATTATATTTCATTTTCTCTGAGTAGTAATTTTGATTAAATTAAATCATTATTTATTATTGGGTTTTTTTTCCCTGTTACTTTTTATGCCCGGTATTAATCAAATACCGGCTATCGATAGAGATGAGGCCCATTTTGCGCAGGCAACTCGTCAAATGTTACAAACCGGGCAATATTTTCAAATTCGTTTTCAGGAGAAAACGCGTTTTCAAAAACCGCCCGGTATCAATTGGTTGCAAGCTGTTTTTGTAAAACTGTTTAGTCAGGCTGATGCCAGTGTAATATGGCCCTATCGTATTCCTTCCTTATCAGGAGCTTTACTATCTATCTTGCTCACTTATTTTTTTTCTCGCCGTTTTGTGAAAGCACGGATAGCACTTCTTGCTTCTGCTTTTCTTGCTGCCTCACTTCTTTTGGTATTTGAAGCCCATATGGCGGTCATTGACGCGTCTTTATTAGCTTCGGTGGTATTAATGCAAGGCGCTTTATGGATCATTTACCAGAGAGAAAACAATAAACCAATCTCATGGGGGTGGGCGCTTTGTTTTTGGCTGGCCATGGCTTATGGTTTTGTGTTAAAAGGGGTGACTCCTTTGGTTGGCGGATTATCTATTGTCAGCCTTTGTCTTGTTGAAAGACAGATAGCCTGGCTTCGGCGGTTGCATGTTTTTAGCGGGCTAATTGTATTGACGCTTTTAAGTCTTGCCTGGTTGCATAAGGTTAATGCTGCAGAACAGAGTAATTACCTCCTGCAAATGATTCACAAGGATCTATTACCCAAATTACAAGGAGGCCATGAATCACACGGTAAGCCCCCGCTGTTTCACCTGCTACTTTTACCGCTTACTTTTTGGCCCGCTTCCCTTTTTTTGTGGCAGGCTGGAGTTTATGCGTTTTATCATCGCCATGAAAAAGCAGTTAAATTTTTATTATGCTGGATATTACCTACCTGGCTATTTTTTGAAATAATGCCAACAAAATTACCCCAGTATGTTTTACCCACTTTCCCGGCGATTGCCTTGCTTAGTGCATTAGCAGTACACCAGGATAATCAAACAAAGTCAGGGGAAAAGGGCCTGCATTTTTTACAAATTCTTTGGGCTATCCTGTCTGTAAGTCTGGCACTGGCTTTAGCCAGCGTACCTTATTTTGTTATGCAACAAGTTAGTTCAGCAGGTATTACTCTCTTTATAGTAGTCGCTGTGTTGAGTTGCCTTGCTGTTTATTTTTCCTGGCATAACGCTTATAAACGCGCTAGTCTTGTCATTTTATTGATGGCACTTATTACCTATCCTTTAGTTTTTAGAGGTCTTTTGCCGTATTTACAGCCTGTATGGCTTTCTTCTACTATTGCACAACTGGTTGATAAAAATAACTTTTCCAAGGAGAAGCCGCTACTGGTAGCGGGATACGAGGAGCCAAGCGTCGTCTTTAATTTTAATACAAATATAGTGCAGTTTATTGATGCTTCTGTCGCTGAGAAAATTTTACAGGCCGATCCTTCGCGTAAAGCAATAATAGAATCAGCGATTTTTGATCATTGGGTAAGTGATCATCTGGCTTTATCTGTTTTGGCAAGGGTCAAGGGATATAATTACAGCAAAGGGCGTTGGGTGGAGCTTTTTTTAGTTGGAAAGGATAATACAGGAGAAAATTAATATGTCGCCATTTGATCGATTACTGGCAATTATGACCAAGCCGTTTACTTTAGCCACCTATGCTGCTTTAGTTGCATTGTCCTGGTTTTATCTGGATAAACCGCTTGCTTATTATTTGTATTCTCTTAATTTAAAAGCAAATTTACCTCTGTTGAGTGGGATTACCAAGTTAGGGATGGGTATACTTTATCTTCCTGTTTTTTTTATTTTGGCAATTTTTTTCCGTTATATTCGTAAAGAAGTCAATTGGGAATCCCGTGCCTGGTTTCTCTTTATGTGTGTTGCTGTTCCTTCTTTAATTTGTGGTTTTTTAAAATTAATTTTAGGACGCGCTCGCCCCAGTGTATTATTTAACGAGCAATTATTCGGTTTTTATGGTTTTCACATGCAGGCTTCCTATTGGTCGTTTCCCTCGGGGCATACTACTACCATCACCGGGGCTATGTTGGGGTTGGGTATTGTATTTCCTCGTTATTTCTATACTTTCTTATTGATTGCTTTAAGTGTTTCTCTTTCTCGCGTGTTACTGACCAATCATTATCTTAGTGATGTATTGGTGGCTGGCTATCTGGTTCTGATAGAAGTAGGCTGTTTACTCAGTATATTACGGCGCAAATCCTGGCTGGTACCTGTATGGAGACATGATATACTAAAAAAATTTGCTGCGCAGGTAAGATAATGGCATTTAATAATTGCATTGATTTGTCCCTAATAATACCCGTGTACAACGAAGTGGATAATGTTGAAGCCCTTTATAGAGAAATAGTGACGGCTCTCCCTCTCGAACGTTTTATTTATGAAGTTATCTTTGTAGATGATGGCAGCACTGATGGTACGATAGAACGTTTGCAGAAATTATCGCAGGCTAAAACCAACCTGAAAGTTATCTGTCATAAAAGAAACTTTGGCCAAAGCGCTGCCTTGTTAAGTGGAGCTAAAGCAGCCCAGTATTCTTTTTTAGTCACATTAGATGGTGACGGTCAAAACGATCCTGCTGATATTCCACGGTTGGTAGAGCAATTGCAAGATTTTCGCACGGTTGTGTTAGGCAATCGCAGGAAAAGGGATGATAATTATTTACGTAAATTATCTTCGCGTGTTGGTAATGGCATACGACGTTTTTTTCTTAAGGACGAGTGTCCTGATACAGGTTGCAGTTTAAAGTTATTTCCCCGTACAGCTTTTCTGGAACTCCCTCATTTTAATCATATACATCGTTTCTTGCCTGCATTATTTAAACGAGCGGGGTTTAAATTAATTAATTTACCTGTGAATCATCGTCCTCGCCAACATGGCATTTCCAAATATGGAGTAATGAATCGTTTATTTGTTGGAATTTATGATTTAATAGGTGTTCGTTGGTTATTAAAGCGTCCCTGTTCACCGGAGGTTATTCGTTATGAACCCTGATTATCTTTGGCTTGCTTTAGGCTTGTTAGGGCAGGGGATTTTTTCTGCCCGTTTTATTGTTCAGTGGCTAGTTAGCGAAAGGGAGAAAAAAAGTATTATTCCTGTTGCGTTTTGGTATCTGAGTTTACTGGGAGGAATAACATTGTTGATTTATTCCATTTATAAACGGGACCCTGTTTTTATTTTGGGCCAATCAACCGGTGTGTTTATTTATTCGCGCAATTTATATTTAATACATCGGGAGCGTATTTCTCGTCGTCCTGTTCATTTGAAAAGAATTTAATTACAGGCTGAACATTCTTGCTGATTAGCGATAATGTTAACCTTGAATAATTAAAATCATTAAACTGTTGTAATTATTTAGTAACGCGATAAAAAATTTTTTGAGACGATCATGCTTATTTCGGTTTATGGGGCAGGCTATGTGGGGTTGGTGACAGCAGTCTGTTTAGCCAGATTAGGTCACCAGGTTATTTGTACGGATGTGAATGAGCAACGTATTGTCCAGCTTCAGAAGGCGAATTGTCCGATTTATGAAGAGCAGCTTCCCGAACTTCTGCAGGAGCAAATAGCGAATAAAAGATTATTTTTTACTGCTGATTTAACCTATGCAGTCAATCAGGCCAGTGTTCATTTTATTGCTACAGGAACACCCGGTTTGGCAGATGGTAGTGCTGATTTATCACAAGTATTTGCTGTTGCCTCATTCATTGCCCGTGAAACAAACGGGAATGGTCTCATAGTTACCAAATCAACTGTTCCGGTAGGTACTGGCGATATTATTCAAGCTCGTGTTGAGGAAACAATGGCCCAGGTTGGTAATAAAAATAAAATAGCGGTCGTTTCCAATCCGGAATTCTTGCGTGAGGGCACTGCCGTTTATGATTTTTTAAATGCAGATAGAATAATTATTGGCGGAGAACAACAGGCGCTGGCGGCCCTGGAGGCCATTTATCAGCCTTTGGTTGAACAAGGAGTACCCTTGTTGCGCATGAGCCGACGCTCAGCAGAGCTTACCAAATACTCAGCTAATGCGATGCTTGCTTGCAGGATCAGTTTTATGAATCAAATTAGTCAACTTGCTGAGAGCCTTGGTGCAGATATCGATGAAATTCGCCAGGGTATGGCTCTTGATCATCGTATTGGGCCTCATTTTTTACAGGCCGGTATTGGTTATGGAGGATCTTGTTTTCCTAAAGATGTCCGGGCTTTAGTCCATACAGCCGCAGAGGTAAGTGTAGATACCCACTTATTAGAGGCCATAGAAAAGGTCAATCAATCACAAAAGCAGTGGGTTTTTAATTGCCTGAAAAAACATATGAATGGCAAGTTAGAGGGATTGACCATTGCCATTTGGGGACTATCATTTAAGCCAGGAACCGATGATTTACGCGAAGCGAGTAGTCTTGTCGCTGTTAATGCTTTATTGGATGCCGGGGCGAATCTTCGTATTTTCGATCCGGCTGCAATGCCTGCTGCAAAAAAGTTATTTAATAGCAGTTCAGCAATTAGTTGGTGCTCTTCCGCTGAGGGGGTATTTGACAGAGCGGTGGATGCATTGGTGATTGCTACAGAATGGCCGCAATTTAAATCCTGTTCTCTAGAGGCTTTACAGAAACAACTAGGTAAGGCTCCACTCATTGATGGTCGTAATTGTTTTAAATTATCCGATGTGATGAATGCCAATTTGGCTTATTATTATTCAGTTGGACGTCCGTGTATTATAAAAGGTATTGATAAATAAGTGCGTTATATAGCACATAATAGCAGGAGCTATGAGCATGCAAGTAAAAAAAGCTGTTTTTCCTGTAGCAGGTTTAGGTTCACGTTTTTTACCTGCAACAAAGGCGAATCCCAAGGAAATGTTGCCTATCGTCGATAAGCCGTTAATTCAATATGCGGTGGAAGAAGCAGTACGAGCCGGTATTACTCATATGATTTTTATTACAAGTTCTACTAAACGGGCTATTGAAGATCATTTTGACAAACATTTTGAATTAGAAATGCGTTTAGAGGAGCAAGGAAAAGACGAGTTGCTGGAAGTGGTGAAAAGTGTTTCACCGCCGGGCATTCAATTTACTTATGTCAGACAGAATCAGCCTTCGGGTTTAGGCCATGCGGTGCTTTGTGCGGAGCACGTTGTGGGGGAAGAGCCTTTTGCGGTTTTGTTGGCGGATGACTTAATCGATGACTCCAAATTGCCTTGTCTTTCAGCAATGACTGACTATTTCAAACAGGATGGACATTCTGTGATTGCTGTACAACCGGTACCTTGGCACGATGTCCCTCAATATGGTGTGGTGAGTGTGGTAGAAGCGGGGGAGAGCTATTCAGCGATACAGAATATGATTGAAAAACCCAAAATGGAAATGGCTCCCTCAAATCTTGCCGCGGTGGGGCGTTACCTATTTACACCTGCTATTTTTTCTTGTTTAAGGCAAACAGTTGCTGATGAGCGCGGCGAGCTCCAGTTAACTGATGGTATTCAGCGTTTATTAGACATACAAGTGGTGCAAGCTTATCAATTCCATGGCAAACGTTACGATTGTGGTTCGAAGTTGGGTTATTTACAAGCAACGGTTGAATTAGGAATGGCTCACCCAGAAATTGGCCAGTCTTTTAGCGACTATTTATACAATTTGAATTAAGGCGTGTCTTGAACCTGTTTTACGAGTTAAAAACCGTGATAATTTAGCGCAAATTTTAGCCAGAATTAGAAAATTATTCATACTTCAAACTTGAAAATTAAAAAGAGTGTTTCCATATTAAAAAATATCCGAAACACTAACTTTGGAGAATATTATGAATAATTTAAGAAAAAACTATTTTCCCATATATCGTGAGGTAGAAGATATGTTGGAAAAATTTTTAACTTCTCAGCAAAGTAATGACGCCTCTTTCATTGAAACCAGTTCCTGGGCACCTCTCGTGGATGTTAAAGAAGAAAAGAGTCGATTTTTAGTTATTGCAGATTTACCTGGAGTTAAAAAAGAAGACATTCATATTTCGCTCGAAGAACATATTTTGACTTTAAAAGGAGAGCGCAATTTTGAAAAAGAAGAAAGTAAGGGCTGTTATACGCGAAGAGAACGCGCTCAAGGTCAATTTTATCGTCGCTTCAGCCTTCCTCAAACGGCAGATGATGCTAATATTACTGCTAAATACACCCATGGTGTACTGGAAATATCGATTCCCAAAAAGGAAATAACTGCTGAGAAAAAAATTGAAGTTAACATAGAAGATTAATAGGCTGAGGGGATTACTCTTTAATCCCCTTCTTACTCTGTTTACAAATTTAAAATTAATCATCAACAATATTAAAAATCCCTATGGATGCCAACTCTTTCAATGGCTATTTTTTGTCGGCATAAGTTTACACCTGCTGGTTTTGAGACTTAATTTTTTGTTAATGTAATTGGCTTATAATTTAATCATATTAAATCATAAAGTGGACTATATAATGAGCAACACAGATATAGCAAAATCAGCTGAGGAAAAATTAAAGTACTACGCTAGTAAGTTATACATCCTTAAACAACAGCAAGAGTTGCATTTCTCTAAAACGCAAGAAAAACATTTCCTCGCTATTCGCACCATTAATCCTGGCGCTTTTAAAACATACTTAAAAGAAAAGAGCAAGTTAGGAAAAGAAATTGAAGAGACTAATAATGCGTATTGTGATCTTTTCTATAAAACCTACAAAAAGGCCAGCATAGAAGCAAAATATTCCTATGAAATTGCAGAGAAAGAGGCACAAGGCAAGCCAGAGGTTTTTGCAAAATTATACAAAGTTGAACTGGATAAAGTGAACTTCAACCATTATTTATCTCAACTTTATTTTGAGGCAGAAAAAGACCGCTCCTCAACTGCATGGTCTTTACACGAGGAATTAAATAAAGAACGTGAATCCTATCTGAAAAATCCAACCGCAAAAACCCTAAAAAATTTTCAAACTAACTGTAAAATGGCGCTTGAGAAAGCACGCAAACCTATGGAAGAATTAGGATTGAAAGATATTTTAAATAATTTACTTAAAGCCATTGCCAGCTTTGGTACGTTGCTCATTTACAATAAACATACTTATGATAAGTTTTTTGTAAGCGATAACTTTAAACATTTTACCAGGTTAGAAAAATCAGTTCGCGCAATGGATCCCGAATTTTCTGAGGAAAACGAAGAAAATAATAACGTAAAAAAACCTAACGCCTAGAAAAGTACATGGGAGTTGTGTTAGCTGGATTTTGGTGATCAATGTCATGGAAAATAGGGAGCGATTGTGTAGCCAATTCAGCATGAAAACGGGAATCTAATTCTCGAAATTACCTGATTGCTTTGCTTGAAAGACAGATCCCCCGCCTGCGCGGGGGGTGATATGCGAAAAATTGAGCAGAAAAGTTAATAGTCAGCATGGCCAGGGGTGCGTGGAAAAGGAATAACATCGCGAACGTTTGCCACCCCGGTTACATAACTTACCAGGCGCTCAAAGCCGAGGCCAAAACCAGAATGCGGAACAGTACCATAACGGCGTAAATCTCGATACCACTGGTAACTTTCTTTATTCAGATTGCACTCGTCCATGCGTTTATCCAGAATTTCCAGCCGCTCTTCCCGCTGACTCCCACCAATAATTTCTCCAATCCCTGGTGCTAAAACGTCCATGGCAGCAACCGTGCGGCCATCGGTATTGAGTCGCATATAAAAGCCTTTAATATCTTTAGGATAGTCTGTAATAATCACCGGTTTTTTACATAGATCTTCAGCCAGATAACGCTCATGTTCGGACTGTAAATCTAATCCCCAGCTAACAGGGTATTCAAATTTCCGTTCAGCGTTCTTTAATGCTTTTATCGCGTTGGTGTAGGTCATTACTTCGAACTCGGACGAGACAATATGTTCCAGACGTTCAATGCATCCCGGGGCCACAAATTGATTGAAAAAAGCCATATCATCAGCACGCTCATCCAGCACTTTTTTACAGAGAAAGCGAAGCATGGCCTGACTTAAATTGCAAATATCGCCCAGATTGGCGAAGGCAAGTTCAGGTTCTACCATCCAGAATTCAGCCAGATGTCTGCTGGTATTTGAGTTTTCGGCACGGAAAGTCGGACCAAAAGTATACACTTTAGACATGGCCAGACAGTATGCCTCGGCATTTAATTGGCCCGATACTGTCAGAAAAGCTTCACGACTAAAAAAGTCTTTGGAAAAATCAACCTGACCATTCGAATTTTTAGGAATATTAAGTAAATCGAGTGTACTTACTCGAAACATTTCACCTGCGCCTTCACAATCACTTGCAGTGATAATAGGGGTATGGATCCAGAAATAACCTTGTTGATGAAAAAATTGATGGATGGCCTGAGCCAGGCAATGTCGAATACGGGTGACTGCACCAATCGTATTGGTGCGAGGGCGCAAATGAGCTACTTCTCGCAAATATTCAAGGGTGTGGTGTTTAGCTTGAATAGGGTAACTGTCCGGATCGTCTATCCAGCCCACTACCTTAATGCTATCTGCCTGAATTTCAAATTGTTGCCCTTTGCCTTGCGATTCAACCAGTTTACCTGTCGCAGTAATCGCGCAACCCGCCGTTAATTTAAGAATTTCATGTTGATAATTGCTTAAAGTATCCGGAGCCACTATTTGAATGGGAGAAAAACAGGAACCATCATGCAAACTAATAAAAGACAAACCTGCCTTGGAGTCTCTTCGTGTTTTTACCCAGCCTTGGACGATAATTTGTTGATTAACACTTACTTCGTTTTGCAAACATTGTTTTACTGTGTAAACGTCTGTCATTATGTACTCCAGAAAATAGAAAAACCACGAACCTGGTTGAAAGGGCACAACTATAAATTAATAACTTGAAGGATGATACACTAATCAAATTCATAGGGGGAACACATGCTACGTCTGACAGGACTAATTTTTGCAATAATAATGTCGTTTTACTCGTATGCAGAAGATACTGAATTAAAATTATACCGTCCTTTTAGCGACGAAACACCTGTAATTATCAAAGAAGAAAAATCAGGTCAATGCTGGCAGCAATCCCACCGAATTAAGCGCGAGGACGCTTGGCGTTGTGTCGTGGAAACCCGAATTTATGATCCTTGCTTTGTGAAGCAGTACGGTTCACAGAAAAAAGCGTTATGTCCGCAATCTCCATGGACAAGCGAGGGTATCGTGATTAATTTGCCAGCACCGGTGGATAATAGTCGGCATATTGCTTTGGATATGTCAAAAACCTATCCTTGGGCTATTGAACTGACGACAGGTGAGAAATGCGAGGCTGTTGATGAAGGTGAAAGCCAGTATGGTTTACAGATTCGCTATCATTGTAATAATCAAACCATGTTAGTAGGACATGTACAACGTTGTGAAGCAAAATGGCGGATTTTGCAACGCAGTGATAAAGGAATTGCAACTGCCGAGGTAGCAAGGGCTTGGTTTTAACAACATAAAAATAACATATTGAATTAATTTTAATCACATGATAAAATAATCCTTTTAATTCTTTATGGAATATCGAAAGATGCAAAGAAAGCCTTCAACAGGAATGAAAGCTCTGGGCTGCGCCCTGATTCTTTTAGGTGTAGCTATAATAGCTGTTATCTGTTTACCGATGGGCCCTCCTATGGTTGGATTCGCCTCGTTTGCTGCAGCAGGTGCTTTGGGTAGGGGTATTACGTTTTTTTCTTCTGATAAGAGTCTTTCTGAAAAAATGCGTAAGATGAATAAAAAATTGGATGAATTGACTATAAAATACCAGACCTCCTCCGCAGACTCTCCATCAAAAGATGCTGTAATTAGTAGCGCTACTTGCTGATGAATTCCCGCCTCTACCGATTATATTACTCTGAAGGGGCGGCTTTTATAAAAGCGGGCAAGGTTAGACAGTATTGATTAATTGCATTAATGAGCGGGTAATCAGCCATGGAAAAATTGAAGCGTTGGGCATTGTAAACCTGAGGAACCAAACACAGATCAGCCATCGTTATTTCACTACCATAGCAGACCTGACTCTTATGAGGTATTGCTTGTAAACGACTTTCCAATGCATCAAAACCGAGTTTTAACCAATGATGATACCAGGCTTGAATTTGTTGTTCATCGGCCTGAAAGTCTGTTCTCAAGCGTTGCAATACGCGCAAATTATTAAGAGGGTGGATATCACAGGCAATAGTCAATGCCATGCTTCGGACCTGTGCACGGCCTAAGGGTGTTTGCGGTAATAAGGCTGGGGTGGGGTTCATTTCTTCGAGATATTCGATAATAGCAATTGATTGGTTAATAATATGACCATTCTCATTGAGTGTAGGCACTAAACCTTGCGGGTTAAGTTTTAGATATTCTGAACAATGTTGCTCGCCACCGTTGTTAGTTAAATGAACAGAAAGGGCCTCGTAAGTAATATTTTTAATATTAAGAGCGATGCGTACACGATAACTTGCTGTCGAACGATAATAATCATAAAGTTTCATTTTACACCTTATAAGGCATTAAGGTTTGATCAATCGCGCCAAAATAGGACTGACCTTGCGGACTGAGCATTTCTATACGCACTGTATCGCCATAACGCATATAGTCAGTCTGTGGTTTCCCTGTTGCAATTGTTTCAAGCATACGCTTTTCAACGATACAGGAAGAACCTTTGCTGCGATCCAGGTTGGAAACTGTTCCGGAACCTATAATTGTACCAGCTGCCAAAGACCGTGTTTTAGCGGCATGAGCAATTAAATCAGGAAAAGAAAATGTCATATCGACCCCGGCGTTGGGTTGACCAAATAGCTCGCCATTCAGGTAGCTGAATAGAGGTAAACTGATACGCTGTCCATCCCAATGGTTTTTTAATTCATCCGGCGTGATGGCAACAGGCGAAAAACTGCTGGCTGGTTTAGATTGAAAAAATCCAAACCCTCTGCTAATTTCAGCAGGAATTAAATGACGTAACGATACATCATTAACCAACATAAGTAATTTAATATGTACGGCTGCTTCTTTGTCTGTTATGCCCATGGGTACTTCATCAGTAATAATGGCCACTTCAGCTTCAAAATCAACCCCATAGGTTTCATCGGAAACGAGAATAGGATCGTTAGGACCTAAAAATGCATCTGAACCACCCTGATACATCAGAGGGACTGTCCAGAAATCCGCTGGCATTTCCGCCCCTCGTGCTTTTCTGACTAATTCTACATGATTAACATACGCACTGCCGTCAGCCCATTGATAAGAGCGAGGAAGAGGGGCTGCAAATTGGTGTGATTCAAAGGGAAAACTGTTTTTTATTTCTCCTTGATTAAGAGCAAGATAAATTTCCTGAAGCGGTTCTTCGACTTCCTGCCAGTTTTCTATGGCGAGTTGTAATGTTTTAGCAATATGTCCTGCTTTTACAGCACGGGTCAGATCCTGACTAACAAGACATAATTCGCCGTCACGGCAGGTTGAAGATTTAAGGCTGGCTAATTTCATAATAATCCCTGGTAAGCGTTTATGTAATGCCGTCTACTTAATCATTACTTGAACATTGTGCTTCTTGTAAGGTACCACGTCTGATCTGATCACGCTCTATCGCTTCAAAAAGTGCCTGAAAATTACCTTCACCAAAGCCCTGATTGCCACGTCGTTGAATAAGTTCAAAGAATACCGGACCAAATACATTTTCAGTAAAAATCTGTAGAAGTAAACCAGTCTTAGGATCAGAGCCACCATCAATTAAAATACGTTCCTGTTGCAATTTATCCAAAGGTTCGGAGTGCCAGGGAAGTCGCTCATCTATCATTTCATAGTAAGTATCGGGGACATTTAGAAAAGATACGCCCTGTTCTCTTAAAGTATGTACGGTGTGATAAATATCCTCGGTAGCAAGCGCAACATGTTGAATACCTTCACCGTGATATTCCTGCAGAAACTCTTCGATCTGCGATTTGTCATCTTTGGATTCATTCAAGGGGATTTTAATTTTATCACAAGGACTTGCCATAGCCCTGCTAATTAAACCGGTCATTTGTCCCACAATATTAAAGAAACGAATCTCGCGAAAATTAAAAATAGACTCATAAAATTGAGCCCATTTATCCATGTTACCACGATAGACATTATGGGTGAGGTGATCGATTCGAGTTAAACCACAGTGTTGTTTTGTTTGCGACAGGGTTGTTTTATTTTGCCAATGGGAGCCGAAGGGTTTAAATTTGTCGTCCACGAAGTAAATAACGCTGCCGCCAATGGCTTGAATGGCGGGCAAACCATGTTCAGCATGACTACAGTCCTGGAAAGGAGTTGCACCGTGTTGAAGAGCGTAGGTATAGGCATGTTGGGCATCTTTTACTTTAAAACCCATCGCGCAAGCGCCTGCGCCATGCACGGCAGCGTGCTGCTCAGCCTGACAATTAGTTGCCGCATTGACAATAAATTGAATTTCACCTTGTTGATAAAGAGCAATGTCCTGATCGTTGTGAATTGCTGTAATTTGAAAACCCATTTCACTAAACTGTTTATGTAAAATAGCTTTATCAGGACTTGAAAACTCTAAAAAAGCAAAACCATCCAGTCCGCAGGGATTGTCTACCGCATGTTCATTCATGACTACTCCTTGTTGGTCTTAAATGCTCGAATCAGGTAAGTTTCCGAATCAATCTGATTTATTGTGGGGTTTTATTAAAAATAACCCGTCTGCGATGGCCAGGAGACTGACCTCCACTCGCTTATCCTGTTTTATAAAAGCATTTAAGCGGCGGATTTCGCGAGTTTGGCCACCGGTTTCCTGTTCGTCAATGACTTTGCCATCCCAAAAAATATTGTCAATCGCAATCAAGCCTCGTGGGCTTACCAGTTGTAAGGCTAACTCATAATAATTCAGATAATTGGTCTTATCCGCATCAATGAAAATAAAGTCAAAACTATGTTGATGGCCTTCTTCAAGTAAATGATGCAATGAATCAAGGGCCGGTGCCAATCGCAATTGTATTTTTTTGTCTTGCCCTGCTTCGTGCCAAAACCGATGGGCTTTGGACGTCCATTCAGTATTGATATCACAGGTAATTAGCTGACCGTCCTCTGGTAATGCCAGAGCCATAGCCAAAGCACTGTAACCAGTAAAAGTACCTAGTTCCAGTACCTTGCGCGCGCCCAAAAGCTTGAGTAAAAATTGCATAAATTGAGCTTGCTCAGGGGCTACTTGCATGTGTGCCAGGGCCATGGTTGCCGTTTCTTCGCGTAATGCCTTTAAGGCAGGCGCTTCGCGTAATGAAATATCAAGCATGTAATTATATAAGGGAGGAGTGATATTTAATTGTTTCATAGGTCTCGCTTTAAAATCAGGTCTGTTGCCAGTTTATCGGTAATGAAATCAATGCAAAAGGCGACAGACTGTACAAGTTACTTATAAAATAGTTTCTAGGCAAGTTTTTCCTGAGCTAAAATATCGGCTATTTCGCTGGTTGGACGATTTTCTTGTTGTGCCCGAGTAAATATTTCCAGTAACGAGGTGTGAATGTCATCGATTTTTTCGTTAATCAATTTTTCAGGCGTGTGCAAATATTTACTTGCAGCAAAAATAAGACCACCGGCGTTAATAACGTAATCAACCGCATAAAGAATACCTTTTTCATGTAATAGTTGTCCATGATAACTGTGAGCCAATTGATTATTAGCAGCCCCGGCAATAATCGTTGTGTGGAATTGATTGATAGTCATGTCATTGACGATAGCGCCTAATGCACAGGGTGAAAAGACATCGCAAGTTATTTTATGGATTGTCTCGATAGGAGCAGCAGTTGCGCCAAATTCGCGAACAACGCGTTCTACAGCAGCATCGTTAATATCCGCTACGGTTAGTTTGGCGCCTGATTCATGTAAATAGCTTGCCAACAAATAACCGACGTGACCTAAACCCTGAATGGCGACATGTAAACCAGCCAGAGAATGTTTTCCCAGTTTAAATTCCACAGCGGCTTGAATTCCTCTTAATACGCCTCTTGCAGTAGAAGGAGAAGGATCGCCATTATAGCGCGTCAAGCTGGCGACATACGGTGTATGTTGGGCAATGATATCCATATCATGTAACTGGGTGCCGCTGTCTAAAGCAGTGATGTAGCGTCCACCTAACTCATTCACAAAACGGCCAAAAGCGTGCAGGTAGCCTTCGCGATCATAAGTTTTTGCTGGTTTGATAATCACGGCTTTACCCCCACCGAGCGGAAGATTCACGGAGGCGGCTTTATAGCTCATGCCTCTTGCCAGGCGCATGGCGTCATTAATTGCCATAGCGGTATTCGGGTATTCAATAAAGCGACATCCACCGAGCGCAGGACCCAGTTTGGTGTTATGAATGGCCACAATAGCTTTCATACCGGTAGCGGCATCTACTTTAAAATGTAAATCACCAAAGCCATGAGACAGTGCATAATCAAGAAAATCATCCTGAATAGCCAAGGCTGTTTCATTTTTTATTTTATCGACAGACATCATTATTAATGTTCCCCTTAAATTCCTGTCTCAATGTTATAGACTTATTCTAATTTTAAATCAACGAAAGATTTTATTGTAGATCAAGGCAGGTTTTCATTCATTTTATGATCATCAATGACCTGCGTTTTTGCGTTATGCCCGTAAAGAAGAGCAGGAGTCTGGAACTCTACTTTATCCATTTTAAGAATTGGAAGCTTTTAAGGCTTAGTGTAAACTGAGTACCTGTCTAATAATATCCCAGGAGATAATAATGAGAAAACTGGCGGCAATAGTGGCCCTGGCAACCTTAAGCCCTTTAGTGAGCGCAGTAGACTTGCCTCCCAGGACAATATTGGATAAGGTGGTCTTTCAGGTTTCAGCGAAACAATGGGTTACCACACAAACGGCCTTATTGACAGTGGCTATTAACGCTACTTTATCAAATGCTGATTTGGTGAAAGCACGTGCAGATATTATGAGTAATTTAACAAAAATTGCCACAGGCGATTGGCAATTGACCCAGTTTGATCGATCTCAGGATAGTTCAGGATTAGAAAAATTATATGTTGTAGCGCAGGCAAGAATACCTCAGGCGGGTTTAACCGATATTTATAAACATGCCAAGGATGTGAGTAAACCGGGGGCGACCTATGAAATAGGCAGTGTAGAGTTTAAGCCTGGCCTTGCAGAAATCCAACAGGCGAAATCCCAATTACGAGAGCAGTTATATCAGCAGGTCAATAATGAATTAAGTCGGTTGAATAAAGCGTATGCCACTCAGAATTACAGTGTTAATCGAATCATTTTCTTCGATGGAGAACCCGTTTTACCTTTAGCCAAAGCGTACTTTAATGATCAGCAAATAAATACTGCGGTAATGACTGCCGCAGCAACGCCAGCACCTCCGGTGACGGTAAGTAATGAATTAGTGATGGGTGCTGTCGTGGAGCTTGCCTCCAATCGACAGGAGGGAAGTGCAGTTGCAAACAATTGAACGGATAATTGGCCATCGGGGTGCTTCTGCTTACGCCCCCGAAAATACAATGGTAGCATTTGAACAGGCTTTGGCCTTAGGCTGTCGTTATGTTGAGTTTGATGTCATGTTAAGTGCTGACGGCGAGCCGTTAGTGTTTCATGATGAAACACTGAAACGTACAACCAATGGACGAGGTGAAACAGGTCTGGTAACCGCTGAGTATTTACAGTCACTGGATGCTGGAAGATGGTTTGCCCGGCGTTATCAGGGAGAAAAAATTCCTCATTTACGAGATATGTTGGCGTGGCTCGTTGTTTCTGACGTTAAAGCCAATATCGAAATAAAACCTTATCCGGGTACGACAGAGCAGACAACTGTTGCAATACTCTCTCATATTAATCGCTATTGGCCTCAAACAAAACCTTTGCCTTTACTTTCCAGCTTTAATTTTGCCGCGTTAACATTATGCCGCAATCTTGCGCCAGAAATACCTTTGGGTTTGCTTCTTGATGAATGGGATGCCGATTGGTTGATTAAAGCGAAAGAATTACACTGTTACTCAGTCCATTTTAATCGGCGGGCGCTTAATGCTGCGCGCGTGCAACAAATTAAAGAACAGGGTTATATGCTTTTTGTTTATACTGTAAATCGTAAACGACAAGCCAAAAAACTTTTTGAATGGGGAGTGGATGCCGTGTTTAGCGATTATCCTGATCTTTTATCGTGATGCGCTATATAATTTTTATTTTTTTGCAGTTTTTTTTATCGATTTCGCAGGCAAAGCCAGTGGAATTAATTATGTGGCACTCGCTTGCCGGGCAGATAGGTATAGAATTAACTCAATTAGTTACACGTTTTAATCAGAGCCAATCTGATTACAAGGTGAGGCTTGTGTACAAAGGAGAGTATACCGAAGCTTTAACCAGTTTTGCAGCAGCCTTTCGGGCGGGACAACCTCCAGCAATTATGCAGGTTTTTGAGGTAGGTAAGGCCACGATGTTATATCCCAAAGGGATTATCAAACCAGTCGATGAACTGATGCAAGAACAGGGATTTTTGCTACCTAAAGAGAGCTTTCTTCCTGCTGTACGTGATTTTTATAGTGAAACGAACCAGCTTCTGGCACTCCCTTTTAATATTTCAATTCCTGTTATTTTTTATAATGCCGATGCGTTGGCGAAAATAGGGTATACGCAAGCATCATTTCCACGTACCTGGCAAGATATGGAGATTTTAGCGGCCAAGTTAAGAGAAGCTGGTTATGCCTGTTCTTATACCAGTGCTTACCCATCCTGGATACAATTAGAATCTTTCGCCGCGATTCATGGCTTATCGAGGAGCAATAAGAAACCTTATACTACCGCCCTTATCCATCATCTTGAACGTTTAAAAAAATGGCAGGAGAATCATTATTTTGAATATGGCGGGCGGGCAAGTAATGCGACGGTTTTGTTTACAAGTGGTCATTGTGTGCTGTTTAGTCAATCTTCCGGCAGCTACAACAGTCTGGCTGAACTTGTCAAATTTGGTATAGGTGTGGCACCGGTACCCCTGGATACTCAGATTAGCAGTCAACGTCATAATAATATTGCCGGCGGGGCAGCCCTTTGGGCTATAGCCGGGCAAACTCAGGAGAGTTATCAAGGCATTGCCCGGTTTTTTTCTTATTTGACTCAACCTGAAACACAACAACGCTGGCATCAAAAAACGGGATATTTGCCGGTGGGTCTTAGTGGAATCTATGCTTCTCTTTTAAAAAAAACGCATCCTGTTCTTGCTCTGGCGCAAGAGGATTTAGGAAGGCAATCGGAGGAACCAATTAGCTCATCAGTGGAGCCACAAAACCAGATTCGACTCATTAACGACGAAGCTTTGGAAGTTATTTTTGCCAGCATTCAATCACCTGCTCAAGCAATGGAAGAAGCAATAGAACGCGCCCGTTATATTGTATTGCGTTTCGCACGTAATACAGCGTTAAAGCGTCATTAAACAATGAGCAAATTATTTGTTAATCACGTGTCACTTTGTACCGGACAAAAAATAGCTATTGACCCGAATTGCCAACGAAAGTCGCTATCCAATGTCTTATTCTATGGAGGCTACTCTTTCAATTAGTCTTAAGCTTTCCTTGATGTCACCTATCAATCATATTGGCATTTCTATCCTATACGAATAGTATTTTTTATTTGCAATAAAATTCATATTTGTTTAATATGAACCTTTATTGTGCAATAATAACCCGGTGTAAACATGACAGGCAGTAAAGAAGAGAAGACATTAGTACCAAAAGATGCAGGCTGGGTTCTGATTTTGCATTAGATAAAAACCCGGGTGGTACCTTCGCGGTGGCGAGGAAGCACGCGCCGTTGGACATCCGCGCAGATTTGGTTGCCGTTTGTCGGCTTGTTGAAAACGCTAAAGCAAATATTATGGAGCCGCAGCAAAAACAAGAATCTGGTTTGACGTCCAGATTTTACAACTGTTTTTAATATTATCTTAATTTAAAACGGTTATTCTTTTACAGATAGTTTTTAGGGGAGAATTTAAGTGACAAAGATAATTTTTTATTTTGCAGGAACCAGACAGAGTGTAGAAAATTATAAAGAGGGTATGGAAGGTATTGGTTATAAAGATGATGTAATTCGTGTATATCTTCGCGGATGTGAACATAAGAATATAGGTGGGAATTCAGCTTATCCTGATTTAAAAATTGTTGCGAATAAAATAAGAAGTGCTTTTGATGCTAAAAGTAAAACAATAAATCTGGAAAAACTGGAATCAGAGCTGGGTGACGCAATGACTTGGAACTATAATAGTATCTACGGAAAACCAGAAATTTCAAGCATTGATCCCCACATTACACATATTGGATTAGCAGGATATAGTCGAGGTGGTGTTAGCACTTTTGCCAGTGCGTTAGCATTGGACGATCTGGATATCCCAATAGATATTATTGCGGATCAACCCATTCCTGGACAACTTAATCAATATTATTCATTTAAGTCTTTATATTCGCAGTATAATGACCTGACTCAATGCAGAAATGTAGAATCTGCAACAATTCTCCTTTGTTCTTATGATCTGGAAAATGATTTGTTTGCGAAACAAATGATAGCAAAATTTCCCACAACAACCAGTACGAACATATGGTTGATGCCAGTACAAAAACATAATACTTCTAACGCCAGTGCCATCGTCTCACTTCAGATTCAAATGCGGTTAGTTGAAGCAGGCTATGCGAAGGATTCACCGGCACAGAAAGGAGATCTGGAACACTACAAAAATTATTGGGAAGAGTCGCATATTTGCTATACTCCTGAAGAATTTCGTCAAGAGGTTTTTGGAGCAGAGAGGAATGCGGTGGTTAGTAAAGCTCCTCTTTATTTGACACTAAGAAAAAAGCTGGCAAAAGAGGAACTACGCCTTCTTCAATTAGAACCTTCTATAGAATTGGATGACGATCAAGTCGATGCTATTGTGGTAATTAGTAAGTTAAATTTTAGTGACCATAAGAAAAGAGAATTAGTTAATTTTATTTGTTCAAATAAAAATTCAAAATTGATCACCATGATAGATAAATTATATGAACTCAGACTCTATGCTTGTAAAAGCCTTTGTTCTACAGGCAATGTAAAAGTCCTGGAAGATTATTTTGATGAATTCCTGCGAGATGTTATTATTAATTTTAATCAATATTTATCTACCGAATCAGTCCATGAGAAAAAAGCATTGGTGAAACCCACAGAAGATGCGTTTCAGCGGTTTAAAGAAAACAAAGCGCTTTCTTTTAAAAGCAAGAATAAAGTGATGGAAATAATTGATAAACACATTCATAGTTTTTTCCCTTCCGCCAACAAGTCGTTCTCATTAGGCAATGTTTTCTCTAGCCTGTTTAGTCAAATGAAACTTCCATCGAGTGAAGAGTATGACTTACCTCCCGTTTCTGGCCCAGGTAATTCCCAGTAAAACCTAATGTTTTATCATCAGAGCGTGTGCTCAATTTGTTTTGCAAGTTAAAATTTGCGCAAATGAGCACAGCTTTTTGGCTGTGAAACAGATTGAAGTCAGGCTCTACAGTGCCTTCATAAAAGAGCGCAAATCAGGTTTTTGTTGCAGACGGTATTGATAAACGGCATAAAAGGCAATGATATTTTTTAAATAATTACGCGTTTCGTGCCAGGGGAGTGTATCAATCCAGATATCTATCTCTTTAGGAGGGTGATTTTTAAGCCAATAATTGACTTGCCGCGGACCTGCATTATAGGCCGCGGCTATCAACACTGGATGGCGATTGTAACGAGAAGTCAAGTGCTTTAAATAGGCAACGCCAATATTAATATTTTTTTGGGAGGTGAAAAGCTGATTTTTATCGCCATAAGCAATCTTTTCATGTTTGGCAATGACACTTGCTGTCGAAGGCATCAGTTGCATTAGACCCCGTGCACCCGCCGGCGAAATAACATCGTAACGAAAACCGCTTTCCTGACGAATGATGGCATAAATAAACTCCGGAGATACCTCATAGTTTTTGGCATATTGATCGATAGGTTGCTGATATATTAAAGGAAAGCGCAGTGATAACTGATTATTTAAATCGTCACTATTACTTAAATAAACTGACTTATCATGCCATTGAAGTTCGTGGGCAAGCCAGTACACCAGAGCGCTTTTATCGTCTTTAGGCAGTTCGCTGACAAAGTCATTCAAAAGCCGTGAAGCTTGCAGTAATTGTTTGCTGATGTATAACAATTTAATGTTATCGGTGAAAGCTTGATAGGGTTTTAACAAGGCCAGATTGTTAACTGGCATTTCATTTTCAAAAGTAGGTGTGATATTCAAACGCATGCTGGCTAAAAAACCGTAATAATGCCTGTTTTTAGCGATCGATTCATAAATTGTTTTGGCCTTTGTTTTATCGCCTTTTGCCTCCAAAGCCCGCGCCAGCCAATATTGCCAGCAGGGTTTTTCCTTATCTTGCGATTGAGCAATTAAATACTCCACCTCACTCCATTGCTGTCGTTTAAGCGCAAAGCGAATTTGCCAATCCAACAGTAAATCGGTATAAAAAACGGGTTTTATTTTAGCGAACCAATAAGGTGCATCGTTGTGGTTACGCATGGTTTTATACAAGACAAGATGGACAAGAAAGGCTTGTTGTTGTGCCTCGTTTAAAAAATGTTTTGTTGTTGCTTCCTGCCAATAAAGAATGGCTTTGTCCATGTTAATCGATACCATCCGTTTTAAGCCATACAAATAAAAATAATCGTGTAAATCACCAGATTCCATGTGATTAATGTGATCGGGATGTCGTACGATATCATTTAATAACTGAACGTCTTTAAGACGTGGTTGTTGGTATTGTTTTAATAAATGATAAACTAACGAAAGATTTCCTTGGTCCAAAGCAAGAATAATGCGTTGATTAATCAGATGCTCGTCAAAGTGACTGCTTTTAGTCAATAAATCAAATAAAGCATTGCAAGCAGGGGGTTGAGACGCTCCGGAGAGCCATAGCAATCGCGCTGCCGCAAGCGCTTCTTCTGTTTTACCTGTATTATAATTGGCCCTTTGAGCGAAACATTGCAAATTGATGTCAGCTGAATTTTTATAATATTTGGAAAAACTATCCCAGTCTTTTTGTTGTGCCAGGTAATAAAGCCATTTTTCCCGTAATTTTTTGGCAAGGGGAGTATCGTCAGCGATAAAAGCGAGAAAATTTGCATCAGGCTGCTGAGGCAAATTTTGACTCCATTGTGTATAGGCTATGAACCGCTCTAAATAAGCCTGGCCCGAGGCTGAATAAACTATAGTGGTGCTTTGGCTTAGTAAGACCATTATATAGAAAATCGTTTTCATCGTTTTAAATCAGCCTTTGGCGCATGGTCGAAATTGTCTGAGCATAATCATCACTGGAAAATAGCGCAGAACCTGTAACAAATTGAGAAGCGCCGGCATGAGCCAGGCTGGCAATGTTTTCAATAGTAACACCACCGTCCACACAGATAGGCAGGGCAGGATATTTTTGTTTTAACCAGCTTATTTTATTAATTATTTCCGGTATCAGGCTCTGTCCACCAAAGCCCGGATTAACCAGCATTACCAGAACAAAATCAAGTCGATGAATACACCAGCTCAGACAATCAGGCAGTGTGGCGGGATTTAGTACCAGACCCGCTTCACAGCCCTGTTGACGGATGAGATGGAGACTGCGGTCAAGATGAATCGTTGCGTCAGGATGAATACTAATCCGCCTGGCTCCTGCTTTTGCAAATTGCATAATTAATTCATCCACAGGTTGAGCCATTAAATGAACATCAATGATCAGTTCTGAAAAACGTTTATGCAACGCCTGGCAAAGAGAAGGGCCAAATGTAAGATTAGGCACATAATGATTATCCATAACATCAAAATGAATCATATCAGCACCCGCATTGATTACGTCAGAAACTTCGTCACCAATGCGAGTCATATCCGCTGAAAGTAAAGAAGGTGCGATAAGAAAACTCATCAGTAAGCCTTAAACGTCTTCAAACCAGTAATTGAAATTAAAGTTTACGCTATGAGCTTCCAGGCGTGCACTAAATCCATTAAAAGTTATCGACTTGGTAGTCAGATATCGATAGTCAAGCCCTAAGGCAAGAGAATCGGAGTAATAATAGGCAACGCCAAGAATTGCCTGTCCGACAGGCGCGTTTTTACTTCCCCTGATTTCCTGGCTTACTGCGGTGGTAAATAAATAGGGAACAGTTAACGTGATAGTATTATGCATGACAGCATAACCGCCGCCCAATCCGATATAAGGAACCCAGGTGGGGTCATTTTCTTCATCATAAAAATCATAAAAGGCATTAATAAGCCCTGCACCTACAGTAGTATGTCCATTTAAATGAATAGGAATGGTGGGTGTCACATGTTTTCTGATGATTACACCACCTACATTGAGACGAGAAAAAGGTGCGTAATTAAAGAGTAATTCTCCTTCAATACGGAAATTACAAATACGATAACCCAATTGTCCGCCAAAATCGCCACCAATTCCGTGTTTGAAACGAGCGGGAACCAGGAGCAACGAGGAAAGAAAAGGATTAAATCCAGGGGTAATAAATGTGGGGAAAAAAGGCTGGCCAACTATAACAGGATTATCCAAGGCAGCATCCAGTACATACGAGGGATCGTTAATTTGAAATCTTAGACTGGATGAAAAACTGGCGCCTCCCATTAATCCGGCATACCAGCCTTCCGCCGGCGTTGCTGCAAATACGGAACAACTACTCAATAACAGGCCTGTCAGGGCACATTTAGTAGAATATTTCATTAGCTACCCTTATTTATAATAGTATTCATTGAAACGGTAAACTACACCTATACTTCCAAGGTTACCTTGAAAAACTTTACCCAGATGATCAAGATGGGTGGTGCCCACATAACGATAGGCAAGATTAATGGCGTAACTTTCAGAAAAATTAAAGGTGAGGCCAGCGGTCCCCTGATAAGCAAATGTGCTATCCGAACCTTTAAACAGTCGTATTCCAGGACGTCTGTAATAGCGATAGCTTTTTAAGTTGGCATCAATCCATCCATATCCTATACCTACACCCAGGTAGGGAACAATGCAGGGAACTATTTCAGGAAAATCGTAATAAATATTACCCATTCCCAGAGCCGCATTAGCCTGTCCGCCAGCTCGTCGTTCTTTAAATCGTTGCCAACCAAAAAATTTATTCCTTTCAAAGGAATGGACATCGGCTTTAAGGTAGGTGAATTCAGCTTCATAGCGCATCGGGTTACTCTGGAAGCCAAAGCGCGCCCCTCCGTGGTAACCTCCATCATAAGAGACTCGATCAAAGAAGTTGCCGTAATAGATTTTTTTAATGTTATTAGGCAAGTAGGTATAACCGCCAAATACACTTGAATACCAGCCATCAATGGGTGTAGCTGCTAAAGCCAGTCCTGAAGCCAGCAACGTGGCGGAAAAAAATGCAATTCTCATGACATCCCTTCTTATTTATTATTTTAAAGCAATTCAATGTTAGCGATTTGCTTTTATTTTGCAAGCAGCTTTTTTCAATTAAAACGATTATGCTTGTATTACGCCAATCATAGACTAAGATGGAAAGAGGGATCATTCAGGATTAGAGAGTAAGGATATGACCAGAATCTATGATAATTTAACAGAGTTTGCGACCAAACTGGTGGATTTTATTGCTGCAATCGATAAAGACCATTTAATAAGGATAGTAAAAAAAGCCCAGCAGGAATATGATGCACCGAAAGATTCTTATTTCTGGGGTTGGTTCTATTCGTTTACCCGTCTCAATTCCAACAAATTTAAAAATTTTTTAAAAGATGATCTCTCTCAACTTATTATTCGTTTACAGGCTTTTGAGAGGTTTTTTAAGGAGGGGAAATGGGAGTCTACTTCAAGTAATACAAGAGTATATCTCGCTTTGATTAAAGAAATTGAAGGGTATGATGAAGAGACAGACTATGATTTATATCAATTTATTCCTCGTTTATCCCCGTTGGTAATGCAGGAGATTAAGAATCGAATATCTTTCCTCCAGTGGCAAGAGGCAAATTTAAAGCAACAGAAAGACATCATCAATCAACATTCTGAATCCCTCTCACCCGCTTCTATAAGGAAGCGAACTCAGGAATTTGCTAAAAATTATACCAATGTAGAGAATGCATTTCAAAAAGACAGGATAACACTAATCATCAGCGATGATGTAAAAAAAATTCCTCGCTATCAGCGTAAAACCGGTACTTACTTTCTAACGCGCGAACCTGATGCCAGAACAGGCCATTGGGTCTTATATCAAAAACAAAAAGGGAAGGATGATTTACAAAAAATTAATACTGATGACTGGAAAAAATTTCATAACTTGCTCGCCAACTATGATTTTTTGACGCCTGAGCAATTAAACAGTTATCCCTATTATCAACCATGTCTGACAAAAAATGTCGTAAAGGAAAACAATAAACTTTACTTGAGAGTGATTAGTGAGGGACTCGAATATGCCTTTATACACCCTGAAGGTGATTTAATTAGCGGAACTGTTACTCAAAAGGAATTAAATTATGAATGGCGCGAACCTCTGCGCATCAACCAATTACCCTTATCTGATATATTAAGAATAATAAATCAACAGGTTTCCAATAAAGAATTGAACACTCGAAATGTTTCGGATTCGGTTGAAAACCAAATTCGAGATTGCATTAATCAGCAATTAAAACCGAAGAAACAGGTTTTGTGTAAAGGCGTGAATGATTTTTCGCCCCAGACAAATGATTCTGTGATCTATAAACAGCCTTCTTTTTTTATTGTGACCAAACGGGAAGGTCAATGGAAGATTTTTTTTGTGGATAGTAAATTACAAGAAATCAAGGAAGTAAATCGGGAACAATGTAAAGAGGCTAAACAAATGCTTGATCAATGGCCGGAAGAACCCGAATCGTTATCTGAAGGGCAGTTAGAACAACTTGCTAAACTGCTTGTGGATTATAAACCGGTTAAACCGGTTAATCTGAATGATTTTTCTACATTAGACCATTGCCTGGCAACAAGATTACTATTGGTTCAACCGAGCAAAGAAAATACGCTGCCAGCTTCCGAGAAAACAGAAACATTACAAGGGAAACTCGATATGACCAGATATTCAGAGGTAGCTGGTTTTTTTAGTCGCAGACCAATTGAAATAGCACCACAAGATAGTTCTCCTTCGTTAAAATCCTGATGTAATTGGGTATCGCCAGTCTCGTCCAAAAGAACAAGGACTGATTTTGACACCTGGCTGCGCCTGATGGCGTTTGTATTCGTTGCGTTTTATTAAACGAATAACCTGATTGACATCGTCAGGACAATAACCTTTTTGAATAATATCAGAGGAGTCTTGATTGTTTTCCATATATTCTTTAATAATAGCGTCCAGGACATCATAGTCAGGCAAGGTATCCTGATCAGTTTGATTTTCTGCCAGTTCAGCAGAGGGAGGGCGGGTCAGCACGCGCTCTGGAATAACGGGTGTCAGACGATTACGATAGCGGGCCAGCGCGTAAACTTGTGTTTTCAATACGTCTTTTAATACGGCGAATCCTCCAGCCATATCACCGTATAAGGTAGTATAACCGACGGCTGTTTCACTTTTATTGGAGGTAGTCAGTACCATCTGGCCTGTCTTGTTGGATAAAGCCATGAGTAACATTCCCCGGATGCGGGCCTGTAAATTTTCTTCTGTGGTATCTGGCTTCAAATTTTTAAAAGAAGGCGCCAGTGTTTCAAGAAGCGCGTTAAAGGCTGGTTCAATAGAAAGCAAGGTGTTTTTTATACCCAGTTTGGCTAATTGTTCTTGGGCATCAAGAAGGCTTATCTCTGCAGTGTAACGGGATGGCATCATGACAGCATGCACGCGAGAAGGTCCCAGGGCGTCCGCTGCAATAGCTAAAGTAAGCGCGGAATCAATCCCGCCCGATAAGCCAATTAAGACACCGGGAAAACCGTTTTTTTCGATATAATCACGTGTACCACAAACCAGCGCTTCATAAAGTAACTGTTCGGAGTCAAGTAGAGGTGCCAGTTCAGAAGTTAACTGATCCCCCTCCAGTATTACTGTTTGTAACTGTTCACGAAAAGCAGGGGCTTGAGCACAAAGCGTACCCTGATTATTCAGCGCAAAGGATTGTCCATCAAAGACTAATTCATCCTGGCCGCCAAATTGATTAACGTAGATAACCGCCATTCCATGGCGGGCATGGGTTTTTAGCAATTGCAGACGCTGATTCGGCTTGTCATAATCAAAAGGAGAGGCATTAATGCAAAGCATGACCTCTGCACCCGCGTTGGCTATTTGTTCTACGGGGCCTGTTTGCCAGACATCTTCGCAAATACAAAGCCCCAATCGGTATCCTTTAATGTCGAGGATGCAAGTCTCGGCAGGACCCGGTTTAAAATAACGGTATTCATCAAAAACGCCGTAATTAGGTAATTTTTGTTTGCGATAAACAGCGATTTGTTTTCCACGATGAATAACAGAGGCAGCATTAAAACAATTTCCCTTTTCAAAACAGGGATGCCCTACGATGACATAACAATCTTCCGTGCTTTCTTTTATCTTCTGCAAGGCATTTTCTACCCGATCATATAATGCTTTACGAAATAACAAATCTTCAGGAGGATAACCCGTGAGAACCAGTTCCGGGAAAAGAATAAGTTCATGGCGTTGTTGCTCACGTTGAATAATGGATACTATTTTTTCTGCATTGGCTTCAATGGCTCCTACTACAGGATTAATTTGTGCCATAAGTATAGCGAGAGGTTGCTGCATGATGATTTACACTTATTTGAATTAAGAATTCTTCATTCTATAACAATTAAACCTAAATTTAACGGGCGTTATGGCCAGGAGATATATTTCACATACTGTTCTTGATAACTTTATCAGGAGAACACGTTTCCAGAGAGGAATAAACATGTTCTGTATTCCCTGCCTTAATATTTAGTTATAATAGAGACGTCTCTCTGCTTATTGCTTTTGGTTCCTGACGAAACTTTAAATCAGGGGCATCTCTGATTAATTTTAAAAACAGGTTGTAGATTCATGCTAAAAGAGGCATTTTCACGAATTACCGATATTTTTTTACCTACCGTATTAAGGCACGGTAAAGAATATCAACAAAAAGGCCATGTATTAAATTTTCGTTTGAGCGATGGTCTCCTTAAAGCACGTGTTAAAGGGCGTTCCGGGCAAATTTATAATGTTCATATGGATTTAAAATCATGGCCTGCCCAGGCTGCTCAATGTTCCTGCACTTATAGTTTTAACTGCAAGCATGCAGCAGCGAGCCTGTTTGCGTTGCAGGCCAGAGAAAATGATATTCATGCTGGAACCTCATCCAGTGAGTCTGATGTTCCTCTCCAGGAATGGACAACATCATTATACGAAAAAGATCTTGAGAAAAAGGCAATCAGTCCTACGCATGTGATCACTTATTTACTGGAGCCTCACTTGAGTGACTACGGGCACCGCGTCATCGTGAGATTTGCTTTGGCAAAATGCCTTAAAAAAGGAGGGTTAGGCAAGAAGATTTTTTTTCATACAATCACAGAAAGTCGCAAACAGTATTTTGCTCCTTCTGATGAAGAAATTATTGCGGCTTTTTTACTTAAATCAGATTGGTTTGATTGTTTAGAGACTCGCAACAGCGATTTACTGGAAAAAATTCTTGCCACAGGCAGAGCTTACCTGGCAAATACCGATGAAACAGGTCTGATATTGGGGCGGGCGCTGAATGTCCGGATGAAATGGCAACTCAATCTGGATGGCAGTCAATCTCTGACATTCGTGTGCGCGAAAAAAAACGTTAGCCCTCTGTTTTTGGATAAAGCCTGGTATTACGATAACGAAGCTAATTGCCTGGGCCTTTTAATCAGTTCCTACTCGATGAATCAGTTAAAAACCTTATTAAATCTGCCTTCCGTCGCGTTAGAACAAGTCTCATTAGTGAGTGAAAAACTGGCAGAAGTTGATCGAAAATTACCACCGCCTAAAATGTATGAAAAAAGAGAAATACAAGTCATCAAGCCTCAACCGGTAATTATTTTTGATGCCATTGAAATTGAAGAGTATTTTTCTTCCAATGATTTTCTTTTTATAGTTGAGTTGTTGTTTGATTACGACGGTAAGGTAATTAGTATAAAAGAGACTTCTCCAAGTCTTTTTAGCGAAAGAAACGATAGTTTACTGGAAGTTCCTCGCGATCTGGAGTATGAAAAGAAAATCTTCAAGGAATTAAAACAAATTCTTCCTTGCCGCAGCCTTAAACCCTATGAAAAATTATTTATTGATAATGGGGAGGAACTACTCCTGTTAAAACGCTATAAAAATAGCGATGATTTGCCGCATTTATACAGTCAGGTGATTCCTTTATTGAAGAGTAAACAGTGGCGAGTTGAGTTTGTTCATCCTGTTTATGAAGAATTGATTGACGCGGACGAGCTGGATTGGTTTTCTGAAATTGATGATGCTGGCAATGATTTTTTTTCTTATCAATTAGGTATTTTAGTGGAAGGCAAACAAGTCAGTATTGTGCCTTTGGTTGCCACACTTATTGGCCAGCTTGATAGTAAAAATCTTGATAGTTTATCCGATGAGGAGCGTGTCAAATTACCTTTGCCTGATGGTAAATTTTTAAACATTACTTTGGGGCGAATCAAGCCGCTGATGCGTTTTCTTTTACAATATGGGGTTCGTCATATTAAAGAGAACCAGTCTTTGCAGATAGAACGTTATCAGCTCGTGTTGATGCAAGAAACAGAACAGGCAATGGCATGCATTTCCGCACGCTGGCAGGGTAGTGAAGCATTACGTTCCCAGTTACAGCAATTAGTGACGCTTAACAGACTTCCTGCTGTTGAAATTCCGCAAGGATTAAAGACTACCTTACGGGATTATCAGCATCAAGGTTTGAACTGGTTGCAGTTTTTGCGGTTAAACCACTTTGGCGGGATTTTAGCTGATGACATGGGATTAGGTAAAACTGTCCAGACTCTGGCCCATTTACAAGTAGAAAAAGAGCAGGGTCGTCTGACTAAAGCCAGTTTGATTATTGCCCCGACGAGCCTCATAGGTAATTGGTTTGAAGAGGCCAAACGATTTACTCCTGCGTTGAAAATTCTGATATTTCATGGTGCTGAACGCCATGAAGACAGTTTCGATAATTACGATTTAATTATTTCCACTTATGGCCTTATTCAGCGGGATAAAACCCGTTTTGTCGATTATTTATTCTATTATTTAATTCTTGATGAAGCCCAATCAATAAAAAACGCACGCACTAAAACAACACAGATTATTCAACAGATTAAAGCGACTCACCGATTATGTTTGTCGGGAACACCGCTGGAAAATGATTTGGGTGAGCTTTGGTCTTTATTTCATTTTTTGATGCCTGGTTTATTAGGAGATCTCAGACAGTTCAGGCAGTTTTTCAGGACTCCTATTGAAAAATCAGGTGATATGGAACGCAAAACCTTACTGGCTAAACGAGTGCAACCGTTTATGCTGCGCCGTAGCAAAAATCAGGTGATGAGTGAATTACCTGCAAAAACTGAGATGATACGAACGGTAGAATTGGCTGGCAGCCAACGAGATTTATACGAAGCTATACGCATGAGTATGGAGAAAAAAGTCCGGGAAGCCATTGCAAAGCAGGGTATGGGTAAAAGTCATATCGTTCTTCTTGACGCATTGCTTAAATTAAGGCAGGTTTGCTGTGATCCACGGTTATTAACTGTACCTGGAGCAGAAATTGCACAGGGTACTTCTGTCAAACTGGATACACTGATGGAGCTACTGGATAATTTGATGGAAGAGGGGCGACGAGTTCTGATATTCTCGCAGTTTACTTCAATGTTACGTTTGATAGAAGAAGAGTTAATCAAACGTAATTACCTTTATTTAAAATTAACCGGCCAGACGCAAAACAGGCAAGCATTAGTTCATTCTTTTCAGGAAGGAAAAGCACCCATTTTTTTAATCAGTTTAAAAGCTGGAGGAACCGGATTAAATTTAACACGCGCTGATACCGTGATTCATTACGATCCCTGGTGGAACCCGGCAGTTGAAGAACAAGCTACAGACAGAAGCCATCGTATTGGACAAGAGAATCCTGTTTTTGTTTATAAATTAATCACATCAGGGACCGTCGAAGAGGCAATATTATCCATGCAAGCGAAAAAGCGACAATTATTTGAGGGAATTCTATCTGATAATGCAACGGGTACCATGACCCTGACCGCTAATGATGTAGAACAATTTTTTATGCCTCTCACTGAGTAGAAAGGAAGTAATTGCAATCGATTAAATGATAGCCTATCCTTCTTAAAGAAAATTCAAGGAGAAACTTATGAGACTATGGAAAGTGTTGATGACGTTTGTGTTTGCCGCTTTATTTGCTCCTGCTATTTTAGCGCAATCGCCGGCAGGTAACTGGACGGCTATTGATGATCAAACAGGAAAAAAGAGAGCGGTAATTCGGCTGAATGTTGCGGGTAATACCCTGACCGGGACTGTTGTGGATGTTTACCCTCAGCCAGGCGATGTAGGTGTTTGTGCAAAATGCCCGGGAAATTTTAAAGGAAAACCGGTTAAGGGTTTGCGTATTATATGGGGCTTGAAAGATAAAGGAAATGGCGAGTGGGAAGGAGGCCATATTCTTGATCCAAAAAGCGGAAAAGTCTATCGCGCAAAAATGACGTTAAAAGGGCAAAAACTTTATGTACGCGGTTATGTCGGTTTTTCGGTGTTAGGCCGTACTCAGGTTTGGGTGCGCTCATAAAAAATTAAGAAAATTAAGAAAGACACACTCCTGTGTGTGTCTTTTTTTGTTCAGAAAAGATACTAATCCTGTTGGTAAATCATGGTAGAAGTAAAAACACGCAAAAATACAGTTGATCCATTAAAACGTCCTCCGCATTCTGCAGAAGCTGAACAGGCAATTATTGGCGGCTTGATGTTAGATAATCAGGTATGGGATAAGATAAGTTCCAAATTGTGCGAAGCTGATTTTTATCGTACGGAACATCGCATTCTTTATCGAGCCATTATTGAATTGGCCAAAAAAGAGCAGCCTTTTGATGTAGTTACACTTCTTGATACATTAAAATCGACTAATGATCTGGACGATGCCGGTGGTGAAACTTATTTATTTGAATTAGCCAACAATACGCCCAGTGTCGCCAATGTGTCAGCTTATGCTGATATCGTTCGAGAAAAATCGGTACAGCGTCAGCTTATTGCCGTGGCTGGCGATATTGCGGATTCAGCTTATAATCCTGGCGGCAGGGAGGTACCCGAGCTTCTTGATTTTGCTGAAACCAAAGTCTTTGCTATTGCTGAACAAACCGGTGGAGACGGTGGGCCTGAGAGTATCAAATCCATTCTGGTGAAAGCAGTAGAACGAATTGATGCACTCTATCACAATGGTGATGCTATTACGGGACTGGCTACCGGTTTATCAGATTTGGACGAAATGACATCTGGTCTGCAACCTTCTGATCTGGTGATTGTTGCCGGGCGCCCTTCGATGGGTAAAACCACGCTTGTTATGAATATGGCTGAGCATGCGGCTATTAAAGCAGGTAAGCCGGTATTGGTTTTCTCGATGGAAATGCCTTCTGATTCATTGGCAATGCGAATGATGTCATCTTTGGGGCGTATCGATCAACACCGTATCCGTACGGGAAAACTTAATGATGACGACTGGCCTCGAGTTACTTCAGCCGTTCATATGCTTTCCGAAGCACCTTTATTTATTGATGATACGCCAGCGCTAAGCCCTGCAGAAATGCGGGCAAGAGCACGCAGGCTGGCGAAAGAACACGGCCAGTTGGGTCTCGTTGTTGTCGATTATCTTCAACTTATGAAAGTACCCGGTTTTAAAGCGGATAATCGCACTGCGGAAATTTCAGAAATTTCACGTAGCTTAAAATCACTGGCCAAAGAGCTTGAAGTGCCTGTGATTGCTTTATCCCAGCTTAATCGAAGTTTGGAACAACGTCATGATAAACGCCCGGTAATGTCTGATTTACGTGAATCAGGAGCAATTGAGCAGGACGCGGATTTAATCTGTTTTATTTATCGGGATGAAGTATACAATGAAGACAGCCCGGATAAAGGTGTGGCAGAAATCATTGTTGCCAAGCAACGTAATGGTCCTATTGGGAAAGTCAGGGTTGCTTTCCTTGGTAAATATACCCGCTTTGAGGATTTGGCTTTTGACGGTTACCAGGGAGTAGATTAGTGACAAGACCTGCTCATGTACAAATTGATACGAAAGCATTACTACACAATTTAAATCAGGTGAAGCAGCATGCCCCGGGGTGCAAAATAATTGCAATGGTTAAGGCGAATGCTTACGGTTGTGGTTTATCCAATGTAGTCCCTGTTCTTGCAGGAAAAGTTGATGCATTCGGGGTTGCCTGTCTGGAAGAGGCGGTAGCTATTCGCAAGCTTGGTGTACAGAGTGAGTGTGTTTTATTTCAGGGCATGTTTAGTGCAGACGAGTTACAGACTATTGTTAACTACAAATTTCAATTCGTTATTCATCAATCCTGCCAGTTGCAATGGTTATTGGCAAAGCCTTTGCCCGATAAAATAAAAGTTTGGGTAAAAGTAGACAGTGGCATGCATCGTTTAGGTTTTATGCCCGAAGAAGTCCATGATGTTGTTGCTGCTTTGGCAGCTTGTCCTTGGGTCGATGCAGAGATTGGTTTATTATCTCACTTTGCTTGTGCCGATGAAATTGAGAACCCTGTCAACCAGACACAGCTAAGTGTATTTCAGGCATTAAAGTTGCCTCCAGCGAAGCTCGTAAGAAGTATGGCCAATTCAGCCGCTCTGCTTGATCTGCCTGAAGCTCATTTTGATGTTGTACGTCCTGGTATTATGCTGTATGGCGTATCTCCTTTTAGTAATCAGGTTGGCCAAACATTAGGATTGCTGCCTGTTATGCGTTTTGTTTCCGCAATAAGTGCCATCCACCATTATCCAGCAGATACTCCTATTGGTTATGGAGGCGTTTGGCGAACAACCAGACCTTCCATTATTGGCGTGGTGGCTGCCGGTTATGGTGATGGTTACCCACGTCATATTAAACCCGATACCCCTGTGTGGGTAAAAGGTTATCGCCTGCCTATCGTAGGAAGGGTTTCTATGGATATGTTAACCGTTGATTTAACGGATTGTCCTGAGGTAACGATTGGTGATGCGGTTGAATTATGGGGGCAATATATTCCTGTAGAAACGATTGCTCATGCCGCCGGGACAATTGCTTATGAATTATTGTGTCAGTTTTCTCCACGGGTACTTCAGGAATCATAGTATTAAGAGAAGTTATGGATAATATATAAACGTGATGCTAGAATAGAAACCGTTTTTGTGAACCATTACACAGGTGAGTTTAAATGAAAAAGATAATATTGATCTCGTCGTTCTCTGCTGTTTTACTTACGAGTTGCGCTGAGATAAATAATGAAGGCGTTGGCGCTTTAACGGGTGGAGTTGTTGGCGGACTTGTTGGTAGCCAGTTTGGTGGTGGTTCAGGTAAGGTAGCAGCCGCTGCAGGGGGCGCTCTGCTTGGTGCTTATCTTGGCGGTAATATTGGTCGTACCATGGACAGGCTGGATAGACTGGAAATGCAAAAAGCATTGGAAACAGCCCCCACAGGCCGAGCTGTAGCCTGGCAAAATCCTGATACTGGTTATCGCTACACGGTACAGCCCATGAGAACTTATTATATCAATCAGCAGCCCTGCCGAGAATATATTACGAAAGCAATCATTGGTGGTAAACCGCAACAAATTTATGGTAAAGCCTGTCGACAGGCAGATGGCTCCTGGCGTGTAGTTAGTTAACGATTGAGTGCTTAATGGCGTATTCGCCATTAAGCTTTTTCTATTAAACTCCCCCCTGATAGTTCTTTATTTGTGCTATATTTAATAGGCAGAGTATTGCTTTACAATTGCTCTTCGTAATTAAAGTTGTGCGGCACTATTTGAAGAAAGGTGAATTCTCTGCGTTGGATCAGCTTTAGTTATGAAAAAATCCGAGGGAGAATTTTATGACCCATCTGATTTATTCGGCCCTGCCTCAACCAAGACCTCCTGTTATTTATATACACTCTCAGGCCAGCGTAGCTCAATGTGTTGAAATGATGAGCAAAAAAGACATTGGTGCACTTGTTGTTCAAGATGGAAAGGATCTGCTGGGCATGGTAACTGAGCGAGATATAGTTAGAAATTGTGTTAATCAAGGATTGGATGCTTATAGGACGACCGCTGCTGATATCGCTTATTCCGAAGTGAGTATTTTAAGTCTCTTTGATCCAGTTGAAAAAGCCATGGAAGTCATTACCCGCACCAGGCGACGTCATGTTTTAGTAGCTGAGCATGATGAAATAGTTGCGATTCTTTCAATTGGGGATGTTCTTTTTCATTTGCTTGAGGACAAAGCTCGAGTCATTGAACAACTTGAGAATTATATTCAGGTTTCCTATTAGAGTCTGTTGCCATTTTACTATTTGGGTTTTGGCCAAGAGGCTATTTGTCTATGCGCCGAGGCTCACCTATGTGTATGTTGCGTCCATGTGCTCGAAAATCAACTTCTTTTTGTCCATCACAAAGGATGTAATTGTTTGAAATAATTAATTTAATTTATTGGTTAATATTATGTTTTATAGTAGATTCAGCACCGAAAGCTTTAATAATATCATTTCAAATGACTGTCAAATCGAAGAAGGATACGAGTATGCGTAACGCGTTAAAAAGCATTTCAGGTCTTTTTCTGTTTGTTTTTGTAAGTGTTTCCTGGGCCTCTTTAGAGCCAGCAGGCTGGTTTACTCGGGGAGAGGGTGGTCAGATTAAGTTACGTGTTGATCTGTTTATATCGTCCACTTGCCCTCATTGTCAAAAGGCAGATGCTTTTTTGCAAGAATTAGCCCTTAAAGAGACATGGCTTGAGATTCATCATTATATTATTAATGAGGATAAAGAGGCTCTTGAGAAATTTCACCAGGCTTTACAAAAAGAGGGGAGCAGTAATTATTCGGTACCTGCTTTATTTTTCTGTAATTCTCACTGGATTGGTTTTGATGAGGCAACCACAACAGGTAAAGTTTTGGCTGACAATTTAAATTACTGTTATCAACAAATTAATAAAACAGGAAAATTAAATGCTGATACCATCGGTGCATTAAAACAAGCTGCCAATGCCAGCTGGCTTGGCTCAGATATGACAAACAAGCTTTCCGCAGTTTCGTTTATCCCTGCTATAGCGCTGATTGATGCATTGAATCCTTGTGCGTTATTTTGTCTTTTTGCTTTATTTGCTTTTGTGTGGCTGTATAAAAAACTAACAATACAGGTGGGCCTTGGTATTTTATTTCTAATAGGGGTGGCTATTGCTCATCATCTTCAACAAGGTCATGAAGTGCTTTTTTATCAAATAAAGCCGGGGTTGCGTCTACTTACGGTGTTAGTTGGTATGGGATTGTTCGCTTATATTGTTAAGTTCTCCTTTCAGGGGTTGCAAGAAGAACATCAAACCCTGGCCATCCCTGTGGTGGTTGTGTTGACGGGATTATTGCTTCAAGCCTATCAACAGGTGTGTGTCCCTAATTTCGTTGTCGTTTTTAGGCAATGGCTAGATATTAATCAGTTTTCTTTTGTAAAGAGAGGGATTTATGAAATCAGTTACCAATTGATTTACTCATTGCCTTCAATTTTATTGATGTTATTCATTATTTTTCTACGTAAGAGTAAGCGTTGGGAAAAATTGCAAACCCTGTTAACTTGTACCGCATGGTGTATTCTACTTATTATTGGTGTCTTTTTTGTTTTTTATCCTCAAGGATTTTCCAGTTTAATCCTTTCACTGGTTACTCTTATTTTGTCTTTATTGACAGGATGGTTGATAACAAGACAAAAATATTGGTTGGTCAAACGTTAAAATTAATTGAAATAATAATAAAAAAAGCGAGTCAACATGTGGTATCAACATCTAATTAATTCATTACAACCTAAAATTAAAGAAAAAGATTCAGAAAAGGAAAAATTTTTTGAAAAATATTATAAATGGTTGAATGAATTTAATACTTATTATAGTGATTTCTTTTTTGAAATGATGTTAAGTATTATTGAAAAATTGTATTTTGAATTTTCAAATGAGGAGTCAATTAACTTACAAGATTTTGCAAACTATCTGTTAGGGATTACTATTATCTATGGGAAAATGAGTGTTGATTGGGAAATCCAAAACTGGTCGTTCATTGGTTTATTTACGGACCGTTTAGAATTAAAATATTCTGAAGGAAGAAAACTGTTGAGGGGCATTAGAAACCTTGAGCGCATGGTTTTCGATTATCTGTTAAAAAAAGTTTCAGGGTTATCAGGGGAGAAAGGTTTTAAATTGACTGCTAATCTTGAGACACTCAAAGGAATTTTTTCATCCCAACCTGAAGCTCAGTCAGAATTATTAAGAAGGGACATTCGCTACTTTGTTTCCCAGGCTGCTCCATTGCTTGGGCAAAGCGTGGAATTTGATAAATTTGTGGATGATATTGCTAAAATTTTTAATTATTTTTCACGAGCGGAGTCTTGTTTTAACGAATTACTCGTCTCTTTACGAGAGAGTCTGCATAAAACTAATGCTGAATTATTTACTTCTGAGTTATATATAATTACGTTTTCTTTTTATAATTATACCTATCAGTCAGATCGTCTGACCTATAATGTATTTAAGAATAGTTCTTTATCTGCTATTAAATCCATTATTAATAAAATAAAATCCAGTAGAGTTAACTTTTCTTCCTTAAATTTTTTGCTATTAGATATTCAATTTGTTCTGAGTTGGTTGGGTACTAATTATTTACAATCAGATACTGATATAAATTTTTATGAAAAAAACTTTTATTGGGGACTGAATTCACTTGAAGAAAGTATTCTCCGGGAAGAAGATAAAATTAATGAAGCCAAAATGAAGCTTCTATCTGTCTTAATTGATAGTGCAAAGGCATATTTTAGAGCGCCAAATATAATCAATAATCAGTTATTTAAACTTCAATGTATAAAGGCTCTTGACGCTGGAGAGTGTAACATTGACAAAGAAATCATAGAAAAATTAAAGTTCGCAGTTCTTGGTATGGAATTACCCTATCTGATGCAAATTAATAACACGGCTACCTATTGGGTAAAAAACTTCAGTCAGCAGTTATTTTTTCTCAGTGAAGAGATTGCTAATTTAAAGAATTCGAATAAAGAAAATACCCTGCTGGTTAATAAATTAGAACAATATGCGCTGTATATTGATAATGGACTCATGTTGTATAAGCAAGGAAAACTTTCTTATGCAGAGTTTAGAGATGCAATCCATCAATTTCTTGAGAACCCTTTTACGGAAAATATAGGCAAGATAGGGAAAAAATATAACAACCAATTTAAATTGATTCTACTTGCTTCTGAAGGTAAACAGACTAATTTTTCTCCATATATCTGGTTTAATGAGTTAAATCCTGCTGAACAAGAATTTTTTAGGCGTATAGGAACTAATTTAAAAAGCGTTAGCATGAAAGTAAAAGAAATAACAGAATCTGAAAAGAGTAATCCGCAAAGGGAGATTGACGTTCGGATTGAAGAGCGTTATTGGGTGAGCCTGGAAACACATACTTTAGTCTATCTTCATAACAAGAGCTTATTAAATTATAAGATTTTTAAAGGACTATGCAAAAAAACAATGATGGAGATGGAGAACGGGCGGTTAAAAATAATACATGCGAAAGAAGCGAAGGAATTCTCTCAACTATTAGCTGATATAGCCAAGTGTCAGAGTACTTTTCCTGCCAGTAATAGATATTTGTTATTTTCAGAGAAAAACAAGGGAGAAAGTTTAGTGGTTGGAGACTCAATGAGTTTGACAGTAAAAATATAAATTAATAAAGCCATTGGACTTTATTTTTGTGTTCTAAACAGGATTAACTTGATTTGCAAGAGTTGATTTGGGATTATCAGCATATCTTTTATTATAAATAGTATCATGAGTAAATTAATTGATATTCCTGTTGTTGTTGAAAGTGGTCAAAAATATAAAACCTCGCAGGGGGTAACGGCTATTAAAGACGGCATTAAGTCTTGCGAATCGTCTGAACGTTTACCCAAACCGAAATGGCTGCGTATCGTTAATCATACAACACCCGCCTATCACCAGGTAAAAGAACAGGTTGTTAAACACAGATTGGCTACAGTGTGTGAAGAAGCGAAATGCCCAAACATTGCAGAATGCTGGTCCCATGGAACTGCCACCATTATGTTGATGGGGGCAGTGTGTACAAGAGCTTGTCGTTTTTGTGCCGTAGATACAGGAAATCCTCATGGCTGGCTTGATGCCCAGGAACCTGAAAATACAGCAAATACAGTTGCCTTAATGAAGCTCGATTATGTCGTACTCACTTCTGTGAACCGTGATGATTTAAAAGACGGAGGTGCCAGGCATTATGCGGATACAGTACGGGCAATTAAATCACGGTGTCCTGAAACCAGGGTAGAAGCGTTAACCCCTGATTTTCAAGGCGTGGAAAGCGATATAGCTCTTCTTTTGGATAGCGGTATTGATGTATTCGCCCAAAATGTTGAAACGGTGGAGAGATTGACTCATCCAGTCCGTGATAATCGCGCGGGTTACTGGCAAACGCTAAACCTACTTGCTTTTGCCAAGCAATATCGTCCTGAGGTGTTAACAAAAACCAGTTTAATGTTAGGACTTGGTGAAACGGATGACGAAATCATTCAGACTATGGATGAATTGCGAGCGCAAAAAGTAGATATTTTAACTTTAGGGCAGTACTTGCAACCTACGAAAAATCATTTGCCTGTGATGCGCTATGTTACTCCAGAGACGTTTGTCCGATTACGTGAAATTGGTTTAGAAAAAGGTTTTTTTGAAGTGGCAGCAGGCCCTTTAGTGCGTTCGAGCTATCGTGCCGACAGGGTTTTCAAGCGAAATAATCTGGATTTGGCTTAATTCAGTTCTTATTTGTAAGTCTCTATTCAATAGCCCAATTGCATCAATTTAAGCAGAGTGTCTATGTAACTTGGCTGGTTATCTTATTTTTTTGCTAAAATAACATCGATTATATGAGTATCATGATATGGAAAAGTAAAAATTCGACCAAAAAGTCGTTTTAGACGTTGCAACAAAAAATTTTTAGGCAGCATTCTCATCGAAACACTATTTAAAAACCAGGTTCCCTCAATACCGAAAAGGGCAAGTTCCTCAATATTTTCCAAGGTAATTGGAATACGAAGACGTTGATGATGAATAATTTTAAACTGGTGTTGGGCAAAAACATGTTTTAATTCCTCTAATCCTGAGGCAACTGTAGTATTTTTAACCATTGATTTATAGTAATGACCCACCACACTACTGATGAGCGAACCTTCTGCAATAAAATTGGCTAAATTTTGTTGCGCTACAGGAAAAGATTCATAGGTGGTTGTAATTAGGGAAAAATGCCCATTGGCACGTGTAAGCAAATTAGCCTCATTAAACAGAGTCTGGAGAGGAATATAGGCGTTAATAAAATGCGCCAGTATTAAATCCTGGCTGTGGTGAGGTAAATAACGGCTTGCTTCTGTCACATTTCCTTCGATAGCTGTTAAAGGTAAAATTTTACGGGCATGCGTTAACATTTCGGGAGAAATATCAATACCAGTAAAATCAGCCTTTGGCATATAAGGTTTAAGCTTTTCCAGAAATCGTCCATTCCCTACACCGAAATCCAGCACTTTATAGTGAGGTCTTAAGCCCAGATGTTCTTTTTTAATTTGCTCTATTGCTACACGATGGCTTTCACGAATTGAACCAAATCGATCCGCGATAACATAATGTTTTGCAATTTCATCATACATGACCTTTAAGGACATGCAGTCTTCCAAATCATAAACATCACAACAGTATATCTCCAATTGGGTTAATTATGCGAATATTCTTACAACAAAATATCCTGATGATCTCATTGGGGTATTTGTTTTGAAAATTAATTACGCAGTAAGTGATTGTTTTACTCATTTTCCAGTTGCCTGTTTCTTGTTGCTATCTCGGTTCTATGATAGATTTCCGAGAAAAGGTAAGAGTGATTGCAACGATTGCCTGGCAAAAAGAGGAGCTCCAGTGTTAATTCATTCAACGGCAATCGTTTCAGAAAAGGCAATTCTTGGTCGGAATGTATCCATAGGCCCTTATGCCGTCATCGGGGAGGTTACTATTGGGGATGACACCATTATTCATCCTCATGTAGTCATTGCGGATAACGTAACGATCGGTAAAGCGGTGGAGTTATTTCCGGGTGCGTTTATCGGCAAGGAACCAAAAGGCGCAGGTGCTCTCGCACGACCACCTCTCTTTAAGAAATCATTAGTTATTGGCGATGAATGTTCCATCGGTCCTCATGCGGTGGTGTTCTATGATGTGGAGATTGGTCATAATACTCTGCTTGGCGATGGCGCTTCTATCCGAGAAAAATGCAGGATTGGCTCTCGCTGTATTATTAGTCGCTATACAACGATTAATTACAACACCCTGATTGGGAATGCCACCAAGATAATGGATAACACGCATATCACAGGTAATGCTACGATAGGAAATAATGTGTTTATAAGTACCATGGTGGCTACGACCAATGATAATCTTATCCGTGCTGGTTATGGAGAACATATAAAAGGACCTGTCATCGAGGATGATGTAACTATTGGTGTCGGTGTGTCTACCTTGCCTGGTGTTCATATAGGCAAAAAGGCGATAGTTGCGGCAGGTTCAGTGGTCACAAAGGATGTGGCCGCCGGGACATTGGTTGCCGGGGTTCCTGCCCGTTTTGTGCGTAACCTGGTTGCCGAGTGTTAAGCCTGTTGAACCCGGAATTGGATTACTACCTCTAAGGGGAATAGTTACGTGAAGATTTTACTCATATCGACCCGAATGGGTGCTGCCGGAGTGGAAACTCTGATTTTAAGAATGGCAAAATTTTTTCAGGAAAATAATTATTCTGTTGATGTACTTCTTATGCGAGAAGTGGACAAAAACACAACTCGTAATCTTCGACAATACGCCAAAGTATACATAGGGTGGCATTTTTTTAGTATTAATCGAGCGTTTAAAAGGTTTGGAAAAGAGTATTACGATTGTATCTATACTTTCAGTTTCTTTCCTCTTATTTATAGTCTATACATCCGGCGTGCCTATTTTTCTGCGGCCAAAATCTGTTTCGGTGTTTATCACCCTCTTGAATATTGTGGATTGACTGATTCTAAAAATCAATTGGCGAGGTTGTCCGCGGATTTAATCAAGAAATTCCCCAAAGACAATATTTTTTTCATGAACCAGGGCATAAAGGATCGCCATAGCGAAAAATTGCAGCATGATTTTTTGCCATCCCCAATCGTTCCAATACCTGTTGACGTACAACGATTTGCTGATATTGAATATAGATACCCCTGTGTAAGTCCTTATAAAATAGTATCTATCGGCAGAATTACTGATTTTAAAACCTATAATTTTACCATGCTCGATGTTGTTGCTGAGCTAATTCATCGTGGATTTAATGTTGAATATTATATTTATGGAGAAGGGGCGCAGTTTCAACAATTAAAAAAACTTGTTTATAGCAGAAACATGCAAAAAGTGGTTCATCTGCCGGGAGCAATTCCCTATGAAGATTTTGCCAAGGTGCTAAAAGACGCTTTTTTGTTTGTAGGACTTGGTACTGCTTTGGTAGAAGCCGCCGCTTGTAAACTGCCTTGTTTACAGGCTATAGAGATGGATAAACAGGCAGAGTGTTATGGTTTTTTTCACAATTTGACAGGTTTTAATGTGGGGGAAAAAGATTTGACCCAACGCCGCTACAAGATGGTTGATCTAATCATGGAATTAATTGAATTGAACCCTGATAAGTATCAAAAAATCTGTGAACTTTCTTATAAAAGAGCGCAGGAATTTGGCATGGATGGCATTATGAATACTTTTATATCCTGCTGTAAATCGTCCAAATATGTCGATTATATACTTAGTAAAAAAACAGTTTTTTTTGCTTTATTCAATATGATTTTCTGGTTCGTTTGTCGTAAATTACGCATTAAGACACCTTTTGATACACGATATACCGATTAACTGTTCTGGAGACGTATTATAGATAAAAAAACAAATGGATAATCGGTTTTTTATCTTCATAAGTTTTCTTGCGAGCGATTATTTAAGTGTGATAAAGTCGGCCTAAGTCGCAAGGGTATAATCATTTCCAATGAACCTTAAATTTTAGTTGACTTAATAAGGATAATGTACCGCGGCTGGTCTGCAATATTTTGAAGATTGAGAGACAAGGGAGCATTTTTTCCGGAGGCCGTGAACAAGTCATGGCACGCAGGTTTTATGGAGGCAACTAAAATTTAAGGCGCATTGGAAAGGATAATGTATGATGACAGACGTGTGATGTGTTATTAGGGATTGCTCCAGGAAATATCCTGATTCCTATATTTCTTGCATCCAGTAAGTGAATTGGTGGTTATTGCTATGAAAATTTTGGTTACAGGTGGTGCGGGTTTTATTGGTTCGGCATTAATTCGTTATATCCTCGATGAAACATTGGATACTGTTATTAATGTGGATAAATTAACTTATGCAGGCAATTTAAAATCGCTTGAACGTGTTGCCAGGAGTGATCGTTATATTTTTGAGCAGGTAGATATTTGCTCGGCAGAAAAAATAAATGCGCTTTTTAAATTCCATCAACCGGATGTCATCATGCATCTGGCGGCAGAAAGCCATGTTGATCGCTCCATAGATAACTCTTCGGCCTTTATACAAACTAATATCGTTGGAACTTATGTACTGCTTGAAGCAGCCCGATTTTATTGGCAATCCTTATCCGATGCACGAAAAGAGTGTTTTCGCTTCCATCATATTTCGACTGATGAAGTCTATGGGGATCTGGAAACCTCGGATGATTTTTTCAAGGAGACGACCAATTACGCCCCCAGTTCACCTTATTCTGCTACCAAAGCAAGTTCAGATCATTTGGTAAGAGCCTGGCATCGAACTTATGGTTTGCCCATATTAGTAACGAATTGTTCTAATAATTATGGCCCGTATCAGTTTCCAGAAAAGTTGATCCCCGTGACTATCCTTAACGCTCTGGCAGGTAAACCTTTACCGGTTTATGGAAATGGTACGCAGATTCGAGACTGGTTGTTCGTTGAGGATCATGCGCGTGCGCTTTATCTTGTTATGAAAGAAGGAAAAGTAGGGGAAACTTATAATATCGGGGGTCATAATGAGAAAAAAAATATTGACGTGATTCGTACTATTTGTTCTTTACTGGAAGAGTTGGCCCCCATAAAACCTGCAACAATAGCACACTATGTTGATTTGATTAGCTATGTTAAAGACAGGCCAGGTCATGATCAGCGTTATGCAATTGACGCTACCAAAATTAAGCAGACTTTAAACTGGTCACCTGTAGAAACCTTTGAAAGCGGAATACGTAAAACAGTGGCATGGTATATTGAAAATAGCGCATGGGTAAACAGCATTAAAGACGGTAGTTACCGTGTTGTTGGTAGTCATAATCACATGTGTACCGTTTAACAATGAAAATTTTACTTTTTGGTAAAAATGGTCAGCTAGGTTGGGAATTACAACGAGCTTTGGCGCCTTTAGGAGAAGTTACTGCCCTGATTCGTGAGGATTCTTTTCCGTTGTGTGGTGATCTTTCAAGGCTAAATGAAGTCGCTCATACCATTCGTACTGTTAAACCCCACATTATTGTTAATGCTGCAGCTTATACTGCGGTAGATAAAGCAGAAGCAGAAAGTGAGCGGGCTTCCGTTGAGCTTATTAATGCAAAAGCGCCGGGTTTATTAGCGAGAGAAGCTGCTGCTATAGGGGCCTGGCTGGTTCACTATTCTACTGACTATGTTTTTGATGGAAAAGGTTCTGATTGCTGGAAGGAAAATGATCCCGTAGCGCCCCTCAATCATTATGGAAAGACCAAAGCAGCCGGTGAACAGGCAGTGGTATTATCCGGATGTAATTATCTGATTTTTCGTACCAGTTGGATTTATAGTAATCGTGGTAATAATTTTGTTAAAACTATCATTCGTCTTGCGTATGAACAAACAACTATTAACGTGGTGAATGATCAGATTGGTGCTCCTACAGGAGCAGATTTTCTGGCCGATATTACCGCTCATGCTTTATGTATCGCCTTACAAAACCCCACGGTTAAAGGTCTCTATCATATTGCTGCTCAAGGTGAAACGTCCTGGTACGATTATGCAAATTTTATTATAAAAGAAGCTCGAAATCTGGGGGAGCGTTTTCAAGTAAAGACTATTAATCCTGTTGACAGTGCTGATTACTTTACGCCTGCAAAAAGACCCCTTAATTCCAGATTGAACACCACAAAGTTTTCTGATGTTTTCCCCCTGCATTTACCACATTGGGAATTTGGGGTTAATAGAATGCTTAAAGAATTTTTAGGATAGCTCTGATGAAAAAACGTAAAGGTATTATTTTAGCTGGAGGTTCCGGTACTCGCTTGCACCCGCTTACTTTGGGTGTTTCAAAACAAATGCTTCCTATCTATGATAAACCGATGATTTATTATCCTCTTTCGGTTTTAATGCTTGCTGGAATGCGAGAAATTCTTATCATTTCAACCCCAGAGGATTTACCTAAATTTCAGATTTTGCTGGGGGATGGGAGTCAATTGGGAATTGCACTTAGCTATATGGAGCAAGCTTCGCCGGATGGACTAGCTCAGGCTTTTATTCTCGGTGAAGATTTTATTAACGGTGATAACAGCTGTTTGATTCTCGGTGATAATATTTTTTATGGGCAAAGCTTTTCAACCAATTTGCGCGCTGCTTCTTTGCATGAAAAGGGCGCTACAATTTTTGGTTACCATGTTTCAGATCCGGAACGTTTTGGCGTCGTAGAATTTAATGAGCAGGGATCCGTTATAAGCATTGAAGAGAAGCCTAAACAACCCAAGTCCAATTATGCAGTAACCGGACTCTATTTTTACGATAGTCGCGTGGTGGATGTCGCCAAAAATATTAAACCCTCTGCACGTGGCGAACTTGAGATTACTGATGTAAATCGTTTTTATCTCGAAGATCAGAGCCTTAATGTGGAATTACTAGGTCGCGGATTTGCCTGGCTGGATACAGGGACTCACGATTCTTTGTTAGAAGCAAGTCATTTTGTGCATACTATTGAACAACGGCAGGGGTTGAAAATTGCCTGTTTGGAAGAGATTGCTTTTCATTCAGGATGGATTACAGCTGATGAACTATGCGCTCAAGCCGAGCGCTTTAAAAAAACTTCTTATGGACAGTACCTGCTTCGTCAATTGAATGAGATTACCGTATGAAATTAATACCGACTTCTATTCCTGATGTAGTGATTATTGAACCTGCTGTGTTCGGCGATGACCGGGGCTGGTTTATGGAAAGCTTTAACGAAGAACGGTTTCACTGTGAACTACAAAAGCTTGGTTTACCTGTTCCTCGTCCTTTTATTCAAGATAATCATTCCTGTTCCAGAAAAAATATTTTGCGAGGGCTTCATTTTCAATTGCCACCTCATGCTCAAGGTAAACTCGTTCGTGTCGTTCAGGGAAGGGCTTATGATGTTGCTGTTGATATACGAAAAAATTCGCCTACGTTTGGTTGTTCTGTGGGTGTTGAATTAAGTGCCGATAATAAGAAAATGTTATGGATTCCGGAAGGTTTTGCCCATGGTTTTCTTGCTCTGGAGGATCATACTCATTTTCTTTATAAAACAACTGATTTTTATAGTAAAGAGTGCGAGGCAGGTATTCGCTGGAATGATCCTGAATTGGCAATCGAGTGGCCACTTGGTGAAGAGCCAATACTGAGTGAAAAAGATAGCTTAGCTCCTCTTTTAAGAGACATTGAAATCTTGCCTCATGCAAATTATATTCAGACAGAGTTAATTGATTTACAGGCGGTTGGTGATCAACGAGGCAGTTTAATTGCGCTTGAACAAGGCTCCAATCTTCCCTTTAACATGAAGCGTGTTTATTATATTTTTGATACGAAGGCAGGAGTTAGCCGTGGATTTCATGCGCATAAAAGTTTGCAACAACTTGTTGTCTGCGTGGCTGGCAGTTGTCGGGTAGTGCTTGATAATGGTAAAACACGAGAAAATTTCTGGTTGAATACCCCCACTAAAGGTTTATTTATTAATAAAATGATCTGGCGTGAATTACACGATTTTAGTGAAGATTGTGTTCTAATCGTATTTGCCAGTGAACATTATAACGAAGCAGATTATATTCGTGATTATAATTGTTTTATTGAGAATGTGAATGATGATTCAGTTTCACTACAAAAATAGCCTGATTAATCACTGGGTAAGCAAAAGCTCCAATTAAATTAACCTTACTATTTTAAATGGCGCCAGGAAAACACTCGCTTAATGAAAGGCAGAGAATTATTTTGCGGTGCATTAATTAAAGGTGACGAACAAGCGTCCTGTTTTATAAATCTTATAACACGCTCAAGGACGTTATATTGATAGTTTGCCAATTTTTATGAGAATTAAATGATAAATTTCCTCGATCTGAAAAAAGTCAATAAGACCTTCGAACAAGAACTAAAACAGGCTTGCGCTCGTGTTATTGATTCTGGTTGGTATATTGCCGGAACGGAACTGGAAAATTTTGAAAAAGAATTTGCTGCATATTGTGGTACGGATTATTGCGTTGGGGTAGCGAATGGTTTGGACGCATTAATACTGACCTTAAGAGCATGGAAAGAGTTAGGGTATTTAAAAGAGGGCGATGAAGTGATCGTTCCTGCAAATACTTATATTGCCAGTATCCTGGCAATTACTGAAAACAGGCTGGTTCCCGTCTTTGTTGAACCGGATGTGCATAGTTTTAATGTTGATCCGGAGCGTGTAGAAGCAGCTATCTCAAAGAGAACACGAGCAATATTAGCGGTTCATCTTTACGGTCGTTTAGCAGAAATGCCACAATTAATCAGTCTGGCCAAACAACATAACTTGCTATTACTTGAAGATGCCGCTCAAGCGCATGGTGCTTCTTTAGCAATGCGTAAAGCGGGTAATTGGGGGGATGCAGCTGGTTTTAGTTTTTATCCTGGAAAAAATTTGGGAGCACTTGGTGATGCAGGTGCAATCACGACTAATGATAAAGAGTTAACTGCTGTTTTACGCGCTTTGCGTAATTATGGTTCTTACGAGAAATACAAGAATGCTTATCAGGGATTAAACAGTCGATTGGATGAAATACAAGCTGCAATGCTCAGGGTAAAACTTCAATACCTTGATGTTCAGATTAAACGAAGGCGTGAAATTGCGCAAGCGTACATAGAAGGTATCCACAATTCTCTTATTCGATTACCCGCATTGCAAGACGAGGATCATGTATGGCATTTATTTGTTATCATCTGCCAGCAACGAGATGCTTTACAGTTTTATCTGCAAGAAGCAGGTATTCAATGTCTGGTACATTACCCCATTCCTCCCTATAAACAACTTGCTTATAAACAATATGCTTCATTTTGTTTACCGGTCACTGAAAAACTTCACAGTGAAATTCTGAGTTTGCCGATGAGTCCAGTCCTCACGAACGATGAAGTGGCCCAGGTTATCGATAAAGTCAATAAATTCCAATGAATCTATTTAAAACCTCTTTTCTTTCTTCTATAGAAACTGCAATAAAACTTGCTTCAGGTTTTGTAGTCATTAAATACATCGCTGTTCATGTGGGACGAGAGGGGGTTGCTTTCTTTGGTCAATTTCAAAGCTTCATAACTGCTTTTATTTTATTAATTTCGGGGGGATTTACTACAGGTCTGGTTTGCTACAGCGCTCAGGAAAAACCCGGCAGCAAAACGTCTAACGATTTTTTAGGAAATGCTTTGGGGCTTGGTTTATTTTCTACGCTGGGAGCCGCTATTTTTATCTGCCTTTTTGCCTCGAAACTTTCTGAGGTGATATTAAAAACATCGGATTACAGTAATTTATTTTATCTGTTGGCATTTTGTGGTGTTTTAATAATGATTAACCAGGTAATTATTGCCAGTTTCAATGGCTGGGGTGAGCTTGTCAGACTGATTGTATGTAAGTCAGTTGCCAGTTTATTGCTCCTTATCTTTTCGCTTATTCTGGTAAATTTTTATGGGCTGACTGGTGGCTTGGTGGCGCTCATAAGTATGCAGGCGTTACCCGTTTTTTTAGGGGTAAGCTTGTTGACAGGTGTCACGAATTTTAAGTGGCAATGGTTAATACCTCGATTTAATTTTTTAGTGTACAAAAAATTTTTCCCCTATTGGTTAATGAGTATAGTCACACTGATTTCCACGCCTTTAATTCTAATGTTTATCAGAATATATATTGTTACCACTATTGGATGGGATATGGCTGGTATATGGGAAGCGTCATGGCGAATTTCAGAACTTTATTTACTCGTTATTACCACGGCATTAACCACTTATTATGTACCTAAATTAAGTCAGGTTGAGAATAGGCAAGAAGAACTGAATGTTGTAAAGGAAGTTTTAATCTTAGGGTTCGTTGCTGCATCTTTATTGGCGACAATGATTTACATAGGACGGTTTTGGATTATTAATCTTTTATTTTCAAATGATTTTTTAATGGCAGGAGATATTCTTGCTTTTCAACTTCTGGGAAGCGTTGTTAAAATAACAGCCTGGGTTTTTTCTTATTATATGCTTGTTAAGCGCAGAACGACGTTATTTTTAATCGCTGAACTATTGTTTGGTGCAAGCTTTTATATTTTTTCACGTTTTCTTTTCGATAAATTGGGTATAATAGGTTTATCTTATGCTTATTTGCTTAACTACACGTTGTATTTAATCTATTGCGCAGTTTATTTCTTTAAAGACAATAATCTGTTATTTTTTAACCTGCGCTTTTCTCAGGATGCGGGAAACTAAATGTTTGTTGATAATACGAACATGGTTTAATGATCTATTTGAAGAATGATTAAGGTGAATTAGGAGTTTTTACCCAATGAAGGATGCTTATTTTGAAATTTTACAAAAAGGATTTTTGTCGAAAATCAATGTAATTCATATTAGCATGGCATTCCTGGCACTTGTTTCAATGCTTCCTTATTTTACATGGAAACATCAAACGCTGTATTTCTGTTTTAGTGCGGGGGCCGTGATAGTCAGTTATTTTTATTCGAAAGCGTATAATAATTTTGATAATTTCAATCTGTATTCGGCTCTCTTTTTTTGTCTTTTTCTTTTATATTTAAGTTGTTTGTGGACTTCTGTACATACGCATAAAACCTGGTATTTATTAATTCCTTCGATGCTGGTTTTATTTAATTTAAGTGCAAGAGATAAAATTTTGGCAATGAAAGTTTTTTCTTTTCTGTTTGCTATTTCATTAGTTCCTTCTATTATCATCTGGTTATTAATGCTAATGGCGATTCCTTTAAATTTTAATCACCTGGAAGCCAACAGTATTTTTAAGATACAGCAAAATGTGTATTATCTTCATTACGCTGGCTCTGTATTTCAAAGCAATACTATCAATCTATTGCCTTATGGAGGAAAGCTGGCGAGGCTCGTGGGTATTTATGATGAGCCAGGAACGGTTGGTACTTTCGCTGCTCTTTTTTTGACAGTAAGTTGTTTTGAGATTAAGAAAAAATGGAAAAATGTTCTGATTTTAACAGGCGGAATTCTTTCTTTCTCCTTGGCATTTTATCTGATGAGTCTTACGGCATGTTGTTTGTTAAAAAAATTCAAAATGATGGTGTTGCTTGGTTTGACCGGTGCGCTTTGCTTTGTAATGCCATATAGCCCTCTTCATACTCGCCCCGTCCCACTAGTACAAATAGAAAATAATATCAAAAAAAATTATAATACTGAAAAGATCGATTTGGCTAAAAAGATAAACCATTATTTACAGGTAAAAAAAGTCATTGAATACATTAAACAGTTAGATAATCGAGATTCCCCTAAAATGCAGGCGCTATTCTCTAACTATTTACATGGCAGTATTGGAACAATACTTTTTGGTATTTCCAGCGACGCTAATAGCGTATATGATGGCTTTAGTTCAACCTGGAAAATTATATTGACCAATTATGGTTTAACAGGTTTTGTTTATTTATTACTTTTTTTATTTTTGTATACGTTTGTTAATGCTGGAAAATTGAAAAATAAACGAGAAATATATACATTTCTTCTGGTATTTATTATCAATCTTTATCAAAGACCTTTTATATGGATACCCAGTTATATGCTCATTTTTGTTGGGGCTATCGCCTGGTTTTCTTTAAGGGAGAATGAAGCGAAGCCAAATCAATGTAGAATGGCGCTTAAGAGTGACTCGGAGGAAGTGGAAAATAGAATTGCCTTATGAAGGAAGAGCAGTTTTCCACTGAGTATATGGAATAATAGAGGAGAGTTTTGTTGAACACAGTTGCCCATGTGCATCACGAACGAATAAATAATTTTACTTTTTTGCGTTTAATGAGCGCTGTTTTCGTTATCTTTTGCCATTCCTGGGACTTATTAAGAATACCCAATCCATTAGGGAGTTTTATTGCTTATTCATCCCTTCAATGTAGTTTGGGGGTGCTTGCCTTTTTTACAATTAGTGGATTTTTGGTGACAGAAAGTTACATAAGACATAACAATTTTTATTACTACATCAAAGCAAGAGCATTAAGAATTTTCCCAGGGTTACTAGTATCTGTGCTTATAACCGCATTGGTTATCGGGCCAATTGCTACTTCTTTAACCTTAAGAGATTATTTTAATTCGGGGTTAACCTTTCGATATATTTTCCAGAATATTACTCTTTTTCATTTACAAATGAATCTTCCCGGTGTTTTTGAAAATAACATTTTTCCGGATGCAGTTAATGGTTCACTGTGGACTTTACCTATTGAATTTAAACTTTATTGTATTGTGGGTCTGGTGGGCATTATAGGCTCTTTTAGCAGAAAGTATTTAAGAATTCCTTTATTGATTGTCTTTATTTCAGCGTATGCATTAAGTAAATATAGCCACTCAAGTAATTTGATAACAGTTCAGGCTGTATTCTCTTTTATGTTAGGTGCCCTTGTTTACCTGTTAAAAGAAAAAATTATTTTAAGTTATCGAATTTTGTTTTTGTCGTGTATTCTCTTTTTCTTAAGTCCTCCACAATATCAGGCAATTTTTTCTCTTCTGGGGTTTTCTTATTTCATTTTTTTAATCGCGTTTAGTAGAAAATTGTCTTTCAGTTTTCTGGATAAATATGGTGATTATTCTTATGGGCTTTATATTTATGCATTTCCTGTGCAACAATTATTAATTCATTTTTTTCCACACATTAACCCGATCAGTCTCTTTGGTAGTTCATTCTCCATTACTTTATTTTTAGCTGTATTTTCATGGTTTATAGTGGAAAAACCAGCGTTGGCGTTGAAAGGTAGAATGAGGAATAAAATCAGACAGACTGATTTATTGGAAGTAAGTAATTGAGGACTATCTGTGACTATATCTAATAATTTTCGGCCTAAGTGCGCTGTTCTTTTAGCAGTTTATAATGGTATGCAATACATTGAAGAACAGGTACAAACTATTCTGAATCAGACCGGCGTTTGTGTCACTATTTTTGTTAGTATTGATGTTTCTTCAGATGGTAGTGAAGAGTGGTTTAGCAATTTAGCTGAACGAGATCCCCGAATTGTTCTTTTACCCTATGGTGTTAAATTTGGTGGCGCCGCTAAAAATTTTTTTCGTTTGATTCGGGATGTCGATTTTTCTCAGTTTGATTATATTGCTTTTTCCGATCAGGATGACCTCTGGTATTTGGATAAACTTTATAAAGCGTCCGTATTTTTAAAAAAAAATGCTTTTCACGCATACTCAAGTAACGTAATGGCTTTTTGGCCCAATGGGCGAAAAATGTTAGTGAATAAAGCACAATCTCAAAAAACCTGGGATTTTTTATTTGAGGCTGCTGGACCCGGTTGTACTTATGTGATTTCTGTCAAACTGATGAGTGCGATAAAAGAACGGTTGATAAAAAATTGGGATATTGTACAACAAGTAAGCTTACATGATTGGTATTGTTATGCGTTTGCTCGGGCAAATGGGTATCAGTGGTTTATTGACCCGGCCCCATCCATGCTCTATAGACAACATGGAAAAAATCAGGTAGGAGTTAACACGGGTGTAAAGGCTTATTTAAATCGAATAAAACAAATCAAAAATGGCTGGTGGTTAACTCAGGCTTATCTGGTTGCTTCTCTTGTGGATCTGGGTTCTCATTCCTTTGTGAAGAGCTGGTCTAAATTAGGTCGAGTTGATTTGCTACGTCTGGCAACTTGCGCATTTCAATGTCGCCGTCGCCTTCAGGAACAACTTTTCTTTTTTTTTATATGCCTGACGTTAGCAATCACAGGGGGCGGTAAAAAAATGACACCTGGTAATTTTGACACTATTGTAATTAAAGGGACAGAATGAGTGAGCAAACAAAAAAAACTATTCTTTTAACGGGAGCAACCGGTTTTTTAGGCCGCCAATTAACGGCCTATTTTTTACAACAAGGAAATAGTTTTTTACGGCTGGTGAGCCGATCAAAAATCGAAGAAAAACCGGACCCCAAGATTACTGTACTGCTTTCCAGACCCCTGTCTGCCGAATCAAATTGGTACGATGCCCTGCATGGTTGTGATGTAGTTATTCATACTGCTGCCCGGGTTCACATCATGAAAGATAAAGCAGACGATCCATTGCATGAATTTAGAAAAGTTAATGTAGAAGGAACATTAAATCTCGCGAGACAAGCTGCCCATTTAGGCGTCAAGCGTTTTATTTTTATTAGCTCGATTAAGGTAAATGGCGAATCAACAGCCCGTAATCAGACTTTTTTAGCGGATGATTTACCTCAGCCGCTTGATGCTTACGGCCAATCCAAATATGAAGCTGAGCAGGGGTTACAGCACCTGGCAGAAGAAACCGGGATGGAGGTGGTTATTATTCGTCCTCCCTTAATTTATGGTCCAGGAGTCAAAGGTAACTTCCAACGTTTAATGCGGTGTCTACAAAAAGGAATTCCTTTACCTTTTGGTGCGATCACCAATAAACGAAGTTTTGTTTCTATTAATAATTTAATGAGTTTAATTGCTATTTGTATTGAGCATCCGAAAGCTGCCAATCAGATTTTTTTAGTTAGTGATGGTGAGGATTTATCTACAACCGATTTATTACGTAAAATTGGTCAGGCAATGAATAAACCGGCTCGTTTATTGATCATACCTCAAAATATACTGCATTTACTGGCCAACTTATCAGGTAAAAAAGCTATTTTCCAACGGGTATGTGGATCATTGCGAGTTGATATCAGCAAAACGTGTGAAAAACTTGGCTGGACACCAGAAATGCCTGTAAGTGAAGCGTTAAACCTTATGGTAAAGAATTATTTGCTTAATCAACCACAACAGGAAAAGTAATGGTAAGTGTACACGGAATAGGTAATTAAGAAGTATATACGTCAATTTCTTTCCTGCGCAGGCGGAGACTATCTACAAATCAGACACGGTGCTAATTTTATAAATGCGCGGGAAAGACAAGTCATGAACAAAGTCTGGAAGAGAAAATTTGCATATCCGTGAACGCTTACAAGTAATGTTGTACAGTAAAGCGCCGGGGTGTATCTTCAATCTGTTTGTCCGCTACGCATTTTGTGTATCGAGGATCTGTTTTAAGCGTTTAGCACTTTCAACGCCTGGTTGATCAAACGAGTTAATGTTCCATAAAACACTTTGCACATATACCTTATGCTCGTAGAGTGCGATTAATGATCCAAAGCAGGCCGGTGAACAGGAGGTGATCTGGATATGATTGATTGGCATACCACCTGGAATGTAGCCGTTAGGATTACCGGGTGGATTTAAGCCTTGATTTAATACACGAATTTTGTCTTCGCAGAACGAACTTAACAGACTACCGTTGAATTCTTGAGTGGATATAAAATCCGCAGCAACTTTATGGGTTCCCTGACAAAGTAATTGATAGTAGCTATGCTGGGCCTGATTACCTGGACCACCCCAGATAATGGGACTTGTCGCATAATTAACTGAACGGCCCAGATTATCAATAGATTTACCATTGCTTTCCATATCCAATTGCTGAATATAGGGAACAAATTGTTCAAGTTGTTTGGCGTACACAAGAAGCAGCAAACTGGGGATATGTAAAAAATTAATATTCCATAATCCAACAAGAGCTAACATTACAGGAAGATTTTCATGAAAATGGGTATTATAAAAGTGCTGATCCATACTATGAGCACCCATAAGCAGTTCTGTAAAACGTGGGTAACCAATTGCAATACAGGTGATCAGATTAATAGCAGAACAAAGAGAATATCTTCCACCAACCCAATTCCATATAGGCAATACATTTGAAAAACCTGATGCCTGTGCTTTCTTTATATTGGCAGTAACAGCAATGAAATGTTTGTCCCTATGACGATCGTTATTTAGCCAGTTTAATGCTTTTTTAGTATTGTATAGTGTTTCCCGGGTTGTAAATGATTTGGATGAAATAATAAAAAGAGTTGTTTCGGGCCTAAGCGTTTTTACAGCGTTTTCAAAAGCAAAAGGGTCTGCATCAGAAATGAAATGAAAACCAAGTTCAGGTGTTACAAAGTCTGATAATGCATTGATACAAAAACGGGGGCCGAAATCAGAGCCGCCAATACCGATGTTTACTATATCGGTGATGGACTCACCGGAAAACCCTAACCATTTTCCCTCTCTAATTTTTGTGGCAATCTTTCGCATTGTTTCACGGGTTTCCAGAACATCAGGAACTATATCCTGTCCATCAATCCGAATCGATGTGGTATTATCAAAAATACGAAGAGCGGTATGCAGCGCGGCGCGATTTTCACTTCGGTTCACCTTATCACCCTGCAAAAGCGCGTTAATTTTATCTTTGAGGCCGCGTTCGTTAGCCAGGCCAATGAGTAAGTCAATGGTGGTTTCATTCAGGCGCTGATTGGTAAAATCAATAGAAACATGTTCGGTAGCGAGTTTAAGGCGCGCTTCACGAGAGGTGGAATTTTTTTTTAGCTCACTCATTGTTGCCAGACGCAAATAGTGAGAATGGTTTTCCAAGGCAATCCAGGAGCCTAGTTCAGTTAAGTGCTTCATGCTATCATTTAAGATTAATTTTTTGCTTAAAATATCATTTCTCTTTCTGTTTTTAAATAAAAATGTTGCTCTAATTTTAAAAAATAAAAAATACTTTCATTAACAATGATTATAGTTTAACTTTTTTATCCAGGGTCTCTTGAAGTTCGGATCGCAAAAAATTAGTTCTTTTGGCTAAGATAGTAGAAATGTCAACAGGGTCTGACCATGAAGGAGTTTTTTACAAGAATACGTGCTACTGGAATCAATTTAATTTTGTATAATTTAGCCATTGGGCCGTGCTTTCTTGCCCTGATCTTTCATTAGATAAATTAACTCAGCAGCTTCTTCTGAAGTTGGGGTCATTGGTTCAATAAGAGGTGAGTTTGCACCAAAAAAACTAAATTTTCTCTTCCCTTTTTCTAAAACATCTTTTGCAACAGATTGTCTCTTGACCGTCAACGGTTCCTTCGCAAGGGGTTCCTCGCCCTCTCCAGGAAGGAGAGGACGATTATTGTCAATCACAATACGTTTTTTTTTCGCTACTTGGGCAGCCCGTCTGCTTTGCAAAGTCCCTTTTGAAATAGTTTCCTCTTCCTCGCCCTTCCGGAGATGGCGATTTCTATTAATTACAATGTGGGTTCCTTTCACTACTTTGACAGGCTGCCTTAGGTACAAAGCCCCCTGTGAAATAGATTCTTCTTCCTCGCCCTTCTGGAGATGGCGATGACTGTCAATTACAATGCAGGTTCCTTTCACTACTTTGACAGGCTGCCTATTATGCAAAGTTCTCTTTGTAATAGTTTCCTCTTTTTCTCCTTTCTGGAGAGGACGATTACTGTCAATTACAATGCAGGTTCCTTCCACTACCCTGACAGTTTGCCTATTATACAAAGTACTCGTTGCAATAGTTTCCTCTTCTTCTCCTTCCTGGAGAGGACGATTAGGGTCAATTTTAATGCGGGTTCCTTTCACTACTTTGACAGTCCGCCTTTTACGCAAAACATTCTCTGCAATAGTTTCCTCTTCTTCTCCTTCCTGGAGAGGACGATTAGGGTCAATTTTAATGTGGGTTCCTTTCACTACTTTGACAGTCTGTCTTTTATGCAAAGCATTCTTTGAAATAGTTTCCTCTTCTTCTCCTTCCTGAAGGGGACGAGTAGGGTCAATTTTAATGTGAGTTCCTTTCACTACTCTGACAGTCTGCCTATTATACAAAGTATACTTTGAAATAGTTTCCTCTTCTTCTCCTTCCTGAAGAGGACGATTAGGATCAATTTTAATGCCGGTTCCTTTCACTACTCTGACAAGCTGCCTTCTATGAAAAGCATTCTTTGAAATAGTCTCTTCTTTCTCGCCTTCCCGGAGAGGACGATTATTGTCAATTATAATGTGGGTTCCTTCCACTACTTTGACAGTCGGCTTGGTTTTTTCTAATTTTAGAGCTTTTTCCGATTGTTTCGGATGATTTTTTTTGTTCATTTAGAACACAATATAAATAAAAAATATAACATTATCGTACTTAATAAAACATTAAATGTAAACTTTTATTATGCAATGTGGTTAATTAGTTCATAATACACTATTTTTAAAATTTAAAATAAGAGTTGAAAGGATTGCTTTTCCTTCGTTTAAAGCAATACCGTAGGGATATTTATAGTGTAAACTCATTCATTTGTTTATGTTTAATATTTATGCTTTTAGGTGAGGAAATAATGCTCGGATTTTATTGGGTTTTTCTTTTTATTCTTTCTTATTCTTTAACCTGGCTTTTGCGTCGCTATGCGTTAGTTGCTAATTTAATGGATATTCCCAATCACCGCAGTTCGCATCTTGTACCAACGCCACGAGGAGGAGGGGTCTCCTTTGTGGTTTGTTTTTTAACGAGTGTAGTATTTTTATTTTATCTTAAATTTATTTCTTCTGCTTTGTTTTTTACCTTGATAATTGGAGGTTCTTTTATAGCGATGCTTGGTTTTCTTGATGATCGCAATAATATTTCAGCTCAATGGCGTTTATCAGGTCATTTTGCCGCAAGTATTTTTGCATTATATCTTCTGGGGGGTATGCCGAGTATTCCTTTTTTTGCCTGGACTTTGACAGGCAGTCTGGTCACCAGTAGTCTAGCCGTTTTATATCTTGTCTGGTTATTGAATTTATATAATTTCATGGATGGTATTGATGGTATTGCGGCGGTGGAGGCGATCACTGTCTTGCTGGGAGGAGGTATGTTGTATTACCTTAGTGGTCATTTCAATGAACTGTTTTTGCCTTTATGTCTTATGTTTGCTGTTGCAGGGTTCTTATGCTGGAATTTTCCACCCGCGCGAATTTTTATGGGGGATGCTGGCAGTGGTTTTTTGGGTTTCGTTTTAGGCGTTCTATCTATTCAGGCTGCAACGATTGATGGCCACTTTTTCTGGGGTTGGTTAATTCTCTCAGGTGTTTTTATTACTGATGCTACAATTTGCTTATTGCGACGTGCCATGCGTGGAGAAAGTCTTTTTCAAGCTCATCGTAGTCATGCTTATCAATATGCTGCACGTTACTATGGAAAACATTTGCCAGTTACTCTGGGAGTATTGCTTATTAATTTACTATGGTTGTTACCTATAGCAATAGGGGTGGGATGTGGGATTGTGAATGGTGGTTTAGGCTTGTTAATCGCTTATTTACCATTAATTGGCCTGGCGTTAAAATTTCAGTCTGGGAAAAAAGAATAATGCCAATAAAAATCAAGGCGGAGTTTCGTGTGAAATGAGCATTATGATAGTTATACCGGGGTAACTTATACTACTTCGGTATTAACTTGTTGGTTTCAGGTTCGTTTGGGGGAGGAGCAATTGTTTCCTTATAAATGTGATTCTCTTGTGCATTTGCTGCAAAAAAACGTTGAGAAGGTTGAAATTTTTCGGGAACCATTTTTTTAAGGGGTTCATTACCTAATACTTCTCCCATACCGGCTACTATCGAAAATATTCCTGCTGTCAAGCCCATTCGAACAGGTAGTTGTTTTTTGATATTTGTCGCTGACAAGCGGGTGGCCAGTTTAGGATTATTGATAAACTCCTGCTTGATTTCCTTTAAAATACTGAAAGCGCTTTTATTAATTAATTTGCCATTAATAACTTTTGCATGAATAAGGGTGTAATCATAAAACATTGTTAATGGGCTGGAAAAAAAGGAAGCAATCATCCCGCTTAATGCTCCTGCAACAAAATGATTCGTTTTTTTATTTTCAAATGGTAATTTTTTTGCAATGTCCTCTTCAACTAAAAAGAGTGAAGTAAAATCAACTAATCCTGCCACATACCTTACTGCAAAACCTCCTGACATAAGACGAGAAACATTATACAGTGTATGCCATTTAAACCCATTGGAAATATGTCCGTCCAACTTTCCTAATTGTTCTAATTGTTTTAATTGATAAAGTGAATTGGGTATTTGTGTGATTAGAACGTTACCTAGTGAGACAAAAGCGATATAGATGGGATTAATTTTGGCGGCTCCTTTACTTTTTTCTTCATTTGTTTCTTCGGTGACTTTGTCATTTTTTATCCCTGTTACATAAGCGGTTCGTAATAATGAACCTGATAAAGCAGGAGTTGTTCCCGCATAAATGGCTCGAAAAAAAGCTAAAGTACCCCCAGTGAAAGAAGGGATAAATGCCCCGTTTTTTGTAAAATTTAAAAGTATAGTCTTTATAGGACTTTGAATTGTTAAAATGGCAGCGCTAGTTAATCCGGCAACGGTGGTAAAATTCAGAACATTCCATGTCCATGTGTAGAGAGTTCGTGACGAAGGAATGAAGAATAAGCTAAAATCAGTCTCATTTTTTAAGTTATTGTCTTCATTATTAAATGGCATAGTGACCTTTTTAGAATATATTTACTCCTGATTAAGTCATAAATAATTGATCATTAAAAATTACATCTTATTATGATCTTTATTTATTATTCAATAACCTGCGTCCACTAAAATACCTTTTTATTCGCGAATTACTTGTTAATTTCCGGATTAATTCCAGACAGGTTAAAACAATATTGATTTTTTAAAAATAGTATAACAAAGTGATCAATATTTATTCTATACTTATAAAAAATTTGTCCTGATCAAAAAAAAATCAAAATTAAAATTTTTTCTTAATATTTCGTTAAGAATGCTTGTGTAAAATTACAGGTAGAGCGAATTTTTGCTTTTTGTTTACACAATGCAGCTATCAAGAGCGCCATGGAAGCTTCTATGGAAAAAGATGGTTGTCAGAAGGGAGAGTTTGTTATGTTAATTTTGACTCGGCGTATTGGCGAAACATTGATTATTGGCGATGACGTTAATATTACCGTTTTAGGGGTAAAAGGCAATCAGGTGCGTTTAGGTATTAATGCGCCCAAAGACGTTTCTGTACATCGTGAAGAAATTTATTTACGTATTCAGCAAGAAAAAGAAGCGCCAGATACTGAAGAATCAGTATAGCCAGAATTCTATTCGCAGTCATTCCACCCCGAACAGAACAGGAGTTTTGAATCGGGGCATTCTTATTCCTCACTGGATGTACGGAGTGATGTATCTCCTGATGATAAATAATGCATTATTCCATTATTATCGTTTAAACAAAGTTGACCCAATTCATTAACGCCGCAAGCATAGCCACTTATCTGGCCAGAAGGTTGTAATACGTTAATAAATTGCCCGTGTAAATAATCAACAGCGGCCCAATCCTGACTGAATGCGGTAAAACCTTCCCGTAAAAATTTATCCAGATATTGATCAAGATGCCAAATTAAATGGCTTACTAAAATATTGCGATCAAAATACAAGCCGGTAATTTCATGTAAGGAACACCAGGGCTTATCAGGAAGGGATTGTTGATGAGTTGCCGTGTTGACATTAATACCAATACCAATAATAACCTGGGCACAACCGTTGGTTTCGGCAATGATTTCGATAAGAATACCTGCCAGTTTTTTATTGTGCCATAAAATATCATTGGGCCATTTTATGCGAATATCCTGTTGTAATACACTGTCTTGTAAACTTGCCAAAATGGCAAGACCTACTACAAGACTTAAGCCGGATAAACGTGAAAAGCAACAATTCAATTCCCAACGGCTGGAGCAATAAATATTTTCTCCAAAAGGAGAAATCCAATGACGGTTGAAACGTCCTCGTCCTTGAGTCTGCGTTTCCGCACAACAAATATTAATTAAGGAATCAGGCGCCAATTCTTTAAGGAAACGATTCGTTGAATCAATTGAAGCATAGAGATGAAAATGAAAGGGTTTATTGAAATTTTTATTCATCAACGCCTGTCGAATTAATTGCTCATCAAGCAATTTCATGGGTTGCTCCAGTTGGTAACCTTGATGCGCTATCCGTTGGATAGCCAGGCCCAGCTCGGTTAAATGGGTGATGTGTTTCCATACAGCGGTGCGAGAGATTCCTAACGCTTCACCCAGCGCATTTCCGCTATGGCAAAGGCCATCGGCAAGATGATGAAGTAGTTTTAATTGTATAGGAGTGAATTGTTTCATTAAAGACCGTTTATAAAAATAAAACAGCCTCTTTTTTGTGAAGAGGCTTCTCTTATTGGATTAATTTCAATGGATTTTAAGCGCGTCGAATCGCCAACGCCAGAAAAATATAAGTCCAGCCATCAACAATCATTTCAATAGCGATGAATAACCCGATAACCCATAATCCACTGATTGGCCAATGCACTAAAATCATTATTCCCAGTGCAATAGCAATAAGACCTGCGACTAATAACCAACCCCAACCAGCAGAGCCATAAAGCTTTAATGCCATGATGAAACGGGTTACACCAATAACAATTAAAACACCCGCTAACAATGCGGTAATTAAAGTAGAGGCTAAAAAAGGATCATAAATAACCAGACAACCACCAATAATATAAAATACGGCAATCAACGCATGCCACGCCACTGCTTTCCAGTATTTTGCCTTGAATACATCAATGATTTGGGAAACGCCTGCAATGAGCAAGAGAATACCAAGAAAGAGCATGCTGGCCAAAGTTAATCCTACAACCATTCCCATTCCTATACAGCCCAGAATGACAAATAAAATACCTAAGGCTAATAGCCAGCCCCAGTTGCGTTTTAATTCCAGAGCCGTCTGTTTGTCAGTATTAGCTTTTTTCCCAGCCATCATCATATCCTTATTAATATCTCTGTTAATAACAACTATAGACGAAAAATCAAAAGTGTGAGTTATCAGGTAGATGCGCAAAAACCTCTATAAGATTTTTAATACGTAAATAGCGTATTTCCTGAATGTCTGGATGATGACAAAGTGCTGCACTGCAACCTGGCTGTGGTGTAAAAGGACTTATTAACCACTCCTTATTATGGAGAGAGTCTGCGACCAGAATCGGCGATGCCGGGAGAATAGACACGGTAAAACACTGTGTTGGATAGGAAAGACCTAAACCACAGGCTTTAATAAAGGCTTCTTTTTGGGCCCAGATATGAAAAAAGGATTGCGTTTTTAAGTAAGAAGGAAGTTTTAAAAACAGTTGTAATTCTTGGGGGGAGAATAAAGTTTTAGCGATACCATCATAGGATCTTGCAGAAAAAAACTCCAGATCAACACCTAATGGAAATTGTTGTCCTATGGCAAGGAGTGCCAAATCACGTGAATGACTTAAGTTAAACTCAATAGCCAGTGGGTGTGCGACTTGTGGCTTCCCCTGTTTATTGTAGGAAAAAATCACCTGATCGGCGGTTTTTTTAAGGTAACGACCTAAAATCAGGCGTAACAGAGCACGTGCTACTGTAAAACGGCGGCGATGTCGCTCAAAATAAAAACGATTTGCCCGTATTGCCTCTGCCTCATCAAGCAATGAATTGGCTTTGGGAGGCAGTTTATCTAAAGGGAATTCCCAGATATCAATGCGTTTATTCTGTAATTGGTAATCATCAGGTAATAATGAAAAGGCATTTAATAGCATAGAATGCGATGAACGGTGGCATCAAAAAGAAGTTACGGTTATCATAACGCATGAAAATAAATTCGCCAACGAGTAAGTGATGAGCCGACAATTTTTGGATTTTGAACAACCTATCGAGGAACTGAATCAAAAAATTCAGGCACTGCGCATGGTGGGCAGTGATAATGAAGTGAATTTGAGTGAAGAAATTGCACGCCTGGAAGCAAAATGTGGGGAGTTAACCGCTAATATTTTTTCTAATCTGGAACCCTGGCAGGTGGCACAAATGGCAAGGCATCCCTTGCGTCCGCAGACTACCGATTATATTGAGAATATTTTTACTGATTTTCAAGAATTGCACGGGGACAGGCATTATTCTTCTGCACCGGCTATTATTGGTGGTCTGGCTCGCCTGAATGGTGAGGCGGTCATGGTTTTAGGTCATCAAAAAGGTAAACGGACTAAAGAAAAAGTCTATCGTAACTTTGGTATGGCACGCCCCGAAGAATATCGTAAAGCATTGCGATTAATGAAAATGGCCGAAAAATTCAGGTTGCCTGTTTTTACATTCATTGATACAGCAGGCGCCTATCCCGGCATTGGCGCAGAAGAACGTAATCAATCAGAAGCCATTGCCAGAAATTTACTTGAAATGGCCAAGCTTAGAACACAAGTGATTTGTACGGTAACCGGAGAGGCAGGCTCTGGTGGTGCATTGGCCATAGGCGTAGGAGACAGAGTGCTTATGTTGCAATATAGCATTTACTCAGTTATTTCCCCCGAAGGTTGTGCCTCCATTCTCTGGAAAGACGCTGCCAAAGCAAGCGAAGCAGCTCGTGCCATGGGAATCACCGCTCATAAAATTCTTGAAGCAGGGCTTATAGATAATGTCATCGCTGAACCTTTAGGAGGAGCTCATCGTGATATTACCGACATGACTTCTCGTTTGAAGGATTGTCTGATTAATGAATTGCGTGTGTTGAAAAGTTTACCCATGGAAGAGCTACTTAATCAACGTTATGAGAAATTTATGGCGATGGGAGCTTGTGATTAAATCATTGTTGGACCCGGATTGGGTAAAGCAATTAGCTCAATGCACCAGAATTTTTGTTGGTTTTAGCGGTGGGCTTGACTCAACTGTGTTGCTTCATAATTTAGCTGAGCAATCTGAGTTGCGTAAAAAGCTGGTGGCTGTGCATGTTAATCATGGACTAAGTATGCATGCTTTATTATGGGAAGAGCATTGCCAGCGATTTTGTAATGCATCAGGGCTTCCTTTAAGGATTAAAAAGGTCGAAGTTGACCGTCAGGCTAATATAGAAGAGAAAGCCAGGCAAGCTCGATATAAGATTTTTGCCTCGCTAATTAAGGCGGGTGACTGTTTAATCCTGGGGCATCATCAGGATGATCAGGCTGAAACGTTACTTTTACAACTTTTTCGCGGTGCGGGTGTGGGAGGCTTAAGTGCTATGGCTACTGCGAAAGAATTTATGGAGGGTCAATTATTAAGACCTTTATTGCAACACTCTCGTCAAACATTAGAAAATTATGCCAATTGGTATCAGTTACAATGGATAGACGATGAAAGTAATGAAGACATCCGTTTTTCCCGTAATTATTTAAGACATCAGATCATTCCTTTACTCCAGTCACGTTGGCCTGAAGTAGTCACTTGTTTAGCACGAAGCGCTAATCATTGTCAGCAGGCTGAAGCCAATCTGGACGATCTGGCAAAAATTGACTGTCCAGAATTAAGCTATAAAACGATGACTTTGTCACTGACTCCTTTACTTTCGTTAAGTAAGGCACGAATTGACAATGTGCTGCGTGTCTGGCTTAAGCGTCATCAGCTGAGATTACCTGATACAGTGACTTTTAATCGTCTTATTACAGAGGTTATTGATGCACGAGGAGATGCGAATCCGCAGGTCAGTTGGGATAATGTCTGTATAAGACGTTATCAACAAACGCTTTATCTTTTAAAGAATAATCAGGCAATATTGCCTGTTTCCTTGCCTTGGTCTTTTTTTCCAGAACCGCTATACCTGGAAGGGATCGGTGATTTACATGCAAAACTGACTAATAAAGGGTTGCATTGTCCGGAGCACAGTCTCCTGGAAATTCGATTTCGACAGGGCGGCGAATTATTTTCCTGGCATGGACAAACCAAACGATTAAAAAAATTATTTCAGGAATGGAGTATTCCTCCCTGGCTTCGCGACCGTATTCCATTGCTTTATATCAATTCTCAGTTGGCTTGTGTAGTGGGCTATGCAGTAAGTGATTTGTTTTATCGGGAGCATTGTGAAAAAGTTTATCAAATTCGTTTTAATTGTTAATAGGAATAAAAATTTAAAAAACAAGACTTCCAACTCATATTATCTGTATTTATTGTCTATCCTAAAGGATTATCCGCTGAACATTATTTGCAAATTATTGTGATAGAGCTACCTGGTGCTGTGTTTATCACTTTTTAAATTTAGGAATAAGATCCTGACTATTTAAAGAGGTATATTCAGAAACACTGGCTTCTTCTAATCTAACAATGGATAATCCTAATGCCCCGATTTCATCGGAAATCAGGACGTCATACTTTTCTTCACCGGTATCTAATGTGCCAAGAGGCTGTTCCTGGTATGTAGTAAGTAACTCATCACCCTTGTTAAAATTTACTACTACGTCGTAACCTGGAACACAATGATAATGAGAAATATTTTCTTTTGAGACAATCCGACTCTCGCTAAAAGCCCTTAATAATCTTCCCATATTTTGATATCCAACAAGATCTTTAATACCTCTTACATTAAAACTGGCGGCACCACCAAATCCCCTAACTGTTAAATTGAGATCCTTAAGCATCAAATCCAATTTTTTATAATCGTATTCTATAAATCCATTGTCGAGTTCAATAATGCATTCTTGAACTATTTTCTCTAATTTATGCCTATTCTTGCGTTCGGGATGAAAATAAGAAGAGTCAGGATTAATTTCTGTTTTTCTTATCCAGTTAATGGCATCATTACCCGTTAATTGAGCGTAATTATTATTCCAATCTTCAGCACTAACATGTCTATTTTTTTCTTTCCAGGGATTGAATGCATTCGATAAACTGCCTCCTATTAACGTGATACGCAATTCTGGATCACTTTCAAAATCCTTTTTAATTAAATTGAGGATGCAATCGGGGTCATTTTTTTTATAAAAATGAAAAAATGCATAGCCATTTTTACCTGAAATAAATCCGCATACACAGTCCCAAACACCGTGTGAGAAAAAACCTTTTATATTCTCAGAGTGCTTGTTTTTTGGTATAAATAAATAATTCTCCATCGGAACATTGAGTAATAAATTTCTGTTGCTCTGGTTTTCATTATTTTTTTCATTAAAAAATAACATCTTAAGCTCATTTGTACTATTGTAATTAACTGGTCCTCCTATTATAGACCAACTACTCAAGGATTGAGCTTTTGTGCGTTATCTTAATCTAATGCCATGCCTCACTTTAATACCTATTCCTATTTAGAAAAATATAGAACATTTTGGTAAAAAATATTTCTTTATATAAAAGCATTCGCAGTTAATTTTATCTTTGTAGTATTTTAGTATCTTTAGATTTAACATGCGCTATAAATTCATGATAGATTAGTAAAATCACCAAATTCACAAGGATTGCGGTAAGTGTGCATTTTTAGTTTTCGCATCAGCAGGGTAATTGGACTATTATGCCTGACCGCTTTTTTAACTGCCTGCCCTATGGTAGGGCCGGACTTTCACCCGTCTCCCTCACCAAAGGTGAAACGATACACTGAATCACCTCTTCCTGCCAAAACAGCTCAAGTGCAAGGCGCTGGAGGAGAAGCACAGACTTTTCTCAAGGGGAAAGACCTTCCGCTTATGTGGTGGGAACTGTTCCATTCGCAAGCGATTAATCAATTAATCCAGGTGGGATTAGCACACAGTCCCGATTTGGCAGCAGCGAGAGCGGCTTTGCGAGAGGCACAGGAGAATTTGAATGTCCAAATTGGTAATTCGCTATGGCCTGCTTTTGATCTCAACGGTTTTGCTCAAAGACAACGATATTCTGTACAACAAATAGGATTTGGAGACGAGGCATTTACATTTAATTTATTTAATACGTCATTTAATGTTTCTTATACACTGGATACCTGGGGTGGTGCCAGACGACAAATCGAATCCCTGAGAGCTCAAGTCGATTACCAGCAATTTGAAGTCATTGCCGCTTATCTTACTTTAACCTCCAATATAGTCACTACAGCAGTGACCGTTGCTTCTTATGAGGCTCAGATTGAAGCAACAATTGATTTAATTAAGGCTGAGCAAAATATATTGACCATTTTACAGCACCAGTATCGCCTGGGAGGAATTCCCAGCACGAATGTCCTGACTCAGAAAACACTGGTTGAACAGTCCAAAGCTACCTTGCCTGCTTTACAGAAAAGTCTGGCGCAATCAAAACATGCTTTGGCTGCATTAGTAGGGACTTTCCCCGATAGACCCTTACCTGTTGTTAAACTGAATAGTTTGAAATTACCTGCTAATATTCCATTGAGCTTACCCTCAAAACTTGTACGCCAACGGCCTGATGTACGTGCCGCCGAAGCGCTTGTCCATGCAGCTTGTGCTCAAATAGGTGTTGCCACAGCGAATTTACTCCCGCAAATTACAATTACGGGCTATTATGGTTGGATTAACAATTCCTTATCCAATCTGTTTACCCATCAGAATTCTATATGGAGTATTATGAGTTCGTTTACCCAGCCGATTTTGCATGGTGGCGCTTTACGCGCACAGCGGCGAGCTAATATTGCAGCTTATCAACAGGCTGGTGCTCAATACCGACAAGCTGTTTTGCAGGCTTTTCAAAATGTAGCCGATGCTTTGCGGGCGTTAGAAACGGATGCAAGGGCGCTAAAAGCTCAACGCCTTGCTGAAGAGGCGGCCCGACGCTCTCTTCAACTGAATGTTGATCAATATCGCTTGGGTGGTGCAAGCTATATTAATCTGTTAAATGCGCAGCAACAGTATCAACAAGCCCGAATTAATCGCATCCAGGCTCAGGCGGCCCGTTATATCGATACAGCAGGACTTTTTCAGGCTTTGGGAGGCGGATGGTGGCATAAACCCTGGTGTGTGCAGCAATGTGCAGGATAGGAGGCTGGTCAGCAATAGGGTAAGTACGAGGCTGGCTGTTATTACTTATTTTGTCTTTTAAGAGAGAGACTTTTCTTGAAAAAACAAATGATTATCATGTTAATTGGTGTTGTAATTCTCTTCGGCCTGGTTTTTGGTTGGAAAGCTTTTAAAGCCATTATGACCAAAAAATATCTGGCTTCATTAACAGAACCTGTAGTGACTGTTTCTACCATGAAAGTTGAAGCATCCCTTTGGCAGCCGAAACTAAATGCTGTGGGGAGTTTGCGCGCCCGAGTAGGGGTGAACGTGACAACAGAATTGGCCGGTATGGTTCAAACTATTTATTTTACCCCTGGGACAAAAGCCGAAAAAGGGGAGGTTTTGGTGCAATTAAATGCAGGTACAGAATTAGGCCAATTGCATTCTTTGCAAGCTCAGGTTGAACTTGCAAAAATCACCTACCAGCGTGATAAAGCGCAATATGCAGTGCATGCGGTGAGTAAACAAACTGTGGATGCCGATGAATGGAACCTTAAAAATCTCCAGGCTCGGGTTGAAGAGCAAGCGGCAACGGTAGAAAAAAAGACTATTCGTGCCCCTTTTTCCGGGCAATTAGGTATTAACAATGTAAACCCGGGTCAGTACCTCAATGTAGGTGATACAGTAACTACTTTGCAAGCACTGGACCCTATTTATGCAGACTTTTTTCTACCTCAGCAAACGTTGGCACAACTTGAAACAGGACAGATCGCTTCAATAAGAATCGATACGTTTCCCAACCGAATTTTTCGTGGAAAAATTACGACAATTCAACCGGCAGTAGACAACAGCACACGCAACGTTGAGGTGGAAGCCACTTTATCCAATCCTCATTTTTTACTAAAGCCAGGCATGTTTGCACGCGTTGAGATCGATACTGGAAAGCCCCAGACTTATTTAACGCTGCCTCAATCAGCAATTAGCTTTAATCCCTACGGTGATATTGCTTATGTCGTCAAAGACAGTGGTAAAAAAGACAATCAAAATCAACCTGTTCTTGTAGCTAATCAGGTTTTTGTTACGGTGGGAGAAACACGAGGTGACCAGATAGCTATTTTGAAAGGTTTAAATCTTGGGGATACCGTTGTGACAAGCGGCCAACTCAAGCTTAAAAATGGTAGTCCTGTCAGGATAAATAATGAAATACAACCGAGTAATGATCCTGCACCGAAAGTAATTGAAAAATAATAGCGAATAGGTTGCTAAAGGCACCAGACATTAAGGAGTGACATGCCGTTTACGGATATTTTTATTAGACGCCCGGTACTTGCTACCGTAATTAGTTTATTAATTTTAGCCATGGGTTTGCGTTCAATGGGTTCTTTACCGGTAATGCAATATCCCTTCACTGAAAACGCAATTGTTACTGTAACAACAACCTATGTGGGTGCCGATCCGGATGTTATTGCCGGTTTTATTACCACGCCTCTGGAAAATTCCATTGCTCAGGCCAATGGTATTGATTATATGACCTCCACAAGCACACCCAGCACCAGTACAATCACCGTTTACTTACGTCTTAATTACGATCCTCTGAAAGCGTTATCGGATATTACTACCAAGGTTAACGCTGTTCTTAATCAGTTACCTAAAAATTCACAGCAACCTGTTATTACTGTCTCAGTCAGCCAAACGATTGATTCGATGTATATTGGTTTTTACAGCGATGAATTACCTATTAATAAGATTACAGACTATTTGATTCGCGTGGTTCAACCTAAATTACAAGCAGTTAATGGAGTACAGAATGCTCAAATATTGGGTAATCAAACCTTTGCTCTTCGTGCCTGGCTTGATCCGGTTAAATTGGCAGGATATGGTCTTTCTGCGGCAGATATAGGAGCTGCACTTGCCAATAATGATTTTATTTCCGCAGTAGGGCGTACTGACGGTCAAATGTTTATCCAGAATCTTACCGCCAGTACCGATCTAAAGAATGTGGAACAATTCAAGAACATGGTACTGAAAGCGCAAAATGGGGCTATTGTTCGATTAAAGGATGTCGCTGATGTACAATTAGGTGCGCAAAACTATAATTCTCTTGTCAGTTTTGATGGTCGTACGGCCGTGTACATCGGAATTCTTGTCGCTCCTTCAGCGAATCTTTTAACGGTAATCAGCGATATAAAAAAAATATTCCCTGGTATTCAGGCTCAATTGCCTCAAGGCTTGAAAGCTAATATTGTTTATGATGCCAGTTTGTTTGTCACGTCTTCAATTAATGAAGTTATTCATTCCCTATTGGAGGCTTTTTTGATTGTAACAGGCGTTATTTTTCTTTTTCTTGGTTCTGTTCGTTCGGTGATTATTCCTCTTATCGCCATTCCTTTATCGATCATTGGTTCTTTTTTTATCATGACGATACTGGGATATTCTATTAATTTATTAACGTTGCTGGCTTTGGTATTAGGAATTGGATTAGTCGTTGATGATGCAATTATTGTTGTAGAAAATGTGCAACGCCATATTGAAGAAGGACAGACCCGATTTAAAGCCGCATTGTTGGGTGCAAGGGAGTTATCAGGCCCTATTATTGCAATAACCGTTGTATTAATTGCGGTTTATGTGCCTATTGGTTTTATGGGAGGATTAACAGGCGCTTTATTTACAGAGTTTGCTTTTACTCTGGCTGGTGCTGTGACTGTTTCTGCGGTAATCGCTTTAACACTTTCACCCATGATGTGTTCAAAATTTTTAAAAACGGGTGCTGATAATACTAAAAACCGTTTTATGAAGTATATCGACGAGGTTTTTAAAAAGTTAGAACGAGGCTATGAACGGATGTTAGCCAAAGGATTAAACTATTTACCGGTTATTGCAGTTTTCGCAACTCTTATTTTATTAAGCAATTATTTTCTGTTTGTTACTTCAGATTCTGAGTTAGCGCCTCAGGAGGATATGGGGATTGTCATTGCACAAGTTACTGCGCCTGCCAATGCGTCCCTGGAACAGACTCGTCTTTATTCTAATCAGGTCAACAAACTTTTTCAAAAATTTGACGAGACAGACCATATTTTTCAGGTTGATGGCAATGGTGGTCTGAATAAGTCAATAATAGGTATGGTTTTTAAACCATGGGATGTACGCAAGCGTACTACTAATCAATTGCAACCTCTTTTGCAGAAGGATCTTGATAAAATAGCCGGCGCTAAAATAGCCGCTTTTCAGTTACCTTCCTTGCCCGGCGGCGGAAGTGGGCTACCTATTCAATTCGTAATCACTACCACGGAGACTTTTGAAAACTTAAACGAGGTATTGCAAAATATATTAACAAAGGCCCGGGCCAGTGGCATTTTTGCTTATATTGATCCTGATCTTAAAATTGATCAACTCCAAACCAAAGTTGTCATCGATAGAGATAAAGTAGCGGAATTTGGTTTGACTATGCAGGATATTGGTAATCTTTTTGGGGCATCACTGAGTGAAAACTATATTAATTATTTTGATTATGCCGGTCGTTCCTACCAGGTGATCCCGCAAATGAAAAGGGAATTTCGCCTGAATACGGATCAGTTATTGAATTATTATATTACAACAGCCAATGGGTCTTCGATTCCTCTTTCAACAGTCGCTAAACTTGAAAGGCAGATTGTGCCTGAATCATTGAATCATTTTCAGCAACTTAATTCAGTAACCATTTCTGCGGTTGCTTTTCCTGGCGTTTCCATGCAAAAGGCACTATCAACGCTTGCTGATATTGCCAAAGAAGTCATGCCTCAAGGTTATTACATTGATTACGGGGCACAATCACGTCAGTTTATTCAGGAAGGTTCCAGTCTGATCATTACCTTTTTCTTTGCGCTGATTATTATTTTCTTATCCCTTGCGGCTTTATTTGAAAGTTTTCGAGATCCGCTTATTGTTTTAATTAGTGTGCCTATGTCAATTTTTGGTGCAATGATATTTGTGAGTCTTGGTATTGGTCATGCAACGCTTAATATCTACAGTGAAGTAGGATTAGTCACGTTAATTGGATTGATCAGTAAACACGGTATTTTAATTGTTCAGTTCGCCAACGAATTACAACTAAATGGTAAAACGAAACGAGAAGCAATTCAAATGGCAGCAGCTATTCGTTTACGTCCTATTTTAATGACAACGGCAGCGATGGTTTTAGGTGTTATCCCACTTATTCTGGCTACAGGCGCAGGTGCTGAAAGTCGTTATAACATTGGGCTTGTGATCGCAACCGGTATCTCAATTGGCACCCTGTTTACTCTCTTTGTCGTTCCAGCAATGTATATGCTTCTTGCTGAAGATCATACTCGAAAAGCGATGGCCACGAATAAAGAGAATGAAGAGTTACAACCTTGAATGCTATTCATCAAGGAAGGTACACGTTTCTCCAAATGTTGGATCAAATATAAAGCCGTAAGTTCCGGGTTTTGTCTCGTAATGGTTTCCACTCCAGGCCAAACTAAACTGATCCACCCCTAAAAGATGGCTTTGTTCACAATTTTTGTTACTACATTGGCTTAGTGTCCAGGTCAATAAGCTGCCGGGTAGCGTGCCATCTTGTTCTATGTCATCTTTCTCAAGATAGACAACATCTTGACTGCGTAGACAAAGAATCATGGTCAGGTTTCTTGGCTGCATTGTTATCCTAACCCATTTAGGAGGACTATTAGTCATATTATAAACACAATGAATAGCTTCTCTTGGACAGCGTTCTTTTCCCGCTAGCGTTTGAGTAGAGTAGCAACAAAATAGCAGGGTAATCACAAAAGTGATCAGGGTGGCTTTTTTCATACAATTCCTTTAAATAATAGAATTCACATCGTATCTCTGGATTGATATCCGTTAGTAATTATTTTATTTCATTGGGGCTGCAAGTCTGGTTAAGGTATAAATTAACTGGTCAAGACTATAGTTCCTTCAACATTCCGGATGATTAACCGCTAAACCACCTAACGAGGTTTCTTTGTAAATACTTTGCATATCTTCACCGGTCTTTTTCATGGTTTTGATGACCTTATCCAAAGAAATCTGGTGCTGACCATCACCAATAAGGGCCATACGTGACGCATTAACCGCTTTAACAGCACCCATGGCATTACGTTCTATACAAGGAATTTGCACAAGACCCATTACGGGATCACAAGTCATGCCCAAGTGATGCTCCATGGCAATTTCAGCCGCATTTTCAATCTGCGCGATGCTTCCCCCCAAAACAGCGGTTAGCCCTGCTGCCGCCATGGAGGAAGCAACGCCTACCTCTCCCTGACAGCCTACTTCGGCGCCAGAAATGGATGCCCCTTCTTTATAGAGAATGCCAATGGCAGCAGAAGTAAGGAAATAGGTGTAAATATCTTCATCACTTAAACGATCATGCGCTTCCTGACAATATTTAAGCACCGCTGGAATGATACCGGCGGCGCCATTGGTTGGTGCCGTAACAATACGTCCTCCCGCTGCATTTTCTTCGTTGACAGCCATGGCATACAGATTAAGTCGGTTCATAATATCGGATTGCTCAAAGATACTAGGTATTCCTTTATGTTCGATTAGTTTTTTGTACAAATCAGGAGCACGCCGTTTAACTTGCAAGCCGCCAGGCAGAATACCAGAATGCTTGCAACCATTTTCAATGCATTCATTCATTACTTTGGCAATAATCAGAATATTTTCATGAATAGTTTTAGTGTCACGCCAGGTACGTTCATTGGCCATCATTAATTCGGCTATAGTGAGATGATTGTCATGACATAATTTCAATAATTGCCGGGCAGTAGCAAAAGGATAAGGAGGCTTTTCCAGCGAAGTAGATGGTTGGTCAAATTCTTCCTCAGTGGTAATAAAACCACCACCTATTGAATAATAAATCTGGCTTGTTAATACCGTATTGGCATCATTATAGGCTGTAAAACGCAGACCATTCGTGTGTTTTGGCAAAAGTTCTTTTTGAAAAAATAAAAAATCATTTTTTTCATCAAAAGAAATACTTTTTTTTCCTCCCAGACAAAGTACCCGGTTGGCAATAATTTCCTGCATACGCGGGATCATACTTGCTGGATCGACTGTTTCAGGCGCTTTTCCTTCCAGGCCATTAAGAATGGCTTTATCCGTTCCATGACCCTTGCCGGTTAATGCTAATGAGCCATAAAGCTCGATTTTTATCCGGGTAGTTTTATTAAAACATTCTCGTTGTTCCAGTAAATTCAGAAAGGCATTCGCAGCGAGCATTGGCCCCACTGTATGAGAACTTGAAGGCCCAATACCGATTGAAAATAAATCAAATACACTAATACTCATGACAAGGCTCAAACTAGTGCAAATAATGGCAAGTTTAGAAGGAAAATACGGTATAAACAACTACCCGTAGAATAAAAATGAATGATTCAGCAAATTTCTTTTAACTCGCTTTACTGGAAATTTCATTTGATTTTAGGCAGAATGATGGTGCATTTTTGCAAGATTATTCTGACGAAAGACAAATAAAGGGGATTGTTTATGAAGATGAGACTAGTCGCTGCAGCTGTCATGAGTTTGGCAATGTCAACGACAATTGCTGCAACTGATGCTGCTACAGTAGCACCCTCTGCAACATCATTGAATAGCGACATGGATAAGCTGTCTTATAGTATTGGCGCTGATTTGGGAAAAAATTTCAAAAAGCAAGGCATTGATATAAGCCCTGCCGCAATGGCAAAAGGCTTGCAGGATGGCATGAACGGTAGCCAGTTGTTGTTAACTGAAGATCAGATGAAAGACGTTCTCAATAAGTTTCAAAAAGATTTGATGATGAAACGTACTGCTGAATTCAATAAAAAATCTGAAGAAAATAAAACCAAAGGAGAAGCCTTTTTAAATGCCAATAAGACTAAAGAGGGGGTGGTTAGTCTGCCAAGTGGCTTACAATACAAAATTATTGAAAAAGGAGAAGGTGCAAAACCGGCGAAAGAGGATACAGTGACCGTAGAATATACTGGTCGATTAATAGACGGACAGGTTTTTGATAGTACAGATAAAACAGGCAAGCCAGCTACTTTTAAAGTATCGCAGGTTATACCAGGCTGGACTGAGGCTTTACAATTAATGCCCGCAGGTTCTACCTGGGAAGTGTATGTTCCTTCGGCACTTGCTTATGGTCCTCGTAGCGTAGGCGGCCCTATCGGACCTAACGAAACATTAATCTTTAAAATTCATTTAATTTCTGTCAAAAAATCTGATGCGTAATAAACATTTATTTCATCCTGGTATCCTCATGATACCAGGAGTGTTTCTGTTCCTATGTTTTGTTTGTAGAAAAATAAGCAGTCGAAGTGAATGATTGTTTGTCAAAGCCTTTAGTAAATATAATTTAACCGGGTTTAAACATGAGCAAGCGCCTGCTGATTGTTTTTTTATTGGGTTTTTCTTCAGGACTTCCGTTAGCATTAACAGGCAGTACGCTACAAGCATGGTTTGCCGAGACTGGTATGTCTGTATTAGCGACAGGTATGCTAAGTTTGGCCGGCATGCCCTATCTTTATCGTATCATTTGGGGGCCAATACTTGATCGTTATTCTCTTTTTTCTTTAGGGAAACGGCGTAGCTGGATTTTTTTAATGCAGTTTGCTTTGTTAATTGGTTTTAATGCAATGGCTTGGTTATCGCCTGAAACATCGCCTCAATGGATGGGAATTCTCGCTTTTGCTTTGGCCTGTTTTTCGGCCACTCAAGATGTAGCTATTGATGCGCACCGTATTGAATATTTACCAGTTCGACAACATGGATTAGGCGCTTCTTTAGCTGTTTTGGGCTATCGTTTGGCTCTCCTGATTGGTGGTGGTTTTGCCTTGATCATGGCAAAACATTTTGGTTGGCCTTATACTTATCGTCTGATGGGAATGTTAATGTTGATTGGCATGACCGCTACTCTCTGGAGCCGTGAACCTTCAAACTATCTCACAAATGACATGAGCTTTGCAGGGATGTTTCTTACTTCTTTTAGAGAGCTTTTTACTCGGCGAGGCATTATTCCTTTATTACTTTTTATTTTATTTTACAAGCTGGGAGAGGCTTTTACCACCACAACGAGTGGGATTGTGATGCCATTTTTAATTCAAGGAGTTGGCTTTTCGTTAGATACTATTGGTTATGTGAATAAAGTAATGGGTATTAGCTCGATTATTTTAGGTGGTTTAGCCGCTGGTTTTTTACTTATTCATTGGTCGTTGTTTCGAGCCTTGCTTGTTTTTGGCCTTTTACAGGCATTGACTAATAGTTTATTTGTTGCTTTAGCACTTACTGGTAAAAATCTCTTTTTATTTGCTACAGCAGTCGTTTGCGATAACTTTGCAGCAGGCATGGGATCAACGGCCTTAGTCGCTTTTTTTATGCGTTTGGTAAAACAACCTTATACTGCAACCCAGTTTTCTCTACTGGTTGCTTTGTCTGCTTTACCTCGTATTTTTTCCGGCCCCGTGGCGGCCATGTTGCAGATGTGGTTTGGATGGGTTGGTTTGTATCAAATTGCTTTTGTACTTGCTTTAGGATTTATCCCATTTCTTTTTATGATACGTGAACATACTGATATGGATGCCGAACAAACGCTTGACGGGAAGGAAACCATTTTATGCAGAAAGGCTACCAGTTAGAATTTTTTATCGAACAGAATGAGAATCATGGAAAGCAACCACTTTATGCGTGGCTTATAGACATTGCTCGCGATCACGGTATTAGCGGTGCTACGGCATTTACGGGCGCGCTTGGTTTTGGCCTTCATCGTCAGTTACACAGCGCTCATTTTTTTGAATTGTTAGATCAGCCCGTTGCGATTGTGATGCTTGTCACTGAACAGGAGGCAGAGAAGTTATTGGCTTTTTTAGCTCAGAAAAAGGTAGAGTTATTCTATGTTAAAATACCCGCAGAATTTGGTCGGTTGATTAATTAACTCACTTATTAAAAGCATTAAAACGCAGGTGTTTTATTTTGACTCAACAAGGATTCTGGTTGAGACAGGAGCTCCTTAAACTCATTAGCTCTTACTTCATAAAGACGCTGGAAGGTTTCCATATCATCTTTATTTTGAAAACGACCTATAACCCTTACCAAACATGGACATTTACAGCATGATAAAGATAAACCTATGTGCCATTAAGCGTTCACGGGATATGCAAATTTTCTCTGCCAGACTTTGTTCCATGACTCGTCTTTCCTGCCTGTGCGCGGGAAAGACATTGACGTTATATACTTCTTAATTACATACTCCGTGAACACTCACCAGGAATTTGACTTCCTTCTCCCTTGAGGAAGAAGGGTTGGGGATGAGGGTGCCTATGCGAGAAAGAGACAGCTTGAAGCTGTGGCACAAATTTCTTCTTAAGTTGACGACATTACGTGAATACTTACGATGTATGTTTCATCCACCCTCCAGTTACTGCTAACGGGTTTCTTCCATTTTCCACAGAACCTGCCTCTCTACTTTATCATATACTTGGGCCTTGCATATCGATTGAACCGGAAAAATCTTGATTGACTTGATTTTGTTCTAAGAATTCTGACAGTTTTTTTGAAACTTTGCTCGTTCCTTTAGTGTTCTTAATAAAAGCTTTTATTTCCTCAACATCTTTTGATTTATGCAATTGCTCAATTGTATCAATATCTTTACGCTCGTTTGACTTCCATATTAAACATCGTTCAAAGTGATTTTGTTTTTTTAGCGGACGAAGAAAATCATTTACACTCGTTAAAAAGTTCTGTTTATTATTTTTTAAAGTTTCTGTTTTTTCTGAAGCAGCTTTTTCTTTGTGCTTCTCTTTAGCAATGGATTCTAAATGACACGTATGCTCTTTAAATATCTGATTATTTTTTATATTTTGATAATCATTTTTGAAATCTAACAATCCTTTAGATAAAGTGGCACGACAATCATATAAAGTAACAAACTGGTCAAGATCCATTGTTTGCTTTGAATAACCATCCCCTTGTTGATTTTTTGTAGTATATAACAATGAGGAGCTGAGTTCATAACCAGCGCTAAGCAAAAAACAAACCATATCAGGATCATCGTTAAGTAATGCCCACTGCATACTGTTAAATTGATACATAGGAGGAAATTGATTATTCATAGAAGTCTTATAGACTTCTATGAATTTATGCCGAATGCTAGCTCCAGCAGCATATAACTTTCTAGCCGCATCTAGATTTTTATATTTACATGCAAAATAAAAAGCGATGTCATGCCCACAATCATTCGTAGAATTTGCTTTTACTGTTTCTATTATACTTAAAACTGCCATCCAAGATTGACGAGAGGCAGCTGCAACTAAAGCATTATAATAGTCATACTCTTCGTATCCGATACGGAAATCCCTACTAAAGCTGTATTCACGTTTTTCTCTTAGACTCGCATTAGCCTCCATCAAAAATCTTACAGTGTCAGGTTGATTATTAATACTTGCTTCATAAAGTGCTTTATCATATCCAAAACTATCTTTTTCGTCTCAAAGGTAAGAACTGGTATCGCTACCGCCAATTTTATTCAGAGCATGGAGAAATCAGGGTGCAGCATTAATAAAATACTAAACTGCCGTCATTCCATGCGAGGGCATGCGTATTATCATTGTTCTAATCTGTCTTAAGCCGGGTATTTTTATGGTCTTACTGAACATGTTGGAACATTAGCATAGGATGTTCTTCTACCATTTTTGCCGCAGCAGCATAATTAGCTCTTTCTACATGATAGAGGAGCTTATGGGCACTTGATAACTCATGAAATAGCCTCAAGGTTGTTTTAGAGGCACGGCGAAGATTAGCAAAACTGTTCTTGTCAATTTTAGATGCAATCTCTGATGCAAGCCATTCTGGAAGTTGTTCTAAAGGAGATAAAATATTATCTCTGGTGTTATGTTTGACTTTAAATAAGCCCATCAAATTCTTCATTGTATTTATCTTCCTATGATGTCTTTGCCAATGTAAGTACGTAATACTTCGGGAATGACTACACTGCCGTCTTTTTGCTGGTAGTTTTCGAGGATTGCCATTAATGTTCGGCTTAAAGCGATAGCGGTACCATTTAAAGTATACGGGTACACTCTTTTGTTCTCTTTATCGCGATATCGGATATTCAATCGACGTGATTGGAAATCGGTGCAATTCGAAGCAGAGGTTACTTCACCATATTTTTCATCCGAGTCTCTACCGGGCATCCATGCTTCAATGTCATATTTTTTAAAAGCTGCTGCCCCTAAATCGCCAGCACATATACGAACAACTCGATAGGGTAATTGAAGTTTTTGATAGATTGTTTCTTCTATTTTTAAAATCTCTTCCAAAGCAGCTTCACCATCTTCTGGCCTGGTAATTTGGAAAAGTTCAATTTTGGAAAATTGATGTACACGGTATAAGCCTTTACTTTCCCTGCCGCCTGCGCCAGCTTCTCTACGAAAGCAATGACTCTCAGCTACATATTTCAGTGGTAATTTATTTTCATCAACGATCTCGTCCGCATGCATTCCACCAACAGTAATTTCAGCGGTTGCGATGAGGCTCAGATCCAGATCTTCCAAATTATAAATATTAGACTCTTCGCCTCTCGGAGAAAAACCGGTTCCAGTCAGGATAGACTTTTTCGCCAAATCAGGAGTAATAAGAGTGGTGTAGCCAAACTCAGCGGCAATTTTCATCGCAAATAACTTTAACGCTAATTCGAGCAGCACAGCTTCGTTTTTTAGAAAGTAAAATTTTGCACCAGTGACTTTGGTACCGCTGTCAAAATCGATTAAATCAAGTGCTTTTCCTATTTCGATATGATCTTTGGGTACAAAATCAAACTCGCGAGGAACCAAATGGGTTCTCAACACTACGTTTTCTGCGTCACTTTCACCAGGAGGGGTATCATCGGCCAGAAGATTAGGTATATTAAGCATTGCTTCGTTATAGAGTTCATCAATTTTTCGCAGCTCCTCTTCGAGCATGGCAATTTTATGATTTAAGGTACGTCCTTTATTAATAAGCTCCTGTTTTTCCTCTCCGTGTGACTGAGGTATTATTTTTGCAATTTGATTGGATTCAGCTCGTTGGTTTTCTACATTCAACATCAGTGACTTGCGTGTAGTATAAAGGTTTAATAACGTATCTAAATCAGCATTAACTCCTCTTTTGCGGATACTGTCTCTGATACTTTCTGTATTTTCTGTTATTAATTTTATATCTAACATATTGAGCCTTTAATCTGGAGTTAATACAAACGATAGTCAATTTACTATATTCAGTTTTATCATTCTATAATTTTCTAACGATCGTTCAATGTGAAATATAGAGAAATTAAAATAATGTTCAGGGAGCCGCCTCTCGCTATGAAAATAACGAACAATTAAGGGCGATGTAAAGGCTAATTTGTGGTAGTGTTTGAGATCCATCAAGAGTCCTTAAAAGACCCTTAATGGTACCGAGGGTGGGACTCGAACCCACACGGTGTCACCACCACCGGATTTTGAATCCGGCGCGTCTACCAATTCCGCCACCCCGGCACAGGTGGCCATTATAACAAAGAAATTTTAGTGTACAATGGTATAATGTAAAAAATATTCATCAAGTAAGTAGGATCAAATTAATAATGAAAGGAAGATGGATACTTTTTTTCCTGATTGCTTCAATGGCGCAAGCTGCCACGGTGAAATGCCCCGATCCCAATACCAGCTCTCTTCAATGGGGCAAAGTTCCTGAGCCATGGTTTGCTGATCCCTATTCATTGAATCGTCCACAAGGAGAGGTAGGGACTCAATTCGTTCGAGCCAATATATTAGTTGCCGGATTAGGTCGCGGTGCCGTATGTACCTATAAAAATTCTGTAGGTTTTTATTCCATCTGGTGGCCGGGACGAATCAAAATCCCCGCGCGGGAAGATGCTAACTGGATTGATACGTATGGTGGTTTTGTGTGTACAAAATATGCGGAGTGTCTGTTCAGTGTTGCAGATCAGGATTCCATTTGAGTTGCTTTAATTATTAAAAAATTCGCAAAATTTTAATTCTTCTACTAGGATAAAATAGTGCAACGCAACAAAAATGGAGAAAAAATCATGAATCAGGATTATTTAAAGAATTGGAGTGCAATAACAAATGAAATGCAAAAACCATTTCAAGCATTATTGGATTTGCAAGTAAGAACCTTTAAAAATTTAAGTTATCTTCGATTTGATGAGTTATCTCAAATGCATCGACCTGAAGAATTTTTAGGAAAACAAGTTAGTTTGGCAATGGAAAATAGTCATCGTGTGCTGGATTGTATGCAGCAATCTTTCGAGCTTATGGAGCGTGCGTTCTTGACTTTGTCAAACGAAATGAGAGAACAGGGCACACACGTGGAAAGAAATTTGTTTAAGAATAGAATGATGCCAGAAGTTATGTCTTCTTTACGCTCTTCTGTAAGCAAGAAAAATCCCTTGAAGGCAAAAAGTAAAGCAGCTGGAGCAATAAAAAAAGCAGCACAAGCCGCTTCACCAAGTAAAGCCTCATCCACCAAATCCAGGGCAGCCGCAAAAGCTGGTAGTAAATCGGTTGCTTCGGTACGCAAGGCAAGCAGCTCTGTTCGCAGTGCAGCCGCCAAAAAAGCAGCTCCTGCGCGCAAAACAGGAGTTACCAGCCATAAAGCGAGTACTTCTGCCCGTGCTGGTTCCACTCGTAAAGCAAGTGCGTCCAGCCGGAAGGCAAGTAGCTCATCAGCACGTAAAATAAATATGCCTGCTCATAAACCAGCCTCATCTTCTGAGCATAAGATGAGTATGTCTCATCATAAAATGAGCATGCCTGAACACAAAATAATTGATAGCAAGATCAATATGCCGGAATCTAAAACAAATATGGCAGAACGAAAAGTGGGTATGCACGACCATAAAATGCCTACGCCAGCACATCATGCTGCTCACGTGGAAAATAAAAATAAAAATTGATTAAGTGCGTAATTTTAATAGTAAGGGTATGAAAATGCCCTTACTATTTTTCGTTTCTTTAACGATAGTGCTTCCTTTTTAAATCACGAGTCTCACACAAGAACAACAATGTTTTTCTGATCATTAACTTAATGCGTTTTTAACCACCGATTATTTCATAAATGCTTTCATTAATAACGTATAAAGCTTGTTGATAAAGAGGTTCTAATAAATAAAGTTGTCGGACTCGCGATTACATCGCGAATCCATTGTTATGGTGATGACCAGGAACTGAAGTGGTTTGGCCAGTCGCCATAGTTCTCTTAAAGAATTGTGAGTAATTGCCACCACCTGACGCAAGACGGTATTGTTTATGTCGCTCATTGATTGCACGGATTGATAGCATATTGTGTATTGTAGCGGTCGTTTTAGGCTCATTTGAATGGGGGCCGTGAACCTTAATAAATGAATCAATAATAGTTTCTATTTCCTGGCTGCTCTCTTCTACAGAGGCTATGGTCTGTTCCAATTTTTCCGCTAATTGTTCATTTTCAATATTCAGTGCCCTTATTTCGTTATTGGCTTCAGTAGTGTCTGTTTTAGCCTGCTTGTATTTTTTAGCAAGGGTCTCGTAGTTTGTTTTTGCCTGGTTTAACTGCTCGACAAGACCAGCATTTTGAGAAAGGATATGGTCGTATTTTTTTTTAATTGTTCGTTCAGCTTCTTCGGCACTCATCTCGCCGGCATCAGCCTGTATTCTCAGTTTTTCATTTTCGAGTGTAAGCTCCCGGCTTTGTTGAGTTAATTCAGTAATTAACTGGAGCAAATATTCGATTTCAGCTTTTAGTTTGTTAATTAATGTTCTGAATAGAGCATTATCCTCTTGATGAAGTGCCTTCGGTGAAAATTCTTTGAGTATGTCTTGTAAACTTAAAGTCAATGCGCGTAAAGGCGTTAGAAAACTCCAAAATCCTGGCATTGCTTTCAGTTCTTCTCGAATGGATTTCCAGAGTTCAAAACCCACCATTTCCTCAATGGGTTGCACTAATTGACTGAGCAACTGATGAATAGAGCGTTTTTCTTTTTCATCTGTATCGTATAATTTACTGACGTTTTCTGTTTCGGTGAGGTCATCGATGATTTTTGTATCGGTAATAAATTGACAGGTTTTTTCTTCAAAATCCAACAAATAAGCGAAAGAGTCTCCATGAAGTTTAATGACAATGAGATGTCTTGATGATGTATTACGATAATTAACAGGATGATGTTCCTGTAGGTAATTGCTAATTTGAAGACCGACTGCATTTTTAAATTCTTTTAACGTGTTTGTCATAATGACTCCTTTTAACAAAATTAGATCAAGGCTGGCTACTAGGGGCTACGATGGTTTCTGAAATGATTCCAGGCAAGTTATCTTTCGGCGTAAAAAAAGCGGCAAGCCTGGCTTTTCTTGTTTCTCGACCTTGTTTTGAACGTGCAATGCTTTCTTGAATATCGTTAGAAAGTATGTCGTGTTGAGTGAGCAGGGCATTAAGTTGTTCCCGTCGTATGTTTTCTTCCTGTTGAGATTGCACAAGACAAGCATGCACATCGATAGCGGGCTGACCTTTGAGGATCAGGTCACGCTCCCCTTCGGCGTTAAACAAAAGATGGCGGATTGATTCCCATTCCGGTTGTATGGATATCACGGCATGGATGGTTTTTTCCAAGCGAATCAATGAAGCATTGTCTTTTTGTACCGTATCTTGAGTCTGTCCTTCAATAAAATTTTGATAACACAACACAAAAGCAGTTAATCGATTGTGAATTGTTATCATTTCTAGTGATTGACTTAAGTGTGTATGTGAAAAAAAAGACAGGACGCGACTGACTTGATGCAAATAACGCAGCGCCTTATCATACGATAAATCAGCATCAAGAGCGGATTGCGTGGTCATTAATGAGGGCAAGTTCTCTAAAAGAGTGCTCACATGCAAAGCAATTCGTTCCACTTCAACAGTCTTTGCCCACGTTTCCAATTGAATAGAGTCTTGGGTAGCCAATTCCTTTTCAAGTAAGGCAAATTTATCCGTTGAAAGGAAGACGGCGGGTTTGGTGGATAAATGAAAAAGAACCGATTCGATAGAAGGGGCTTTATTCTGTGTATCATAAAGATCCCACTGAGTTATTATCGCTTGTTTTAGCGCCTGAAACTCCTGTTGTTCTCTGGAGTTAACCCACTTCGTGTCATTTTTCAGTCTTGTTTCCAGCGCGCTCAATTGCAGGCGCATAGTTTGCTTAAACGTGCTGACGGACTCGTTAGTTGCCTCAGCAAACGCATAATTTAATGGCAAGGGCATTTTGAGCATACGTTTTAGCTGAGTTAATTGTTTGCTTGTTACCGAATATTGTTCATGCTGAACCATCATTTGCCATTTATCGAGGAATGTGTTGGTCTTCTTAAAGAGAAACGCAAACCAGGTTCGTTTTCGTTGTTGCGTGGTCTGTAATTCAGTGTCCAGGTTTTTTTGTAAGTCAACGAGCGTTTGCCACTCGTTTTGCATACTTTCCCAAGTGGTTTTGGGTGGTTTAAAGGGAGTATACAGCATGGCAAGTTTGATGAGTAAATCCGTTTTATTCTGGAAGAACTGATAACGTAATTGAGCGCCTGAAAAGAGAGCGCTCATAAAACGAGATTTGGGAATATAATGACTTAATGCGTTCGGAATTAAAAAAATACGATGGCCTTGTTGCCTCACTTCAAGCGCGCTAGGGTAATCCTTCGCTAATTCAAGCAACTTGGCCAAGGCGTGTTGAAGGGGTGCAGAACCCTCACGTTGGATATAAGCAATGGCTTTGGCAAACGGGAAAGGCGGTTCTGAATGAACAAGTAATTCATTGGTTGTCATACCCTTAACTGGATTGATGCCTTGAGTATGCAGTGTCGTTAGCAAGTAAAATGTTGGATTATAATGGGTAACGCTTTTATTACTAAAGGCTATTTTAAGACGATAGTAGAGTGCTTCAGCGATTGCCTCCTTTTCTTGTTTTATCGTCTCTGTAAACTGACATAAATAATCCAGGTAAGACTTAAGTGCTTCATCCTTTCTATACTGTTTTTTAGCTGCCTCTTGTTGGGCGTATTTAAGGAGTAATTGGAACTCTTGTAACTGTGCTTCACTCTCAAAAAGAGCGTCTACCGTAAAATGAGAATGACTGGCTTGACGACTCCATTCTCTTTCGAGCTTCCTAATGAGGTCCTGACTACCCGAGTGATCCAATTGCAGTTTGCGCCAGAAGTCTTTATTACGATATCTTTCATTGAACTTTAAATAATTGATTTGCCGCACTTCATGCTTTTTGGTCTTTAATACTTGTTTGGAGGACGTATTATTGTCTTGTTCCGTTAAAAGCCGTTCAGCGATTTGGCGCTGGCTATTGTATTCGGTACTTGAAAGTTCGTTGATATGACCGCCCAATTCAGCATGGACATTGTAAACTTTCACGCCTTTATTCAGGGCATTTTGAATTTGTTGCAGGAAACTACGAGCAGGAATGTTAAACACTTTAAACATCATATCCTTGATTCCTTGTTACGGGTTAACGTGTAAGACAGGTTGTTACAACATGAAATACAACGGTAATGAGAGTATCTTGATGCCAGTCACTGGCAATCATTTGAGCGCAAATCATAGCGTAGTTGAATCGCTTTTTTAACCCAAAAAGCGTTAATGTTTGTAACAATTTCGAATGTTTTTTTGTCCAAAATAATTCATTACTTTAACGTTTATTGGCGTTTTTAGCGGTTGCTGAAGCATTTGGCTCATAACAGAGCAAATTTACTTGCACCATGGATTGCATCAATCAGAATACGGCAATATATTCGTTCATTGTCTAATATTACATAAGTTTTTTGCAAAAAAAGAAGCAGCTCGATAGCTTTGGTGCGGCAAGAGACTTTACAAGGATTATCAAGGATTTAAACGTACTATACACAAGGTTATCCACACATTCTGGGGATAAGTCTCTTTAGGAGTAATAGAAGAAAAGCCTCTTAAAATAAGGATCATTGCCTCAACAAAGGGCATTTTTATGAATTGTCAGATTGGTTAATTTATGAAACTATCCACAGGAAGAAAAGCTGAATAAAACATTGGAACTTTGTCATTCTATAGAAAAAAAAGGGAAAGAGATAGACTTGACTTTCATGTTAAATCCCTGAATACCTTAAAATCAGGTATTCAGGGATCTATTATTATTTAGAGCTATCTGTCTGACAGCTGGCAGGAGTGGTTTTATCGAGTGGAGGATAACTGCCACTTTTGGGATGAAATCCCATATATCCTGGTGTCGTTTTAGAAACCCAGGAAGGTTTGGTTTTAATTAACAGTTCGGTGCTGCTTTGTTTGATTACATCGGTAAATACACCAGAAATATTAACTTTATCCAAATCTATACCAATTGAGCTAAAGTCTAAAATAAAGGGCGCTTTATCCACATAAATGTTATATCCCATCCAGTAACTACTTGCACCATTTTGTCTTTCAACAGTACAGGTTTCTACCGTATTTGTGGGTGGCACAACGTGAATATAAGCATTCTTTATAATACTATTTACTGGTACATAAATTTTGTTAGATAAATTTCTTACCGGCTCAATGACATTATTTGCATCAGGAACGCCAATTTTTACAGAGAAGTTATTATCCGGGTTGATGACTTGAGCAAGAGTATAGGCAATGTTTTCTGCTTTAGACGATTCTGCGTCAAGTACCAAAGGTACTGAAGGAAGAAAATAATCTTTTCCCGCACTATCAACTAATCTTAATTGGATTTTATCCTCGGATTTTAACGTTTCTGCAACCGTTGCGTTGCCTACTAATTGCCAGGGAGAACTTATCGCAGGGGCGTGGGTAAATGTCACACTGGTTTGTGAGCGGACATTATTTTGCGTCACCGTCAAGTAAATCGTTACCGGTTGACTGGCTTGTATATTCTGGAGCGATAGATGTGCTGTAGCAGTATTGGCATTAGTTAATTGATAAGGTGTGAGATCATCAGCATCTACAGACCAGGTATAGGTTAAATTTGAACCTGTCGATTGAGTTCCATCCAAATCAATTTCCTGAGCTCCTGTTATTTGGGTGGGAATAGACTTGATTATAGCTTTAACCTCAGTTGATGGTGGTGGCGTATCAGAAAAAACAACATCCATACACGAATGAAATCGCTCGTAGGTCCATGAGTTCCTACCCCATTCCGCATAGATCACTGCTCTGGTAGCACGTTCGGGTACGTTGCAAAGCGTGATAAATTTATTATTTACCTTGTCAGGTATGACATTAGGGTTTGCATCCGGACTTTGATCATTGTATTTAAGTTTACAAAAAGGAGTGGATTCGAAATCATTCCAGGTTAGTTCCTTATTGGGATCAAATTGAAAATCAGGTTTTGTGATCCAATAAACAAATTCTTCTGTGTCACCAAAATGATTTCCCCAGGAAATATTCCAGATAAATTGCTCAGGACCTGCTTTTATAGGTACAGTGGGCCAATCCATTGCTTTGTCCCAAGGTGTTTTTCCTCCATGCCAGGTTTCAGAGTTAAATCCGCAAACATTGACAGGCAATTGGTCGATGGGTTTATCAGAACGCCCCGTGGTATGAGTAAGAACAGCCATAAAATTATAAATGCTGTTGTCTATGGACCCATCACTTAAAGTCATTACAGGACGGCATTTTTCATGAGTCATTTTATCACTATAAATTTCATGAGGTTTGGTTTCTACACCGCAAAACTGCTCTCGAGAAGCCGGTTTTTCGATAACGCCATGCGCCCATATCGTTGTGCAAAATATTGGCAGTATAAACAGGCTTATTAATTGATTAGAAAGTTTTTTCATTGATTAAATCCCTATATTTAGTAGTTGGAAATTACTTCTCCTCAGAGACAATAGTTAAGTGTTGAAAAAAAATTAAATCATTTTTTAACGCACAGGTAAAGTCTGAATGTTTGCTGCCCGTTATTCAAGGCAATGTTATACCTAAGTCTCTGTAGCTTCTGCCATTATCATGTTCGATGTTAACTCTTCATGAACTTTACTATCGATAATTACCCGTTGAGAGAAGTGGAGAATGACTATACTCAGTGGAAGAATAACAACTATATCAAACGGAAATTGTAAAAGCCGGGTCCCTCCAAACGAACCTAAATAAGATAACAACAACATGGAAGCCATGTAAAAGCCAAACCAGTATAAACTACGGCTACACGAGGTAACACTGCGTTTTTGATAGATGAGATTAATGATAAAACCAATGGCTAACGCCAAATCAAGTTTCCATAAAATATCAAAACCACACCAGTAAAGCATTAAATTACAAGCATAAAAAGCAGCATGACAAAAAAAGAGGCTGGCTGAGAGTTTAAAGGGCCTCTCGTGATCAGGCTGTAGTTTCCGCATGGCTAACAGGCAAATAGGTCCGATACCATAAGATAAAATACTGCAAGAGGAAAGAAAAGCGACCATTTTCTGCCAACCGGGGAAAGGCAAGAAGGATAAAACACCGACTAAAAAATTAGCATATAGTGATATGTACGGGATTCTGTGGCGATTTAATTTTGTAAATAAACGCGGTAAATGATTGTTTAAAGCCATGCCATACAAAATACGGGAGGTAGCCGCAGTAAAAATAAGCGTACTGCCAAAGGGTGAAAATGCGGCATCAAACATTAATAACATAGCCACCACCCCCAGACCTAGTAGTAACGTTAAACCCACCAGCGGGCCGCTATCACCAGGAAAACTTAAATGTTGCCACCCCTGATTTAAATAAGATTGTGGAATAGCTGCCAAAAAACTGAGTTGCAGCATGAAATACAAAATAAAGCCGATCAGAACGGCACCCAGAATGGCGATAGGGATATTACGTTGAGGATTTTGCACTTCGCCAGCGAGCATTAAACCATTTTGAAATCCCGTAAAAGCAAAGGCTATGCCGCCTGTTGAAAGGGCCGTAAATATTTCGAACCAGGCTCTTTTGCTAGTCAAGTTTAATTGAATATTATCCATTGATGGTGCAACGTATAACAAAGAAACAATAGCAAGACCTGGAACAAAAAATTTGATAATACTGGCAATTTTATTACATTCAGCCAGTATCTTGACGCCATAAGAATTAATAAAAACAACAAAAAGCATAATACCAATGGCAATGAGATATCCTGGTCCTGATAGCGCAAACGTTGTGGTATCTTTAACAAGTAAAGAGGGGAAAAAATGTCCTGTATATTGCAAAATGGCTTGAATTTCAATGGGCGTCATAACCACATAAGAGAGCCAGGATGTCCAGGCAAACAAAAACCCCACATCCTTACCGTGGGTGAAGCTGGGATAATTAGTCATTCCACCTGAAATAGGAAACATTGTACCCAATTCGCAAAGCGGTAAAGCAATAAACAACATAAAAATGGCTGCGATAACCCAACTGATTAAGGCATTGCTACCCGCCATTTGTGCACTGATAAAAGGACTAAATAACCAGCCAGAGCCAATCATTCCTCCAGCAGCAGCAATTAATACATTGGTGCGTGAGATGTCACGTTTCAGCATATCCGTTCCTTTTGAATGGCAATTGTCCCTGCAAGTTTATGATTATATACACGAAGTGACGTATTTGGCGAAGAAAATATGTTGTCTGATATTAAACCGTGATCTGATTTGTTGGTTGTAAAAGGAATGCAAGTATTATAATTTCTGATCTAACACTAAGTTTTTCCAGTCATAGTTGAATAAAACGATGAAATTATATTATTTACGCGGGGCATTAGGAGATAAGGAGTTATTAACGAGGCATGAGGAAGCGATC